>CAVZSK010000056.1:0-12862 GCA_963777875.1 uncultured delta proteobacterium | reverse complement strand
CCTATGTTAATAATAACATATATTATAACAGTATGTTACCGATTGACAAGTGTTGGGTGGTTATCTACAATAGCTATGTCAATTATGACATAAATAAAATTTCGGCCCAAGCGAAAAGGATCAGTCCAAGATTTTATCTAAGTCGTGAGGGGCTGATAAGCTTCATTGGCCTTGTCGGTCATTTTATCAGGTATAACGAGAAGGATGGAGGGAAAAATCGCCATGTCCAAACCAAAGCTGACCCTGGATGGCAGAGCTGTAGAATTCGATCCCGGGCAGACCATTCTGGAGGTTGCCCGCCAGGCGGGCATCTACACCATTCCCACTTTGTGTTATATGAAAAATACCAAGCCCACGGGATCCTGCCGGATGTGCGTGGTGGAGGTGGAGGGCTGGCGCACTCTGGCGCCGGCTTGCTCCACGGCTGCTGCCCCCGGCATGGTCATTGCCACGGAATCCCCGCGCCTCGATGCGGCCCGCAAGATGATCATCGAACTGCTGTTGGGTTCGGGCAACCACAACTGCCTGGTCTGCGAAGCCAACGGCGCCTGCGAGCTGCAGGCCCTGGCGTATCGTTATCAGGTGCCCACCCCCAGTTTTGCGGCGCCACCGGAGACGCCGTATTATTTTGAAGACGACAATAAGCTCATCGTCCGGGACTTCTCCAAGTGCATCATGTGCGGCCGCTGTGTCCGGGGCTGCAATGAGGTCCAGGTGAATCAGGCCATCCAGATCGGCTACCGGGGCTCGCACAACAAGATCGTCACCAAGAGCGACCTGCCGTATAAAGATTCGGACTGTGTTTTCTGCGGCCAGTGCGTGCAGTCATGTCCCGTGGGCGCTTTGACGGAAAAGAAGGCCAAAGGTCTGGCCCGCTCCTGGGAGATCAAAAAGGTGCGCACCACCTGCCCTTACTGCGGGGTGGGCTGCCAGCTCTGGCTGCATATGAAAGGCAGCCAGATCGTCAAGGTCACCGGGGTGGAGGGCGGCGCGCCCAATCAGGGCCGCCTCTGCGTCAAGGGCCGTTTCGGCTACGACTTTATTTACTCTCCGGAACGTTTAACCATGCCCCTGATTCGGGACAAGAAAGGGGGCGACCTCCGGGAGGCCTCCTGGGACGAAGCCCTGGACCTGGTGGCGGGGAAAATTAAAGAGACCATTGCCAAGCACGGTCCCGACGCTCTGGCTGGCGTGAGCTGCGCCCGGAGTATTAACGAAGACTCCTATAACATGCAAAAACTTTTCCGCGCCGTGATCAAGACGAATAATATCGATCACTGCGCCCGTACCTGACACGCTCCCACCGTCGCCGGTCTGGCGGCTGCTTTTGGTTCTGGAGCGATGACCAATTCTTTTGCTGATTTTGCCAAGGCCAAGGCCTTCTTCGTCATCGGCTCCAACATGACGGAGGCGCATCCGGTGGCCGCCACCTTCTTGAAGAATGCCGTCAAGAAGGGCGCCTACTTGATTGTGGCTGATCCTCGGTACACCAAGCTGGCCGAATTCGCCGATATCCATGTCCCCATCAAGGTGGGCTCCGACGTGGCCTTCCTCAATGGCTTGATGCATGTTCTGATCACCGAAAAACTCTACGATGAAAAATACGTGACAAACCTGCTGCACCGGGTTTGAGGCCCTGAAACAAAAGGTGATGGAATACCCACCGGAACGGGTGGCCCCCATTGTGGGCATCGCACCGGAAATGTTCCGGGAGGTGGCTCGCCGCATGGCCGCCATCAAACCCATGATGCTGATCTACACCCTGGGCATCACCGAGCACACCTGCGGGGTCAATAACGTCCTTTCCTGCGCCAATATTCAGATGGTCCTGGGGAACGTCGGCTTCGAGTGCGGCGGGGTTAACCCCATCCGGGGCCAGAATAACGTCCAGGGCGCCTGCGACATGGGGGCCCTCCCCAATGTCTTCCCGGGCTATCAAAAGGTCATTGACCCGGCAGCCCGGGCCAAGTTTGAGGCCTTCTGGGGCGTGGAAAATCTCCCCGACAAGAATGGCCTGATGATGCCCCAGATGATGGACGGCCTGCCCACCGGCAAGATTAAGTTGTTCTATGTCTTCGGGGAGAACCTGGCCAATACCGAACCTGATATTCACCATGTGGAAAAGTGTCTGGCCGCGGCCGAGTTCATGGTTTGCCATGACATCTTCCCCACCGAAACCACCCGCTTTGCCGACGTCATCTTTCCGGCGGCAGCCTGGTGCGAAGACGAGGGCACTTTTGCCAACAGCGAACGGCGGGTCAGTCTGGTCCGCAAGGTGAAACCGGCCCCGGGCCAGGCCAAGCCCAACTGGTGGATCTTCAAAGAGCTGGCCAAACGCCTGGGACAGGAGTGGGCTGCCAACAGCGCCCAGGAGATCTGGGACAACGAAGTTTCCCATGTGGCTCCGGCGCTGGCGGGTGTGAAATACTACCGCATCGAAGGAGACGGGCTGCAATGGCCGGTGCCTGACTGCGATCATCCGGGCACCTGTGTCCTCCATAAAGAGGGCTGCTTCACCTGCGGCCAGGGCAATTTCACCCCGGTGGACTGGACCCCGCCGGCGGAAGTGCCTGATGCCGAATATCCCCTGGTTTTGAGCACCGGCCGCCGGCTGTATCATTATCACACCCGCACCCAAACCGGTCGCAGTGTGGGCCTGAATGAGCGGCTGAGCGAAGAAACCGCTGACATCTCCCCGGCGGACGCGCAAGCAATTGGGGGTGGCGGACGGCGATTTGGTGAGGGTATCCTCCCGCCGCGGCCAGGTTACCGTCAAGGCGTTGGTCACTCCGAGAGTGCCCCAGGGCATGGTCTGGATGGCCTTTCATTTCCGGGAAGGTTGTGCCAACTGGCTGACCAACCCCGCCTTTGATCCGGTCTCCCAGACCGCGGAATATAAGGCCTGTGCCGTTAAAATTGAGAAGGCAGGATAAAGGGAGGAGATATCATGTCTGCACATTGCCATGGTCACAGCGTCCCGGCCCCGGAGATCACCCCGGAGCAGTGGACTAAAATAGACAGTATTATCGAATGTTATCAAAACGTTCCCGGCAATCTCATGCCGGTGCTCCAGGCGGTCCAGGAAGCGGTGGGCTGCCTGCCGCCCGCGGTGCAGGACCGCATCGCCGCGGGTCTCAATGTCCCCGGCAGCGACATCTTCGGGGTCATGAGCTTTTACTCCATGTACACCTGGCGGCCCAAGGGCAAGTACGTGATCCGCTTCTGCGAATCGCCCCCCTGCCATATCCTGGACTCGGACAACCTCCTGGAGTTTACCCGGGCCGAGTTGGGCGTGCCGCTGAACCACACCACCAAGGACGGTCTGTTCACCCTGGAGAAAACCGCCTGCCTGGGGGTCTGCGAAGTGGCCCCGGCCATGCAGATCAACGAGGTGGTGCACGGCAACCTCACCAAAGACAAGATCAAACAGATCCTGGCGGACTACCGGGCCGGGAAGGCCCCGGAGTATAAAAAGCTGCCCTACAGCACCAATGATTTTCGGAGCTACAAACAGAGCCCGGCGGAACTGGTGCTGCTGAGCAACGTGGGCGTCATTGATCCGGAGAAGATCGACGATTATGTGGCCAAGGGCGGGTACAGCGCCCTGAAAAAGGTGGTCACGACCATGACGCCGGAGGCGGTGGTGGAGGAAGTCAAAGCCTCGGGCATCCGGGGCAGGGGCGGGGCCGGTTTCCCGGCCGGGATGAAGTGGTCCTTTACCCGGCCCCTGGACGTGCCCCAGAAATATATCATCTGCAACCTGGACGAAGGCGAACCGGGCACCATCAAAGACCGGTACATTGTGGAAGGCGACCCCCAGAAACTGTTGGAGGGGATGGCCATTGCCGGGTTTGCGGTGGGGGCCAGCAAGGGCTTTATCTACAGCCGGGGTGAGTATTATCTCTGTAAACACCGGCTGCAATACGGCCATCGAGCAGGCCCGGGCCAAGGGCTATCTGGGGAACAACCTCTTTGGCAGCACCTTTTCCTTTGACATCGAAGTGCGTTCCGGTTTCGGCTGCTATATCTGCGGCGAGGAAACCGCGCTCATCGAGTCCATCGAAGGGAAACGGGGCTATCCCCGTTCCAAACCGCCGTTCCCAGGAGTGGCGGGTTTGTGGATGAAACCCACCGTGGTGAACAACGTGGAGACCCTGGCCTCAGTCCCGGCCATCATCACCAAGGGCGGGGCGTGGTACAAGTCTCTGGGCACGGCCGACACCTCGGGCACCAAGATTTACCAGATCATCGGCCACGTCAAGACCCCCCAGATCGTGGAAGTGCCCGTGGGCATCACCCTGCGGGAACTCATTGACACCTACGGCGGCGGCATGAAAAACGGCAAGAAGTTCAAGATGTGCCAGACCGGGGGCGCTTCCGCCGGGATTGTCACGGCCGACGCCCTGGACGTGCCCATCGACTTTGGCATGGCTAAAGTGGGCGGCGCTTTGGGCTCCGGGACCATGCTGGTGATGGACGAGAGCGTCTGCGCCGTGGACTTCGCCCGTTCGGTGGCGGTCTTCTTTGCCCATGAGTCCTGCGGCCAGTGCACCCCCTGCCGGGAAGGCACGCCCCAACTGTTAAAAACCCTGACCCGGATCTGGGAGGGCGAGGGCAAGCCCGGTGACCTGGAGTTCCTGGAGAGCCTGGGCCAGACCTTGATGGACGCCTCCTTCTGTCCCCTGGGTCAGACCGCGCCGTCGCCGCTCCTGAGCCTGCTGAAACACTTCCGGCAGGAGTTTGAGGATCATATCAGCGGCAAGTGCACGGCATGGGGTGTGTAAGGTGGATTAGAGGCGCTCGTTTGCTGAAATGTCAACTTACTCGGAGAAAAAGGGCAAAGACATCTGCCCTTTTTTCTTGAAAAAGTTGGCGGGAATTAGGTCGTGAGCTACTGCTTCAGCCTCTGGAAAATAGTAAGCGACACCGCTATCTTTCCAGGCAAAACGATAGCGAATACCCTTATAATTGAACGTGTGGCTGACCATGAGAATTACTCGTTCCACCAGTCGGCCATGAAAGGGATGGGGAAAGACTGCAACTAATGGTATCCGCAAAGTGTCGTTATTGGGTAAAGGATCAATTCCGGTGCCGTATTGGTCTAACATGTTGCCCTCTCTTTGGTAGTGCTTTGAGGTTTGGCTGATTTACTCAGTCATAGGGGTACATGGATATCAGTCAAAAAATGTCTCAAGTTAAATTATTAATATTAAATTAATCCTTTCCAGGTGATTAATCAACTACTTGTCATAAAAAAATCCGTAACCGGTCAGGTGATGGATACCGAAATAGGCGGACATAGTTGTGTTTTTGCGGGTCAGCCATAGATTAGTGGTTTCTTCCAATCTGGGGCTCTGCTATACTTGACCGAGCAAAATTTTACGATTCGTTCAAAGGAGAAATTATGTCTTGGTGCCAAAACTTTCAGGATTTTGATCATTACTTTTCTTCTTTTCGGTCTGCTTAGTAGCGCCGGCGTCGGCGGTTCAGAAAGGTAAGGACTATGGCAACCTGAGTTTCCCGGCGGTATTGTCGGAACATGACCAGAAGTATTTAGGGCTGAGCAGCACCGGGGCCTTTAAACTGGAAAACATCGGAGCCCCTTATGTGGTTTTGGAGAACATGCGCACCTCCTGCCCCCATTGCCTGGCACAAGTACCCGGAATGAACAGCTTCTTTAATCTGGTGCAAAAGTCGGACCTCAAAGGGAAGGTCAAGTTCATGGCGGTAGCTCAGGGTTGCAGCGCCGCCGACGTCAGGAATTTCAAGAAAGGGCACAAAGTGGCTTTTCCCATCCTGGCCGATCCCAAGGGGACGGTGGGACAGGCCTTGGGCCTTTCAGGAGTGCCAACCACGGTGATAATGAACCGGAACGGCCAGGCCCTCCGGGTGCATGTGGGGGATATCGGCAGCCCCAAAAAGGCTTTGGCAGAATTGCGGGGGCTTGTTAAGTAACTCATTGAGATAACATCATTTTTAATGGTTTTGAGATTGCCTGTTCCCAGTAGGTCACCAATCCCGCCTTTTGCTTCATGAAACGAGCGGTGCCGTCCTGGGAGATGACGATTCCCAGGGCCTCGGGAATCTCATGGCACAGGTAGTATACTGAGCGGTGCCGGATGCCGACACTTTCGGTGGGTTCGGCGCGCCGTCGCTCTCCTTCCACGTCCAGGGCCCGGGCCACGGAGGCAACCTGATCAAAATCTCCTTTGATCATGCCGCCAAAACCTAGCACCTGCCCTCGGTTGGTGAGGACGACGGCGCCGTCCACGGCGGCGAAATCAGCCAATTGGTGGGCGACTTCAAAGATGGCCTCATCCAAAAGGGCCAACCTCACGTTGTTACAGGCGATATAGTCCTGCCAGCCGAGCTTTTTCCCCGGTTGGATTTCTTCCCCGTAAGCCTCCAGCAAAGTCTGGAGGGTCTGGTGGATGAGGTTCATCAGGCGGGGCCGGTCGCCCTTTTTCTGGAATTGATATTTGATGGTGATCAAAGGGTTGGGGGAGGTGAATTCCTCCCGGCGCTGGTGTGGCAGGTACAGTAACGTGCCCCCCTGATGGGATTGGCGCATGGTGCTGATGATGCGCATGGTAACGTGCCGGCCGATAATACCCATGAGGTTCGGATCGATAATGTCGGCCCAATTCTGTCCGCTTGCCAAGGAGCCATTAAGAAAGGCCAGCATTTCCGCCCGTACCGGGGCGAAGAACTCCCGCAACCACTGGGCCTCGAAGACATTGTGGTCAGGGGTGAGGATACGTCCGCCCATCAGGGTAGCTAATTCCACCATCCCGCAGAGCACTGACAGGCGTCCGGACCCGGCCAGGTGGATGACCGGGACGTCGGGAAGGTATGGGGGCACTTTCCGGCCGCCGTGATACGTCTGCAGCCAGCGGTCGCCGGAATGCACCAGGCCCCAGATCTGCCATTGGTGCTGATCGTTCAAGTTGACCCCCAGGAGGGTCCTGGAATAGTCGGCGGCAGGGGAGAGTTTCCGTAATTCGTGTTCGTGGCAAGGCCGTGGTTGGGAAAATACCTGGCGATGGAGGCCCATGGGAGGAAATTCCCGGGCCGAGAATTGCTCAGGTTCGGCCACCAGGAGACGCAATCGTACCGGACGCTCCTCCTCCCGGAGCAGGCTGGCCTGATAGCAGACGGACAGGAGATTTTCCCAATGGGGAGAGGCGGGGAGGGGCCGAACTGCCTTGGCCTGATCCACGGTGGCCACCGGCCAACATTGGCGGATGAAGTTTGCCAAGTCATCGTGATATTGATGTGAGACATTGGGAGATAGAATTGAAACTGGAGTATTTTCAGATTCTTGCATAATTTCCTAACAGTGTCTGGAATAGACCCAAAGCCGTTACCGTTCAGTAAGCTGGAAAATGAGCACGCCCATCAGAAGCACGCCGGATAACAGGGCTAAGCCCCAGGGGACCTTGCCCAGGGCGTAGGTTACCGAACTGTAAAACATAAAAATGCAGCAGAGTGAAAAGATCACCGGGGGGAGGGGATAGCCGCTCACTTTATACGGACGCACCAGGTCCGGCTCCTTCCGGCGCAGGATAAAGACCGACAGGGCCGTGCCCAGGAAAAACAGCCAGACCACCGGGGCGGTGTAGATGATGGTGTCGAGGAAGGAGCCGGCCAGGAGGACAATGGCCAGGCTCAAGACGCCCTGGGTGGTCAGGGCCCAGACCGGGGTGCCCAGACGTTGATGCCATTTTCCCAGAGGTCGAAAGGCCAGGTGCCCGGCCCCCAGGGCATAGGAGATGCGGGCGCCGGTAAAGATGAGACCGTTGACGGCTCCCAGGGCCGAGATGCAGATGAGCACGGCGATGGCCCGGCCGGCGGCTTCTGGAAAGACCCTGGCCATGGCGTCCACGGCGACGGCCTGGGAAGCTGCCATTTTGCCGAGCCCCAGGGAGGACAGGAAGGCGCCGTTCATGAGGAGGTAGAGCACGGTGACGGCCACGGTGCCGGTCACCAGGCCCCGGACGATATTGCGCCGGGGATTTTTGATCTCCGCGGCCACGTAGGCCATTTCATTCCAGCCCCCGAAGGTAAACATCACCAGGATGAGGGCCAGGTCCAGACCTCCCCAGCTCAGGGGAACGGCTGGATCAGGGGAGGGCAGCAGCGCCGGGGCGCTGAAGCCGACGATGATTATGGCCAGCATACCAAGGACTTTAGCCAGGGTGAGGATATTTTGAGTCCATTTGCCGGTTTTGACGCCCAGGATATTGATGCCGGTGAGCACCACCACGGCGGCGGCGGCATACATGGACTGGCTGAATTCGGTCAGGGGATAGAGCTTCTGGGCATATCTGGCAAAGATAAAGGCCATGAGGGCGATGTCGCCGGGGCGGACCACGGCCAGTTGGGACCAGCCGAAAAGAAAACCAACCCTGGGGCCGAAGGCCCGGGTCAGATAAACATAGTCGCCGCCCGCCAGGGGAATGGCGGTGGCCAGTTCAGCATAACACAAAGCCCCGGCCAGGGCCAGAAATCCACCCAGCAGCCAGATACCGAAAATACCCGCTTCGGAGCCGAGGCATTGGGCCACCGTGGGGGCGGTTTCGTAAATACCGGCGCCGATGATGATCCCGACGATGATGCAGGTGGAATCAAAGAGAGAAAGTTCCTGCTTGGGGGTTGCGGTCATGGGTGGTTTGCCGTTTTTAAGTTTCCGGTTCCGGTTTCCGGTTTTCGGTTAACGGTAGGAATTACTAAAATTCGTCCTATTCTACCGGAAAATACATGAATACTCCAAGGATTATTCACCACCCAAAAGAAAGGAGAAAATTTACGCAAGCACGTTTAGCCCGATTATGCTTAGCGCTTCTTGAGAGTCACACTCAGTCCGGTGGCTGACATATTCAAGAATACCGTCTCCAGGTTGGGGTTGGTGGTAATGGCCTTCAGGAACGCGGGCGAGGGCGCGGGTTTGCTGACGTTGTCGGCCAGGATCAGGCCCCCCGGGCGGACCAGAGGCAGCAGCTGATTGAGGTAGTCCAGGTAGCCGTCCTTGTCGGCGTCCAGAAAGAGAATATCGATGGGTTCCCGGAGCCGGGAGACGGTCTGATGGGCATCACCTGCCACGATGGTGACCAGGTGGTCCACTCCGGCCCGTTTGAAATTGGCCCGGGCCAGAGAGGCGGTGCCGGGGTCGATTTCAAAGGTGGTGAGCCGGCCCCCGGTGGAGCGCAGGCCCAGGCAGATCCAGAGGGCCGAGTAGCCGTTGGAGGTGCCGATCTCCACGACATTTTTGGCATTCGTGGTCTCCGTGAAGAGGCGCAGCAAGCGGCCGTGCAGGGTGTGGACGTTGGCCATCCAGGGGCCCTGGCGGATGTCGTTCAGGACGCCGATGATTTTCTTTCTCAGCCTCATTTTTGGCCAGGGGCGGATTTTCGGCAGCGGTTAGACTGGTGCCCCAGTCCTGGTCGAAGCCCCGGCCTTGAGCCCCACTGTAGTTAGCCGGGATCAATAGTATGGCCAAGACACTCAGGAATCCTAAGATCTTCTTAGATAGCAGCATGTTTTCCACCTCCTGGTGGCGGGCGGGCCCACGGAATTATCGGATTTGGTATCAGGGATCACCCATTTAGGGATAAACCTTACGTCAAACTTTCCTAAAGTACAACCCGCCGAGGCGGGAAATCCGGCGGCAGAAAAAATTTTAAAAAAATTAATCTTAGGTAACTACTAGGAAAATCATTCAAATTCAGTTAATTTTTTCGCGCTTCGGGAGCATTAAATTTACGGGCTGCGAGTCTGGAGAACCAGGTAGGGGAAGGCCTGGAGAAACGGGTCAGGGGCGACCGGGGGGTGAGGAGTTTCGAGTTCCGAGTTTTGAGTTTCGAGTTGATGGCATGCGGTCTTCGGAAGTGGGGTTGAGGGGTCTAAAGGCGGGGGGCAGTTAACGGCAGGAGGCGCGATGTTTTCCATCTGAACGGCGGGAGGCGCTTGGGCATACGCCGCCCTGCGGGTGCTTTCCCGCCCTACACAGGGGTTTTTCGCAGCAATTTTTTCGCACTGTTTATCTTCCTGATATTCCTCATAATTAATCGGTAAAGGGGAGATTTTTCGCGCTAATTTCGCGCTAATTTCGCGCTGGTTTTTCGGTGGGTTTTCGGTTGCCAGTTGTCGGTTTTCGGTTTTGGGTTGGTTGGCTGGCCGGTGGTCCAGTCGGGTGAGGATTTGCTGGAGCTGTTCCTGAGTAATCCCCGGGGGCAGAGTTTTGGGCAGGGGTGCGGGTGCCGAGTTTCGAGTTTCGAGAGGTGGAGGCGTAGGAGTTTTGAGTTCCGAGTGTCGAGTTTCGAGACAGGAAGCTTTGCCCAGGTCGGCGGCGGCGGCATCTTCTGCGTCCCAGGCATCTACTTGAGGGTCAGGGGGAATTTCCGGGCAGGGAAAGAAGAGGTCGTCGGCCAGAGTCTGGCGGGTGCCGGTGATGATGCCGGGGTCGGTGGGCAGGAGGCTGTCCTGGGAAACCCATTGGGGAGAGGCCAGAATGCGGTAGACCGTGTCCGGGTCAAATTTGACTTCCAGTTTGGTGATGAAGTTGAGAATCCGGGTGCCTTCCCGGACGGCCCGGAGGACCTGGCGGGTGTCGCCGTCGGCGCTGGCGGTGCGGACAATCTGCCGGGTCGATTCCAGGAAGTCGTTGTAGCGGAAGAGGGTCTCCTGGCGCAGACTGTTTTCTAGACGTTTTTCGGTCTGGCGGATTTTTTCCTGGAGATGTTTTTTATGGCGGAACAGGGCCGAGATACTGGGGCCGTATTGTTGACTGAGGGCCGCATAGGTGTCGTTGTCAGTTAGGAGGGCGCAATCGATGGCCTGGCGCTCTGGGTGATGGCAGACGGTGCATTTGGGCATGGTGGACTCCAGAAAAAAGTGAAAAGTGAAAGAAAAGTAAAAAAAAAGTGAAAGTGCAAAGTGAAAGTGGAAAAGGCTGTCAGCGATCGGCCAAAAAGAGCCAAGTAAAAAAGGCTATCTGGATTAAGCTATACTAAATACGGGGAAAAAATGACAGAACAGGTGGGACAGATGTCACGGAATGAAGTGATGGGTGATGGGATAAAGGGGACGGGGGAACTTTTTAGGTAGGGCGGGCACTGCCCGAAGTGGTGGATTGCCACCTTTACTCATATGAAATCGGTATCAGAATTTATGAATGAAATCTTATTGGGTTGATTTATAGCAGAAAGCTTTTAGCGGGCAATTATTGTAACATAATTATTTTGTAAACAAATTATTTTATATTTTGCCTTACGGCCCTGCCACCGGGCAGACCAACAAAAAGGCAAGGCCATGGCTGACCCTGCCTCAAATCTATTCCAACTGATTCGTGATTTATTTATTGAACCTGATCCTCAAGGCAGCCAAACCAATAAGACCCGAGCCAAACAGCAGCATGGCGGCAGGTGCGGGGACGGTAGAAACTGGTGTGGCCAACACAGCCACATCCCAGCCAAATTGGTCGGCGGGGTCAACGATAGCGGCGGTATTGCTGCCGTTTACCGCACTGACCGGGAGTGTAAATAAACTGGCATAATTTCCCAAATTGGAATCGATGGGACCGCCTACCACAGTGCCATTAAATGTGATCTGTTCGCCGCTTTGGCCGGGAAGTCAGAACCATGCTGTCAGCCGCAGTATGAATCCACAGGGTCCCGAGGCCTGCAAATCCAGCAAAGGTGGTTGACGCAGTGATGGCGGGTCCGCCAAAATAGGGAAAAATCTATAGCGCCGTCGTTTATGGTTACGCGGCTCAGGGGCAGGCCGGCATCGCTGAAGACTACCGCTAAGGCCAGACCGTAGCTGTTGCTTAAGCCTGTGTAACTTGCACTGTAGCTGCCATTACCGGTAACGAGACCGGTGACATCCCATTTGAAGGCGCTGAACGCACCGTCGGTGGCAAATGCCGAGGTAGTCCCCAGGGAATTGCCGGCAAAAGTTGCCCCCGGGGTTAAAGAACTACCAAAATAGTTGTTGCCATACAGGGTCGCTTTGAGAATGGTTGCCCCGACCGGGATGGTGCTTAGGGCCAACGAACCGCTTGCCGATGAAGCATAGCCTGCTGGGAACGCCGCCATTTCAGCCCCGACATGACCATCTATGCTTCTAAATGCTGAGGTTAAAGCGGACGAGGCGATTCCTGTAAAAGAAAACAGGAAAACCATCGTCAAACTGACAATTTTTAATTTTTTTTGCATACTTGCCTTCCTATTTTTAATTATTTTTATAAATAATAAGCAATATTTATGCCAAATATAAAAATTAACTAATCATTCAATATTACTCAGAAAATGGTTATTAAAAAATAGCGATTTTTTATCACTTAATGTTCATATATTTAAACAAGATAACTAAATAATAAGATGTTGTTAGTTTAACCTCTTATTATTATTATGACTATTCTGTTTAAATAATTGAACACCGAAAAATAATTTTTTGAATCAATTGGGACCAATTTTATGACCTTAACGTTCAGATATATGAACATTGATACTTGCCTGACACAGCTTACTGTCCATGGTTCCGGACTTACATCACCGCCTATCCATTCGGCTGAGGGATTATGATTATTTGCAGGTCGGGGGATATTTCATCACGGTGGTGACCCAGAACCGGACAACCCGATTCGGCGAGGTGGTGGACGGCGAGATGCAGTTAAACGAAGCCGGGAGGATGGTGCAGGCGGTCTGGGATGCCATGGCTGGCGATTATCGAGGGGTTCAGACGGATGCGTTTGTGGTCATGCCTAATCATATCCATGGTATTATCATTTTGGTAGGGGCAGGATCGGGCGTCTGCCTGAAATAGATCGTCATTACTTATTGTCCACGTGTTCCCTTAGGAA
>CAVZSK010000055.1:0-114516 GCA_963777875.1 uncultured delta proteobacterium | reverse complement strand
TCTCTTTCATGAGAGGGTCGGCCGGGGGAAATTTGACAGTGTCCAGGTGAATGCCCGGCAGAATGCCGCCGGGTTGGCCGGTGTGTTCCACTACCATCAGTTCCCGGGCTTCGAAGTCCACCGACAGATAGGTTTGGGGCTGAAAAAGACGAAATTTCCGCATACTTTTGACCGAGATGCGGCTGGCCGTGAGATTGGCGATGCAGCCGGTGTCAAATTCCAACCGGGCGTTAGCCAGGTCGATGGAGTCGGTGAGCACCGAAACGCCGGCCGCCCGAATTTCCGTAACCGCGCCGGGAACCAGGGACAGCACCAGGTCAAGGTCATGGATCATCAGATCCCGGACGACGTCCACATCAATGCCCCGTTCCTTAAAAAAAGCCAGCCGATGGATTTCGATGAAGCGGGGATCGTGCACCCGGCGGGTCAGTTCCTCCATGGCCGGGTTAAAACGTTCCAGATGACCCACCTGGAGAATTTTACCTTTTTCACGGGCCAGAGCCACCAGCGCCTCGGCTTCGGCCACGGTGGTGGCCAGGGGTTTCTCGGCCAAAACGTCGATGTGATGGTTTAAACACTCCTGGACCACGGCGAAGTGCTGGGTAGTGGGGACGGCCACACTCACGGCCTGGACCCGGGGCAGTAATTCCCGGAAATCAGTATACGCCTGGGTCTGGCACTCCTGGGCCACCCGGGCCGCTTTGTCGGGATCAATATCGACCACGCCCACTAACTCGGCGTTTTCCAAAGCAGCATATTTCTGGGCATGGAAGCGGCCCAAATACCCGACGCCAATAACTCCAGCCTTGATTTTTTCCATATTAGAGACCTATTTCTTTCGCCAACTGCGTGTGGAACAATTGGGAGGCATCTTTGTTCCCCATGAAACCGCCCACACGCACCCCGACAGCAGTGATATTATTGGGCTGGGCGTCCATATTGATTTTTATGTCATCCCCATTCTGATCCACGCCAGCCAAAGTGGCCTTCGTGGGGGTAACTTTCCGCTCGGTAATTTTGATACGATATTGCTTACACACTTTCTGGACGGCCGGCTCCATTTCTGCCAGGGATTTAGGATATTCCCGGATCATGGTGCCTTCCAGCCATTTGTAGCCAGCCATGGCGCCAGTGGCGCCTACCCCGATAAGGGCTGTTTCGAGACAACCAGTAAAGCACACGAGACAGACAATGATACTTAATAGCCCTTGGAACCGTCTATTTCCCATTTGCATATCCTCCGGTGAAAACCTGATTGCCCGTTTTATCCCATGATTCCTTGACTATGTCAATATTTTTTCCTAAAGTCCAGTTTATCTGCCGGGGGGGAAAAATCTCGGGCAGACGTAAGGATAAATCTTCAGTTAGGCCATTCGCGTCTGATATACTTTGTTGGCAGACTCGAGGAGGTGAGCCATGGAAATTCGGGAAGCGATTTACCGCCGTCAAAGCATCCGGGCCTTTACTCCTGAGCCGGTCCCGAAGAAAACCCTCTTGCAGTTGTTGGACGCCGCGGTGCAGGCTCCTTCGGCGCGCAACATGCAACCCTGGCACTTTATTGTGGTCACCGGCAAGGCGAGGGAGCGTCTGGTCCAAAGACTGACCAGCCGATATGCCGAGGAACTGGCGCAAGGGCTACAGCCGCCGGCCATGGAACTGGCGGAGCCGTATCAGGACCGGGTGCGCCGGTTTATGGAGGCCTTGCGGACCGTTACGGTCCAGGAGCCGCATTTTGATCTGATACGGGGCAGTCTCAGTTTCTACGGCGCCCCGGCCGTCATTCTCCTGGCTTTGGATAGAAGTCTGCCCCTGGACCGCCTGTTCGATCTGGGCGCCGCGGTCCAAAATCTCCTGCTGCTGGCCCCATCCCATGGGTTGGGGACCTGCGTCATCGGCATTGTGCTGCGCTACCGGGAGGTGATCAGGGAAGCATTGCAATTGCCGGAGAGCGTCAATCTGGTGATGACCGTGGCGGTGGGGGTTCCGGACCCGGCCAGCCCCCTGAGTGCCTTTAAATCCGGGCGTCAGGAGGTGGCGGAATTTCTTACCTGGGTGGAATAGACGGTTTTCGGTTTCTGGTTTTCAGTTTTCGGTTCGGCTAAGGCGATCCAACTTATTAAAGATAGCGAGATTAAATTTGGTCTTACGAACTGGAGTTGATAAAAATAGGTACCTTTAATCATGCTGCCAATCTCTGACATCGATCTGCCGCCGGGGTGGGAAGCGGCCGGGGCCGCGGTTTTGGCGGCCGACGGGGTGGTTCTGGTTCTGGGGGGGCCGGACTGCGGCAAGAGCACTTTTTGCCGTTATGTGCTGGGCCGGGCCCAGGCCGCGGGCAAGCCCATTGCCTTTATCGACGGTGATCTGGGCCAATCCCACCTGGGTCCTCCGGCCACCCTGGGACTCAACTTCTATCCGCCCCACGCCCCGGATGATTCCGGGTTGTTTCCCGACGCCCTGTACTTCATCGGGCAAACCTCCCCGCCGGGAAAGATGCTGGAACTGGTGGTGGGTTTACGCCGCTTAGCCGAATCGGCTAGAAGCCGGGGGTGCCGCCGGATCATTGTCAATACCAGCGGTTTTATCGGCGGCCCCCCGGCTTTGCGCCTGAAACTGGCCAAAGTTGAGACCCTGGAGCCACGCTTGATCCTCGGCCTGCAGCGGCAGGAGGAATTGGAGCCCATTCTGGCGCCCCTGCGGCAGTATGGCCCGGAGGTGCTTACCCTGCCGGTGTCCAGCCAGGCCCAACCCAAACTCTATCCCCAACGGCGTCTGTACCGCCAGGAACGGTTTGCCGCCTATTTTGCGGCTGCCCGTCCCCGGGCTCTTCCCTTGGACACGGTGGTCTGGCTGGGGTTCCCCTTCGGCCAGGGACCGCCTTTGCCTGAAGCTCAAAAGCAGCGACTTGGCCAGCTCCTGGCAACCCCGGTGTTACATGCTGAAAAAACCGCCGGAATCACCATCTTTATTGTCGAGAGCAGGTTGACAGAATCGGACATTGCTCTGGCCGGCCAGGAACTGGGGCAGGAAAGGAGGTATTGGGTAAACTGGGGCACCCTGGAGTTGCGCCTGGTGGGGTTGCTGGACGAGAACCTGCTGACCCTGGGTCTGGGCCTGCTGCTGCCCTCGCCGTGGGAGCGGCGGCAGATCATGATTCACACCCCCCTGCCCTCCCGGTTGCTGGACCGGGTGAAGTTCTGCCGGCTGGGAAAAATCCGCCTGGATTTGGCAGGAGAGGAACTGCCGATGTCTTGAGAGACGTTACCCCGAACTTTCGGCGGGCTCGGCCAACCGGTGCCGTAATTCCTGCAACCTTCGCTTTTGGGCCGCGGGTGGCATGACCTTGACAATAAACTGCTTGAGCCAGCGCCTGACCTGACCCCGTTCCGCGGCCGTCAGGGTGGCGAAATCGGCGGGGGTCTCCACCTGCATCTTACAGATGCGCTCGGCCAGCAACAATTTCACCTGTTCGGGCAACTCCCGGCTGGTCAGGACCAATCCCAGGACAAATTTCAGGGCCTCGGTTTCCGAAGCACCATTGACCGCGGTGAGATGCAGCATCTCCTGAACGGCCAGGTCATACTTGCGCCATTGTTCGGCTCCCGGGGCCCGGCCGCTGTAGAGACGGATGGCCTCCAGCCCCACGATGGTGGACATGCGGCCCAGAAAATACCGGGCCAGCATTTCCTTACCGCCGGCATAAGCCGCCCGATACCCCCAATACCAGGGACTGGCGATATTTTTCAGCATCCAGGCGTAGCGGGTAAGTTTGTCCAGATGATGGCGCCTCATGAACAGGTAGGCCGGATGACAGGTAAATTGCTTGTAGGCATTGTGGCAGAACAGAATGGTCTCCAGCTCCACGTCTTTTACGGCCCTCAAGGGGAGCGTCTCCAGCAGGGCCTGGAGACGGACGCTGACCCGGGTCTGCAGGCTGATGAGTTCGGACAGGGAGGCATGCAGTTCCGGCCGTTCATCTTCCGGGTGGTAAACCCCGGCAATTTCCTGAATTAATTCCAGCGACAGCCCGGTGACGACTTTGAGGGAAAACTCGGTGTCGGGCCACAGTTTTAACAAATACCGGCGCCGGAAGGATCGGACGACGTCCAGGGCCTGTTTGTCTTCGGGACGAGGGTCGGTAAAGGGCAGGGGGATGTCTTCACCCGCTAAGATCTCGGGGTCGAAGCTGCGGAGAATCTTTTTCCTGGTCCAATGGCGCACGACCAGGAGGGAGACGAGCCAGAGAACGACGGCCAGGGAGAGAAGGAACCAGATCCAATGTTCGGGCATATTAAGATAGTTTTCGGTTTTCAGTTTTCGGTTTTCGGTTAAAAAACTATAAAACAATTACAACAGGTTATTCAAGCAAACCATTCTTCCAGGTCTATGCTGACAGGTTGTAGGGCGGAAAAGCGAAGCGCCTCCCGCCTTTTGGCTATTCTGACAGGTTCTCTAAGGCCATTCGGGCAAAATCCAGGGACGGGTCCAGGTCCAGGGCCATTTTCAGCAGGTGGGCCGCTTCCTGGCGGAAGCCCAGTTCCCGCAGATTGATGCCCAGGTTGGCATAGTCGATGCCGGAGCCGGGGTCCAGTTCGATGGCCTTTTCAAAACATTCCACTGCCTGCTGATGTTCCTTGAGTTTAAAGTAGCAGAACCCCAGGAGATGATACACCTCTTTTAACTGGTCGTTGGCAGCTTTGGCCTGCAGCAAGGCGGCAATGGCGCCCTGGTAGTCTCCCAGATCTTTGCGGCAGGAACCGATGTGGACATGGACGCTGGCTATCTCCCGGGCGGGGGGTTGAGCCTGCAGGGAGGCCTCGAAGTATGACAGGGCTGCGTGCGGCCCGGCCCAGTTGGTCCAGGGTCAGGCCCAGAAAAAAGAGCACGTCAAAACGTCCGGGGAACTGTTCGTTGAGGCGGCCCAGAGCTTCCAGGGCATCCTCGGGCACGGCATAGCGGCTGGCCAGCTTGGCCAGATGAAAAATGACGTTGGTCTGGCGGGTCCGCTCCAGGAAATGGGCCCCGGGCACGATGACATACACCACGGGGATCCGAATCTCCGGATGGGTAACGTCCACCACCAGGACCTCCAGACCCAGCCGGGCCAGGGCGGCGACGCTGCGTTCGATCTCCACTTTGAGGTTGTCATCAGCCAGATTGGGGAGTGACTGGATGGGGCGCTGGGGGCCGGGGGCCATTAAGTAGGAGGCCTCGGTAAGATTCTCATATTTGGGAAGGGTGGGCTTGTAGGAAGTGCGTTTGTTGAAATCGCCGGCCAACTGCGCCACTTCGGTGAGGGCCCGGACCAGGGATTTTTCCGGATGGGGCGTGGTCCCGGCAGTGAAGATAATTTCGCTGGCCTCGGGGAAGGTGGCGGGATCATAGGCCAGCACGCCCACGGTGGGGATGCCGGTATCCAGAGAAAAATCCCGGAGATGCAGAACAATACCCTGGCGCCGGAATTTTTCCAGCAGGGCCACGGCTGCCGGGTCCTGCACCGAAGCCGGGTCAATCACCGGGGTAAAGAGCCGGCCGTGGCTGATCACCGAACCCACGTGCCGCTCCACCACTTCGCACAATCCCTGTAAGATCGCTTCTTCCAGGTTGTTGCCGGCCGCGGGACCGTTATATTCATTGATCAGGTAAAACCAGTGGATGGGCAGCAGCAGCGGGTGACCGTAGGTCAGGCTGGCGGCATGGGTAAAGTGCAGGGGCCAGTCCTGGTATACCAGGGCCGCGGGTTTGACCGTGTCGCTGGCGTCAAACAAAGAGCGGGCCAGGGTTTTGAAGGGAAGCGACTCCTCCACCAGACTGCCGGGGGTGGCATAGAGAAAAGCCGCCCGCTGCATGAAGGAAAAGAAGCTGAAACGCTCCACTAATTCCATCAAAGCGCTGGCCTCGGCCTGGGCCGGAGTGGAGCCTTTACCCATCTGTTTCTGAGTGCCGATGGTGCGCACCGCATCTAAACCGCACAGACTGACATACACCGGGATATCCAGGCGGCCGCTGTCAATGCGCAGGGTATTTTTCAAAAGATCCAGGTTGAGCTTTTGAAAACGGTACCGCACCCGGGCCACGGTCTCCTCCGGAGCGCAAACTTTATCCAGATCATAGGAGTATTGCTTATAGCTGTCCTGGAGGACCATTGTCTGGGTCATAGGTCTTTTCCCCTTAACTGGCAA
This sequence comes from uncultured delta proteobacterium, assembly GCA_963777875.1. Taxonomy (GTDB): domain Bacteria; phylum Desulfobacterota; class Desulfobaccia; order Desulfobaccales; family Desulfobaccaceae; genus Desulfobacca. Next base: position 108,334 of record CAVZSK010000055.1, on the reverse strand, counting down.
TCATAGGCATGCTTCAATTCATATCATAACACGAAGCCAGCGATCAGAAAATCATTTAAAACTGGTTCCTAAGCTCCCGCTTGGGAACCCCATTTAAAAAGAAGCTCTGCTTCGTTACAGAGGTAAAAGACCGGCGGGAATGATTCTCTGGAGATATAAAGCAGGAGCTTTAAATGATAGTGCGTGCCCAAGCGGGAGCTTGGGCACGAGCAGGAAAGTATTGGTGTCCATGGTAAGGATAATTGCTTGAGAGGAATTTTTCCTTTGGTATTTGCCGCCCCGGACGCGAAACTTGAACCTATGATTAAGGGCAGGCAACAACGTCCGGCCAGGGACCACGGGGAAACTGCGGCCGACCTCTTCCTCAACCCGCAGTGGTGTTCCGGCCAGGCCACCTGGCGGCAACGCCACCTTTTTGAAGAGACGGCCCGGAGAGTTATTCGCCTTCCCGCTCCTGGTGCTGACCCTATGGAGCATTTGTGGAGTGAAGCGGCCTGGAACCGGTTCGTGCCGTCGGATGACCAGGAGGAGGCGGTGCTCGCGGCCCTGTCCCAGGCCACCGGGGTCTACTTCTTTCCTTCCCGGGAATGGGTCCTGGCTTTTTGCCGTTTTATCCGCCTCCTGGGAATCCGGCGGGTTTTAGAGGCCGGGGCCGGCCGGGGGTATCTGGCCGCAGCCCTGGCGCCCTTGTTGGCTCGCCACAGGATAGGCTTCAAGGCCGTGGATACGGGCCAGGGAGAATTTGAGAGCGGCTTGCCCAGGCACCCGGTGGTGGAGTCGATGGATGCCTTGACCGCAGTGCAGACTTTTCACCCGGATCTGGTGGTGTATGCCTGGCCGCCCCCCGGGCAATCCATCGGCCCCCTTGGCGCTAGCCCCGGGGTGTGCTATGTGCTGGTTTTAGGGGAACCCCAGGGCGGCTGTACCGGCGATCCCGGGGACTGGGAGCGGTTCCGGTATCGTTATGTCGATCTATTATCCCGGTATGGACTGGGGCGTTCGGGGCGCCGGCGTCAGGCGGCCACGGTCTTTTTCGGCGCCGGCCAGTCCCTCTTCCGGGAAAGCCGATTTAGTTTAAGGCGTGCACGGCACGCCCTATAGGGAATCCCTGTGATAAATGGAATCCTAGGGAGGCCCATGGCCGCCGATTTTGAGAACGCTGTCTGGAAAGCCTTCTGTTCAAAACAATAGCATCGATATCTGAGAGAAGGATACGAATATATGACTCGCCTACCTGTTATTGACGAAGAGGCCTGTATCGGTTGCAATGCCTGTGTGGAAGTCTGCCCGGAGGTTTTTGTCCTCAACGAATCCCTGGGGTGGGCCATGGTGATGTTCCCGGAGGGGGCGCCGGAGGAAAAAATCCAGGAAGCCATCGACATCTGTCCGGTGCATTGCATTGATTGGGCTGATTAGATCAAGAGAAGCACAGTCATTTGTCCACAACCGGAAATTTTCTAAAATCGCCCACTTTAGACGCCCTAATCAGGGGATAGATTTTCCCTTGCCTTCACCGTTGTATTACCTTACATTAAAGTGCCAGGAGAAAGCATCTTGTCCGCCTGCCCGTACCAAAAACTCTTTATCTATGAAATCCTGGGAGAATTCAACCTGCCGGCCGCGGCGGCCGAGAATTTTCTGGGCTGCTGGCGGGAAGGAGACTGCTCCTATCTATTTTTTACTCAAAAAAAGGAAACCGAAGTGAAAAAACTGCTGGGAGAAATTGAAGCTGAGCGCTATCTTTCGGAGACGGTAATCGATTATGAGGACTGGGAGGCCGGCCATCCCTTAGTTCCCATGCGCATCGCCGATTTTTACCTCTGCCCCCTCTGGGAAAAACCTCAGCCCCGGCCGGGAGAACATCTCATCCGGCTTGATCCCGGGGTGGCTTTCGGCTCGGGTTTTCATCCCACCACCAAACTGTGCCTCCAACTGATCAGCGACTTGTATCAGAAGGCCAGCTTACCCCGGGTCCTGGATCTGGGCACCGGCACCGGCATCCTTTCCCTGGCCTGTCTGGCCAAGGGAGCAGAGCGCACCCTGGCCGTGGATCATAACAATCTGGCCATCGACACGGCCAGGTTAAATGCCCGCCACAACCAGGCGGAAGATAAAATAACTTTGGCCTGCGGTGATGTTCTGGATTATCTCCATGAACCGGCCGACCTGGTCCTGGCCAACATCTATTATGCCATTCTGCGGGAGATTCTGGAGCAGGAGCGGTTTTTTGATAAACCCTGGTATATTATCTCCGGTTTGGTGGGCACGGAGGTGGATAAAATCCTGACGCAGATAAGCCAGTTACCTCTGGAGGTGGAGCAGGTGCTGGACGAAAACCTCTGGTTTGCCATTTTAGCTCGAAACAAGACAATACCATAACCTGCTTGAGGGTGGCTGGCTTATGAAAATAAATCGCACCTTAGCACATAGTTCGGAATCGATGCCCCTTTGGGAAGAAATGCTCCCGACACCCCTTTGCCCCCTGTGGCTGAGCTTTTCCGAGCGGGGGCTGCAGGCGCTCTATTTCAATAATCCCGGCAAACAGACAGGACCATTGTGGCCGGTGGATCAACACCAGAGCGACCCGGAATTGGCGACGAGCCTGCGCCAGTGGCGGCAGGAAACCACAGCCGCCTTAATGGCCTATTTTGCCGGCCGACCCGACAGCTTTGAGCATCTTACCCTTGATCTGCAGGGCACACCTTTTCAAATCAGGGTCTGGGAGGCCTTGCGGCAGGTGCCCTTCGGCGCCATTACCTCCTACCAGGCTTTGGCCGATTCTCTGGGTATGCCCCGGAGCGCCCGGGCCGTGGGTGGCGCCTTGGGAGCCAACCCGTTGCCGATTATTATCCCCTGTCACCGGGTGGTGGCCACCAATGGTTCTTTGGGCGGGTACAGCGCCGGAATCCAATACAAAAGGCTGCTGCTCTCCCATGAGCAGGTGGCGTCAGGGAAAAGCCCCATACCCTTGCATGGGCCTATTGAAGATCGGTAAAGGAATTATTAAGTTGCCAAGCGCAGCTCGGCGCACTATTGGGTTCCCAATTACAACTTGGGAACCAGAGGTAAACAGGTAATTCCCATGGCAGGGCATGATTCATCACGCCCTTTAATAACACCGGTCATTCCATGGACGTCTGATAAATTTCAATCCGGTTCCGGCCGTCTTTTTTGGCCCGTAAAAGAGCATCATCGGCATATTGGACGATGCGCTCATTCTTGTCCATTTTCTCAAGTTCCGGCCCTGTCAGACTAACCACTCCCATACTCACCGTTACCCGGATAATCTCCCCTCTGTCGTCCACGGTCTGATGCTGCTCGATCATCTCTCTGATTCTTTCGGCAATGATCATGGCCCCGGGGGAATCAGTTTCCGGCAACAAGATGATCAGTTCCTCCCCGCCATACCGGCCCGCCAAGTCGCTTTGGCGGCAATTGTTTCTCAAGATTTGGGCAATATCAATGAGGACCTGATCACCCGACAGGTGTCCATAAGTGTCGTTCACCTGTTTAAAGTGGTCAATATCCAAAATCAGGCAACTCAATGGCCGCTGATAGCGTTTGGCCCGTTCCATTTCCTGATTGAATCTTTCAAAGAAATAACGGCGATTGCACAGCTGCGTGAGGTCATCTATGGTGGCCAGTTCCACCAGCTTGCGCTGGGCTTCGTTGATTTTGCGCAAGAGTCGGCTAATGAAGTAATAAATGCCCCCAAGCACGAGGATTATTGCCGCCAGAATAAGTAATATCATGTTACATTGACTTCCTACTAGGCTCACACAGGCCCCCGGATCGCTGGTCGCAATGAATAATCCTTAAATATACTCTCCGGCCCAGCGTCGGACGAGCTGGCCGTCCAAGACGTGAAAAGTACGGAGATTTTTAATGGTTACAGGGGAAAAGGAGCCGATGGGCAGGTAGATAAGCTTTTTGCCTAATCGGTTGGCCCAATTCAGCCAGCGGGAGCGTGGCGGTTTGGCGGCCACGTACACCACGTTTTTTTCCAGACAATAATCCAAGGCGGCCAAAACCAACCTTTCTGGCTTACTGCGAGCCCCGGCAAAGTAGGGATCCTGCCAGATATTATACAGGCGCCAGGGCGGGTAGGAAAGCATAAAGCCCCCATACCGGCAGCGGGATATGCCCGGTCCCACCAGACTGTTCTCCGGATAGGGTAGCATAAAAGGCCATATCCGACTCCTGGGAGTGCTCCCCGAGCCAGGTAAGTTTCCAGGGGAATTGCTCCTCCTCCCCTTCATCGGGGTCAAAGACCACGACCACGGCGCCGACTTTTCCCGGGGCTCGTTTTTGTTCCATGACGTACAGGATGCCTTCGGGCCAGTGCCGGATGGTTTCCCGGACATCGATGCCGTCCAGTAAGGAAGCGAGAAAAGGTTCCACCCGCCGGTTCTGTTCCGATACCATGTTCACGGCTTTCTTCCGGGCGAAATCGCCAAATCCCTCCACCACCAGATCTTCGGGAGGGTGGGAACAGATATTCTGCCCCTGCCATTTTTCCTGCCACTCACCAGGGCGTCGTTCCCTGGGCTTTTGTCGAACCGGGACGGGGACCAGACGCTTCCGGGTCTGACGCAGCCGGCGCTGGAACCGAATCTTCTTCTGGTTGAGAAACAGGTCCTCCCCCCTCAGCCTGAGCACCGGCAGGTTCGGTTCGGCCTCCTGCCAGGGATACGTAGCGCCCAGATCCCAGACTTCGTAGGCAAAGTCATCGTCGGCCACCCCCCGGGCCGCCACCACCAGCTGATAGAAATCAGGCGTCAACTGGCCGTGCACCAGGGCATAGTTCCGGGCAAATTGGTGCAGGATGGCCTGCTGCCGCCCATTGATAGTTTCGCCCGTGGCCTTTTGATATCGACCCGCCGCCTCCGCCACTAAGGTTCCCAGCAGTTCCAAACGGTCTACTCTGGAGAAACGGTGTTTCCTGGCGCCTCCGTTCGTAGGCTGCGCTCAGGTAAGGAATTTCAGTCAAAATTTCCCGGCTGGACTCTTCGGCCAGGTGTGCTACCTGGACCCCCGGCCGCCTGGTTCGAGCCAGAGGCTGGGCCTGGGGTTGGGCCAACTGCGTCAGCAGCCCCGGATAGTGCGCCAGCCCAAACACCACCAGCACCCGTTGGTAGCGTTCCTGCAACCGCTGGAGCTGATAGGCCATGGCCTGTTCCCGGAGCAGATCGGGTTCCAGGGACGGTACTCCCTGGAAGGTGCGCCGATACGCGGCCGCATAGGCCTCCAGACCGATCTGGGTCAGGGCGTAGGGATCGGGGAGCGTTTCCCGACTGCGGGGATAATTCTCCATATCCCGATCAATGAAATGTATCGGTAATTCCTTGGCTAAACCTGAGCGGATAGCCTCTACAATTGGGTCCGTGGGTTCAATGGGCCAATAGATGGTCTGCCCGCGGCTGTCCTGATAATGCACCACGGACAGGAGTGGCAGCCGCTTCACGGCCTGTAAAACCGCGGCTTCGAGAGTGGGAGGTAACTCCACGGCAACGGCGTCCGGCGGCTGGACCATAAAGGCCTGCCGCACCAGGTCGGCACATTCCAGGCGGCCGTGCAGGATGGGCAGAAGCAGGAGGTTGTGATGCGGTAAGGCAACCGGCGTCGAGGTTGGTTCAGCAGCAGCCATGTGATGAGTATTTCCTGAGCGAGATCAATTTGTCTAAAGTCTTGCCATTATTTTTCTTACTCCCATCGAAGCCAGTCGTGCTCTCCAGGAGAAAGGTTTGGGGAGCAATTTTGTTTATAAGCTTTTACTCAGCTAAACTCAGAACTAAAAAAATATTCCACAGCCTCCTCCCCCAAAACCTGCCGGACGGCCTGGGCCAAAAAGGCCTGGAGCATGTTCGGGGTGGTTATTTCCACCAGATGACCTTTGGATTTACCCTCCTGGGCTTTGGCCAATTTCAAGGCATAACGGGCGATATTGATGCCGTCCCGGACGGTGAAGCGCTCCCGGGCCTCATGGGCCCGCTGCAAAAAGCCCACCACGTAATCCAGGACCACCTCGGGGGCGAAGGGCAGGTTTTGGGCCAGGATGCGCCGCTCCTCCTCCCGGTCGGGAAAATCCACCACGATTTGGGGCATTAACCGGGAATGGATGTATTCCGGCACCTCAAAGGTGGAGGCGTCGTCATTCATGGTGACGCAGATACGGAAATCGGGGTGAGCCTTGATTTTCACGCCGGCCACGATGGATTCCACATACCGCCGGTTATCCAGCAAGGGGGCCAGGGAGGCCCAACTTTTTTCACTCATGCGGTTGGCCTCATCCACCACCGCCACCCCGCCCCGGATCATGGCCGTGACCACCGGACTGGCCACATACTGGATCTTGCCGGCCTCGGAGATCACCGGGGTAATGAGTAAATCCTCCGGCCGGGTATCCATGGTGGCCTGAAAAAGATAGACCTCGCGGCCTAACCTCTGGCCGGCGGCATAGGCCAGGGTGGTCTTGCCCACACCAGGCTTGCCCAACAACCTCGGGTTCAAGGGCAGATCCCGGTCATCCACCATGAGCCAGGCAGCCAGGATTTGCGCCATTAATTCTTCCTGCCCCACCCAAGTAAGGTTGAGCTCATCGGGATGGGCCAGATGGAGGGTGACTCCTTCGATTACGACATTTTTCATAGCTAATATATTCTATTTTAAACGGTGATTAGAAGTTTCTTGCACTCAGTCCGCATTACTCATTTACTGCTCCATCGCCAAGACCGCCGCCCCGTTAATCTTCCCGGCCTTTAACAACTGCAGCGCCCGATTTGCTTCCGCCAGGGGGAACTGCTGAGTCTTGGGTCCGGATGGGAATATCTGCGGCCAATTGCAATAATTCTTCCCCATCCCGGCGGGTGCTGGCGGTCACCGAGCGGACGGTTTTTTCATAATACAAATGTTTATCATAGTCCAGGGGCGGAATTTGGGTCATATAAATGCCGGCCAGGGCCAGGGTGCCCCCTTTGTTTAAAGCTCGCAGGGCTTCGGGAACCAGATTGCCCGCGGGCGCGAAGATCACCGCACTGTCCAGGGGCGCCGGGGGGGTATCCTGAGCCTGCCCCACCCAGGCGGCCCCGAGTTCTTTGGCCAGTTTCTGGTGGCCGGGACTCCGGGTAAAGACCGACACCTCACAGTTCCAATGCCGGGCTATTTGTATGGCGATGTGCGCCGAGCCGCCAAAACCATACATCCCCAAACGCCCCCCTGGCTTGATATTGCTGATTTTCAGCGCCCGGTAGCCGATAATCCCGGCGCACAACAGGGGCGCCGCGGCCAGATCGGGAAAATTGTCCGGCAGGCGGTAGGCAAAGGCCGCCGGCGCCACGACCGTCTGGGCATAGCCGCCGTCCCGATGGAAACCGGTGAATTGGGCTTGTTCACAGAGATTTTCCAGCCCGGTCTGACAAAAATGACAGTGACCGCAGGCCCATTGCAGCCAGGCCAGGCCCACCCGATCCCCTACCTGAAAACGCTCCGTCCGGGGACCCACCTCCACCACCTGCCCCACCACCTGGTGACCGGGAATCAGGGGCAAACGGGCCAGGGGCAGTTCTCCCTCCACAATATGGAGATCAGTATGGCAGACGCCGCAGTAATTCACTTTGACCACTAACTCACCCGGCCCCGGCAACAGCGGGGGCAGTTCCATCAGGTGCAGGGGATTAGTACTGATGGGGGCGGGAAATTCCAGGACCATGGCTTGCATCGCTTTTTCCTTGCCTCTTGAAATGAGAATACCGTTCGTTGACTGCTCGTAGCCGGAAGGGCGGGAAAGCGCAGCGCCTCCCACCTTTTAGTCTAATGGATATCTCCTGTTACGCTTCCTAGCCAGTAGCCTGTTTTTATCATATCACAGCCAAAAGTTCACTATAAAGCTCCGGCGACCGGGTTATAATGTTTCCAATTGTGATTATATTGATGGTGGGAGCCACCATTTTTCTTTGACAGGTTATCGGGAAATTTTTATAATCCCGGCATATCAGGGAGGGGAAACATGCGGATTGGCGTATTTATCCGGGCGGCGCGGCTGCCCTTTCTCACCGGCTCGCTGATGCCGGTGGCCCTGGCCGGGGCTTTGGTTACCTGGCAGGGCGTCTGGGAAGGGTTTTTCTATTTTTTCCTCACGGCGCTGGGGGTTGTGGGGCTGCATTCCGGGGGCAACCTCATCAACGATTATTACGACTCTTTTGGGAGCGATCCCCTCAACCGCTTCGCCACCCCTTTTAGCGGCGGCAGCCGGGTCATCCAGAACGGGGAGCTCAGCGCCGAAACCGTCCGGAACCTGGCCTATGCCTGCCTGGGCCTGGGGGTGGCCTGCGGTCTGATCCTGATGTATTACGGCCGGCCCTGGGTGGCGCTTCTCGGGCTGTTCGGGCTGGCCGCGGCCTACCTCTACTCCGCCGCCCCGGTGCAATTGATGAGCCAGGGGTTGGGGGAACTCACCATCTTCCTGGCCTTCGGGCCGGTCCTCACCCTGGGGGCCTACTATGCCATGACCGGCCGGGCGACCGCCGAGGGTTTTTACGTGGGCCTGCCCCTGGCCTGCCTCATCACCGCCATCCTCTGGATCAATCAATTCCCTGATCTGGAAGCGGACACTGCCGCGGGCAAGGAACACCTGGTGGCCCGCCTGGGTCTTAAAAACTCCCTCCTGGTGTATGCCGGGCTGATGCTGGCGCCGTTTCTCTGCCTCCCCATCCTCATGGAAATTTTTCACTTCCCCGGGCACCTGTTCGCCGGGCTGGTGGCCCTGCCCCTGGCCGTGAAGGCAGTACGCCTGGCCTGGCACACCCCCCCCACCGACGAAGAGTTCATACCCATCCAGGCCCTCACCATCAAGACCCATTTTCTCATGAGCGTAGCCCTGACCCTGGCCTTCCTGTACGCGGCCTGGCGGCATTAGGAAACATGATTTTTGCCACCACACCGCCTCCACCCTGGCCCAAAAAGGGGCTTCGCTGACCGATATCCAAAAAATACTTGGACACGAGCGAGCCACGACCACGGACCATTACCTGCAATCTTTGGGGGAATCGGTTCGAGAAGCGATAGGGTTACTGGAAGGCGTCTTCACTGAAAGCACGACTCCAGTCACGACTGAGGGTGCCACGACTGGAGCAGGTGACTGAATAATAACTTGTTTTAATTAAATATCTGGCGCGCCTGGCAGGATTCGAACCTGCGACCTACGGATTAGAAGTCCGTTGCTCTATCCAGCTGAGCTACAGGCGCTTGTCTGGAAGGTTTTTCCAGGGCGTTCCCGCCCCATCGTTAAAAAGCTTTATCTATTATACAAATTGCCGTGGCCTTGGCGAATTTTTTTTATCCCAGCCAGGCCGGGAACCACCAAAAAAAGGGGGCCAGAGAATTTTCCCTAACCCCTTGATATAACTGGTGCCGAAGCGGGGACTCGAACCCCGACAGGCGTACGCCCACTAGACCCTGAACCTAGCGCGTCTACCAGTTCCGCCACTTCGGCATAACAAGCTTGAGAAGCGCCCCAATAGGAATAGTTTTTATTTGTTGTGACAATTTCGTCTTTATTTGTATAATATATTTTTCAGGTTGTCAATTCCATATTGACAACCACTCCGAGAAGAAAATAAAGAATAGGAAACGAACTTGAAAAGCCGGTGATACCGGAAAAAATATGGTCATCTATCATAACCTCAATCTTGTCCCGCAGCCGTTTCGCAATCCAGTCATCACCATCGGCAATTTCGACGGCGTCCATCTCGGCCACCAAACCTTGTTCCAAAAGGTAAAGGACCGCTCCCGGGCCGTGGACGGCCAGTCGGTGGTCATTACCTTTGATCCGCACCCCATCAAGCTGATGCGGCCGGATAAGCGGCTGCCCATGTTAACCACAACCGATCAGAAGATCAAATTGCTGGCCTCCATGGAGTTGGATGGCATTATTGTTCACCCCTTTTCCGCCGAGTTTGGCTCTATGCCGGCCCGGGAATTTGTGCAGTATTATCTGGTCCATCGCCTGGGCGCCCGGGAGGTGGTTATTGGACACGACTACCGCTTCGGCCGCAACCGGGAAGGCAATATTGCGCTCCTGCAAAGCCTGGGCGCAGAATTTGGCTTCCCCGTGCACGTGGTTGACCCCATCCAGATCAACGACACCATTGTCAGCAGCACCCTGATCCGCAACCTCATTAATGACGGACAGGTGCTGGCGGCCCAGGATTTTTTGGGGCGGCCCTACGAAGTGACCGGCGAGGTGATCCATGGGCACGGCCGGGGTGCCCGTCTGCTGGGCTTTCCCACCGCCAATATCACCATCGACAATGGACTGCTGGTGCCGGCGGCCGGTATTTATGCAGTGCGGGTCGAACTGCGGGGCCAAATCTACCCCGCCGTGGCCAACATCGGCACCTGCCCCACCTTCGACAATCAGGAATTGTCCCTGGAAGTCTACCTGCTGGATTTTGACCGGGACATTTATGGCGAGCGCCTGGCAGTGCAATTCGTCCAACGGCTCCGGGACGAACGCCGTTTCGATGACCTGCCTGCCCTGGTGACCCAGATTAAAAAAGATGTGGCGGCAGCCCGGCAGATCGTCGGACCCGACACACAGTCACTGGCATCCCTTTGAATTGTCAATTGAAAATAGCTCTTGACATAATTCTCTGAAATCTTTAAACTATAATTAGAAGCGGGCATAGCTCAGTTGGTAGAGTACAAGCTTCCCAAGCTTGGTGTCGCGGGTTCGAATCCCGTTGCCCGCTCCATCGTCTGGGTGCCAGGTCAACAAGAACTGGCGCCAGTACCCGCTTCCCCTTTTGAGGTGACCCACGTTTCCGGGAAACTTTAAAGGCGGAGAATCTGCGCCAGTGAGCGTAGCCGAGATGACGAAAAGTCTTGGAATGTGGAAGTGGGCTCCTGCCCACTTTTTTTATGGGGTTGCCGTTTCCTCAGGGCCGAAGGAGTTGTGTGATGAAGCCGGACGATACTGTGGCGCGTATCAAAGAACTTATCCTGCCGGTTCTCCAAGCCCAGGAGGTGGAACTGGTGGATACGGAATTTGTCAAAACCGGCAAGCGTTATACCTTGCGCCTGTTCCTGGATAAACCGGGGGGTATAACCCTGGATGACTGTGCCGCGTTAAGCAGACTTTTAGGGGAAATCATTGACGTCCATGAGGTCATCAATCATGCCTACACCCTGGAGGTTTCTTCGCCCGGTCTGACCCGGTCCTTGAGGAAAGTTGAAGATTTTCAGCGTTTTGCCGGGCGCTTGGCCCGCATCACCGTTCGGGGTGGAACCGGCAAACGTTCATTATTTCGAGGCGAACTAATCGGGTTAGAAGGAGAGACCGTAGCATTGCAGGAAGGCTCTCAGATTCACCATATACCTTTGGCCGATATTGTCCGGGCCCGCCTCGACATCGATTTTTAATTCGGCCAGTCGTATTTAAGAGGACTCTATGGTAGGAGATTTAAGACGCCTCATTGAACAAGTGAGTAGAGATAAAGGCATTGATAAAGATCTGCTGCTCAACACCATCATGGATGCGGTGCGTTCCGCGGCTAAAAAGAAGTATGGCGCCAAACAGGACAATATTGAAGTTGGTTTAGCGGAAGATACGGGTGAGATAGAAGTCTTTCAATTTAAAGAAGTAGTAGAAGAGGTTATCGATTCCGACAGACAGATCACCCTCGAGGAAGGCCGGCAGTTGGACCCGGAATCTGAAATTGGGGACAGCCTGGGCGTTAAATTAGACGCCAGCAGTTTTGGGAGAATCGTGGCGCAATCGGCCAAGCAGGTTATCATCCAGGGAATGCGCGACGCTGAGCGGGATATTGTCTATGAAGATTACAAAGATCGTCAAGGCGAGATAATTAACGGTATCGTACAGCGCCAGGATAAATCCGGCATCATTGTCAATCTGGGCCGGACTGAGGCTTTGGTGCCCTACACTGAGCAGGTGCCAAGGGAGATGTATCGGCAGGGGGATCGGATCCGGGCCTTTGTTTTGGATGTGAAAAGGCACGCCAAGGGACCCCAGATAATCCTCTCCCGGGTAGTGGAAAATTTCCTCACCGCCCTGTTCGAAGCCGAGGTTCCTGAGATTCAAGAAGGCATCGTGAAAATTATGGCCGTAGCCCGGGAACCGGGCAGCCGCTCCAAGATTGCCGTTACCTCCAAGGATGCCGACGTCGATCCGGTGGGGGCCTGCGTGGGCATGAAAGGTTCCCGAGTACAAAATATCGTTCAGGAATTGCGTGGCGAAAAAATCGACATCGTTCCCTGGAACCCCGACCCGGCCAAATTTGTCACCCAGGCTCTGGCCCCGGCTGAGGTAAGCCGCATCGTCATCGATGAAGACAACCAGACCATGGAGATCATCGTTCCGGATGACCAGTTATCATTAGCCATTGGCAAACGGGGTCAAAATGTCAGGTTGGCGGCCAAACTGACCGGTTGGAAAATCGATGTCAAGAGCGAAAGCAAATACTCCAAGTCTATGAAGGAAGGATACCTTTCCCTCTTAAAGATACCGGGAGTAGGCGAGATGACCGCCAGCGCCCTGTATGAGGCCGGATTTACCTCAGCCAGAGAAGTTGCTGGGGCAGCAATTGCCGATTTATTGCAAGTTGAAGGTTTGACCGAAAAAAAGGCGACAACCATTTTTGCCTCCGCCCAGGCCCTGCTCGGGGCCGGTGAGGACAATCGTGCCGCGACGCCTCCGGCTGAAACCGAAAGCCAGGAAGCCGGCCCCATTGATGCGGTCCTGGACGTCGACCAGGTCTGAGACCCTGAGGGCCGGGTAAACGTAATCTATCAACCTTAACCAGATTCTGCCACAAGGATAAGAAAATTTATGGCCAAAACCAGGGTTTCACATTTAGCTAAAGAATTTAACTTGGATGTTAAAGAACTCATCCTACGCCTGCGGGAAATAAATATTGAGGTGGAAAATTACCTCAGCTCCATTGAGTCCACCGATGTGGCGCGGGCTCGAGAAATGCTAGCTAAAGCTGTGCCTCTGGTCGAGGAACAACGGGTTGGAGCCCATATTAAACGCCGGCGGGCCCTCGCCAGACCAAAGTCGGTGACGGAGAAACCAACCGGCCCGGCATTCTCTCCCGACGATAAACCAGAAACGGTTCCGACTGAGGGAGCCGAGGCTGAATCGCCTTCCAATACCCCGGCAGAGGCCGCGCCTGTTTCAGGCAAGCCCGGTAAGCCCATGGTATCTCCTCTGAAACGGCGGAAGGCGGCGGAAAAGCCGGCCAGAATTATCGCTCTGCCCGAAACTCCCAAACCGGCGCCGGCCGGTGCCGCTAAACGTCCACCGGCCCCAGAACCCACAACACCGGTCGAGGCTGGCCCCGAAATCCAGGCCCTCGAAACGGGAGAAGTGCCGCCCGAGGCCGTTATGGCGCCACCGTCCAGCCAGGGTCCGGTCGAGTCACCGCTTGAGGCCGGCGCTCCCTCCGAAGCCGGGGAAATAGCTGGCGACACGGTTGCCACCGAAACTACCCAAGCCCCGATGGAAGCCAAGACTCCGGATACCTCCACAGCCTTGAAACGGCAGAGAGCAAAAAAGGCAAAAAAAGATACTCCAGCCCGGATTATAAGTTTGCCCGTTCCCGGGGAAAAGATCGAACCTGAAGCAGCAACCCCACCCTCCCCGGTATCCCCAGCCGCTCCAGCCCGCAGGCCCCCCCGAGTCATCGAGGTTGTAAAAACCAGGGAAGAAAAACCTGCCCCCGTTCCTGAAAAAGATGACAAGAAAGCTAAGGTCAAGAAAAAACGGGCCAAGAAACCGGGGACTACCGAAGACGATAAGAAAAAAGGTTTCCGCAAAAAGGAAATCAGGGAAGGTGCCGACCTCTATGCCGGCAAAGAGGCGGAGGCTGGTGCGGGCTCCAAAAAGAAAGGGGTCAAAAAAGGCGTCCGGAAAATGGGAAAAACCGAATTGACGGTTCCCAAAGCCATTAAACGCCGCATCAAGGTGGGGGACTCCATCACCGTGGGTGAGTTGGCTAAAAAGATGGGCATCAAGTTCAGCGATCTGACCAAAAAGCTGATGGCCCTGGGGATCATGGCCAACATAAACCAACCCCTGGATTATGATTCCGCAGTACTGGTGGCCGGCGAGTTCGGGTATGAAGCCGAGCGGTCCGTCCGCCTGGAAGAAGATATCATGGGATTACCGCCCCAGGAAGAAGGGGAACTCGAAGAACGCCCACCGGTGGTTACCATCATGGGGCATGTTGACCATGGGAAAACCTCCCTGCTGGACGCCATTCGCCAAAGCCACATCATCGATCGGGAAGCCGGCGGCATTACCCAGCATATCGGCGCCTATCATGTCTCGTTGGATCATGGGGACGTCGTCTTTTTAGATACGCCGGGTCACGAGGCCTTTACCGCCATGCGGGCCCGGGGGGCCCAGGTGACGGATATCGTTGTCCTGGTGGTGGCTGCTGACGACGGCGTCATGCCGCAAACTCTGGAAGCCATCAACCACGCCAAGGCCGCCGGCGTACCCCTGGTCGTGGCGGTCAATAAAATTGACAAGCCTGATGCCAATCCCGATCGGGTCAAACGGGAACTGGCCGAGCGCGGCGTGGTTCCCGAAGAATGGGGCGGCGATGTCCAGTTCGCCGAAATTTCTGCTAAAAAACTTATCGGTATCGACGAGCTTCTGGAAAAGATCCTGCTCCAGTCCGAAATTCTGGAACTCCAGGCCGGGGCTGACACCATGGCTCGGGGTCGCATTATCGAAGCCAAACTCGACAAAGGGCGGGGTGCCGTGGGCACGGTCCTCATCCAGGCCGGCACCTTAAAAGCCGGTGATGTCTTTGTCTGCGGTCTGGAATACGGCCGGGTGCGCGCCATGTTCGACGAACGAGGTGAGCGGGTGGAACTGGCCACACCCTCCATCCCCGTGGAGGTGCAGGGCTTCAGCGGCGTGCCCCAGGCCGGCGATGAGTTCATCGTCCTGGAAAATGAGCGCAGTTGCCAAACAGGTGGCCCAGATGCGCCAACAAAAACAGCGGGAAGCCGCCATGGCCAAGCTCAGTAAAGTCACTCTGGAAAAACTCTACGAGCGGTTCCGGGAGGGGATGGTCAAAGAGCTTAACCTTATCTTGAAGGCCGATGTCCAGGGCTCCATCGAAGCCCTGACCCAGGCCCTGACCGAACTGGGCAACAAAGAGATCAAGGTCACCATTATTCACACCGGCGCCGGTGATATCACCGAAACCGATATTATGCTGGCTTCTGCCTCCAATGCCATCGTTATCGGGTTCAATGTCCGGGCCAATCCCAAGGCCCAAATGCTGGCCGAACAGGAACAGGTGGATGTCCGTTTTTACGACATCATCTATAACCTGGTGAATGACGTTCATGCCGCCCTGGAGGGTATGCTGGAGCCGATCTTCGAGGAACGTCCCATGGGGCGGGTCGAAGTTCGCCAGGTCTTTTCCATCTCCAAACTCGGCACCATTGCCGGTTCATATGTCCTGGACGGCAAGGTGGAGCGCAACGCCCTGGTCCGGGTCAAGCGCAAGGACAAGGTAATTTACGAAGGAAAAATCGGTTCTCTGAAACGCTTCAAGGACGATGTTAAGGAAGTGCAGACCGGCTACGAATGCGGTGTCGGCCTGGATAAATTCAATGAACTGCAATCGGGTGACATCCTGGAAGTCTATCACTTGGAGGAAGTCAAGCCGCATTTGGAACCGGTTGGCAGTAAATCGTCGGAATAATGTTATTTTAAGCAATGATAGTTGCCCTGGCCCGTATAACCTTGCATCTGCCCGATAACCACTCGCTCAAGGGTAAACGTAAGGTTATCAAAGGCCTTATTGAGAAAATCAGGAACCGCTTCGAAGCCGCCATCGCCGAAGTGGACGACCATGACTTGTGGCAAAAGGCCCAACTGGGAATGGCGCTGGTGAGCAATGACTCCCAATTGTTAGATGCCCGAGTCAATAAGATTATTCAATTTATCGAGGACCAGCATGTGGCGCAGGTGGTTGATTCCCAAGTGGAACTTTGGCATTGGTAATCAGCCTGCACCCGACGCCGCATCACCACCAAATGCTTACTGACTATAAAAGACGTGATCGTGTCGGGGTAATGTTGCGGGAAAAAATTGCTTTGATTTTATTGCATAAAAGCCGCGATCCCCGACTGCAAAATATCACCATTACGAATGTGGAAATCAGTGATGATCTCCGGCGGGCGAAAATATTTTATCTCACCCGGGGGAAAGAGGCCGAAATCCAGCTTTTACAAAAAGCCCTGCAAAAAGCCTCCGGATTTATCAAACAGGAATTGGCTCAGGAGCACATTTTAAGAGTAATGCCGGAATTGTTTTTCCAGGTTGACGACTCCTGGCAGCGTGGCGAGCGGGTGGCAGATATCCTGCGGCAGTTGCACGAGAATACTCCGCCTTCCGATGATTCCCAGGGCTCATCATGAAGCCGTCACCTCACGGGGTTATTGTTATTGACAAACCGGCCGGACCTTCTTCCTTTGGGGTGGTAAAAGTTGTTCGGCGGTTGCTGCAAGTCAAAAAAGTCGGTCACTTGGGCACCCTGGACCCGTTTGCGGTTGGGGTCCTGCCCCTTTGCCTGAATGAAGCTACCAAACTGACCCCTTTTCTCATGGATCAGCCCAAGGTCTATCGGGCCACCGTCTTTCTGGGGGCTCAAACTGACACGCAAGATAGCACTGGCACCGTTATTTCCCGTTCCTCCCATCTGCCCGCCCCCGAGGTCATTGCACCCGCCCTGGCCACTTTTGTCGGAGAACAATGGCAGACTCCGCCGCTCTTTTCCGCCTTGCATTTTCAAGGACGGCGTCTGTATCAGTGGGCCAGGCAGGGAATCAGCGTGGATGTGACCCCTCGTCAGATCACGATCATGGACCTGATTCTGGAATCCCTGGACCTGCCGGAATTGACCTTCACCGTCACCTGTTCCAAGGGCACCTATATTCGGACTCTAGCGGCCGATCTTGGCCGGCAATTGGGATGCGGCGCCTATCTCAAAGCTCTCCAGCGCCTGCGCGTCGGGCCTTTTTCTCTGGACCAGGCCGCCAGTCTGCCTGCCGATCCCTCTGACCGGACCGCCTCTCAGATTCTGGAGCATTGTATCCCGTTAGTAGATTGCTTGCCCCATCTGCCAACTCTTCAAGTTGACCCCGCGGTTGCCGCGCAGGTGCGACAAGGCAAATCTTTTGGCCTTGATGACAAAGTCACCCTGGAATCTCCGGTGGCCCCGGGCGAACAGCTGAAAATCGTCAGTCAGCAAACGTTAGTGGCCGTGGCCGTCCTTGGCGACCACGGAGAAAATATAAAGCCTGTCAGGGTGTTCAACCCTTGAGCCCCGCCGGGTTTAAAGATGCAGGCATGATTTTTATATCGCATCGAAAAAATTATTTTATAGGAGGTAGAAAGTGGCATTAAACGTTGAAAAAAAGAGCGATATTATTAATCGGTTCCAACTGCATGAAGCCGATACCGGCTCGCCTGAAGTCCAGGTGGCCATACTAAGCGAGCGCATCACGTATCTCACCGATCATTTTAAGACTCACGCCAAGGACCACCATTCCCGGCGGGGGTTGATCAAGTTGGTGGGGCAACGCCGGCGTTTGCTTAATTACTTAAAGAAAAAAGATATCGATCGTTACCGCAGTCTCATCGACACCTTGGGCTTGCGGAGATAACGATCTATTATACAGGAGGCCTTTATAAACATTATGCCAAAAACCTTTGAAGTTGAGGTCGGAGGAAGAATTCTGACCTTTGAAACCGGTAAAATGGCGGCCCAGGCCAGCGGCGCCGTCTTTGCCACATATGGCGAAACCGGGGTGCTGATAACTGCCGTCGGCTCCGATCGCCTCCGGGAAGGCATCGACTTCCTGCCCCTCACCGTAGACTACATGGAGATGTCGTACGCTGCCGGTAGGATACCAGGGGGGTTTTTCCGGCGGGAAATCGGGCGTCCCAGCGAAAAAGAGACTCTGACCTCCCGACTGATTGACCGGCCCATCCGTCCTTTGTTTCCCAAAGGCTTTTATCACGAGTTGCAAGTCATCGCCACGGTTCTATCCGTGGATACGGAAAATGATTCGGATGTTATTGCCTTGAATGGCGCTTCAGCAGCTTTGACCATCTCCGACATCCCTTTCCAGGGTCCCATTGCCGCGGTCCGCATGGGCAAAATCGCCGGCGAACTCGTAGTCAATCCTACTTTTTCCCAACTCAAGGAAAGCAGTTTCAATATCATCGTGGCCGGCACCAAAGAGGCCCTGGTGATGGTTGAAGGCAGCGCCGCCCTGGCCTCGGAAGAGGAAATCCTGGAGGCCATGTTTACCGCCCATGCCCAGATTCAACCGATTTTGGAGCTTCAGGAGCGGATGCGGGCCGAGGTGGGTAAACCGAAAAGGCCGATTCCGGAAGTGACCGTCGATGAGGCTCTCAAAACCAGAGTCGAGGCGTTGAGCCGGGAAACAATTGTGCGGGCCTTCCAAGAATCTGAAAAACAGGTCCGCCGCCAAACCCTGGAAAACGGCTTACAGGAAGCCCTCACCGTACTGGGCCCTGAATACGAAGGACGGGAAAAAGAAATATCCGGATTTTATTTCGGCCTGGAAAAAACCCTGGTCCGGGACCTGGTGATTAACCAGCAGCAGCGTATCGACGGTCGCGGCTATGGTGATATTCGCACTATTGCCTGCGAAGTGGGATTGTTGAGCCGGACCCATGGTTCAGCCTTGTTCTCCCGGGGAGAAACCCAGGCCCTGGCTATTGCCACCCTGGGCACCGTCTCCGACGAACAAAAGATTGAGACCCTGAGCGGCGACACCTTCAAAGCTTTTATGCTGCATTATAATTTTCCTCCTTACAGCGTCGGTGAAACCCGCATGCTCCGGGGACCGAGTCGCCGGGAGATCGGGCACGGCGCTCTGGCAGAGCGTTCCCTGTCCCGGGTGCTGCCGGCTCCGGAAGATTTTCCCTATACTATTCGCATTGTTTCCGAAATCCTCTCCTCCAACGGTTCCTCCTCTATGGCCACTGTCTGCGGCGGTTCCCTGGCCATGATGGACGCCGGTATTCCCATTAAAGCCCCGGTAGCCGGGGTGGCCATGGGCCTCATCAAAGAAGGGGACAAAGTCGCCATCCTGTCCGATATCCTGGGCGACGAGGACCATCTTGGAGATATGGATTTCAAGGTGGCCGGCACCGCCGAGGGCATCACCGCTCTCCAAATGGATATTAAGATCGGCGGCATTACCCGGGAAATTATGAACCAGGCCTTACATCAGGCCCGTGAAGCCAGACTGCATATTCTGGGTAAGATGAACGAAGTCATTGCCCAGCCCCGGTCGGAACTTAAAGAGAATGCCCCCAAAATCATCACCTTGACCATCAATCCTGATAAAATCCGGGAAGTGATCGGACCCGGCGGCAAAACCGTGAAGAATATCGTTGCCGTCACCGGCGCCAAAGTCGACATCGAAGATGACGGCCGGATTCACATCGCCTCTCCGGATGCCATTGCCGCCAACCTGGCCATTAAGATGATTCAGGATATCACCCAGGAAGCGGAAATCGGCAAGTTATACAAGGGCAAGGTCAGGAAGATCGTCGATTTCGGGGCTTTTGTAGAAATTCTGCCCGGCACTGACGGCCTTATCCATATTTCCGAACTGGATAAACAAAGGGTTAAAAAGGTGACCGACATCCTCCAGGAAGGAGACGAGGTTCTGGTGAAAGTTCTGGATGTGGACAGACAGGGTAAAATCCGGCTCTCCCGCAAGGCCGCTTTAGATCTTGACCCAGACACTGTGATTCCCTGAGAGGCCCCTGCTAAACGTGTATCAGAAAACTGTCCTGCCCAACGGTGTCCGGGTGGTAACCGAAGCCTTACCCCACTTTCATTCTGTCTCCCTGGGGATCTGGATCAATACCGGCTCCCGGGATGAAACTGCTCCTGAAAATGGCTTGGCCCACTTCCTGGAGCATATGGCCTTCAAAGGCACCGGCCGCCGTAATACGTATGACCTGGCCAGGGAAATCGACCAGTTGGGGGGCGCCGCCAATGCCTTTACCACCAAGGAAAGCACCTGTTTTCACGGTAAAGTTTTGGCTGACCAGCTCCCCCGACTCTTTGACCTGCTGGGCGACATCGTCCTCAATCCCACGTACGATAACGACGACCTGGAGAAGGAACGACAGGTAATCCTCCAGGAAATTTGCACCCTGGAAGACACTCCGGATGAATATGTGCATGATCTGTTCAGCCGCTGGTTTTGGGGTGATTCTGCCTTCGGTCGGCCCATTATGGGGGATGCCCAGACCGTTAACCGCTATTCCCGCCAACTCCTCCTGGACTATCGCCAGGCCCATTATCACCCTGATCGTTTAGTTATTGCCGCGGCCGGTCGGCTGCAGCACGAAACCTTGCTGGACCTGGCTGCTGCCACCTTCGGTGATTTTCTCAACGGCAACCGCTTTCCCGGACGTGAGGCCGTTTGTACCTTTCCGGGACAGCACCATCTTGAACGTGATCTGGAGCAGGTACATCTGGTGTTAGGGGGCAAGGCTCCGGGGTCAGGTGAGAGCTCCCGGTTCGTGGCCATTCTCTTGAACTTGATCCTGGGAGGAAACATGAGTTCCCGCCTTTTCCAGGAGGTCCGGGAAAATCGGGGGCTGTGCTACTCCATCTATTCCTTCTTACACTGTTTTAGCGACACCGGTCTGTTGGGCGTCGGCGCGGCCGTCGGTCCGGAGAATCTCGAGATCTTGCTGGACACCGTTCGGGAAGAAATCAGCAAAATGCAACACCAGGAAGTTTCCCCGGCAGAATTACAGGCAGCCCAGGACTATTCCCGGGCCTCCTTCTATCTGTCGGCCGAGGACAGCGACAACCGCATGATGCGTCTGGCCAAAAATGAAATCAACTTCGGCCACTATATTTCGTATGAAGAGATCATTAACCGGCTCGAAGCCGTCACCCCCAAACAGATCATGGCCATGGCCCAGGAATGGTTAAACCTGGATAACTGGCAAACCGTGTCCCTGGGGCCGGTGCGTTAAGGTTTGGGGGCACGGGCTTTCCAGCCGGTGCAGTCTTCAGATGAGCATCGCCATCCTTCCTGACATCTCCGTGTGATTGACCTACTTATTAAAATTGATTCCTAAAAATCCCTCACTGCTAATTTCCCAGGTCTTCCTGACTTTTTCGGCGTCCATGGCAAACCACACAGTGCCTGCAACCTTCCCTTGATTCACGAGCGAGGCGCAAATCACCCAAATCTCGGGGTGATTTTCCATAAAGAGCTTTTCCTGGTGGATACCTTTATTTTGCAAAGTTTTGGCCACTACCCCATATTTCGAGAAATCGCTGCCGATACTCTTGATTGGGGGATATGCCGTCAGTATAATTCCTTGATTGTTCGTGACGCCGGCGTAGGTGACCGGCAAACGCGGTTCCAGGCCAGCTCCAGAAAAATAGTTTTTTAAGATAACGTTGATTTCCGCCGTATCTCCGTCAGCTACCGGCCCTGTCAAGGCTGTGGACAAATGTGTTACCATGTCTTGCACCACTATCACCATGGCAGCCGCTTTCTGGCTCAATGGAGACTCCTTGGCCTGACAGCCTGAAAACAGGATAAGCATAACGATGAGAATTACCCAATGACTTAAGGGCCTTAATTGTGCCTTGAAAATTGTTTTTACCATTATTGCTCCCTGAAAAATCAAAGCATTCTTCGCTGCGGTGAAAATTCTAACCGGTAACCCGGTCTTCGGCAATTCTTTTCTATAAATAAGAAGTAAACTCCAACAAGCAAACCTCATTCGCATAAGGGCCAAAGCTTGCATCTTTCGGAAACTTTTTTTATAATTCGGTCAGTTTAAGAAATGATCTACTCATGTCTGCCAATTACCCCACATTGCCTGAATGCCTGGATTTGATGACGGCCTACCGGATGCTGCCTAATATTCAGGAACACTCTTGCCGCGTGCGCGACGTGGCCTTGATGGTGGGCGAGCACCTGCTTGCTGCCGGGGTGGAAGTATCGTTGCCCTTACTCGAGGCTGGGGCCTTGCTCCATGACCTCGCCAAAACCGCCACCTTACACAACGGCCGTGAACATGCCCGCCTTGGGGCCCAGTGGCTCATCGACCTGGGCTATCCCGCCGTGGCCGAGATTGTCCGGGAGCACGTCTGGCTGAGCCGCAATCCCGCTGAACCCTGGCCCCTCCGGGAGGTGGAGATAGTTAATTACGCTGATAAACGCGTGCTGCACGATCTGGTGGTGACCCTGGGCCAGCGGTTCGATGACCTGCGCCGCCGCTATGGCCGGACCCCGGACATTGTGGACCGCATCACCACCAATGAACGGCGCAGCTTGATTCTGGAAAATAAAATTTTTACCCGGTTTGAACATAATCCCCGACGATATTTTAGCCATAAACAAGAGCGGAGGCAGAAATGAAAAAATTACGGTTGGCATTACTGAGCGGTGGTAAGTCCTCGGAACGGGAAGTCTCCTTAAAAAGCGGCGGCCAGGTCTTTGCGGCCTTGGATAAAGCCAAATACGACATCAAGCGCTATGACCCCCAAACCGATCTGAACCAGCTCATCGCCGACGCTCCCAACCTGGACATTGCCTTGATTATCATGCACGGCCGCTGGGGCGAAGACGGCACCATCCAGGGACTGCTGGACCTCCTGGAACTGCCCTATCAGGGTTCCGGGGTCATGGCCAGCGCCGTGGCCATGAATAAAGAAGTGAGCAAAATGCTCTACCTGCAAGCCGGGCTCCAGGTCCCCCGGGAGATCTATTATTCCCGGCACGACGCCATCGACCCCGCTATCGTGGAAGCCGCCGTCGGTTTGCCCGCCATCATCAAACCTGTCAACGAGGGCTCCAGCATCGGCATCACCGTGGCCCACAGCCGCGAGCAGATTATGGACGGCATCCACCACGCCTTGATCTATGACCACCGTGTGCTCGTGGAGGAATTCATCACCGGCCTTGAAGTCACTGCCGCCATCCTGGGGAATGATGATCTGCAAGCCCTGCCCCTGGTGGAAATAATTCCCGGCGAAAGTTATCATTTTTTCGATCACGAAGCCAAATATACAGCCGGCGCCACCAAGGAAATCGTCCCGGCCCGACTCAGCCCCGAGATGACCGCCCGGGTCCAGGAATACGGCCTCAAGGCCCACCGCGCCCTGGGCTGCCGGGGCTATAGCCGCACCGACACCATCATTCGGGACAACGACATCTATGTCCTGGAAACCAACACCATCCCCGGCATGACCGCCACCAGCCTCTTCCCCCAGGCGGCCGCAGCTGCAGGCCTGGAATTTCCGGCCCTCCTGGACCGGCTCGTCGAACTGGCCCTGGAAAAGTAGCGCTCCTCTTGAGACTAGTACATTTACCTGTAGGGCGGGAAAGCGAAGCGCATCCCGCCTTTTGCCCTTTTAACCACGACTAGATATAGTCGGCAAACTGGCATCAAATAGACGAAATCCTGCAAACCGGCCTAACTACCGGAGTCTATACCGCCGCGGTGCTGGTGGCCGGCCGGGATGGGGAGGTTGCCTATAAAAGAGCCGTGGGCCGCTTGAGCCTCTCGCCGGACAGCCCTGAAACCACCCTGGAAGCAGTTTTTGACCTGGCCTCGATAACCAAAACCCTGGCCACTACTCTGGCCCTGCTGCTCCTGGTGCAACAAGGGCGCCTATCTCTGGCCGCCACCCTGGGCGAACTCCTGCCGGCATCCTGGCTCCCGGAAGACAAGCGCCTTCTGCCCCTCGTCTCCCTGTTAACGCACCAATCCGGCCTGCCGGCCTGGAAGCCGTTTTATGAAACCGTCTTAACCCTTCCGGCTGACCGGCGACCAGGCGCTCTGGAAAGGCTGGCCGCAGCCGAACCTTTGGAACATACCCCCGGGCCTCTCACCATCTATAGCGATCTGGGCTTCATGCTCCTCAAAGCCGTCGTCGAGACCGTTGCCGGGGAAAACCTGGACGCCTTTTGCCGCCGGCATGTATATGAACCGATAGGTCTTAAAAATATGGGCTTTACCCCCCGGCAGCAGCCTGGCGGCCAGGATACGACATACCCGGCCACGGAAGTCGGTCTTATCCCGCATCGCCACATACAGGGCGAGGTGCACGATGAAAATGCCTGGTCCGCCGGCGGTGTCGCCGGCCATGCCGGTCTTTTCGGCACCGGGCCGGAGGTCTTCCAATTGGCGGCCCAGCTTTATCAAAGCTTCAAAGGAAGCACCGCCGCTTTCTTCGATCCTTCCCTGGTGCGCACCTTTATGACTCCCCCGCCGGAGGCCGCCCGCGCCCTGGGTTTTGATGTCCCGGGCGCCCGGGAGGCAAGCTGCGGCCGCTTGTTCTCGCCTCGCAGCATTGGCCACCTGGGTTTCACCGGCGTCTCTTATTGGATTGACTTGGACCTGGGACAAATAGTAATATTGCTCACCAACAGGGTGCACCTGGGACGGGACAATGATAAAATAAGACCGTTCCGCCCGCAACTATACGAAGCCGCATCCCGGGCTTTAGGTTTTTCACAGATCTTCAGAGAGTGAGTAATACAAAACCCGGTGGCATGGGCTTTCCAGCCTGTGCTTCAAAACTCTTGAAACCCTTGGTTACCAAGTTGTATTTGGGGACCAAATTGGGCGCTAAGCTCACCACTTGGCCATCACTATTCTTATGGAAACTACAGTGAATTCTACTCAACCTCATCATATCCATCTCTTAGGCATCTGCGGCACCGGCATGGCCGCCCTGGCCGGCATCCTCAAAGAACAGGGCTTTCTCGTCACCGGCTCCGACGAACATACCTATCCGCCCATGAGCACCTTCCTGGAAAAGCTCGGCATCCAGGTGCAAAACGGCTACCGGCCGGAACATCTCCAGACCAGACCTGACCTGGTGGTCATCGGCAACGTCATCCGGGCCGACAATCCCGAGGCCCAGGAGACTCTTCGCCTGGCTCTGCCCCACATCTCCATGCCCACAGCCCTGAACCGCTTCCTGGTGGGGAACCGTCAGGCCCTGGTGGTCACCGGCACCCACGGTAAAACCACCACCTCTTCCCTCCTGGCCTGGCTGCTGTTTGCCGCTGGCCTGGACCCCGGCTTCATGATCGGCGGCATCGTCAAAAACTTTGAGTCCAATTACCGCCTGGGGCAGGGCCCTTATGTGGTGCTGGAAGGAGACGAATACGACACCGCCTTTTTTGATAAACGGCCAAAGTTCCTCCTGTTTCATCCCCGGCAGGCCATTCTCACCTCCGTGGAGTTCGACCATGCCGACATTTACCGGGATCTAAACCACGTTATCCAGGCCTTTACCGCCTTTGTCAGCCAACTGCCCCCCACCGGGGAACTGCTGGCCTGGGGCGATGATTCCCTGGTACGCCAGGTAGCCTCCCGTTCTTCCACCCAGGTTGCCTTTTATGGTCTCAATACCGATGCCAAATGGCAGGCCCACAATCTGGAGCCCTTTGGAGACGGCATGAAGTTCGACGTCTTCCGGGAGGGACTTTTTTGGGAGAATTTTTACGTTCCCCTGGCCGGCCGCCATAACGTCCTCAATACCCTGGCCGTGCTGGCCACCCTCTCCGATCTGGGTGTTGACCGGCAGCGCCTTAAAGAAGGCCTTCCCGATTTCACCGGCGTCAAACGACGTCTGGAAGTTGTGGGCGATTTTAACGGCATCACCGTGGTGGATGACTTCGCCCACCACCCCACCGCCGTGGCCGAAACCCTGCTGGCCGCCCGGGGCCGCTTCCCCGGCCGGCGTCTGCTGGTGGCCTTTGAACCCCGCACCAATACCAGCCGCCGCCGCATCTTTCAACAGGAGTACGTCCAGGCCCTGGCCGCCGCCGATCTCATCCTGGTGCGCGAGCCCTCGGATCTCTGGAAAGCCCCGGAAGACGACCGGTTCTCCTCTCCGCAACTCGTGGCCGACCTCATCCAAACCGGCCGCCAGGCCTGGTATTTCCCCGACACCGACGCCCTCCTGGCCGAACTGCTGGCCCAGGTGCAGCCCGGCGACGCCGTCCTGATCATGTCCAACGGCGGCTTCGACGGCCTGATCCCGCGGCTCTGCCAGGCCCTGGGCCAACCCCGGAACAATTTATGCTGATTCAGTAAGGAGATGCCGGTATGACGATGTTCAGTGTTCAAGAGGCGATAACTGGTGATAGGCGAACACAAATGCGTCCCTTCGTCCAGGAGGGTGGCATACACCTCCCGAGGAGCTTTATCCACGAATCGTTCCTGATGAAGAGGAGAAAACTATAACTGACTAAACTCGCGAGCATCGTCTAAACCGAAAACCGCCAGCTTTCGCTGCTAGCTGAACGCTGTCACGCTGACTGCCTGACAAAATCCTTACCTGGCACTTACCAGAAAACCCTGGGACAGGTTCCGCAGCATTTTTTCCGCCGACGAGCCTAACACCAGATCTTTCAGTTTAAAATGGCCATGGGCG
This sequence comes from uncultured delta proteobacterium, assembly GCA_963777875.1. GTDB lineage: Bacteria > Desulfobacterota > Desulfobaccia > Desulfobaccales > Desulfobaccaceae > Desulfobacca. The sequence goes on along the minus strand of CAVZSK010000055.1, from coordinate 81,812 downwards.
CCTAAGCCGATGAGGGAGAACCGCCTCTCTGCCGTGAAGGCCTCAATGATGTCTCTGGCCTTGCCTTCCCGGGCTTCCAAAGATAATTCCAGATTATACGGTTTACAGTAAAAACGAGCCTCCTCCAGCCTGGGTCCGGTGGTTTCCGGTGGTCCCACTGACAGCACGGTCACCGGAGCCTTGGTCACGGCGGCCAACCAGGCAAGGCGCCGCAAGGTTCGGTTAGCCGCCAGGCTGGCGTCATAGGCCAGCAGAAAAGGGCCGTCCAGAAGGGTCTGCGGTTGGCTGCCGGGCAACAGCACGGCGGCCCAGGAGCGTTTCAGGACCAGGCGGGTGATGTCGCTGATCCAATCGCTGCGGTCCCCGGTGGCCAGGCGGTTGCGACCCATGATGACCAGGTCCGCGGTATGGCTGGCCTGGACTAACTCTTCCACCACCTCACCCCGCACCACCTGGAGACCGTCGGACCAGGGACCGATCACCGAAGTGAATTTTTCCGCCAATCGTTGGGCGGTCTTGTCCTTTTCCGCCTCTAAGGTGGCCAGCAACTCGGGGTCTAACATCACCGGCGGCGCCGCTCCCAGATCTGGGCTCGGCGGCAGCAAACCCATTTCCACCAGTTCAAATTTTTTGACAAACAGACCCCGAATCCGGCCGTCGGTAAGGCGGACCAGATTAGCCGCCGCCGGCAGTCCCCGTTGGGATTCCTCGCCGCCGTCAAGAAAAACCAGGATATTTTTCAGCATTGTCACCTCTCAAGCCAGACCGCCGGATGTAGCCCGGTGGCCTGGGCTGTCCCACCTTTATTTGACCGTCCCGGCGAGCCCAATAGTATTTCTTGGCAGGCATCATAATATCAGAACCGGCAAAATCCGGGTCCACTGTGCCGCAGGCTCTTCCTATCAGTATTATACCACATGAGTACCACGGTGCGGCCAGGAAATGCTTGACAGACAGAGAAAAATATCTTAAACACTATCAAGGCGGTCCCATCGTCTAGTGGCCTAGGATATTGCCCTCTCACGGCAAAGACACGGGTTCGAGTCCCGTTGGGACTACCATTTTCACCAACGCCTCCTTTCCCCGGTATGTCTCGCCGGGTTCGTTGCTTCCCCCAAAAAAACAGAAAAACACGGCTTGGTGATCCAGGTGCCGTGTTCTTCTGGTGCGTCGAGATGGGCCGTTGGGACTGAGCAGCAGTTTTATCGGGTCCGCAGAAATTGCTTTACCAGGTTGCCCCAGCCGATTTCGGGAAAATGCCCGAAGACATCATCCACCACTGAGCCGCCGTCCGGCAGAGTGACACCGGCGGTAGATGCCAACATGCCCAGCAGTTTGTGTGATTCATACTGGATCCAGGCCAGGTTTTTTTCCCCGAACAGGAGTTTTTCCAGGTTGGGTTTGAGCTGGGTGGGCGTCACGACAAACAGCCAGCCCTCTTCATAGGGGTAGTCGTGGATCACGTGGGGATGTTTGCGTACTTCCGGGTTGACCGCCTCGATGATCCCGTCCACCGGCGCCATTACCCCGGCTTTGTGCCCTTGCCGGGCCAGGGCCATACCCTGGGCGTTTTGGCTAAACACCTCGCCCACCTTAGGCAGTTGCACTTCATCGGCGGGTCCTAACACCCGTTGAGAAAAGTCGTCTAAGCCGATGCGCAGGCGCCCGCCATTCTCCAGGGCCGTCCAGGTGTGGCCTTTGTGGAGATAGGCGCTGGTGGGAACCGCGATGCCGAAGACTTCCTGTAATTGCGGCCGCACGGGCGGAGCAAACAATTCGAACTGATCTTCCAGCATCTGATCAAAAGGACACTTGAAGCAGTCGTAGTTGTTGCCGCAGAAATAGGCTGGCACCCGGTGCGTGAGCATGTGGCGGCACTGCTGCTGCAACCCCGAACGCTGCCGCATCCTGTCCGGCCAGGGGATGATTTTACCCTTTTTCCCCAGAGGGGTCTGGCCGGCTTTCAGGAGGGCGAGATTTGCTTCTGCGGTATGCTTCATGGACCGGTCGAACTTGCAGGTGTTACAATCATAGTTGTTGTCGCATTTTTTATAATCAATGACGCCGGCCTCCATCCAGACGCAATGTTTTTTCTGTTCTTGAGTTGCCATTATAGTATCCTTCCCTAATTTGATCCGTCTCAGTTTCCCAAGCGGCAAGACTTACTTTGTTGTCGCTCCTGCCTCCCAAATCTCTATTCCGCCGGGTTCAGCTTCTTTTTTTCCAATTCTTGGTCAGGTCTTTTAAAAGAAATTCCTGCACCAGGCGCCGCCAACCCATGGCGGGGAAATTACCATAGACGTCGTCGATGACAGCTCCACCGTCCGGGAGGGTGACCCCTGCAGTGGTATCCATCAAACCCAATAACCGGTGGGACTCCTGATCAATCCAGGAGGCATTGATTTCGCCAGAATAAAGGGTATCCAAATTGCGATTGAGATTCGTGGGCTGGACCTTAAACAACCAGCCTTCGCCGTACGGATCGTCGTGAACCAGACCGGCCTGCTGCTGCACCCTGGTATTGATTTCCTGGACTATGCCATCCACCGGCGCCAGGACCTTGGCCTTGTGACCCTGCCGGACCAGCGCCATACAGACGTGATCCTGATAATACGCCCGGCCCACCTCGGGAAATTCAATTAACTCGGCCGGGCCCAGGATCTTTTGTGAGAAGTCGTCCATTCCCACCCGCACCTGGCCGTTATCTTCCAGCACTGCCCAGGTGTGACCCCGATGTAAATAATATGTCGAAGTCGGCACTTTAAAACCAAAAACTTCCACCATCTTAGACAAAGCCGCAGGGGCCGCAACCCTCGCCTGGCTTTTCTCTGGAGAAATGCTCGTCTTCATGACCACAACCTCCTTTTAAAGTTTCACTTTTGTTGCCTGAAAACTTGTCTTTGTCTTATCTTCTTGCAAGTAAAATGCCAACAAGACGATAAATCATATAACATACAGATTATACAAATAAATATAGCTTCCCTGGCTGGAACTGGCACACTACCAGCTCGAACGTAAGCCCGGTCGCATGTTGATTAAGACAACAAGACAGAGCTGACGTAATTCAACATCATTGATAATATTAATAAATTAACTGTTGCAAAATTAGACAGGAGGATTTTACGGTATGTTGTAATAATAGACAGAGGCCTGGAAGGTGTTGAGGAACAATAACCTCACTGCCTTGGAGATGGCTAGGCGGGTAGTGGTTCGGTGGCGGTCTCTTGATCGCTGAAGACGGGGAGGACAAAATAAAAATCATTGCCCTCCGGGGAATGATCGACCCCAACCTGGCCGCCGTGGGTTTCCACCACGTTGCGGATGAAGTAAAGGCCCCGCCCGGTGCCCACCTCCCCTTCGATATTGCTGCCGCGGAAGCCTTCTTCAAAGATCAATCTCAGGTCCTGGTGTGGGATATGAGGTCCGGAGGTAAAAACGTTAAAGCGCACGCCGTCCTTGCCCGGTCCGAAAAAATCGGCAATCAACCGGCGCCCGTAGGATAGATATTTCCGTCCCCAGGAAGTGGGGCGGGTATATTTCACAGCATTAGAAAAGAGATTGGCGTAAACCTGGGCAATCAAGCCCTTGTCCACCATGAGGGTAAAATCTTCTTCAGGCACGCCGCCCAGGCTTTCGTCAATTTCAATACCCCGCTCTCGGAGTTTGGGCAAGTACAGTTCCAGTTGGGGTTGAATGATCTCACTGCGAACATTGCATTTGCGCTTCCGCAGCACCAGGTGGCCTTTTTGGAAGTGGCCGGGTCGAAACAATGATTCGAGAAAGAGGCTGACACCCCGGTATTGTCTTTCAAAGTTTTGGCAGTCTGTTTCGATGCCCATGGTTAAGTCCCGGACCGCGGCCACAAACTCCGGGCAGGCCTCGGTATTCTCCGTAGGATTCTCCACCAGGTTGTGCAGTGCCTCGATCTTTTTTTTGACATGTCGCAAATAGAGGCTCAAGGAGATATTCGGGGTGATCACATTGTGCTCTATATCTCCCACCAGACTGTTGATAAACCGGATATGTTGAATATTTTGGAAGGTAATGATTTTGTTATGGAGAGTATATCCCAGGCGGTTGGCATATTTTTCAAAGAAAAATTTATCGCTGACGTTCAAACCACTGGCCGGAAAGATTTCCAGCATGCCGATGACCTGGTCTTTGGCGAAAAAAGGGAGTCGGTCCACCAAAAGGCGGTTGCCCCGCACCGGGATCACCCAGGAGTCATTGATCCCGTAAGCGGAATTCGACAGGTAGATTTCATCAGGCGCCGGTATCTTTTCAGTCTGGACCCCGTCCTGACTGCCGCAGACGTATTCCAGGCAACCCAAACCGCTACACGTCAGAAAGAGCCGGCTGTCCAAACCGAAAAATTCTCTGAGGACGATAACGCAGACCCGAAAAAGATTTTCTAAGGTTTCGTATTCCTGGGCCAGATCAAAGAACGTTTTAATGGCGTCGTCTTTGAGGGGGCCGAAGTTATATTCCTTATAATTGTATTTCTTTTCTAGAATCCGTTTCCGGACTACTTCCAGGTCAGCAGGATAGATCATAGTTTTACCTAATTTTTATGCGCCGTCCCCTCGATCTGAGATAATCATACCACTCTTTAGTATACTCAAAAAAAGGAAAAATTCTAATAAAAAGAAGGTTGCATAAAAATTTAACCATGAGGCTCGGGTGATTTGTCAATTGACCATCTTGGAGTCTGCTAACTCGAGAAAAGGCCCATTAAGATGCAGCCCGGGGAAAGCGCCTCCGAACACCGATTAGGTCCGAGCATACTGGCGAAGGCCCGTTTCATACAAATCGTTCCCCCGGCAGTCATTGATGACAATGGTGGGTAGATTTTCCACCACCAAACGGCGGATAGCTTCCGGGCCCAAATCCTCGTAGGCGACGATCTCGGCGGCTTTGATGGATTGGGAAATGAGGGCGCCGGCGCCGCCGATGGCCCCCAGATAGACCGCCTTGTGGGCTATCATGGCGTCGATAACTTCCTGCGAGCGTCTGCCTTTGCCGATCATGGCCTTGAGCCCCAAGCGCAGAAGTTGCGGCGCGTACGGGTCCATGCGATAGCTGGTGGTAGGCCCGGCCGCACCAATGACCCGGCCGGGACGGGCTGGACTGGGCCCCACGTAAAACATCACCTGGCCCTTGAGATCCACGGGCAAAGGCTGTCCGGTCTCCAGCAAATCTATCAACCGTTTGTGGGCGGCATCCCGGGCAGTATAAATGACCCCATTCACGAGAACGGTGTCCCCCACTTCCAACCTTTCCACATCCTGGTCGGTAAGAGGGGTAAGTAATTCTATTGTGCGAGACATGGATAGCAGGCTCCTATAAGATCACTTCTTTATGACGGCTGGCGTGGCATTGGATGTTGACGGCCAACGGCAGACTGGCGATGTGACATGGCATCAGATTGAGGTGTACGGCCAGGGCGGTGACAGCGGCCTCCCAGTCCTGCCGGGCCAATGCCGATGTTATTGACCAGGGTCAGGAATTCTTCTTCCAGGGCAGCCAATTCCGGATCCGGATTTTTGCTTCCCACCTCCCGGAGCAGGGCCTTTTTGGCCAACAGAGCCGCCTGTTCAAAGGTGCCACCGATGCCGAGCCCCACAATGATAGGGGGACAGGGGTTGGCCCCCGCCTCCCGCACGGTTTCCACAATCTTCTCCTTGATACCGGCCAGGCCGGCAGCCGGCCGTAACATGTGTACCCGGCTCATATTTTCGCTGCCGCCGCCTTTGGGGACCACCATGAGCTTGAGCTTGTCGCCCGGAACGACAGTGGTGTGGATGACTGCCGGGGTATTGTCACCGGTGTTTTTTCTGGTCAGGGGATGGCACATGGATTTACGTAAATAGCCCTCCTCATAACCCTGACGGACCCCTTCCTGGATGGCCTCATTCAGACCGCCGCCCACCAGATGGACCTCCTGCCCCAGTTCCACAAAGACTACCGCCAGGCCACAGTCCTGACAGATGGGAATCATCTGCTCTCTCGCGATGCGGGCGTTTTCCAGGAGCAACCGAAAGACCTCGCGACCGGCCGGTGACTCTTCTTTCACCCGACCATGTTCCAAAGGCGTGGAGCATATCGTCGCCCAGTTCATAGTTGGCATCCATGGCCGCCTGCTTGACAGCCCCGGTGATCTCTTTGACGTTGATTTCTTTCATGTAATCGTTCCGTTCTGACTGCAGGTGAAGGTCAGGCCACGATCAGCTTTGTGAAGGCGGCTTGATTTTTTTGCTGATAGCCGAAATTGACCGCTGCAAGCCTGATTAGTTATTCGTCTACGTCCCGTTTAAAAAAATTCTTTTTGCCAGTCGGCGCCGGCTTGGCCGGGGGATCATCGTCGTCATCAGAGGCTTCGTAATCCACCTGGCGTTGTCGAGAGGCGGCAAACACCGTGGCCGGCACTTCCGGGAATTCCTCCACAGGCTGGTTTTTCAAAGCTTCCTGCATGAACTTGATGAAAATGGGCGCCGCCGCCTGGCCGCCGGTTTCTCTGCCTCCCAGGGTGCGCTCATCATCCATCCCTAACCAGACGCCGGCCGTGACCGAGGGGCTAAAACCAATAAACCAGGCGTCCCGATGGTTGTTAGTAGTGCCGGTTTTACCGCCCATGGGCCTTTTCAAGGCCAGCACTTTAGTGGCAGTGCCATGCTGCACTACCCCGGTGAGCAATTCGGTCATGATCTTGCCGGTCCGGGGACTCATCACCTGCCGCAGGTTGGGCTGGGCCTCTTCCAATATCCGTCCGTCCCGATCCTCCAGCCGCTCGATGACGATGGAGTTGGCCAACTGCCCGCCATTGGGAAAGGTGGAAAAAGCTCGCGTCAGCTCCAACAAGGTGACCTCGGAAGAGCCCAGGGCCGAGGAGTAATTGGGATAGACCTCGGTGGTGAGGCCCACGGCCTTGGCCATATTAATGACCGGCGGCAAGCCGATGCTGACCAGCAGCCGGACTGCCGGCAGATTCCGGGACATGGCCAGGGCGGAGGCCAGACTCATGGGGCCATAGTAGGAATTGTCGTAGTTGCTGGGGGTCCATGGTTCTCCGCCACGCCCCCCGGGCAAAGAGATGGGCTCATCCTGAAGGGTGGATTGGGGACCGTAGCCCTTTTCCACCGCGGCGGCATAGATTATGGGCTTAAAGGCAGATCCCGGCTGCCGCTTGGCTTGCACAGCCCGATTAAAGACACTGTCCCGGTAATTCTTGCCCCCCATAATGACCCGCACCTTGCCGGTGCGATTTTCTAAGTACACCAGGGCTCCCTGGGCCATAGGATCCGTATCGATACTGACCTGCCACTGATAACGGCCGCTGGCCCGATCCAGGAGCCGAACCTGCACAACATCTCCCAGCCGCAACCGGGAAACAATGTGCTTCATCCCTGCAGCCAAATCCTTATCAGCCGGAACCAAATTTTTCGCCAACACCCCATAATCATTGGCGAAGCGGACCACCAGACTATTCTGTCCTTTTTCCGACTGCACCACTACCGCGGTCTGGAGATGCCCTTTCATCGGTGGGTGTTTTTGCTGATAGGCAACTTGTTGCTGACAAAAAGGTTCAATCTCCTTGGCCGACAACTCTTTTAAAGGGCCCCGGAACCCATGCCGTCGATAGAGGTCCTTGAGGCCGGATTGGATGGCCTGCTTGGCCACAGTATGGAGCCCGATGTCAGCCGCGGTATACACCCGAAAACCGGCGTTATACAGCGGGTCCCGGCCATACCTTTCCTCCAGCAACTGGCGCACGTAATCAACATAATACCCGACATCGTCAAAACGTTCGTGACGAAGGGGTGTGAAGGTCAGAGGTTGCTTCAAAGCCGCCTGGGCCTCCTCCACCCCCACAAATCCTGCCTCCACCATGCGGGAGAGGACGTAGGCCTGGCGTTCCTTGGCCCGGGTGGGATTACTGGTGGGGGCAAAACGGCTGGGAGCCTTGGGCAGTCCGGCCAACATGGCTGCTTCGGCCAGATTCAGGTCTTCCACATGCTTGCCATAGTACTCCTGGGCCGCCGCCTCTACCCCATAGGCGCCGTTGCCCAGATAGATATGGTTGAGATAGAGAAGGAGGACCTCCTCTTTACTGACAAAGTTGTCTATCCGGTAGGCCAGGATGGCTTCCCGCAGCTTGCGCGTCAAAACTCTTTTCGGAGGTCAGCAGAATGCTTTTTACCACCTGTTGGGTGATGGTGCTGCCTCCCTGGACAATCTCGCCGGCTTTGACATTTTCCACAAAAGCCCGGGCAATCCCCATTAAGTCAACGCCCGGATGTTCAAAAAAACGGGCATCCTCAGCGGCCAGAAAGGCTAAAATGAGATGCTGGGGCAGCCGGCTGTAAGGGACGATAATCCGCCTCTCCGTGAAAAATTCGCCGATGAGCTGGCCGTTTCGGGCATAGATGCGAGTGATCAGATTGGGGCGGAAATCTTTGATCAAGGTGTAATCAGGGAGATCCCGGTTGAAGTGGTAATAAACATAATACGCCGCGCCCCTCCCCCGGCGGCCGTCAGACCCACCAGGAACAAGATGAGAAAAAGACGGGAAATGATCCTCCCCCAAGACCTCCGTTGCCGAGGCCGTCGGGAGGGCGGTTTTCTTTGGTCCCTGGGCGTGCTTTTTTTGTTGTAAGTTGGCATAAGTTCCACGTCTCTAATTGAGAATAACGGCAGGCTTCCAAAAGCTTTTCAGTAAATGACCGCAAGCTATTTATCTTACATTAAAAGTATAATGATTTAAAGTGCCTTTGCAAGTATTACGGCAAGACCATCCTTCCTTCCACTATTGATTGATTTTGCATCAACATCTTGCCGCGGACCCTTCACCTGGGGTAATTTTTTTGACGAAACCAGCGGCTGGGAATTAACCTCACCGAGTTGGGTGACAATATTAGCGGTGACCGGGCCAGCCAAGGCTTTAACTCAAGATCTCCAACACCCATTACATTGTGGCTTTTGAAGACGGTGTCGGGATAAACAGCCTGGGAGATTCGATTACAATGACCTGGTCCTCAATGTCACTACGTCTGCCACCCCCATCCCCGGCAGCCTGCTGCTGCTCGGCAGCGGCCTGATCGGTGTTTTTGGTCTGCGGCGCCAAATGGTTGCCTAACCGAACCGCTTAACCTTTAACTTACACCCTGCCCGCCGCTGCCACCGGCGGGCAGTTTTTTGTACATCCAACCGCAACCTATGGGGCGGCCCATCTTCGACCCAGAGCATTTCGGTTCGGCATTTTTTGCTGGTCAGAACCTGTCGAAATGTGTTACCTAAGTTCCCATGCTAGTCCACAATTTCCGCTCGCCGGAGAGCGGCAAGAGGGCAACACCGAGCGGCCAGTAGTGGGATTATAAAATGCTGCCCTGCTCCAGATAAGTTCTCATTGTAGCTGGACCTTATGAATATGGGAAGCAATTCCTGCTGTTCCTGTGAAGATAGAATACCTATGAGAGGCTCATTATCATCCCATGCCGGCCCAGCCAGCGATAAACCGGGGAAGGCTCATTGCCCTGGAAGGTCTTGACGGCGTCGGTAAGACCACCCAGGCCCGGCTTTTGGCCCGCCATCTTACCCACCTGGGTCTGCCGGTGATCCTGACCCGGGAACCCACCGACGGTCTTTTTGGGCAAAAAATCCGCCGGATAATCAGCCATGGCCGTCAAGGCCTCACCCCAGCGGCAGAGTTGGACCTGTTCATCGCCGACCGCCGGGAGCATGTGCAGGAGGTCATCCGACCGGCCCTGGCAGACGGCAAGATGGTCATTACCGATCGCTACTATTTTTCCTCCATGGCCTATCAGGGGGCGCTGGGGCTTGACCCCCTGGACATTCAACGACGTCATGAGGATTTTGCCCCTCAACCTGATCTGGTCATCATCCTGGAACTCCCCCTGACTGAACTGACCCACCGACTGCAGCTAAGGGGGGCGCCTGTGAGCCCCAGCTTTGAAAAAATCTCCTATCTTATCCAGAGTGGCCGCAATTTTTGACCGCCTGGACGCTCCCTTTATTCGTGCGGGTCGATGGCCTCGGCTCCGAACCCGAGGTTCAATCCAGAATTCTGGCCCTGGTTCACCGGTTTTTTCACCTGCCGGAAAAAATCGCCTTATCCTCAAGCCAACCTCACCCAACGGAACCCTGACCATGACCGTCTCGCCTGGCTTAACCGCTCATAGCCCTGTTATTATTAGGCAATACGGCCAGGTGCTGTCTCTTTCGTTAAACCGTCCCCAGGCCATCAACAGCCTCAATCTGGAAATGATCCGACTGCTCCAGGCAGCCCTGGAAATAGCCAAAAAAGAAGCCCAGATTCGCTTTGTCCTGCTCCGGGGCGAAGGCCAGCGGGGTTTTTGCGCCGGCGGTGATCTCAAAACCCTGGCCCAGGCCGTCCAGGCCGGAGAAGCCTGGCGGGCCGACCAGTTCTTCCAGGAAGAATACGCCCTGGACCTGGCCATTCATGAATTTCCCAAACCGGTGGTGGTGCTGGCCGACGGTGTCACCATGGGGGGCGGCCTGGGCTTGGCGGCCGGCGCCGACCTGGTCATCGCCACGGAGCGCACCCGCATCGCCCTGCCGGAAACCCGCATCGGCTTTTTTCCCGATGTGGGCGCCACCGGCTGGCTCTTTACCAAATGCCCTCCGGGCTATCCGGAATTTCTGGCCCTGACCGGCTATGAAATTCAGGGCGCCGAATGCCTGCGCCTGGGTTTGGCCACCGATTTCGCCCAGTCATCCCAGTTGCCCCTGATAGTGGACGCCCTGACAAATTTTGCCATGCCGCTCCCCGGCAACCGCCAGGCCGCAGCCGCCCTGCTCCGTGCCGAACTAGTCGATTTTTCTGAAGAAATTCAAGCCAGAAACCTGTGATCTCGATCACTGGGTGGCGCAGCATTTCCAGGGCAGGAAAACTTTGCCGGAAATCATCGGCTCCGTATCCACCTGCAGCCTGGAAAGCCTGGTCTGCCGGGAAGTATTTGCCCACCTGGCCGAACGCTCTCCCACGGCCTTGGCCTTGACCCTCATGCTCCTGCGGCATAATGAGGGTAAACCCCTGGTACAGGTTTTTGCTGCCGAAGCCCAAGCCGCGGCCTTCATCACCCGGCATCCTGACTACCTGGAAGGCATCCGGGCCCGGCTGCTCGACAAAGATGATCGGCCGCAGTGGACCCCGGCAACCATCGACGCCCTGGAAACACTGCCTTTAGAATTGTAAACTGATTACCAGAAATCTAGCCGAAGCCAAGGTGAGGCCAGGCCTCAGATTCTATTCCTCGCCATGGTTTAAAATATCCACGGCCGGACTGTTTTTAACAAAAAATTGCATAGAGGAGGTTAAGATGGCTTACCAGTCCATAATCCTGGACCTTGAAGGCCCCCTGGCAATTGTGACCTTTAATCGTCCTGATAAATTAAACGCCTTAAGTGCCGAATTGCTGCAGGAATTTTCCCAGGCCCTAAAGGATATTCAACTCAACCCCGCCATTCGGGTGTTGATCCTCACCGGCCAGGGCCGGGCCTTTATAGCCGGTGCCGACGTGCGCCAGTTCCTCGGGTTCGACAGTCGCAGTGCCTATGAATTCATCCGTATGGGGCAAGAGACCCTGAATAAACTGGAAGCCCTGAACATTCCGGTCATCGCCGCCGTAAACGGCTTCGCCCTGGGTGGGGGGTGCGAAATGGCCCTGGCCTGCGACCTTATTTACGCTTCGGAAAACGCCAAATTCGGCCAACCAGAGGTCAATCTGGGCCTCATGCCCGGCTTGGGAGGCAGCCAGCGCCTGGCCCGACTGGTGGGCAAGGGTTTGGCCAAGGAATTGTGCCTCACCGGCCGGGCCGTGGCTGCCCACGAAGCCCAGGCCATGGGTCTGGCGGCCCAGGTCTTCCCACCGGAAGCGCTGCTGCCGGAATGTCGTCAGATCGCCCTGGATTTAGCTGCCAAAAGCCGCTTCGCCCTGAGCCAGATCAAGCGGGTGATTAACCTGGGCTATGATCTGGACCTCCCCAGCGCCCTGGAGTTGGAAGCCCAGGCTTTTGCGTTATGTTTTGCCTCCACCGACCCACAGGAGGGGGTGAAGGCCTTCCTGGAAAAACGGCCTCCCCAGTTTAAGCAATAATTCTCTACAGGCCCCGGCGCCTTAGCTCGCCCAATGGATTCTGGCATAAATTTCCGGCTCATCAATAATTTGACAATCTTGTCACGATTTTTTCGCTTAATTACATTTATGTAGCATAAAAATCATAACATATTTAAATAACTACATTATTTTTTGGCACTCTCTTTGCTTTAATAATCGCCTAACAAAATAAAGATATCTATCTCAAGCCTGGATAGGTAAAAACCAAAATTATATTGAGCCATGCAGGCTCTCATATCACTGCTTACAAATTAAAGGGGGAAATAACAATGAACATCAAATGGAGAAAACGGGCTGGCCTGGTGTCGGCCATAGGGTTTATGGTGCTGCTCCTAATCATGGGTCTGCAGCCGGTAGCCGCCCAAGATAAGGGTGAGTATCCCGGCGAAAGTCCCGCCGCACCGGTTCCAGGTGACGGCGCCAGCCGAAGACAAGCCCACTGCCAGCTTCGGCGTTGACATTTTAAGTCAGTACATCTGGCGTGGTTTTGCCCTCAGCCGGCAAAGCGCAGTCTTGCAGCCCTCCCTGACCGTGGGCTACAAAGGCTTTTCCGTAAATATCTGGGGCAATTTTGATACCAGTGAGAACGCCCCGGCTTTCCTTACCCCGAGAACCGGAGCCAAGTGGAATGAAACCGATTTCACTTTCGGCTATACTCGGGATATCTACAAAGGCGATTTTATCAAAACCCTCACTCTCAATCTCGGCGGCATCTATTATGCTCTCAATGATACCCTGTATCCCAATGGCGGAGATGCTTTTGAATTGTACTATGGCCTGGCAGCCGACTTTGAGGTGGTGAAATTATCCGTCATGGGCAACAGCGAAGTCTCCCATTATCCCGGCACCTGGCTGACCGTGGGTATTTCCCGGGTTTTTGAACTTCCCTATTATAAATCAACCCTGGAACTGGGCAATAACTACATCTTCCTGTTCTCCCGTGACAACGGCTTTTATCCGAACACGCCCCTTTCCAATCCGGCCAGCACCAAAGCCTTTTCCGGTCCCCTGGCCGGGCAGCTCTATGCCACCCTCAACATACCGGTTCACGAGTATGTCACTGTGTCTCCTAAAGTCGGTTTCTGGTATGGCCTGGGCGGCAATTCCACCCAACTCTTAAACTGGGGTTCCTGGGATGCCCAACAGAACCACGTCTACGGCGGCCTTAATGTCAACTTTGCCTTCTAATGATATGCTAACCTGACTGGGTTGTAGGGGCACCTTCGCCCCTACAATCCAATGAAATCACCCCCGTCTCCCCTGCTTTCGCCACGTGCCAACCATAAAAAAATTTATCCCTGCTCCAACGCTTTTTCTTTGCCCAAGTCCCAAATAGCCTGAGCATATTTCTGCCGCAAAGTCTCCATAAATCCCTGGTCCACCTGCCCCTTCCAGGTGGTTACTTCTGAGAACCGCTTCGGAATCTTCACCCCACTGGGGTCATAGCCCGTGGCCAGGCGGGTCTGCCACCGCAGTTGCTGAATCCGGCCGGCCAACTCCCCCAGCTCCTCGGCCATGGTTCCATAACCCACGGCCTTCAGGCAATCGGCCAACAACGGTTCTTTATATACCTCCCGAGCAAAAAGGCAGGACACCATGGAAGTCAGCAGAGACCCGGCCCGCCTCATCTTTAACCAGGAAATCCACGGCCTTTTCAACATCCCGGTCTTCATGCTTCTGGTCATAGGCATACCCGCCGCTGTCCAAATGCGAGTGCCGGAAGCCCAAAGCCTGGGACACGAAAAAAACCTCCCCGGTGGCATAGCCCGCCATTTCCTGGCCCAGGACACAGGCATAATCCTGGCCGCCGTACTGGGCCGCCGCTTTCCCCGCTCCCTGGGCCAGAACCCGGTAGAACTCATTGGACCCCATGCCCAGATGATACAGGGCCGTCTCTAAATTGCGCGCCTGGCCGAACTGCAAAGGCACCAGTGTCTCCTTTTCGGAAATAACTCCCTTTTCTGCTGCCTCAATGGCCCAGGCCAGTGCCACGCCGCCACTCATAACGTCCAGCCCCATCTTTTCCGTCATGTCGATGAGCTGCAAGACCTCAAAGCAGTCGGTCACCCCCAACATGGCTCCCACCCCGAAAATCGGCTCATGATCATAGGACACCTGGCGGAAATAATAACGGTGATCGGCCTGAAAGCGCAACCTGACATACCCCAGGTGCACGCAGCCCACCGGGCAACCCGCGCAGGCCACGTTGCGTAACAGGGTGTCTTCGGCAAACCTCTCACCGGTGATGCCCGCTATCTCCGGGGCACTGGTTTCCTTGAGATTCCGGATAGGCAGGGCCTTGAGCTCGTTCAATACCGCCATGTTCACGGGTGTGCCCAGGTTGTGGTATTTCTGCATCATTGTCGTCGCGGTAACCTGTTGGTGGACTTCAGAAAAAAGCTTTTGGTAGTCCTTGCCTGCAGGGAGAGCAAAATTGCCATCCCCCTGGATGACAATGGCCTTGAGATTTTTCGCCCCCATGGCGCCGCCGCCCCCCAACCGGCCAAAATGCCTATAGGAATCCACATTGATGCCGGCCATACCCGAACCTTGCTCTCCTGCCGGCCCGATCCGCAGGATGCTGCGGTGTCCCGAACCCGGGTGCCGCCGCCGCAGATATTTCCCCACGGCATGGACATCCATACCCCAAAGATAATGAGCTTCCCGCACCTCCAGGTGCCGGGAGCCCACCGACAGGACACAGGGCCGGGGAGCCTTGCCAATAACCACCAGGGCATCCAGATCGGCCAGCCTCAAGCCCAGGGCCGAGCGGCCTCCCGCGTGGCTTTCGGCATACTGGTCGTGATACGGGCTTTTAAAGCCCAGGACCGTCTTGCTCATCAGCGGAAAGTAACCGGTCAGGGGGCCGATGGCGAAAATGAGGGGCTGTTCCGGGTCATTCCAGGGCGCCGCCGGCTTGCCGAATTTCTGGAAAATCAGCGCCGCCAGGCCGCTTCCCCCCGCCACCTGGTTCCGTCCGTCCAGAGAAATCAACTGGCCCTTGCCGGTGGCCAGGTCCACTTTCAGAATGCGAAAATAATCCCGAATCATGACGTGGCCTCCTGTTCAGTATCGGCCCCTGCCGCCACCTCCATCATCTCCAGACAGTCGTGGGGGCAAAAGGGCACGCACTGGCCGCAGTGCAGGCACACAAAGGGCTCGCCGGTGGCATCGCGAAAGATCGCGTCCACCGGGCAGGCCGCCACGCAGGCCCCGCAACTGATGCACAGTTTTTTCCGGACGATGACGCCCCCGCCCCGGCGCTGGGCATAAGCTCCAGTGGGACAGGCTTCGGCACAGGGAGCCGGTAGACAGGCCAAACAGGTCCTGGCCTCAAAACCGGTGGACATACCCCCGGCGGAGTGGATCCGGATGCCGGCCGTATCCCAGGACAGGCGCTGATGCACCTGCCGGGCACAGGCCAGAGAACAGGAATGACACCCGATACAGCGTTCCATCCGTGGTGCAATAAGTTTTTTCATGGTCTTAATCCTAATGAGCCTAATAATGCTAATTTGATAATAAAGGTAGCGCCGGCTTCCCAGCCTTGCCGGGCCGGCTGAAACTTGCGGCTGCCATTACTTTCTAATCCGATAAAAACTATAGATATTGTATCACCTGCACTCAGTCGGCTGCAATGTCAGGAACAGTTCGCCTCTCTAGGTAAAGGATGAAAAACCACCCCACCCTGTCCGTTCCCGTCAACGCAGTGGGAACCTCCCCCCCGACGGAGGGATAATGCGGGGAGAGGCATTGACCCATTTAAATCCTGATAATACTAAAATGTTAAAACCATTACGATAAAAGAAAGTTTATATCTACTGAGCCTCATGTAAATAACTGTTTTTGACATCCTGAAAGTAGTGAAGGATCTATCTCTAGTTGAAAGACCAGAGTTCTTTGCTGCGCTCAGAATGACCATCAAAAAGAAAGGCGAATTGTGCCAGCGCCTCTATCATGATTAATAATTTTTTCCTTGGCGGCCTGGGAGTCGGGAAGTCTCGTCAACTTTGGCTGTTAACTTTCCCTCCCCCTTCCCTATTTTCGTGACATCTGTCCCACCTGTTCTGTCTTTTTTTTCCCATTTCATACAAACTAATCGCCAGAACCGGAATAAAATATTTCCTGGCTGACCACTGCCAGCTGGAATTTTAGCTTTTTACTCGAAACTCGAAACTCAAAACCAAGGAGTCCTCTATGCCGTGCTACGTCTGTCAACACAACCAGGTCAAAGACATCGACCGCGCCCTTCTCAGCGGCGCCTCCCTCAACCATCTCAGCCAAACCTACGGTTTCAGCACCTCGGCCCTGCTGCGCCACCAGGAGCAGTTGCGTCAAAAAATGGCCCAAGCCGAAAAACGCTTCCACGACGGCCTGCGCCAGGGCCTGTTCTGCAAACTCAACAGCGTCCTGGAAATGGTCCTGCATGTCGTCCGGGGCGCCAACGCCGGCGGCGATTTTAAACTGTTCCTCCAGGCCAGCCGGGAGGTCTCCCGTATCATCAGCCTCATGCTCAAAATGGACGTGCACCTGGAACCGGAGATGATCTACTGCCTCATGGCCTCACCCCAGTGGGATCTCCAGGACAGCCTCCTGCCCAACTCCTTCCAGGCCCTTGCCGACACCCGCCAGACCATGAAAGTCAATCTCTACGCCCCCTGCCCGGAACCCGAATTAGACCAGGTTCAGGCTCAGCCCCCAATTCTCGAAACTCACAACTCGGCGCCAGAAACCCCTGATCTAATTTTTTCTCTCGGAACTCGGAACTCGGAACTCGAAACTTCTCTTCCCACCGACGCCTTGGCTGACCAGAGCCAAAACCGGACCCGAAATGATCAACCCCAGCCTGGCCTGGCCCCAAGCCACCCAACCGAAAACTGGCAGCCCTCCGAAATTCAAGCGCGAAATTAGCGCGAAAACGAGCGCGAAAAATGCCGTTAACAAAGGATATATATGTATAATATCAATAAGATATCTCCTGTAAAAAAATATTCTCCGAAAAAGCGCGAAACTCTATCCTAAAAGGTCTAGCGGAAGTGGGAAAAAAGCGGGAAATTGCCGGGAAAAAGCTTTTCTCTCAATATTTTTACTATTTATTTCAATAGATTATCTTGAATAAAAAAACTATGGCATGCAATCTCGCTGATCAGGAAAAAGCTCTCAGTTTCTATTGACATTTCTTAGTAAGTGAAGAATCATAGATTCATCAGATGGAAATACCCTTACCTAAGCAGCGGCAAGCCTGCTGTGGCGGTAATCATCAAGAATTCGAGGCTTAACAAAAGGTCATCTATGCGCTTCCTGTCACTGTCATCAGAGAAGGGAAACTGTTGTCTGAAGCCCAAAAAGATTGCCGAGGACCCGACTCCCCGAAGACCTGCGGCCCTGATAAAAGGAATGGCTTGATGAAGCATCAGGTCCTGAACCTGCTGCGCCGGGCGTTGAATCAACCGGAGGCTGAATTGCGGGAGGGCCAATGGGAAGCCATCGCCGCCCTGGTCCTGGATCATGCCCAGCTTTTGGTGGTGCAGCGAACCGGTTGGGGCAAAAGTGTGGTGTATTTTCTGGCCACCCGGTTGCTGCGGGATCAGGGTAAGGGGCCGACCCTGTTAATTTCCCCCTTGCTGGCTTTGATGCGCAACCAGGTAGACATGGCGACCCGGCTGGGGGTGCGGGCCGCGACCATCAATTCCGCCAACACCAATGACTGGCAGGAAATACAAAAGCGTCTGTTAGCCGGCGAGGTGGATATTTTGCTGGTGTCGCCGGAGAGGCTGGCCAATGAGGCCTTTCGGGAAGAGGTGCTCATGCCTGTGGCCGGCGCCATTGGCCTGTTCGTGGTGGATGAGGCCCACTGCATCTCGGACTGGGGGCATGATTTCCGCCCGGACTACCGCCGGATTACCCGGATATTACAGGCGCTGCCGACGACGATCCCGGTTTTGGCCACCACCGCCACCGCCAATGACCGGGTGGTGCTGGATGTGCAGGCGCAATTGGGGCCGAGGTTAATAGTGCACCGGGGGCCGCTGAGCCGGGCCAGTTTACGATTGCAAAATATTCATCTCCCCAGCCAGGCGGCCAGGATGGCCTGGCTGGCGGAACACCTGCCAAGGCTCCCCGGCACCGGCATCATTTATACGCTGACCATTCGAGACGCACAGAGGCTGGCCAGCTTTCTGCAGGGGGAAGGCATCGAGGCGGCAGCCTATTGGGGAGGATTGGAGGCGGACCGGCGGGTGGAATTGGAGCAGAAGCTGCTGGACAACCGCCTCAAGGCCCTGGTGGCCACCAGCGCCCTGGGCATGGGGTTCGATAAGCCGGACCTGGGGTTTGTGGTTCACTTTCAGCGTCCGGGCTCCGTGGTGCATTATTATCAGCAGGTGGGCCGGGCCGGCCGGGCCATGGCGGCAGCGTACGGCATTCTGTTGAGCGGCAGGGAAGATGAAGACATTTCCGATTATTTCATCAGGACGGCCTTCCCGCCGGAAGCCCATACCCGGGACGTTTTGGCGGCTTTGCATAAGGCCGAAGATGGCCTGAGTGTGGTGGGGCTGGAGGGCTGCCTGAATTTGCGGCGTCGTCAGATAGAAAAGGTGTTAAAAGTCCTGGCCGTGGAGACACCGGCGCCCATTGTCAAACGGGGGACGCGCTGGTATGCCACGGTGATTCCTTATCGTTCCAATGAGGCCAAGGTGCGCCGTTTGACTGAGATACGGAAAGAAGAACAGCGGCGGATGCAGGCATATCTGCACAGCACCTCATGTCTGATGGCCTTTCTGGGACGGGAACTTGACGATCCTCTGGCCACGGCCTGCGGGCGTTGTGCGCCATGTGTGGGCCATCCTTTAGTCCCGGAAAGCTACCCGATGGAGACGGCCAACCGGGCGGTGGCATTCTTACGGCGCAATTATCAGATCATCGAGCCCCGGCGGCAATGGCCGGGGGATGCTTTAGCGCTGTATGGGTGGCGGGGGAATATCAAGGATACGGTCCGGATGGCAGAAGGCAGAGCTCTGAGTATCTGGGGCGACGCCGGCTGGGGAGAACTGGTGCAGCGGGGCAAGCAGGTGGAGGGGCGGTTTGCCCCGGAGTTGGTGGCCGGCGCGGTGGACATGGTAAAAAACTCCTGGCGGCCCGAACCATCTCCCACCTGGGTGACCTGTGTGCCTTCATTGACGCATCCCACCCTGGTGCCTGAGCTGGCCCAAGGGATAGCACAGGCGCTCAAACTGCCATTCATTCCTTGCCTTGGCAAACTGCGGCCCACCCGGCCCCAGAAAGAAATGCAGAACAGTTACCAGCAGGCGCATAACCTGGCGGGGGCTTATGCCGTCAAGAAAAAAGGGCTGCCCCCCGGGCCGGTTTTCCTGGTGGATGATATCGTGGATTCCCGCTGGACGATGACGGTGGTGGCGGCGCTGTTGCGGGAGGCCGGGGCGGTGGCGGTGTTGCCGTTGGCCTTGGCGGTGGCGACGGTGGCGGAGTGAACAGGATTTTTTTACCACTAAGACGCAGAGGACACCAAGGAGCACAAGGAATTGATGTGGAGATGGTAGCAGACGGTCATAGGCTCAGCCCGGACACTCAGGCGGTTTTATTGCTGTGCGGCAGTTTTTCCGTGAAAGGTGAAGACGGGGTGAAACCGTTGACGCCGAGCCAGTACAACCGGCTGGAGAGTTGGCTGCGGGCGGCGGCTGCTGCGGCCTCGGTGATCTGTTGAGCCAGGAAGGGATTGAGCTGCTGGGGCAGGCCAGGGACCGTTTACCGGAGGCAGAAGCGGCGCTGGTGCTGTTGGAGCGGGGCGTGGCCATGGCTTTGGCGGTGGAGAAATGGGCCAATCAGGGGATCTGGATCGTGAGTCGGAGTGATCCGGATTATCCGGGGCGCTGGCACGAGCGTCTCAAGCAGAAGGCTCCTCCCCTCCTGTTTGGCGTCGGCCGGAAGGATCTTCTCACCCGGGGCGGGCTTAGCCGTGATCGGCTCACGGCAGGCGGAGACAAAAGGCCTGGAGTTTAGTCGGATGCATTGGCCAGCGATGTGCCAGGGAGGATATCCAGGTTATTTCCGGGGGCGCCAAAGGGGTTGATCAAGAGGCGATGCTGGCAGCTCTGGGCCAGGGAGGCACGGTGGTGGGCATTCTGGCGGATAACCTGGGGAGGGCCACGGTCTCGGGGAAGTATCGCCAGGCCATCCGGGATGGGCGCCTGGTGCTCTTGTCCGCCTGTGTACCTGAAGCCCACTTCCAGATAGGGAATGCCATGGCCCGGAATAAGCTGATTTATGGGCTGGCTGATTGGGCCCTGGTGGTCTGCACGGAGACTGAAAAAGGCGGCACCTGGGCCGGGGCTCAGGAGAATCTGAAACATAAGTGGGCGCCACTGCTGGTGCGGGCCGGGGTAGAGGTTGCAGCCGGTAATCAGCAGCTGATTGAGGCAGGCGGCCTGCCTTTGGAGGAAGAAAAGGTTCGGCACTTTAAGGGAGGATTACAAGACCTGTTGCAAGAGGCAGACTGGCAGAAAGAACGGGGCGCCGGGGAGGTTGGCCAGGACCTGGAACCGGAGGCAGTGGCTCAGGCGGGTGGCAGGCCGGATGAATCCTCAAGACCGATGCCGCTCCACGACGCAGCCAGGGCTTTCTGGGAGGAGCAGGTCTGGCCGACACTCTCGGGATTATTGCGCTCCCAGGGAAAATTGACCGTGCCTCAACTCCTGGAAGAGTTGGGAATTGAAAAGGCCCAGGCCCAAGCCTGGCTGAAGCGAGCCCTGGAAGAAAAGAAAGTTAAAAAATTAAACAAGCCGGTGCGGTATATCAGGTCCTTGCCTCAGCAACGATCATTACTCGAGGCGCCGTAAATTGACCCCCCTGGTCCTCGGCCACCGCCTGAGTCGAAGGAGGCTATTATTCCCCTGCAGGTGACGAGTTCGAGTTGCCGCCCCCGCCCAGGACCGCATACATCCGCACCTGATTGGCGAGCTTGGCCAGGCGGATGGCGATGAGTCCCTGCTGGGCGGAGTAGAGAGAGCGTTGGGCATCCAGGACGTTCAGGTAGATATCGATGCCTTTTTCATAGCGCGCATTGGAGAGCTGGTAGGTTTTGGCGCTGGCGTCCACCAGGGATTGTTGTGCGGCCAGCTGATCCCCCACGGTCCCTCTTTTGGCCAGGGCATCGGCAACCTCCCGGAAGGCCGACTGGATGGCTTTCTCGTATTGGGTCAGGGCGATCTCTTTGTCCACTTCTGTGACTTTGAGCCCCGACCAGGTGCGGGCATCGAAAATCGGCAGGACGATGCGAGGGGCATAACTCCAGACGGCGGAACCGGATTGAAAGAGGCCCGACAGGTCGCCGCTGGCAGTTCCCAGGGCGGTGGTCAGGGAAATGCGGGGGAAGAAAGCCGCCCGGGCCGCGCCGATATTGGCATTGGCACCCTTGAGGACGTGTTCCGCCTGCAGAATATCCGGGCGACGCAGGAGCACTTCGGAGGACATCCCGGGGGACACGTCCGGCAAGGGTTTGACGAGGCTCAACGCCTTGGGCACCGTGTCGGCCGGCACCGGCGAACCGGCCAGCAGGTTCAGGGCATTTTCATCCTGGGCCGCCATTTCCGTATACCGGGCCACGTCCACCCGGGCCGCGTCCACCCGGGTCTGCACCTGGCGCAGATCCAGTTCGGGCGAGATCCCGACTTCAAAGCGCCGTCGGATGACATCATAGGCGGCCTGCTGGGACTCCAGGGTGGACTGAGCCAGTTTGAGGTTTTCCCGATCCGCAGCCAGGGTCAGATAGGCGTTGGCAACTTCGGACACCAGCAAGATCTGGGCACTGCGCCGGGCCTCGGCCGTGGCGAAGTATTCTTCCAGGGCGCTTTGGGCCAGGCTGCGGATGCGGCCGAAGAAATCAAGCTCCCAGGAACTGACGCCCAGATTGACGCCATACGACTCCAAGGTTACCATACCGCTGGTTTTGGCGCCGGAAAGCATGACACGTTGCCTGATGGCGCTGGCGTCCGTCTGGACGGTGGGATAAAGCTCGGCCCGCTGGACCCGGTACATGGCCCTGGCCCTTTCCACATTCAAGGCGGCCACCCTGAGATCCCGGTTGTTTTGCAGGGCCGTGGCAATGATCGTCTGCAAGTCGTTGATCGGTGAAGAATTGCCGCCATTCCAGGTCGGCGGGGACCGGCGCCGCCGCGGTGGCGGCAGGGTCTTGATAGGCCGGACCGGTGGGCCACTGGTCGGGGATGGGGGCTGCCGGCCGGGTGTATTTCGGCGCCAGGGTGCAGCCAGTGAGAAGTATGGCGGATTATGGCCAAGAAAGAACACAGGTTCCTGAGCATGTTACTGGGCCTCCGGAGGACTTACGGTGTCCGCATCGGCTTGGGCCGGGGAACACCTTGCTTTTTGCCGAACAGTTGCACCACCACCACAAAAAAGAGGGGGATAAAAAAGATGGCCAGGAAGGTGGCGGTAACCATCCCACCCAGAACGCCGGTGCCGATGGCTGTTTGGGCGCCGGCGCCGGCCCCGGTGGCCATGGCCAGGGGCAGAACCCCGAAGCCGAAGGCCAGGGAGGTCATGACGATGGGACGGAGCCGTAATTTGGCCCCTTCCAGGGTGGCTTCGATCAGCCCCATGCCCTCCTCGATTTTGGCCATGGCGAACTGCACGATCAAAATGGCGTTTTTGGTGGTGAGCCCCAAAACGGTGAGGAGGCCGATCTGAAAATAGACGTCGTTGGGCAGGCCCCGCAGGGACGAGGCCGCCACACCGCCGATGACCCCCAGGGGTAAGGCCAGCATGATGGAGATGGGAACGGTCCAGCTCTCGTACAGGGCCGCCAGGCAGAGGAAGATGACGATGATGGAAAAGGTGTAGAGCAGCCCGGTCTGGGCCTTGGCCATGCGCTCCTGGTAGGAGATGCCGGACCAGTCAAAACCGACGCCTTTGGGCAACTTCCCGACGATCTCTTCCATGATCTGCATGGCCTCCCCGGAGCTTCGGCCGGGGGCCGGTTCACCCCAGATATTCAACGCCGGGAAGCTGTTGTAACGCTCCAACAGCGGCGCCCCCTTGAACCAGTGGCCGGTGGCAAAGGAGGTGAACGGCGTCATCGTCCCGACGGCATTGCGGACATAGAGCCGCTCCAGGTCTTTGGGCAGCATGCGGTAGGGCGCGTCGGCCTGGACATAGACCCGTTTGACCCGTCCCCCCTGGATGAAGTCGTTGACATAGGCGCTGCCGAAGGCCGCCGAGATGGTGTGGTGGATGGAGTTGATGGGAACCCCCAGGGCGCCGGCTTTTTCCCAATCCACGTCGATGCGGTATTGGGAGACATCTTCCAGGCCGCTGGGGCGGACCCGGACCAGCCTGGGGTCCTGGTTGGCCAGGCCGAGCATCTGGTTGCGGGCGGCCATCAAGGCTTCGTGGCCCAGTCCGGCCCGGTCCTGCAATTGAAAGTCGAAGCCGCCCGCCCGACCCAGTTCCAGGACGGCCGGCGGCGGGAAGGCAAACACCTGGGCGTTGCGGAATTGCGAGAATCTGGCCATGGCGCGTCCCACCAGGGCGGTTACTTTCAGATCCGCCCGGGGGCGCAGTTCCCAGTCCCTGAGCTTGACGAAGGCCAGCCCGACATTTTGCCCGGCTCCGGAAAAACCCCGGCCGGCCACCGTGAACAGGGACGCCACCGCTTCCTTCTCAGTCTCTAAAAAATGGTGGCGGACTTGATCCTGGATCTGCTGGGTCTGCTCCAGGGTGGAACCCGCCGGCAGCATGGTTTGGACGAACATGATGCCCTGGTCCTCATTCGGGAGATAGGAGGTGGGCATGCGCTGGAAGAGGAATACCAGGGCCGCCACGATGAGCAGGTAGATAACCAGATAGCGCAGCTTCCGGCCGATGATGTGACCGACCACAGACAGGTATTTATCCCTGGTCCACAGGAAAGCTGCGGTCGAACCACCGGAAAAAGGGGCGAAACAGCGAGAAGCCGCTCTCAGCCGCACTGTGTCCGGGCCCCACCGGCTTGAGGAGGGAGGCGCACAGCACCGGCGTCAGAATCAGGGCCACCACCACCGACAGCAGCATGGCGGCGATGACGGTCACGGAAAACTGGCGGTAGATGACCCCGGTGGAGCCCCCGAAGAAGGCCATGGGGCCGAACACCGCGGCGAGCACCAGGCCGATGCCGATCAAGGCGCTGGTGATTTCTCCCATGGACTTGCGGGTCGCCTCCTTAGGGGGGAGGCCCTCCTCGCTCATGACCCGCTCCACGTTTTCCACCACCACGATGGCGTCGTCCACCAGGAGGCCGATGGCCAGGACCATGGCGAACATGGTGAGCATGTTGATGGAGAACCCGAGCAGGCCCAGGACGGCAAAGGTTCCCAGGATGACCACCGGCACCGCCAGGGTGGGGATGAGCGTGGCCCGGAAGTTGCCCAGGAAAAGATACATCACCAGGAAGACCAGGAAAATCGCTTCAAACAGGGTCTTAACCACCTCGTTGATGGCCACCCTCACAAAGGGCGTGGTGTCAAAGGGGTAGATGACCTTCATGCCGGGAGGGAAATACTTGGAAAGCTCCGCCATTTTTGCCTTGACGCCGTCCGCGGTTTTCAAGGCGTTGGCCCCGGCGGCCTGACGGACGGCCAGGGCGGAGGCGGGTTGGCCGTTGTAGAGCACTTTGGCGCCGTAGCGCTCGGTGCCCAACTCCGTCCGCCCGACGTCCCGCACCCGGACGATGGAGCCGTCCGGGTTGACGCGCAGGGGGATGGCGGCGAACTCCTCCGGGGTCTTGAGCAGGTTCTGGACGATGATGGAGGCGTTCAGCCGCTGGCCTGGCACGGCGGGTATCCCACCGAACTGCCCGGCGGACACCTCCACGTTGTAGGCCTGGAGCCCCTGGATGACATCTTCCACGGTCAGGCGGTAATCGTTCAGTTTCTCCGGATTGAGCCAGAGCCGCATGGCATATTGGGAAGTGAAGGTTTCCACTTCACCCACCCCCGGCACCCGGGCCAGCACCTGCTCGATATTGGCCTGGGCGTAATCCGCCAGGTCAAATTCATCCATGCTGCCGTCTTCCGAGGTCAGGCCCACAATGATGAGCCAGTTTTTGGTGGACTTGCTGACCTTGACGCCGGTGCGTTGCACGGTATCGGGCAGACTGGCCATGGCGAGCTGGAGCTTGTTCTGCACCTGGGCCCAGGCCAGGTCCGGGTCGGTCCCCGGCGCGAAGGTGAGCTCGATCCTCCCGGCCCCGGAGGCGTCGCTGCTGCCCGACATGTAGAGCAGCTTGTCGAACCCGGTCATCTTCTGCTCGATGATCTGCACCACGCTGTTTTCCACGGTTTCGGCCGAGGCCCCGGGATAAAAGGCGTCAATGGCGATGGAGGGGGGGGCGATGGGCGGGTACTGAGAGATGGGCAGATTGTAGATGGCCAGTCCACCCGCCAACATCATGATGATGGCGATAACCCAGGCGAAGACCGGGCGGTCCAGAAAGAAATTGGATAACATCACCGTCCTCCCTTAGTTCGCTTTTGCCGGTGAGGGTTGGGCCTTCGGTCCTTCCTGGCCGGCCTTGGGGCCCTCCCAGGGAACGGGCTTGACCGCGCCGCCGGGCTGCACCCTCATCATACCTTCAACAATCAGGCGGTCTCCGGCCTTGAGACCGTCAGAGATCAGCCATTGATCGCCGATGGCCCGGTTGAGGGAGAGCTGCCGCTGTTGGACTGTGTTGGCGCCATCCAACACCAGGGCGACGGGATCTCCCTTGGGGGTGCGGCTCACCCCTTGCTGGGGGGCCAAAATGGCCTGCTCGGCAATACCCTCCTGCACCACGGCCCGGACAAACATGCCCGGCAGGAGCAGATAGTTCTGATTCGGCACCACGATGCGCAAGGCGAAAGACCCGGTGGCCGGGTCCACGGTGATGTCCCGGAATTGCAGGGTGCCTTCCTGGGGATAGGGGGTGCCGTCTTCCAGGAGAATGCGGACTTTTCTGCCGTCGGCGCCAGTGCTGCTGAGCTGGCCGCTTTCCATCTGGCGTTTTAAACGCAGCAGCTCCGCGGAAGCCTGGGTCACATCCACGTAAATGGGGTTGAGCTGTTGAATGGTGGCCAGAGGCGTGGGCTGGTACGCCGTCACCAGGGCGCCAGTCCGTGACGCTGGACTTGCCAATGCGCCCGGATATGGGGGCAGTGACGCGCGTGTAGCCCAAATTGATGCGGGCGGCGTCCACCTGCGCTTTTCCAATAGGCAATCTCGGCCCGGGCCTGTTCCATGGCGGCTGCGGCGTCGTCGTAATCCTGCTTACTGACCGCTCGGTCAGTCAGCAATTCCTTGTAGCGTTCGGCCCGCAACCGGATGGAGGGCAGATTGGCTTGGGCCTTGCCCAGAGAGGCCTTGGCAGAGTCATACGCCACCTGAAAGGGGGCGGGATCAATCTGGTAGAGCAGTTGTCCGGCCTTGACCTCGGAGCCCTCCTGGAACAGGCGCTTCTGGATGATGCCATTAACCTGGGGACGGATTTCCGCCACCAGGTAGGGCGACGTCCGGCCCGGCAACTCGGTGGTCAACTCGACCTGTTGCGGCTGCAGGGTCACCGCGGCCACTTCCGGGATCGGGGGCGGCCCAGCTTGCTGCCCGGGCCCGCTGCCGCAGCCACCCAGCATAATCGTCAGGGCCAGTAAGGCCGCAGTCAATTTAAGTGATTCATAACCGTTCTTAGTCAGGTGCATCAAAAATCTCCCCAATATCGGTGGATGAGCATATTCAGTTAGCCAGCTTGAAGCTAAAATCACGGGGCAATGAGTCCCCGGAAGAGAACATCCAGGATGGTGTCCGGATCTTCCGGGTAGGGATGCCGCTCGGGCGCGTCAAGCCAGAGCAGAAGAGATGCATCGATGATGCTGTCCAGGGCAACGGCCAGAAAATAAGGGGCGGCGATTTTCTTGAACCGATGGTTTTTGATCCCACTCTCAAAGATCGAGGCCAGTCTTTCCAGGAAGCCGTAATATCGTTTTCGCAACTCCTCATTCAGGCCCGCCTTGATGTTGAAACTAACCCCCCGGCTCTCGGCCAAAAACAGGC
Source organism: uncultured delta proteobacterium (assembly GCA_963777875.1). Classification (GTDB taxonomy): domain Bacteria; phylum Desulfobacterota; class Desulfobaccia; order Desulfobaccales; family Desulfobaccaceae; genus Desulfobacca. The sequence continues at coordinate 54,564 of CAVZSK010000055.1, read as the reverse complement.
GAACAAAGGGAAGATTGCTGCGAAACCTTTCGCTTTTGATTCGGACATAATTCCGCAATTTTTCAACCTCGTCACCCGGCTTATCAATCGCCTGCATGAGTGCCTCTTCGAACTTGTCGCATTGTTCCAAAACCAGGGCCTTGTAGAGTTCCTCCTTGTTTGGGAAGAACTTGTAGAGTGTGCCAATGGCGAACTCGGCCTGCCCGGCGACCTCGTGCATGGAGGCGTTATGATATCCCTTCTGCGAGAAAAGATCGAGCGCGGCGGCGAGTATCTCTTGACGTTGCCGCAATTTCTCCCTTTCCCGCCTCGGAAGCTTCTGGTCTGGCATTATTTGGCCTCCAGAGTGAAATTTTATTCAATATATGAATATATTGTCACTTTATATAATGATATTTTGTATTGTCAAGAAAATTCAGCCGGATTTCTGGGTACAGGGAAGGGCATGTGGGGGCGAAAATATTGTCTGGGTCAAAAACAACCCCACCCTATCTTTCCCCATCAACTGGCAGGGAACTTTCCCACCGTTGATGGGGGATAAGGGGGGTAGATATATTGACTCACTTAAATTCTCAGCTTTCCACTTAATATGAAGAGGATAAGACCAGCCAATTTTAAAAATTAATTTTTTACCATAAGAGTCTTGACATCAGAGGAATTGATTTTTAGCTTGGAAGTAACTCCTAATAAGAATGATTACTATTATTATATTAATTCAATGAAAAGACAGAGTTTGCAGCGACAGCTTATCTTGGAAGAATTGCGCCGGGAAAAAAATCACCCGTCAGCCCAGGAGATTTATGAAAGGGTGCGCCACCGGCTGCCTAAAATTAGTCTGGGAACCGTATATCGGAATCTGGAACAGATTGGCGGCCCATGGACTGATTCAAAAAATTGAGGCGACTGGGGGGCAGCGGCGGTTTCGACGGTGATCTGGCGGAGCATTATCATGTGCGCTGTCTGTATTGCGGCAGGGTGGAGGATGCTCCCCTACCCATGCTCTCCCGCCTGAACCAAACCTTTGGCAAAATGAGTGACTATACCATTCTGGGTCACCACCTGGAGTTTTTCGGAATCTGCCCCCAGTGCCGGGAAGCAGCAGAAAAAAAGAATTAACTGACAGGATACTATGGCTATTTCAGCTTTGCAGCTTTTTAAATATCTTCCTCGCACCAACTGCGGGGAGTGCGGCTTTCCAACCTGTCTGGCCTTTGCCACTCAGGTCGTGGTGGAAGGGGCGGACTTTGGCCGGCTGCCCCTATTTATCGACCGAAGCCCGAAACTTTGGCGGAGACGATCACGGCCCAGCAACAGAACGGGGTGGGCCGCAAACGGGATAATTTTGCCATTGCCCTGAAGTTCTTGCAGGAAAAAGTTGAGCCGTTGGATTTTGCCGCCCTGGCGGACGGATTAGGTGCGACTACGGCGCAGGAAGACGGCCGACCTTATCTGATCCTGCCTTATTTCGGCCGTGAAGTCCAGGTTTTTAAGGATGAAGTGCGACATCCTGCCGGGGTGGAGGAAAATCCCTGGGACGCCATCCTGCTCTATAATTATATCGCCTCCCAAGGCAGCGGCCGCCTTGCGGTCAATGGATCAAATTTCAGGGATTGCCCAACTCGGTCTCCAAAACCAAGACCCTGCTCCGCCTGCAAAAACACTTGGCCGAAGCCGTTCAGCGGTAAAACCGAACTGCTGGACCGGAAAGCCAGGGAGCTGGGAGGGGAACCGGTGACCGTAGCCCAGGAGGCGGACCTGCAGTTTCTTTTCCAACCATTGCCCAGATCTGCCGATTCTGCTGGTTTTTCACGATGCCGAACCGGAAGAAAATTTCGCGGCCGAAGCTCATTTTCTCTTCGATGCCCAGGTCATGGATTACCTGGACCTGGAGTCATTGCTGTTTCTGGTGGAACGGCTGATGGACCAACTGCTGGAAAAGTATGAATAAAGCATACGGTTTTAATAGAAGACTGGGGACTAATTTAAAAGACCTTGACAAGATGAGAAAGGCAAGATACACCATGAAATGTCCGGTTTGCGGGTCTCAGAAATTTTTCCTCAAAGACCCGGCTGATGAATATGAAACCTATGAATTTGAATTGAAAGACGGCCAGGCGAAATTTGCGGCCGAGCCTCAGGCAGATGCTGCCGGAAACTGAGACCTATTGCCATCGCTGCTCCTGGCACGGCAGGTTTGCTGCCTTAACATAACCCAATCCTCTTTCCGGCCCATCACAGCTCTAATAGATATGACATCAGTATTATTGGAGGACTCTATGCCCAAGGTAACATTTTTTCGCCCCTACCCTTTCCAGGTCGGCCAGAAAATCACCATCCAGGGCGGGCCCCGGGGAGGTGATTGGGAAGTCATCGGAGTGGATGACAAGAAAGTAAAATTTCGCTGCCCGGTATCCTTCCGGGAATTTGAATGGGCGCATTTTTGTTATTTTGCCGAAGATAAGGAAATAGTTGAGTGGCCGCATAAGGACTAACCGGTCACCTATTTTTACAGTAACTACTAAAGGAGAATTACTATGTCTAAAACCACAGAACATTTAATGGAAGCATTCGCCGGTGAATCTCAGGCCAACCGGAAATATCTGGCCTTTGCCAAAAAGGCGGACCAGGAAGGTTTTCCCATGGCCGCCCGGTTGTTCCGGGCGGCGGCGGCGGCGGAAACCGTACATGCCCACGCCCACTTGAAGGTGTTGGGCGGCATCAAATCCACCAAGGAAAACCTCATGGAAGCCATAGAGGGCGAAACCCATGAATTCAAAAGCATGTACCCCCAGATGATCGCCGACGCCACGGCAGAAGGCAATACCCAGGCTAAAAGGTCTTTCGAATATGCCAACACCGTCGAAGAAGTGCACGCCAATCTTTATCAGAAGATGTTGGACAATCTGGACAATCAGGCCATGGTGGACGTCCATATCTGCCCAGTCTGCGGTTGGACCGTGGAAGGCGAAGTCCCGGAAAAATGCCCGGTATGTAACACCTTAAAGAAATTTTTTGAACGTATTGATTAATGCCAAAATGGGATTATCTTTTTGATACCATGAGCTGAATCAGGCTCATTGCTTTCCATACCTCTTTTCAGTGGTCGGCCAAGGATGGCCAACCGCTGAAAACTTCGAAAAGATCGGCCTCAGAGGAGATGTGCATGAGTTCTCTCAAGGGAACGCAGACAGAAAAAAATCTGTTGACTGCCTTTGCCGGGGAATCCCAGGCCCGCAACCGCTATTCCTACTTTGCCTCCAAAGCCAAAAAAGAAGGATATGTCCAGATCGCCTCTATCTTCGAAGAAACCGCTAACCAGGAAAAAGAGCATGCCAAGCGGTTTTTCAAGTTTCTGGAGGGGGGTGAAGTGGAATTCACCGGAGCCTTTCCCGCCGGTAGAATAGGCAGCACCCTGGAGAACCTGAAGGCGGCGGCGCCGGTGAAAAATATGAAAATACTAAGATGTATCCCGGATTTGCCCAAACAGCCCGGGAGGAGGGATTCCCGGAGGTAGCCCTGATATTTGAGGCTGTGGCCGTTGCCGAGAAATATCATGAAACAAGATATGCCTGTCTGGCAGCCAACTTGGAAAATAACCGGGTATTTCCGGCGGGAAACCAAGAGGTAATCTGGCGCTGCCGCAATTGCGGCTATACCAAGGAAGGGAAAGAGGCTCCGGCCCAATGTGCGGCCTGCTCCCACCCCCAGGCTCATTTTGAGATCATGGATGAAAATTATTGAGGTTAACGAGTTAAAAACCAAAACACTTAGGAGGTAAGAATCATGACAGCGCAACTGGAAATCTATAAATGTGAAATCTGCGGCAATATCGTGGAGATGCTGCACGCCGGTCCGGGACAATTGGTCTGCTGCGGCCAGCCCATGAAACAGTTTAAGGAAAATACTGTGGACGCGGCCAAAGAAAAACATGTGCCGGTAGTGGAAAAAGTGGCCGGCGGCTTCAAAGTGAAGGTCGGCAGCGTGGCCCATCCCATGGAAGAGAAGCATTACATCGAGTGGATTGAAGTGATTGCCGACGGCAAGGTGTATCGCCAGTTTCTGAAACCAGGTGCGGCCCCCGAAGCAGTTTTCAACATCGAGGCCGCCGAAATCACCGCCCGGGAATATTGCAATCTGCACGGGCTCTGGAAGGCTTAAAGACTATGCTTAGCCCAAAAGATGGAACAGGCCCTGAATAAACAGGTCAATGCCGAATTGTATTCAGCATATCTGTACCTTTCCATGGCGGCATACTTTTACTCCGTCAATCTGAACGGTTTTGCCAACTGGATGACGGTTCAAAACCTGGAAGAAACCGCACACGCCATGAAATTCTATCACTTCATCAATGAGCGGGGCGGTCGCATCCGGTTAGACGCCATCGACAAACCGGCCATTGAGTGGTCTTCGCCCCTGAATGTTTTTGAGGAAACCTTGAAACATGAGGAGAAGGTTACCAGCCTGATCAATAACCTGGTGGACCTGGCCATAGCGGAGCGGGATCATGCCTCCAATGCCTTCCTGCAATGGTTTATTACCGAGCAGGTGGAGGAGGAGGCCACGGCCAATGAAATCATTCAGAATTTGAAGATGGCAGGGAATGATCCGCAAACGCTTTTCATGTTTGATCGTGAATTAGGCGCTCGGGTATTTACCCCTCCCGCCGCTGGTAAATAACGGCAGTTTTTTGAGAGGACAGGGGCTGCTGCGGCCAGGATATCTAGTCCACACCCCCTGCCCTCCTTTTCAAAACCATTATTGCCAAGCTCTCTTTCTCGCCTGATTCATTTGAACTTAGTTATTTCCTCATATAAGGACGTATCATGGGACGCCAAGATCTGAATGTGTTGATCGGGGGTGAGGCCGGCCAAGGCCTGGTGACCATAGCCATGATTCTCACCAAGGCTCTGGTGCGCTCCGGGTATTACATTGTTGTCACGCAGAGTTATCAATCCCGCATCCGGGGAGGACATAACACCTATACTATTCGGCTCAGCACTTCGGAGATTGTGGCATCACAAGCAGAGGTGGACTTTCTCATCGCCTTGAACGAAGAAACCCTTGAACTACACCGACAGGAATTGGCTCAGGACGGTTTGATCCTCTTGGACGAGCGTTTCGGTGACAACAATAATCGTTACCTCAAGGTGCCGTTTGAGCAATTTGCCGAAGACAAATTCGTGAATGTGGCCTATCTCGGAGTTTTAAGTAATCTGTTAGGGTTAGACGACCAGATCGTCTTTGAGGCTTTAGAAGATTATTTCGGCGCCAAAAAACCGGAAGTCACCGAAAACAACCGCAAGATCTTCACCAGTGCTTTTGATTGGGCTCAAAGCAAGCATTTGCCGGACACAGTTAAGCTGGCGCCGATCGTGGATCGGCAGGAACGCCTCATGCTCAATGGCAATGAGGCCATCGCCTTGGGGGCAATTTCTGCGGGCCTGAAATTTTGCGCCTTCTATCCTATGACTCCCTCCACATCAATACCTCTGACCTTGCAGGCTGCGGCCGACACCATGGGATTGGTCGTGGAACAGGCAGAGGATGAAATTGCCGCCATTAACATGGCCATCGGCGCCTCTTTTGCTGGGGCTCCGGCAATGGTGGCCACCTCCGGCGGTGGTTTTGCCCTCATGGTGGAAGGCGTCAGCCTGGCGGCCATGACCGAAACTCCTGTTTTCATTGTGGTGGCCCAGCGGCCGGGCCCGGCCACCGGTTTACCCACCAGGACGGAACAGGGGGATCTGGAACTGGTGCTCCATGCCGGCCACGGGGAATTTCCCCGGGCCATTTTCGCCCCCGGCACGGTTGAGGAATGTTTCCATCTGACCCGCCAGGCCCTGTTTTTGACCGAAAAATATCCAGACCCCGATTTTTCTCCTCACCGATCAATTTCTGGCCGACTCCTATCGGGCCGTGACCCCTTTTGCCGTCGAATCATTGGAATCGGTGACGGTGGGCAGTTCTCCGGATAAAGTCACCCTGCCTTACCAACGATATGCCATTACCGACAGCGGCGTCTCTCCCCGCCTGCTGCCGGGCGTTAGTGAGCACCTGGTGGTCTGCGACAGTGATGAACACACCAGCGACGGCCATATAACCGAAGATCTGACCGTGCGGCAGCAGATGGTGGCAAAGCGGCTACGCAAACTGCAGGGGCTGCGGACAGAAGTGACGCCCCCGGAATATCTGGGCGATAAAAACCCGGAGGTGCTCTTCGTCACCTGGGGCTCCAGCCGGGGGTCGGTGCTGGAGGCGGCAGCAACCCTCCGAGCTCAGGGCCGGCAGGTGGCAGCCTTGTGTTTCTCTCAGGTCTGGCCCTTGATACCGGAACAATTTCTCCCTTATCTACAAGAAGCCAAGCAGGTGGTTATGGTGGAAGGCAATGCCACCGGCCAGTTTGCCGGACTGATCCGCCGGGAGACCGGCTTCCAGATCCCGAAATTGATTCTGCGGTATGACGGCTTGCCCATAACGCCCGAGTACATTTTCGAGCAATTTTAGAAAATCGATGCCTTGCCAGGGAGTGAACTTATGTTAGATCAAGAAATATACGGCAAGTATGAAACCGCCTGGTGTCCGGGATGCGGCAACTTCCAAATATTACCGGCCGTGAAAAAAGCTCTGGCGGCAAGCGACCTGGCGCCCCATCAGGTAATCTTCATCTCCGGCATCGGCCAGGCCGCCAAGGCGCCGCATTATTTAAATACTAATCTTTTTAATGGGTTGCATGGCCGCTCTCTGCCGGTAGCCACGGGCTGCCGGCTGGCCAACCACCAGATGCCCGTCATCGTGGAAAGTGGGGACGGGTGCAATTATGGCGAGGGTGGCAACCATTTTCTGGCGGCCATGCGCCGGAATCTCAATATCGTCTTGCTGGTCCATGACAACCAGGTATACGGCTTGACCAAGGGGCAGGCCAGCCCCACCTCGGACGAAGGTTTTGTGACCAAAGCCCAGCCCCACGGCGTCTATGCCGCACCTTTTAATCCCATTGCCGTGGCAGTGGCGCTGCAGGCCGGTTTTGTGGCCCGGAGTTTTGCGGGTTTTGAAGACCATCTGGTCAGCATGATCACCCAGGCCCTGGTGCATCCGGGCTTTGCCCTGGTGGATATCTTGCAACAATGCGTTTCGTTTAACAAAATCAATACGTTTTCCTGGTATAAGAACCGCTGCTATACCCTGCCGGAATCATACGACCCCACGGATTGGACCGCTGCCATGCAGAAGGCCCATGAATGGGGTGACAAAATTCCGGTGGGGGTGATATATAAAAATAACCGTCCACCCTTTGAAGCGCATTTTGATTGCTTACAAGCAGCGCCGTTGGTAAAACAGAAAGTCGATAAGGCGAGATTCAAACCTTATTAGACCATTATAAATAATCTGGCAGGTGCATGACATGGCAAAATTCGAAGATATGTGGCAGTGCCAAACGGCCAATTGCGGCTATATTTATGATCCGGACCGGGGAGATAAAAAGGGCAAAATTCCCAAAGGTACCCGTTTTGAAGACCTGCCCGAAGATTGGAAATGCCCCTTGTGTGGTGTCGGGAAACAGTTTTTTAAGCGCCTGGCCGAGCCGGGCGGGTGATTTTTTGATCGTCATGATCCAGGGAAATTCTTTTTGAGATAAAGTCACTGGATACCTGATATCTAATCAAAAACTGTTAACAAGAAATTGGTTTAAACATACCGAATAATAAAAGGAGAAAAAATCATGAAAAAGTATGTCTGCGGTGTATGCGGTTTTGTCTATGACCCTGCCAAAGGGGATCCGGAAAATAATGTTCCGGCCGGCACATCTTTTGAAAATCTGCCGGACAACTGGGTCTGCCCGGTGTGCGGCGCGGCCAAAGACCAGTTCGAAGCCGAATAAGAAGTCTCAGGGTTATAGAAACTTTCATCCCGACTAAGCCTGGGGATTGTATCTCCAGGCTTTAATCATTATATAATAAAATAGGCTTAACGAATAAGACCCCTAAAGGAGTTGCTGATGTTTCCGGTGGAAATAAAGGAAAACGTATATTGGGTCGGAGCAGTGGATTGGGATATCAGAGATTTCCACGGCTATTCCACCTACAAAGGCACGACCTACAACGCCTATTTGATTCTGGATGATAAAATTACCCTGGTGGACACCGTCAAAAATCCCTTTAAAGAGGATTTGATTAGCAATATCAGCCAAATCGTCGATCCCGGCAAAATTGATTATCTGATCGTCAATCATGTTGAGATGGACCACGCCGGCTCAGTCAGGGAGATAGTCGACCTGATCAAACCTGAGAAGGTGTTCTGCTCTCCCATGGCCCAAAAAAACCTGCTGGCCTATAATCTGCCGGCAGATTATCCTTACGAGGTGGTAAAAACCGGGCAAAGCCTCAGTCTGGGTAAAAAAACGGTGCAGTTTATTGAAACCCGGATGCTGCACTGGCCCGACAGCATGTTTTCTTATATCCCTGAGGATCGGTTGCTCATCTCCAGCGATGCCTTCGGCGAGCATTGGGCCACCAGCGAACGTTTTGATGATCAGGTGGACCATAACGAACTGATGGTGCATGCCGCCAAATATTACGCCAATATCCTGCTGCTGTATTCGCCGCTGGTCCAGAAACTCCTGGCCGACGTCCAGAAAATGGGCTTAGATATCGACATGATCGCCCCGGACCACGGGATTATCTGGCGGGGCCGGCCACAGGTCATCCTGGAGGCCTATGACCGCTGGAGCAAGCAGATCACGACAAGCAAGGCCATCATTATCTACGACACCATGTGGCAAAGCACCGAACAGATGGCTCTGGCTATCGCCGACGGCCTTATTCGTGAAGGCGTCTCCACCAAACTATTAAATCTGAGCCGCAACCACCGCAGCGAAATCATGACCGAAGCTCTGGATGCCAAAGCCATTATCTGCGGCAGTTCCACCTTGAATAACAACATGCTGCCCCGCATGGCCGATATCTTGACGTACATGAAGGGATTGAAACCGGTGAACCGCATTGCTGCCGCCTTCGGTTCCTATGGCTGGAGCGGGGAAGCGGTGGGGCAAATCAATCAGTATCTGGAAGAGATGAAATTTACCCTGGCCGATCCGGGCCTGAAGGTAAATTACCGGCCCAACGCCGAAGATCTGCAAAAGTGCGCGGCCCTGGGGGAAAAAATCGGCCAGATGATTAAGGAGCAAAATTAGGGGAGCCTTGCCACGGCCAAAGCACTTCGTCCACTGCTTTGGCCAACAGGTCCAGGTATACTCCGTGTCATAACGGTCCAGGGCCTCGAAAAACGGCGCGGCCAGCACCCGGGTCTCCGGCGGACCCTGTCGGTCCCGGACGATGTAGCGCAGTTTTTCCCCGGGAACCAGCCTGATACCGGCGGCCTGAAGCTGCCGGGCAGCCAGGGCTGTGTGGGTCTGCACCCGAAACTGCTCCAGTGGCCGGGAGAGGACTTTGGTGATCACCAACTCCTCGGGCCGCACCAAACCCTGCTCCAGTCGCAACCGGTAATCCGCGACCGTCTCCTGCAGTTCTTCCCGCAGCGCCCTGCCCTCTTCCCAATCCCCAGCCCGGACCAACAGCGCCAACACCGCCTCCTGGGCCCGGCGCACCAACGGCGGCGTGTCCCGGCGCCGGCACATCAAGCCCCGATATTTGAGCGTACCGTCGTTAAAGACGCCGAAATAACGGTTGGGCACCGGCCGTCCCTCCTGCTGCTGGGAGGGCAAAAAGACGATCCAGCGGTAGATGCCCTCTATGGCCATGGTGACTCCGGTGGCCGCGGTGATGCGATCGCAGAGGTCACGAAGGTCAGTTTCGGTTAAGGATTGTGGGACTTCTTGCCGAAACCACAAGCAATCAGTCAAGCCGTGCAGGACTTCATACCCGGCGTCTTCGCAGATCTCCTTGGCGGTGAGGAGTTTATCCCGGCCGTAGGCGGTGACGGCTTCGTGGGCTTCGATGCGGCCGAAACGGGCGTTTTTATAACCCAGGTAGCCGAAGCAGGTGACCAGGATCCATTTCAGGGCAGTCTGGCGGGCCTTGAAGTCGGCGGCACGCTCCGGGTCCGCGGCTGTTTTGGCCCGGCGTTTCAGGCTGGCCCGCAACTCCAGGATGGGTTTCAGGGTGCGGGGCACCAGCCCTTCCCGCTGCTGACAGAGGACGTAGTTGTCTTCCGGCACCTTGGGTTCAGAGCAGCAGCCACAGTCGATGGTCTCCGGGGAGATGTTGTGGATAGCCATGATGGTGGGGTACATGGAGGCGAAGTCGATTTCCGCCACCTGGGTATGGAACCCCACCGGCGGCTGGAAAACCAGCCCGCCTTTGTCGACCACCAGGAGTTCGGCCGCGGTCTTGAAACGCTCGGGTTCGCCCTTGCGCCAGGGGATGAGGATATTGTCGGCCACGGCCCGGGCCAGCTGCATGGAGGTGATGAGGGTTCCCGGGCTGGTGCGGGCCACCTGCTGCAGGGGTATCTGGCCCAACCGGGCCAACTGCACCAGACCGGACAGGCCCGTCTCCCGGTAGAAGAAGGAGTTGCGCCGGTCCACATGCCAGCGGCCGTAAAAGGGCACGGACGGGCCCTGGTAGACGATGCGGCCATAGGAAAAGTAGGAACGGCCTCGGGGATTGAGCCGCCGGGGCGCCGGGAACGGCTCCCGGTCCACCGGCAGGGACAGGCGGTGCTGTTGGCTCCACTGCCAGAGCACCGGCAGGATGTGTTCGTCGCCCCAGTCACTGACCAGAAGGTCCGGATTGTGGTGATGGAAATAGCGGGCCAGATCAGTTAACAGCCCGGACACATCCCCGGCCTCCAACTCCACCGTGCGCCCCTCCCAGGTGAGGGCCAGGCCGTTGCCGGACCCCAAAGGGATCAGGTGGTCCCGGGTCAAAGCCAGTTCCAGGGTGGCCAGCGGCGGCAGGGCGATGTCTTCCTGGAATTGCGCCTCCAGGGCGATAAAGGCTGCCAGGTTGTCTCCCGTCAATTCCAGGTCATACCAGCAGCAGGGGAACAACCCCCGGCAGTACAGGTAATACGACGAGATATCCAGATCGCAGTTGTAAAAGGTAAAGTCCTCTTCCAGGGCGCCCAGGTAGGCCAGCAGGCGGGGCCGCCGGTCGTAGGCGGCGACTTCCAGGCAAAGGGCCGGCCGGGTCAGGCCGGTGGCAAAGTCGATTTTGTCTTCGAAATAGGCGTGTTGCACCCAGCCTCGGGACCGCAGCCGGGCAGCCAATTGCCGGAGTTTTGCCTCCGGCCCCTGGGCATAGAGACGGTAGGTAAAGGCGTCGATGAGCCGCAGCCGCCGGCCGTCGGCGGTGAGGAACCACAGGACCAGCTGCGACCGCCAGGGGTAGAGGTCAAAGAGCCAGGCCCGGGTCGTCATCGCCGCCCCCTTCCAGCCGCCGCAGCCGTTTCTCCAGCGCGGCCAGGGCCTTCTGGTGCTCCAGAAGCATGGACATCAGGATGGCTTCCATGGGCCAGGGCTGGGAGGCATAGACCCCGGCCTGGGTGTGCAGCCGGGCCAGCTCAAAAAGCTGGTCGAAATGCGTCTGATCATCTTTGCGCAGCGCCCGCCGGAACTTCTGCCAGCGGCTGCGCTCCTGGTCGACGATCTGGGTATAGGGTATGACGGTGCGGCCCATAAAAAATAGTGGTCAGTGGTTAGTGGTCAGTTATCAGTGGTGGAACAGGCAGGCTTCACCGCAGTGAGTCAAAACGCTGGCGTTCACACTCCATGTGACCTCAGATTGCGGCCGCCCGGCTGTCTCGCAGTCCTGCTTCTATGGCCTGCCGCATATAGATTACGTGCATCAATGTCCCAGGGATCCTCGGCAATGCTCCACGAACGGCAGTGCTCTTTAACTGTGACCTATTCATCGTTGTCATCGCATTGAAATCCTACTCCCTGCTTCCCTCAGAGACCACTCGCCTCAATTGCGGAATTGGTCGATATTACTTTGACTTTGGAGATTACATCCTGAATTATCGCTAAAAACTCCAGAACCAGACGAGCGCCGGCGCAAAATCTCTAGTCTCGGTGCCATTAAGATGCATCTCTGTATAAACCGGCATTCCTGAACTCGTTTCAACATCTAAGGTCATAGACTCTTAAATTATAGTTTCTGAGGTTAATCCTTTTTTTCTGAGTTTTTCCGCAAATTGCCGCAATATCCGCGGGCAAGTTTTTCAGTAAGACCAGTTGCATCCTCCCTAACAGAGCTTCGATAGTAGTTATATGCCACAAAAGTTGTTCCAAACCCGTCTGCGAAAAATGCTTTTACAAACATATTCAAAGCTGTTTCAAAGAAATGCCATCCGATTTTTTGAAATCAAGTTTTTGCAGATTTTCGTGGGTTCGTTTGACAAATTTTATGAGAGATTCTGTTTCTTGCTCATCCAGAGAAACAGTGATTACCGGATACTTCTCCCTGACTCTCCTCTCCAGTGTTCCGGTCGAATATCGGCTCCTTCCATACACGTTCGAATTCGAGGAGGTAGAACTCTGAGTTTCGTAGAGACATCGGTAACCGTTAACACGAAAGGAATATAATCTATCATCCCGTCGCACTTTCTACAGCATGTGACCCCCATCCATCCGACGTCGGCCAATCAAAAAGTGCCACAGCTTGATAACAGGCTCAAGTAGTCCGATAATCTAGGGTTAGTCCTCTCTATAGGAGTAACCAGGATTTGAGCTGACGGACTTAATCGCTCGATCCCTTTATACCAAGGTTGGTTGGAGGAATAATCGTCGTGACACTTAATCAGTTTGTTGGAAATAAAGAACCAGTAATCCGTAATCTGGTGCCAAATCGCACCAAGACCAAGGCCGGAGTGTTTATTAGAAAATCCTAACGTTAATCCTGCTGTCATGCGGCCCAACATCATCGAGTTCATCCCTGGAAAAACGTTTGCATCTGAAAATGTCCGCAGTCAATGTCATCCTGTTCAAAAGATACATATTCAAGCAGAGCCAGATATGAAATTCTCCTCATCCTCAATGACTCGCACGATATGCTTGAACATACTTCTCAAATTCTGATGGCATTGCTCATCGCCTCATATATTGATGATAAATGCCAGCCTCGTGCAGCGAATTCCAAACGACCGTAATGACCAGCGGATCCATTCCAAGATAATCTTCCGAGTAGCCATCAGGACGGTTGTATAAGACCAAGATTTGCAACTCAAATAGCCTTTCTCTATTATCATCCATTTCTTGGATACAACATGTTTCAATGCCTCGTTTCAGATATTCCAGATTGAATTATAACGTCATAGGATCACATTTAATCTCTCCCCAAGAGTTGTACTGAAACGATTCCGCTAAAAAGGCTATCTGCACCTCGACTCTCCTGGCCAACCTTGTCGACCATGACTGCCCCGGCGCGCCCCCCTCCCCTGCCCCCACTCGCACCACCTGGTCCGCCAGCCTGGCCAGCAGCCGTCCGAAGTGCTGGTTGGCCACCTGGGGCGGCAGGCTGGGCTGCAGGAACCACAGCGCCGCCCGTTGCTTGATCTGGGCCAGGCCGCCCATCAGGGAGCGGAACAGACGACGACGCTCTGCCAGGGGCACCTGCTCGTCATAGAACAGGCTGCACGGCCCCAGCAGGATGACCAGCGCCTTCTCCACCCCGGCCAACTCCGCCGGCAGCCCCTCCTGTACCAACTGCACCAGTTGGTGGCAGGTAAAGGCCCGGGCCACCCACACTTGGGAGAGGACCTGCTCCGGCCGCAAGCCCCGCTTCCGGCCTTCCCGGGCCAACTGGTACGGGTCGAAGCGGTTGGCCCCGTCCACCACGAACACCCGCCAGCCCCGGGCCACCCCCCAGGCCGCGGCTGCGGCGGTTAATGGCCGCATGGCCGAGCCGAAAATGAGGAAGCCTTGCCCCGCCTGGATTGGACTTAACCTGGCAGGGAAAGGGATTGGGATATATGGGATCTCTGACCGATCACCTTTGAGAGAGCATTAGTCCATGAGGATTCGTCCTTTTCCGTGGCAAACTCAAAGACAAGCTTCCTCTCCGAGATAGTTAACTTTTGGCAATCTGAATCTGCGTTTCGAGTTCCCAGTGACCCCTGGCATGTCCTAAGAACTGCATATTCACCGGTTGAAGCTCCCTGCCTCGGCGATGTTGCTGGGAATCGAACCGCGCCCTCCGCATCTGACTTACTAGCCGAACATTTCCCGGGAAACCCGAGTGTCTGATAATTCGGAAACCAACCATTGCTTTCTGCCAGACCACCAGTCTCGAATGACCGTATCTTTCTCCGTCATCTCTCCTCTCCCTTGCCTTCATCCCTGTAAAGAGCGGTATATTCCCACCACCTTGCCCAAAATCTGCACCAGTTCGGCAGCTTCCGCCGGAGAAAAGCGCAGCGGCGTAAAACTCGGGTTGTCGCCCTTGAGGACCAGGCCGCCGGCCTCTTCATAGACCCGCTTGATGGTGGCCTCATCGTAGACCAGCACCGCGGCGATTTCGCCCCGGGCCACCCGGGGCTGCACCCGCACCATCACCAGATCGCCGGACAGGATGAGCGGCGCCATGCTGTCTCCGGCGACCCGCAGGAGAAAGACCTCTTCGCCCTGCACCCAGGAGCGGGGCAAAGGCAGGGTGTCCTCTATCTGTTCGGTGGCCAGCAGCGGTTGGCCGGCGGCAATCTGTCCCAGGATGGGCACCTCCACCACCAGCTCCGACTGGCGGCCGGTGAGGGCCAACCCCCGGGACAGGCCCGGCTCCCGGTGCAGGTGACCTTTGCGTTTCAGGGCGCTGAGATGGTCGTCGGCCGCCCGGGGCTGGATGCCGAAATGGGCCGCCACCTCCCGCACCGTGGGCGGATAACCCTGCTGCTGGAAGAATTCTTCCACAAACGAGAGGACCGCCTGTTGTTTGGGGGTTAAGGTTTTCATGAAGTATAAATACTATACAAAAAAATAGTTGTCAAGTGAATAGGTAAATTTCTTTTAGAACATCTGAGGCAACTAAATAGCGTGTCAAGATAAGTTCAACATATTGATATAACTTTAAATAACTATAATAATGTAAAATATATCGATTAAATTGATTGACACGGCCACAGCTTCTTCGGTAGGCTGAAAGGGACATCATGGCCGTAGGAAGAGAATGGGCGCTTCGCCTCCGGCAGCATGTCTCCTGTGGGGTTCTCTCTCATTCTCTGTTGTTGCACGCACATTCCTAACCGGCGACGCAGTCTTGGCCATAACTCCAACCTCATGACGAACGGGGGACAACGTGTTCCTCCCGGCAATCATTTTGGCACGGAGGGAACAGATGAAAAAATCCTTGTGGATCGCCATGTTGCTGGTATTTGTAGGCGTAACCGCCGGACACGCCAAGACCATGAGCATTGCCCAAGACAATGTCAAGGTGCGAGCTAAACCCAGTAAACGGGCGCGGGTCCTCTTGAGCGCGCCCAAAGGTTACCCGATTGTGGTGAAAAAACGGAAACAAAATTGGCTCTACGTTGAGGACTGGCATGGGCAGAAGGGATGGGTCGGCAAAAATTTGGTCTCCGGCATTCCTACCACCATTGTCCGGGCAGATACGGCCAATGTCAGAAAAGGCCCGAGCCGGAAAAACTCTCCGGTCACTCAGGCCACCCATGGGCAGATTTATAAAGTCTTGGGGGTCCGGGGTGGTTGGGTCAAAATCGGCTACTATTTCGAAAATGAACCGATTGGCTGGATTCATGATAATTTGGTCTGGGGTTACTAACCAATAATAGTCTTTTGGCCGGACACATCATTAAAACGGCCCTCTCCTTGCATTACCCTAATATTCCTGTTATCTTTTCCTCAAAATCTTCAGGAGGTTCTGCATGCCCCTCGCCGCCGTTTCCCGACGCGCCCAGGAAATTACCCCTTTTTTGGTTATGGATATCCTTGAACGAGCCCAGGAATTGGAACGCCAAGGGATCCCGGTGATCCATCTGGAGGTGGGTCAACCTGACTGGGACACCCCCCAGGTGGTGAAAGAGGCGGCCTTTGCAGCTATGCAACGGGGTGAGACGCAATACACCCACTCCATGGGCCTGCTGGAACTGCGAGAGGCTATTTGTCGACACTATCAAGAGACGTATGGCGTCACGCTGACCCCGGACCGGATCATCGTCACTTCCGGCACCTCCCCGGCCATGCTGTTGATCCTGGCCGCCCTCCTGGATCCAGGGGATGAGATCATCCTCACCGACCCCCATTACGCCTGTTATCCCAATTTTGTCCGTCTGGTGGATGCCGTTCCCCGCTATGTAAAGATCCGTGAGGAGGATGGTTTTCAGGTGCACCACGAAGACTTGGGTAAAAATCTGGGCGCCAGAACCAAGGCCATTCTCATCAACTCGCCGGCCAATCCCACGGGAACGGTTTTGACCAGGGAACATCTCAGGGAAATTGCCGGCTTAGGGCCGTATATCATCTCTGACGAAATCTATCATGGCCTGGTGTATGAGGGCCAGGAGCATTCCATCCTGGAGTTTACCGACCGGGCCTTTGTCATCAACGGTTTCTCCAAGGCGTATGCCATGACCGGTTGGCGTTTGGGTTACTTGATCGCCCCCCAGGAATTCATGCGGCCACTCCAAAAGTTGATGCAGAATTTTTTTATTTCCGCCAACGCTTTTGTCCAACGAGCCGGCATCGCCGCCCTGACCCAGGCCGGGGCCGAAGTGGAGCGCATGCGGCGCACCTATGATCAGCGCCGACGCGTCCTGGTGGACGGTTTAAAAAAGTTGGGCTTTGCCATACCGGTGGAGCCTACCGGGGCTTTTTATGTCTTTGTCAATGCTCGTCATCTGTCCAACGACTCTTATCAACTGGCCTTTGATATTCTGGAAAAGGCTCATGTCGGCGTCACCCCTGGCGTCGACTTCGGCTCTGGCGGTGAAGGCTTTTTGCGCTTTTCCTATGCCAGTTCCCTGGACAATATTGCCGTGGCGCTGGAGCGGTTAGAGAAATATCTGGCTTCGAGGTAAATGGAACTCTATGGGGATGAATTCTTGATGGGGGATTGTGGCTTGAGAGTTATATTTTTTTCACCCGCCGGCGCTGGCGCCGGAGTTTTTTCGAAGCCCGATGCGCCGGCCCTTTCTTCTGGGTGCCGCTCCAACTCGCTTCGTCTTCTTCAGGTTCGCCGGAGCTATCCCCGGCCCCGGCAAGTTCCAGACGAAGGCTGAATTCCCCGGCGGACATCACGGTAGCGCCCACACGTTCAGCGTAGTCCATAATTTCCCGATCCGAAGAAATAATGAGGCCGCGTTCCCGCTCCCGGTCGGCCAGTCTTTTGATCACCTCGTCCGCCTTTTCCCCCCGGCGGGAATAAATAATGAGCATCCCCTGAAAACGATCCCGATTGCCCGTAACATCCCCGGCCTCCCAGCCGTCGAAGACCACGGTGATGGCATGCTTTTTCAGCCGGCGGTAGGCCGCCAATTTTTCCAGGAGCGCCTCCCGGCCCCAACGCAGGTCCTGGGATTCCTGGACCAGTAGCTCGGGGGATTGTCGGATGAGATTATACCCGTCAATAATCAAGTGTAATGCCATGTTAATCAGCTGCCTAAAAGTGATCTCAAAGCCATTATTTATTATAGCTTAATGCCGGGCTTGGTTTAAACCTGGAAAAATGCTTTCCACCCAGACTTCTGTCTTTAATTCTCGAAAAAATTCTTTTATAGTATTTGCATAGTATTGGCAGGTAAGTTTTTTGTCCTTAAATTCTTGAATTTTTATCGAAAATATAATATTTTAAATTAATATATCATTTCTCTGCATTGACGTTGATGTCTTCTGAATGAGATAGTTTGGAAAAGACAGCACGTTGGCACATTTTTACCATGAGGAACAAGCCATTATGACTGTCTGCCCTCAGTGTCATACCGTTCACGGCGATGAACATAGCTTCTGCCAGCGTTGCGGCAATCCGTTGGTTGGGGAGGAAAAAGCTCCGTTACAATCCTGTCCGAATTGCCGCGGCCCGGTTTTTCCCGGTCAGAATTTTTGTACGGAATGCGGTCAGCGAGTAAAAAATATTTCTGGGGACCGGCCCAGCCCGCGTCCCGCCGTTCAGGACGATCTTTTTTACAAGTCCAGCACCAGACGGAGCCGTCAACGCCCTGGGCCTTCCCGAACTGGATTTCCCAAATGGCTCATTGGCTTGTCGGGATTAGTAATTCTAGCGGGAGTATACTACTTTTGGCCCAAAGACGCCGGAGCGCAAACCGCTGGTCGTGGCCCCGGGCTCACCACCCATTGCCGCTCCGAGCACCGAAAAAGCTGACACGTTGCAACGGGATGTGGAACGTCTGGCCGAAAGAATTCGGGCGGCCCACATGAAAAAAGATATGAACCTTTTTATCAGTTGTTATGCCTCCGCTTACCCTAACCTGGGAGAGTTGGAACGCCAAACCTACGAAAATTGGAAAAGTTTCGATTTCAAAAATGTTAGCTATAATATCTCTAATCTCCGCCGGGTCGGGCCGAATCAGGCTGCAGCAGAATTGGTCTGGAACTTCCAATTACTCAATAATCAGACCAAAGCTTCTGAAATGCATCGCGCCGTCTTCAACGTCATGCTCGAAGAAAGCGGTGGCGCCTGGAAGATTCGAGAAAGCAAGGAAGACAGGTTAATCCCGATGGCCTTTACCTCTATTCAGTATCTTAGCCCAAAGTGTAGGCTGATTACCGCCTTGGTGTGTTGTCTACTATTCTTCCTGGCAATCGGCTGTAGCCAAAAAGTGGGTTGGAAGCCGCCTGATGAGCCCAGGACCACCGCGCCACCGCCAGAGGCCCCTCCGGCGTCGGTGGCATATCAGGTTACTCTATGTCGCTGCGGACCGGTTGAATCTCCGGGCCTGCCCAGGCATGGATTGCCCCAGAATTAACCTGCTAACCAGAAATCAGGAAGTGGAAAAGGTAGGTGAGAGTCAGGGCTGGTTCCAGGTTAGATCCCGCCAGGATGGCACCTTGGGATGGGTGGATGCCCGCTATTTAGGCAGCGCCCCGGTAGCGGACAGTGTCGCTTTGCCCTCGGAGACGGTGCAGCCGAAGCAGACAAAGTCGGTGGAAGCCAAACCCAAAGTAAAAACGCCGGTTCCGGTGGTAGAAGAGGAGGAAGAAGAAAAGCCTCGTCCCAAACGCCGGAGAGCACCAGCGGCCGAAGCCGCCGAACCACCAACCCAACCCGAATCCCCTGCCCAGGAGACACCGGCTGCTCCCACTCCGGCTGCGCCCAGCGAATCCGGTAAAAAGAAGATCAGGATTATGTAGCTCCCTGGTGACCGATTGAATAGCAAGGGCGGGTCAAAGCCCGCCCTTATCCAAGCACCTTTATACCTGACGTTAGGTCAGAGATTATTCTTACCTCTCTCTAACTCAGCCATTCCAGCACCGTTGCCGCCCAGGTTACTCCCGCCCCAAAGCTGATTAAGATCACTTTGTGATCTTTTTTAATCTTGCCTTCCATCAGGGCCTCATGCAGGGCGATGGGAATGGAGGCGGCCGAGGTATTGCCATAGCGGTCGACGTTAACATAGACTTTATCCATGGGTACCTTGGCAAATCTGGCGCCGGTCTCTAAAATGCGATAGTTTGCCTGGTGGATGACCAAAAAATCGATGTCCTCCCGGGTCATCTGGGCCTGTTGCAGGATGCGCCGAAGGCTCTCCTGAACCGCTCGGACAGCGAACTTGAATATTTCCGGGCCGTCCATGGTAAGATAATTGTTGGTCAAGGTGGGTTTAGGCAGAAAGGGGCTGTTAAGTTCCGTAAATTCATTTTTCAAATAAAGTTTGTCGCTGAATGACGACGCCAGGAAGGATGCCACCAACCGACTACGTTCCGTCGGCCCGATGACGACAGCGCCAGCGCCATCCCCAAAAAGTATACAGGTCCCCCGGTCAGTGAAATCCAACATGCGGGTGTTAGTGTCGGTGCCCACTACCAGGGCGTAGCCGCCATTGCCTTTAATCAGATTTTCCGCCACATAGAGGGCATAATTGAACCCGGAGCAGCCCGCCTGGAGGTCAAAGGCAGCTAACTTGTCGTCCAAACCCAAACCGTGCTGGATGCGGATGGCGGTGGCAGGATACATATAATTGGTCGTGTTGCTGCCCACGATAATATACCGCAAATCCTCCCAGGCAATGCCGGCATTTTCTAAAGCCTGCCGGGCCGCGGCTTCGCCCATAGTGGCCACATCTTCCTCGGGGGCGGCAAGGCGGCGCTCCCTGATGCCGGTGCGCTCCATAATCCATTGATCGGAGGTCTCCACTATTTTTTCTAAATCTTTGTTGGTCAGCACCGTCTTGGGCAGATAGGCCCCGGTGCCTAGTATGCCGATGGGAAGACTGCTCACCGGATCACCCCCTCATTAAATTGCCACACTATATAGCGGGGTCAACCCAAAGTGCAACTAGAAAGTAGCGCCGGTCGATTCCCCCAGCCGGTATTGATGGACTGAACCTATTGCCGTCTAATTTCTCGTCGGAACGATGCTCAGGTTGACAAATGGCCTCATTTTGCTATGGTACTTTTCAGGCCATTACAACAAACTCTAAAATCGGCCCCGTTAATGCTTTCCCATCGAACTCGAACCTTATCATCATGGAGGACCTTCAGGATGAGTGATTTTGGCAAGATATTGGTGGTATTGGGATTAATCTTGATTGGACTGGGCCTGATTTTACTCTATGGTCCTAAAATCCCCTGGCTGGGCAAACTGCCCGGGGATATCACTATCCAACGGGAAAAATTCACTTTTTATTTCCCCTTGGCAAGCTCTATTGTCATCAGCATAGTTTTAACCATTCTCTTTTCTTTGTTTCGTCGTTAAGCAAACCGCTGCCCACAAGTATGGAAAGAACTTGCAATATTTCTTGTGGTCGATATACTGAAAAAATTTAGCGTGTCCACACCCTGATAAATCTGTTTCTTCCTCATAAGTTATCTTTGCCCGGCCTTATTCATTGGGGCAAAGTCGGAAGAAACTCATCTGACTCTGCTGGCCTCCCCCCAAGGCTGGGAAGCCTAGTTCGAGGAGAATATTTGCATGCCGGAACTAAGAAAAGATCCCATCACTTCACGATGGGTTATTATTTCCACCGAACGCGGCAAGAGACCGCATGATTTCGTCGTCGACCCGGAGGTCGCGAAAGGCGGGTTTTGCCCTTTTTGTCCAGGAAACGAGCATACTACTCCCCCGGAGATCATGGCCTACCGGGAAGGAGGCGGCCCTCCCAATTCTTCGGGCTGGAAACTGCGAGTTGTTTCCAATAAATTTCCAGCCCTGGTCAATGAAGGCGACCTGGACCGTCGGGGCGAGGGCATGTACGATCTGATGAACGGCATTGGCGCGCACGAGGTCATCATTGAAAATCCGGCGCACGATTTGAGTCTGTCAGGCATCAGTGTCACGCAGTTTGCAGACGTTTTGTATGCCTATCGCGACCGTATCGGAGTTCTTAGTCAAGACCCTAAATTTAGATATATTTTAATCTTTAAAAACCAGGGTCGTGCGGCCGGCGCCTCTTTGGAGCACAGCCACAGCCAACTCATCGGTTTGCCCATCGTTCCGGAACTGGTGCTGGAAGAATTATCCGGCTCCTTAAATCACTATCGCCTCAAAGAACGGTGTGTCTTTTGTGACATGATCCGCCAGGAATTGCGTCAACAGGTGCGGGTGGTCCTGGAGAACGAACTCTTTCTGGCCATCTGCCCCTTTGCGCCGCGCTCACCTTTTGAGATCTGGATATTGCCCAAACAACATCATTCATCGTATGTTGATTTGCCCGATGCCAACTTCCCGAAGCTTGCAGAAATTTTTTCCGAAACCCTGAAGCGTCTGGATACGGCCTTAAACCGAGCCCCTTATAATTTTATTTTGCATACCGCGCCGGTGCGTGAAACCCATCTGGAACACTATCATTGGCACTTTGAAATTATGCCTAAGTTAACCCTGATGGCTGGCTTTGAGTGGGGCTCCGGCTTTTTCATTAATCCCACGCCGCCGGAAGACGCCGCCCGTTATCTCCGGGAAGTTCAACTTGAGGGGACGACACAACTAGAAAAAGAGCACTCCTAATTACGGGAAGTACCAACTATGCGCATTCTCATCGTCAGTCCGGAAGCCAACCCATTTGCCCGCTCTGGCGCTTTGGCTGAAGTCGTCTATGGCCTATCCAAAGCCCTGTCTCAGAAGGGACACCGGGTCACGGTCGTCTTGCCTTTTTATCGGCAGGTGAAAGATTCCAAGGTCAATTTCTTTCCCGTCGGCAAAAGCCTCTCCATTCCCTTATCTTTTAAGACTCTGAAAGCTGAAATCTATTCTGCCCGGATAACTCCTGAATTAAATTTTTATTTTATCGGCCAGGACAATCTCTATGACCGCGATGCATTGTATGGCACCCCCTTCGGAGACTATCAAGACAACGCCGAGCGCTTTATTTTTTTCAGTCGAGCCGTGCCGGAATTGCTCAACGCCTTGGAACTGGAATTTGACGTTTGTAACTGCCATGAATGGCAAACCGGGCTGGTGCCGGTATATTTTCGCACGTTGTATCAAAACTCTCCATTCTGTAAAGATCTACCCACGGTATATACCGTTCACAATGTGGGCTACCAGGGAATATTTTGGCATTATGACATGGCCTTAACCGGCCTTGGCTGGGAGTATTTCACTCCCAAACTATTGGAGTTCTATGGCAAGATTAACCTGGAGAAAGGTGGTCTGATCAGTGCCGACATTATCAATACAGTTAGCCGCCAGTATCGTCAGGAGATCCTGACACCAGAATTCGGATTCGGTCTCGAGGGAGTTTTCCAAGATCGAGCGGCAGATTTATTTGGCATCTTAAACGGCGTCGATTATGAACATTGGGACCCGGCCCATGATAAACACCTCGCGGCCTCCTACGACGCCAAAAATTTAGGCGGCAAAGACGCCTGCAAACTTGATTTGATTAAGCATTTCGGCTTAAAAATTTCCTTGGAACAACCCTTGTTGGGGATGACCACTCGTTTGAATGAGCGGAAGGGCCTTGATTTAGTGCAGGCAATCATGCCTAAACTGGCTGAAGCTAACATTGGTTTTGTCCTCCAGGGCACTGGTGAGGAAAGATATCAATACGCTTTTTCCGAGCTTAAAAATCATTATCCTGAATTAGTCGGCGTGGAGATCGGCTATGCCGACGAACTGGCCCACAAAATTATTGCCGGCGCCGATATTTTTCTCATGCCTTCGCGTTACGAACCATGTGGGTTGGACCAGCTGTATTGTTTGCGCTATGGGACCATTCCGGTGGTCAGGGCCGTTGGCGGTTTGGAAGAAACCATTGTAGAATACAATCCTGCCAGTGGCCAGGGGACGGGTTTCAAATTTACTAGATTTGATCCGGAAGATTTTCTGGCTGCCATCCAACGAGCCCTCAACCTTTATAGCAATCCCTCCGCCTGGGAACAGGTGCGCCATCAGGCAATGCAGCAGGAGTTTTCCTGGCCGCTCGCCGCCGCACAATATGTTGAAATATATGAAAAAGCCCAGCAAAAAAGGCTTGCTCCGGAAAAGCGAGCGTCGTGAAATGTCTCCTAACCGCCTATCGTTTCTAACCCAATTAATCGACTTATTTACCTCCACCGTCGCCTATGATGAGCGGTTGGATAACTTCGTGTACTTGGTAGCCCGAAACCTGAAAGTTGACCTGACTCTTTTCTTCGCTCTGGATAAAACCCGAGCTACTCTCTTCCTCAATGCCGACAGCCGTAGAATCGGCTCCCGGCCTCGCCTGGAATTCCCCCTGGGGCAAGGAATCGTCGGCGAGACTGCTCAGAAAAGAATTCCCATCGTAGCCCAGATCCAGCAACCTGGAGTAAAAAATAGCAATCAAGCTCTTGAAACCATCTTCCCGGATTATCAATCTTTAGCCTGTTATCCAGTGGCCGACGATAATTTTTTATATGGCGTCTTGTTGTTCATCGATAAAGATCGACAGGTTTCAAGTCCACACGAACAAGAAACTGTTTTGATCGCCTGCCGGATGTTGGCCGGCAATATCCGTCAGGCTCTGTTGCACGAGGAGGCAAAAAAACGCATCGCCGAATTAGCGGTACTCTTTGATGTTGCCAAGGCCGTCGGCTCTACTATGGAATTAAATGCCATTTTGGAACGAGTGGTAAGCATCAGCGCCAAGGTGTTAAATGCCCGGGGAGCAACCCTGCTTATTGTTGACGAAGTTTCCCAACAAATTCATGTCAGTTCAGATTACGGTATCATACCCAAGGGAATCCCCACCTCGGAAACGCTCGCCAATAAAATTCCCGTCGCCAGCGGAGAATTTTCCTCTGTTACTTCGGAAATGACTGGCTCAGAAGGCGAAAAGCATTACTATGCCGGTATTCCTCTTAACCTAAAGGGCCATCTGAAAGGTATGCTCTGCCTTTATGATAAAATGACCCCAAACCATAGATTTCAGCAATTTGATTCAGAAAACATCCAGTTACTACAGACCCTGGCGGGAATGGCCACCAGCAGCATCGAAAATGCCTTGGCCTTTCAACAAATCGAGGCTCTGGCAGCAAGAAATGAGCGCATGGTTAATGTCCTGACTGTGCTGCACGAAATTTCTTCGGTCTTAATGACCACCATTGACCTGAACAAGATTCTCACCATCCTGGTGCGGCTCTCTGACTTTAAAAAATGCCATGGGCTATGACCGGGCCATGATCTTCCTGGTTGATAAGACACGGAACCTTTTAGTGGAAGCAAGATATGCCTTCCAGCAAACTACGCCTCCTGATCTGCCGTTAAGGCAAGCCTTAATCATGGAACCCAAGATTCCCCCTGGCCCCACATATCTGGGCAGCGAAGCAATACAAGTGACCCTGCGAGGAGACCAGGGGATACTGGCCCAAACAGTTTTATCTCGAAAAGCTTTTCACATACTCCAAGCTGACAAACATCCTCAAGTAAATCAGCAAATCAGAGAAAAATTGTCAGGTCAGGAATTTGTCACTGTTCCGCTTTTAGTCAAAGAAGAGGCTATCGGCGTCATTGTTATCGACAATCACCATTCGAACCGACCGCTTAAAGATGAAGATATGCATTTCCTCACGATGTTCGCTAACCAGGCTGCTCTGGCCATCGAGAACTCCCGCCTGGTTGAGACCATCGAAGCTAGCAGCCGAGAACTCACCCTTATCAGGGAAAGAATGTTGGAATCCGACCGCTTGGCTGCCATGAGCAGTATGGCCGAAGGCCTGGCCCATGAAATCCGTAATCCCCTGGTATCCATCGGTGGTTTCGCCCGGCGTATCAGCAAGCAGGTTGCTCCCGAAGATTCTTTGAAGCAGTATGTGGATGTCATCGTCGATGAGGTCGGCCGCCTGGAAAAAATTCTTCGTCAAATGTTCGATTATACCGGCGATGCCCTTGGCTATTTCCAAGAACATGAAATCAACAAATTAGTAGAAGATGCCTTAACCCTGACCCAAAGAGATCTGGAAAAATTCCACATTCGGGTGATAAAAGAATATGCTGAACTGCCCCCGGTTTATTGCGATGAACGCCAGATAAAACTGGTTTTCTATAACATCTTCCAAAACGCCCAACAGGCCATGGAAAATGGTGGCGCCCTGACTGTTCGCACCTTCCCCCTGGAAAAATCCGATGGTCTCTACGCCGCCATTTCCGTCTCCGATACCGGTGGTGGCATTGCCCCGGAATTGGTCTATAATATTTTTAACCCCTTTTTTACCACAAAAGAACAGGGCACCGGACTGGGCTTATCCATCGCCCAACGCATCGTTTCCCGTCATTACGGCGATATCGAGATTAATAATGAACTCGGTAAAGGCATAACCTTTACCGTGACTCTGCCTATTGCCAAGTATTGTTTGATTCCCCCAGGAAAAACTTCGCCCGCGGTAACTAGCTCAGAGGAGGTTTAGAATGAAAAAAATTCTTGTTGCGGATGATGAAATGAGTATCCGTTTGTTGTATAGTGAAGAATTACGAGAAGAGGGTTATGAGGTGTTTACTGCCTCCAATGGCAAAGAGGCCCTGGAGGTCGTTGCTAAAGAACCTCTCGATCTCATTATCTTGGACATAAAAATGCCGGAAATGAGCGGCATCGAAGTCCTCAGACAAATTAAGGAAAAATATCCGAACCTTCCCGTTCTCCTAAGTTCAGCTTACAGCGAATATAAACAGGATTTCGGCACCTGGGCCTCAGAAGAATATTTGGTAAAATCTTCCGACCTGGAGGATTTAAAGGCAGCCGTTCGCAAACATCTGAAGGATTAAACGCCCACATTGCAATTGTTCGCCAAGGAGATCCTTTATGGGAAAAATTAAAAGTCTTCTCATGCTCCTAATCGGAGCTATCCTAGCTATTTTTATTTATGAAAATTGGGTGACTGCTCCTTATATCAAGCTTTTTGGCAGAGAGGTAATACAGTTAAACATTTCAATTATCATTCTTCTCTTTTTTGCCTTGGGTTTTATGCTTGGTATGTTGAGCTGCTTTGCATGGACCCGCAGTCGCCGAAAAACTGCCGAACCGGCTTCAGGAGAAGAGAAGGTGCCAGAGTCCCAAAGCCCCACTCAACAGGAGGAAAAGTAAGAATATTACCCCCTGGAAGACAGTTGCCAGGAACAAAGTGAACATCGCCTTCAAAGTCGAGGAGCCGAATTTTTTCGATAATCCCATGATTAACAAAATCAAGTTCCAAATACCGGCTATAAAAGCTCCGCCCCATGGTATCAAACAGATCACCGCAGGCGCCTGGGCATAGGCCGCAATCCGAAACACACTTTCAAAGGTAGTATCTCCCGGCCCCGTCAATCGAGCCGCCCACAGCAGGCAGACACTGAGAAAAAACTGCCCGAAGATCACTAAAAAGGGTGATAGCATGAAGATCCCGACGACCACCCTGGGGTCATTCATCAAGTTGCCCATTTGTTTGGAAAGGATGACCGGCATCGTCTCTGCGAAGCCTCCTTCCAAAACCAATTGCCAGAGAAATGAACTTAACACTCCCGTAGTTCCTACCAGCAGCGCAAAGCCCAACGGTTCTCCCAAACCTCCGGTAAGAGGCAAGTTGGTAAAAAAACTTCTTGGTTGCAAGAGCACCCGCCGCAGAGTTGCCAGCAGGGCCGACAGACCCGGCCATTCCGGGTTCTCCCACTCTACCGGGTTTGCCTCTCCCATAGATGGGTTCTCTAAGGCATCCTCAACCCAATCACACGGCGGTAGACTCATCAAGACCTCTTTCCAAAAATGTTTTCACTAGTTTAGGACTTTCCAGACCGTACCAGACCATTTCTTCGCCCTGGCGAGGTTGGATGGCAATGTTGCCGACGCGTAATAAGGTTTGGGTCAGTCCTGCCCGCACGCTTATCTTCTCGATCTCATGCCAACGAATAAGCTCTTGTCGGACAGGGTAGCGATAAATTTTTTTCACTCCCTCGGTATCCATCTCATAGTGTTGGCCATATTTTAAATATAAGACTCCCGCCAGCAGCAACAACCCAAGCAGCAAGCCCAATTCTTGACTTAAAAATATTTGCTCGGCAAAGGCTGGATTGAGCTGGGGCCCCAACCAGCAGATGGCGATGGCCACATAATACAGGTAAAAAGCTGCCCAGGAAGAGGTAAAAACCTTCCTGGCAATAATGTTCTTCTCCACGTCATTCATGATCTAATTTTTCCATTCTTTGGTTTTGCTGATAGCTGACCGCCTTCTTTTAATATCCCACCCGGAAGCCATCCTGGTCGCCCATAAAAGGTTCGTACGACACATTTACTTTATGGACCACCGCATACGGCGGACCTTTATAACACCAGGCCAGCATTTGGGTGACGACAGCCTTGTCCCCTTCAAATAAGGCCTCCACATCACCGTTGGGCAGGTTGCGCACCCAGCCGTTTACCCCCAATTTGCGTGCTTCGTCCCGGGTAGAAGCCCGAAAAAAGACGCCCTGCACCCGTCCCTCGATGATAACCCGAGCCCGCAGCTTATCCTGACTCATGCCTTCCTCCCCACCAAGTCCTCAAAACCTGCTTCATCCAAAATGCTCAGGCCCAACTCCTTTGCCTTGGCATATTTACTGCCCGGTTCCTGTCCCACCACCACGTAATCGGTCCTGGCCGACACCGAACTGGCGACCTTGCCTCCCTGGGCTGTAACCAGCGTCTTGGCTTCCTCCCGGGAAAATTTTGCCAAACCTCCGGTAAAGACAAAGGTTTTGCCGGCCAACGGCGTGGCTTGGGGTTCCTTCTGACTTTGGGGGTGCACCCCGGCTGCCAGCAGTTTCTGCAATAAAGCCCGGTTCTTGGGATTTTGAAAATATTCCCGGATACTGCCTGCCACCTGGGGGCCGACCCCTTCCACCTGGAGTAGCTCCTCCTCGGTAGCCTCCTGCAAAGCCTCCAGAGTCTGGAAATGCTGGGCCAGGACGTTGGCGGTGGCCTCCCCCACGAAGCGGATCCCCAGAGCATAGATAAATCGGCCCAGCGACGGTGTCTTGCTTCTCCCAATGGCAGCAACGATATTTTGGGCCGACTTTTCCGCAAATCGCTCCAGGGGCACCAGGTCATCCACCTGCAGGCGGTAGAGATCGGCCACATCCTGGACTAAGCCCGCTTTCCACCAACTGCTCCACAATTTTCTCGCCCAAGCCGTCCATATCCATGGCCCCTTTCCCGGCATAATGGCGGATAGACCGCTTCAATTGGGCCGCACAGTCCGGGTTGGGGCAGCGGGTAACCGCCTCCCCCTGAGGTCGCACCAGCGGTGTATCGCACACCGGACATCTGTCCGGCATTTTGAATGGTTGCTCCCGGCCGGTGCGCTTACTGGTGATAACCTTCACCACTTCTGGGATGACGTCCCCGGCCCGCTGAATCAACACCCAATCCCCTTCCCGCACGTCCTTGCGAGCCACTTCAGCTTCGTTGTGCAACGTCGCCCGGCTGACGGTAACTCCTCCCACTTCCACCGGTTCCATGATGGCCGTAGGCGTTACTGCTCCTGTCCGGCCCACCTGGACGATGATCTTTAACACCCTGGTTGTGGTTTGAATGGCGGCAAATTTATAGGCCAGGGCCCACCGGGGGCTCCGGGTCTTGACGCCCAGTCGGGCCTGGAGTTCCAGGGAATCGACTTTGATGACCACGCCATCGATTTCATACGGGAGGCCATGCCGCTGCCCCTCTAAGCGGTGGTGATAGGCAATGGCCGAGTCAATGCCCGGACACCGGTCGATCAGAGGATTTACCCGCAAACCCCAATCCTTTAAGGTCTGCAACACCTCCCAATGGCTGGCAAACTCCCGCCCGGCAATCTCTCCCACCCCATAACAATACATCTTTAAAGGCCGGCCCGCGGTTACGGCCGGATCAAGCTGCCGGAGCGACCCCGCCGCGGCGTTCCGGGGATTGGCGAAAGCCGGTTCCCCTTGGGCCTCCCGGGTCTGCATTGAGTTTTTTAAATTCTTCCAGCTCGATGTAGACTTCACCCCGCACCTCCAGCAAAGACGGCGCCGGGACCTTGTCCGTCTGCAAAACCAGGGGGATGGCTCTTGACGGTCTTGAGATTCTGGGTGACGTTTTCGCCCCGCAAGCCATCTCCCCGGGTGGCGCCGATGGTGAGATGGCCGTTCTCATAGGTAAGATTAACCGCCACGCCGTCCATTTTGGGTTCCACAACATACTCAAACCCCTCTTCCCGGCGCAAAAACCGCTGCAGTCGTGTTTCAAATTCCCGGGCTTCCCCCTCGCTAAAAGCATTCTCCAGGGACAGCATGGGCTGGCGGTGCTCCACGGTTTCGAACTTGTCTGCCGGCTTGCCGCCCACCCGCTGCGTCGGCGAATCAGCCGTCACCAATTCCGGATACTGCTCCTCCAACTGCTCCAACTCCCGGAACAGCCGGTCATACTCCGCATCCGAAATCTCCGGGTCATCCAGGACATAGTAACGGTAGTCGTGGTAGTGGATTTGGTAGCGTAGCTCGGTTGCTCTCCGAATAATTTTAGGGTCCATATGCTTCGAGGTTATTTGATCCATTTCATCAAAGGATTGTTTTTTCAATCTTTCTATTTCTATCTTTATTTCATCTATGACATCTACATTGTGTATTTTTTTAGAATCTCCCTCTTTGATCGAAATTATGTAAAAAACCTTTCCGCCATATTTCTTCGTAAACCTTTTATGGGTTTCTTCCTGAAACTTTAACTCATTTATTATCTGAGTAATGTACGCGTATCCGGCAGGTTTTATCTGCAATCCAATAAAATTATCGTTAACTCGAATGAAAAAATCAACATTATAGCCCCTATCCCATGCATCAGGGCAGGTTCTACTTTTACACCAAGATACTTTTGTAACTGTCCGTAGATTGTTTGAATTTCAGATTGATAAGCCATCATAAATACGATTTATTACTAAATTTATCATGAAATCTATACAATCTTCTTCTCTGAGGCTTTCAATCTCAGCCTGGCAAATCTCTGATATTTTAACATATAACATTCTTCCTAAGTTCTCTAAATGCTCTTTTGGATGAATATTATTATAATAATGCGTCTCCCAGTCACTTAACGATTTGGGGCAACAAAGTCTGATCGCTTCGGAAACCGCTCCGACTTTAGTTTTCTTTGTCAATCCCCATCTCATGTTAGCCTGATTTAAAATCCATTCTTTGGCCATAATTAACCCTTTGTATATTTTAAAAATCTTTCTTTATATTTAAAGCTATCTCGAGTATCGACATCAACCAGTCTATTTTTTATTAAGTGGGCATTAACAAAAGTTTTATTGTTAAGGTACAAGTAAACATATTCAGAGTCTTTCGATAAATTGTCATCTCTGCGACAAAACACTTTATTACCTTTAGTTAACTTTCTTAGAAATTCTATTGCATCTCCATTCTTTTCTGGAATTTCCTTTATTCCCAGTAAAGATATATATTGACCGTTATCCAAAAGCAGTCTTGAGGGAGATATAACCTCCCGTACACGGAAAGAATCTGCTTTCTCTTTGCTGTTCCCATCAATCCTTGAACCATACGTCCTTTTTTTCGGGTCACTCTTTTTATCAAACCGGATCGGATCACGAAAAATATACGGCAGCGCCGAGATCCGGGCCCCAAAATCCCCGTCCCCCTTTTTCTGGTGGATAATCTGAATTTCATCTTCAGCAAACAATTCCCCCTGCCGCACTCCCAATTTCTCTTCTATCACCGGAACAAACTCTTTATTAATCTCATACCCGACTGAATTCCTGCCCAAATTCTTCGCGGCCAGGCTCGTGGTGCCGCTCCCCAGGAACGGGTCCAGCACCGTCTCCCCCACAAAGGTGAACATCTTGAGCAACCGCCGGGGCAGTTCCTCGGGAAACATGGCCAGGTGTTTGGACTGCTTTTCGCCGGGGAAGTTCCAGTGACCCTGGAAATAGGTGTTCCACTCCTCCGTGGTCATCCGTGACTGCTCTTTGACCTCGGCCGACAGTGGCGGCGCCGCCCCCGGCTTTTTAAAAATCAGGATGAACTCATAGTCCAGCTTCAGCATGCCGTTGCGGGGAAAGGGAAACGACCCCATGATAGTGGCCCCGCCGCTGGTGTTGCAGGTGGTGACCTTCTGCCAGATCACCGCCCCCAGGTAATCAAAGCCGATGGTTTCGCAGAATTTGATAATTTCCGTGCGTATCGGCATGATTTTATAGCGCCCGTAATACGCCGCCCGGGCAAACTGGTCACCAATATTAACACACAGACGGCAGCCGGGAAGCAGCACTCGCCCGCACTCCTGCCAGACCAGGTTCAGGTGATTGATGTAGTCCTCATAGGTATCATGGTAGCCGATCTGCTCCGAAGCGCCATAATCTTTTAACTGCCAGTAGGGCGGTGAGGTCACCACCAGATGCACAGATTCGTCCGCCACTTCCTGCATCTCGCGGCAGTCGCCGATAATAATCCGGTGTCTGGTCAATTTGGTCGAATCCCCCGCAATTCTAAAAAACTGCCTTCATAGTAAATGTTCTCTTGCCGGAGGTCAAGTTTAAGGTATGATGAAAAAGTGGCGACAAGGCTTTTTAAGGGAGGATCGGTGGCGTCCCAAGCCCTCCGCCATGGTGGAGTTGGGACGAGGTCTGGGCGGATGGTTCAGGGTCCCGGATTGCACCAGGCTCCTTCTCCAAAAGATGAATTTCAATTAAATCAAATTGTTCGAGGGTTAATATGGCTTTAGTTACTTCAGGAATCCCACGATAATATCGGCATTATCACCTTTAACAACTACGACCGGCGCAACGCCCTCAGCAAGGCCTTCATTACCGACATCCTGGCAGCTCTTAAAAATCTGCTGTTCGAGGAAATCCGGGTCATCATTATCCGGGCCCACCCGGGAGCTAAAGTCTGGTCGGCCGGCCACGACATCAACGAACTGGAGAGGCCGGGGCGGGACCCCCTGGGTTACTATGACCCCCTGGAGCAGGTTATCCGGGCCATCCAGACCTGTCCCGTGCCCGTCATGGCCATGATCGAGGGCGGTGTCTGGGGCGGCGCCTGTGAACTGGCCTTTGTCTGCGACATCCTCATCGGTGCCCCGAACACCTCTTTTACCATTACGCCGGCTAAAATCGGCATCCCCTACAACCCCTCGGGCATCTTGCACCTCATCAACCTCTGCGGCCTGGGCGCGGCCAAGGAGATGTTCTTCACCGCCCAACCCGTATCCGCGGAGCGCGCCCTGCAACTGGGCATCCTCAACCACGTAGTGCCTCCGGAAGACCTGGAAAGCTTTACGTATGACCTGGCCCGCAAAATCACTCAGAACTCCCCTCTGAGCATCTCGGTCATGAAGGAGCAACTCCACATCCTCTCCAACGCCCTGCCCATCAGCGCCGAAACCTTCGAGCGCATCCAGGGCCTGCGCCGCCTGGTCTGGGACAGCGAGGACTACGTCGAAGGGAAACAGGCCTTCCTGGAAAAACGGCCGCCGGTGTTTAAGGGGAAATAGGGGGCAGGGAGTTGTTACAGAAAATCGATAATTGTAATGATTATTTGATCGGTTCAAATCAGCAGGGCGGCCCCAGATAGCGACCGCCCCTTTTATCTTATTCGCCTTGGCGTATTACTGCCAACGGACAGGTCAGAATGATTACCCGGCAAAGGGATCGGCCAGCATTA
The DNA here is from genome assembly GCA_963777875.1 of uncultured delta proteobacterium. GTDB lineage: Bacteria > Desulfobacterota > Desulfobaccia > Desulfobaccales > Desulfobaccaceae > Desulfobacca. Next base: position 21,376 of record CAVZSK010000055.1, on the reverse strand, counting down.
TCGTCTCTTCCCGGTCCGGTCCCACTGAGACGATCTGGATGGGCACCTCGGATAATTCCTCCACTTTTTTCAGGTAGTTTTGCGCCGCAGTGGGCAGACCGCTTAAGGTGCGGACCTTGGTAATGTCTTCCTGCCAGCCCGGAAATTCCTCATAGATGGGGGTGCACTTCTCCAAGGCGGCAAGAGAGGCCGGCGGCACGGTCAAGCGCTGGCCCGCCAGGTCATAGGCCACGCAGATTTTGAGGGAATTTAGACCCGTCAGGACGTCCAGCTTGGTGATGGCCAGGCCGGTAAGGCCGTTGAGGCGGGCCGAATCCCTCAGAACCACCATGTCCAGCCAGCCGGTGCGCCGCCGGCGCCCGGTGGTGGCCCCGAATTCGGCGCCCTGCACCTGCATATGTTCCCCGTCCGCGTCCAGGGCCTCGGTGATGAAGGGACCGCTCCCCACCCGGGTGGTATAGGCCTTGGAAATGCCCACAACCCGCTGCAGGCGGTTGGGCCCGATGCCGGCCCCGGTACAGGCGCCGCCGGCGATCGGGTTGGAGGAGGTCACAAAAGGATAGGTGCCGTGGTCGATGTCCAGGTGGGTGCCCTGGGCCCCTTCAAAGAGAATATTTTTCCCCTGGCGCATGGTTTCGTCCAGCAACAAAGAGACATTTCCCACCAAAGGCTTGAGGATACTCGCCCATCTGGCGGTAGTGGTCGTAAACCTCAGCCGCGTTCAGGGGCTTATCGTCAAGAAATTTCTCCAGGATAAAGTTCTTTTCCTTCAGGTTGTGCTCCACTTTGGCCTTCAGGGCGGCCGGGTCAATCAGGTCCACGACCCGGACGCCGCAGCGGGAGACCTTGTCTTCGTAGCAGGGGCCGATGCCCCGGCCCGTGGTGCCGATCTTGCCGTCGCCTTTAGCCCGTTCCCGGGCCAGGTCCAGGCGCTGGTGGTAAGGCATAATAATGTGGGCTTTTTCGCTGAGCACGAGTTTTTCAGGGCCGATTTTAATCCCTTGGGCTTGCAGACGGTCGATCTCCATGATCAATACTTCCGGGTCCACCACGACGCCGTTACCGATCAGACACTTCTTCCCGGCATGCAAAATCCCCGAAGGAATCAGGTGAAAGATAAATTTTTGACCCTTCACCACCAGGGTGTGACCGGCGTTGTTGCCGCCTTGATAGCGCACCACCAGTTCCGCATGTTCAGTGAGCAGATCGACGATCTTGCCCTTGCCTTCATCTCCCCATTGGGTCCCAACTACCACGACATTGGCCACTGCCGGCACCTCCTTAAAATAAACCAACTTTATTTAAATCATTTCAAACCGTTTGTCAACTCACCATTAACGTTCCGCCCCCGCATACTAACCACAGTCCCGGCATACAACCCTCTTTTTCCTTGCCAAAGCCTATGTCTCTTAGTTATTTTTAATAGGTTCAGCTAATAGCAATCAGCTTTTAGTAAATCCAACGAGTTATAACTGTTGCCAAAAATATCTTATTTCCCTCTCCCCTTGATAGATAAGAAATGAGTTCCACCACCGATCTCATGCAGTTCATCTTTGCCGGTCTCACCAACGGCGCCATTTACGCCCTGGTGGCCCTGGGTTTCGGTGTGGTCCACAACACCATGAGCATTGTCAACTTTACCCAGGTTGATTTTGTCTCCCTGGGGGGCATGCTTCTTTACAGCGCCCTGTTTGCCGCTGGTCTGCTCATGTTGCCAGCTCAGGGGACGGCCATCCTGGGAGTTACCATGGTCGCCATGGCCGTGGAGTGGTTCGGCCTGCGCCCTTCCCGCTCTCAAAACACCCTGGTCCTTATTTTCCTGACCATAGGGATTTCCATTATCTTACGGGGCCTCATGAAACTTGTCTGGGGGAAAAACCGTCTGGCCGTGCCGCCATTGACCGGGGAGGAGCCGGTACGGTGCCTTGGCGCCGCCATTCTTCCTCAAACCCTGTGGATTTTGGTATTGACCGCCCTGGCCATTGTGGCCCTGATCACCTTGCTGCCCCATTATTTAGAATTCCTGGCGGCCTATTTCGACCTCATTCATGGAGCCATTCTGGTACTGATTCTGCTTTTTCTGCTCCAGGGGTTTATTACCGGACTGGTGGATCTGGTGCGCCTGCGCCTGGCCCGGCGTCGGTTGGAGCAGGCAAAATAGTCAGAGATTACCCCCCAACCGAAGAGCAGGACACAGAAACTCCACCTTCCCGCGGCTGCTTTGTCTGCCAGAACTCAACCTCTTCTTCTTATCATTTCAAGATATTTTAAATTATTTTTTATATCTTATGATAATTAATTATTGTAACTCAATTAGTTTTTAATTATAGTTGCAATAACCAATCATCCCAGCCATTAATCCCTCAGAGAGGGAAGCCATGACGTATACTGCGGAAATGTCTTGAAAGTGTTATCCTTCCCGCCAAGCAGAATGGATTGGGTCGCCCCCCCCGGAATAATGATAACTAGAAATAAGCCGATAACATGACATGGGTTTCAAGGCAACGATAATCTCGACTCAGTTTGATTCCCAGAGGCATTCAATATTAGTGATGGAAGGCATTCTGCATGGCTGCCGCATTGCCGGACAAGAAAATCCCCTGGCCTTTGATTATAATCTTCCTGGTTTTTTCTCTGAGCCTCATGTGGTCAGGATTTGCATCATATCAGCATCAGAAAACACGGGTGGAAAAGGAAACCATCGCCAGTTTGGAAACGGTGGCCAATCTCAAAGCTCAAGAGCTGGCCTGGTGGCGGCGGGAGCGTCTCGGCGATGCCCGAGTCATAACCGCCAATCCTTCGTTGGCTCGGGAATTGCAAAATTTAACCAAATTTCCCTACAACCGCTCAGCCCGGCAAAGCCTCCTGGATTGGCTCCTGACTTTTCAAGAAACCTTCCACTATCAGAGTGTGCGGCTCCTGGACGCACAGGGGGAACTCATATTGCAGGCGGGGATAACTCCTGAATCAATCTGTCCTATCTGCAAAAAACTTATCCAAGAGGTTATCCAGACCCCCCGAATTTTCTTTTCCGATTTCCATTGGGATAACAAGTCCAATTCTTTTCGGTGTATTATCATGGCGCCGGTTGTCCCCGCAGGCCAAACCAGCCTGACAGGAATTATCGTCTTAGAAATTAATCCCCACGACTTTCTCTTTCCCATGCTCCAAACCTGGCCCACCTCTAGCTTCCAGTGCCGAGATGGTGCTCGCCCTGCGGGAAGGGGATGAGGTAGTTTTGTTAACTCCATCCAGGAATCAATCTGAGACTGCCGCATCTTTCCCCCGTTTACCCCTCAACCAGGATGATATTCCCGCGGTCCAGGCGATAATAGGCCGGGAAGGCTTGGTCAGGGGAAAAGATTATCGCGGGGTTCCGGTTTTGGCCGTGCCCCGCAGTGTCCCCGATTCACCCTGGTTCCTGGTGGCGAAGGTTGATGAACAGGAAGTCTTCGCTGAATCAGATAGGTATGCTCTTTATACCGGCAGTTTGGTGGGGACAATGATTCTGGCCGTGGGCCTGGGGCTGGCAGCCGTCTGGCGGCGGCAGTACTTGCACAACCTCAGCCAGCTCGCCAAACTGGAAGCGGCCCAGACCAAAAAGCTGAACGACATTTTGTCCGCCACCCCGGATCAGTTTTATCTGATTGAACGACCCGGTCGCTATCTTTATGCCAATCAGGCCGCCAGCCAGGCTTTGTCTCTGGACCCTAGGGAATTTCTGGGTAAAAAAATCCAGGAGGGCGGATTTCCGGCTGAAACCGGAAATCATCTTGTCGCTCAAACCGCTGCGGTTTTCCGTTCCGGGCAGCCATTGGCTGGCGAAGTCAGCTTACCTAACCCGGGAACCCCGAAATTTTTTGATTATATTTTGACGCCGCTGCGAGATCATCGAGGGTCAATTACCTCGGTTCTGACTACTTTGAGGGATATTACCGACCGCAAACACATCGAACAAAGGTTACAGGAAGAATTACACTTCAAAGAAACCTTGTTGGAAGCTATCCCCAGTCCCATTTTTTTTAAAGACGTTCAGGGACGCTATCTGGGGGGCAATCGCGCCTTTGAGAGCTTTATCGGCCTGCCCCGGCGAGACTTTGTGGGGAAATCAGTATTTGAGTTGGCCCCGGCGGAACTGGCGGCCATCTACCATGCCAAGGATGCGGAGTTGCTGGAGCAGCCAGCATCTTCAGGTCTACGAGTCCCAGGTCAAAGCTGCCGACGGTAAAACCTTGGAGGTACATTTTTTACAAGGCCCCTTTTACTCATCTGGACGGCACCCTGGCAGGCTTAATCGGCGTTATCATGGACATAACCGACCACCGCCGGGTGGAAGAAGACCTGCGGCAGGCCAAGGAGTTTTTAGCGTCCATTCTGGCGCATGCCCCCATGCCCTTTTTCGTCAACCGGTGCGATGGTCGTCTTCTCCTGGTGAATTCTGCCTGGGAAGCCTTGGTTGGCAGAAAACAGGAGGCCGTCCTGGGACACAACCTGGACGAGTTTTTCTCCCCTGAGACCGCCGAGCTTTTTAGAATGACCAACCAAAAGGTGCTGGAAACCGGGATCCCGGTGGATATTGAAGAAGCCGTGAGACTGAGAGGCCGGACGTATCATTTTCAAACGGTCAAATTCCCCCTGCGCAACGCCCAGGGCGAGATTGACGCGGTGGGGGGGATATCCCTGGACATCACCAAACGCACGTTAGCCGAAGAGCAGGTCAAAGCCTCCTTACAGGAGAAAGAAGTGCTGCTCAAAGAGATTTACCACCGGGTAAAAAATAACATGCAGATTATCTTCCAGCCTGCTCAGATTGCAATCCAACCGGGTGAAGAACCAGGAAGTGCAGGCGGTTTTCCAGGAAAGTCAAAACCGCATCCGGTCCATGGCTTTGGTGCATGAGATGCTGTACCGGTCCCCGGACCTGGCCCGGGTCCACTTCTCCTCTTATCTTGAAGTCCTGGCTAACAGTCTGTACCGGTCGTTTCGGGCGGATCCGAAGCAGATTAGCCTGCGATTAGATCTGGGTGACTTTTCACTGCCCGCGGACCAGGTCCTGTCCTGTGGCCTGATAATCACGGAATTGATGTCCAACGCCCTCAAATATGCCTTTCCGGCCGGACAGCGCGGCGAGCTGAGCCTGGGTGCCCGCCAGACCCCCGACCGGGAAATTGAACTTATCGTCCACGACAACGGGGTGGGGCTCCCCCCGGATCTGGACTATCGTAGGACCGAATCCCTGGGTCTGCGATTGGTCATGCTGTTAGTCGGCCAACTGCAGGGCGCGGTGGAGGTGGACGGGACGAAGGGAACGTCCTTTATCATCACATTTAAGGTTCAAGACCATGGATAAAACGAACATTCTCATTGTCGAAGATGAGTCCATTGTGGCCGAAGATATCCGGCACACCTTGGAAAGATTAGGCTACCGGGTCACCGCCGTCGTCTCCTCCGGGGAAGAGGCCATGACAGCAATCGCTGAGGAAAAACCGGTTTTGGTTCTCATGGACATAGTCCTACAAGGCGACATGAACGGCATTGCCGCCGCGGAAGCCATACGGCGTCAGTATCAGATCCCCGTGGTATTTCTCACCGCCTATGCCGATGCGAACACCCTGGAGCAGGTCAAGGTCACCGAACCGTTCGGCTATATCCTCAAACCTTTTGAAGACCGGGAACTGCACACCGCCATCGAGATCGCCTTATATAAAAGCCAGGCGGAGCAGCGTATCACCCATCTCAATGCGGTCTTGCGGGCCATCCGCAATGTCAGTCAATTGATTTTCAAAGAGCGGGATCGGGAGAAGCTTATACGCCAGACCTGCGATCTCCTGGTAGAGACCCGGGGCTATCAGCAGGCCTGGATTCTGCTGACGGACAACCAGGGGCAGTTGCTCAAAGGAGCTCACTCCGGTTCCCAAACAGAATCTTCTCTCTTGTCCCAAACCTTATGTCAGCAGGCCATCCCGGCTTGTTCGGCCCTATTGAAAACCGAGGGTTTTACGCGGTGCCGGACATTGCAGCAGCGCTGCCGGATTGTCCCCTGGCCCAGGGCCAAGAGGGTCAGGGGGCCTTTATCACTCGCTTAACGACCGATAAGATCTGCTACGGCCTGGCAGGGGTGGTGCTACACAGCGCCCTGACTGCACTTGAGGAGCAAACCTTGTTCGAGAGTTGGCCGAGGACATCGCTTATGCCCTGCGGGGGATATATTTGGTCGAACAAACCCGGCTGGCGGAAGCAGATCGTCAGCGGCTGGAGGCCCGGCTCCAGGCCATGTTTAACAGCACCCCCAATGTGGCCATCCAGGGTTTTGACCGGCAGGGGCAATTATTATACTGCAATAAGGCGGCGGAGGGTATGTTTGGCCTGCCAGCGGCGGAAGCTCTGGGGAAGACCCTGGAGCACTTTTTCTTCAGCCTGGATCTGGGGAAAGAATTTGTAAATATCCTCGCGGAGGTGGATAGGACCGGTAAGCCTTTTGGTCCCAAGGAATTTACCTTTCTCCATAAATCCGGCGGCATCGGCACCGCCTATAACACTTTTTTCTCCATCCCGACGGCTCCGGACTCCAAAGAATTCATCTCTATGACCGTGGACATCACGGCGCGCAAACAGGCGGAGGAGACCAAGGCTCATTTGGAGTCCCAATTATTTCATATCCAAAAATTGGAGGCCCTGGGACCCTAGCGGGGGTATCGCCCATGACTTTAATAATATCTTGTCAGCCCTCTTAGGTTATAACGAACTCAGCCTCCTGATCCTGGAGGGTGACCCTGATAAAGAGCAACTGAAAAAAATCTGTTGGCGGTGCAGCAGGCAGGAACCAGGGCTCGGGACCTGGTAAAGCAGATTCTGACGTTCAGCAAAAAAGCGAACAGCACAGCAAACCGGTGAAGGTGTCTCTCATCATTAAAGAAGCCCTGAACCTGTTGCGGGCCACGCTGCCCATGACTATTGAAATCCAGGCCTCTCTGGAATCAAAAAATGATGTGGTCTGGGCCGACCAGGTCCAGATACATCAAGTGGTCATGAATCTCTGTACCAATGCCTACCAGGTCATGCAGAAAACCGGCGGGATCCTGTCTGTATCTCTGGAGGCCATCCAGATAAAGGCCGATCAGAACGAATCCACCTCCCATCTGCAGAAAGGCCCGTACCTGCTGTTAACCGTACAAGATACCGGGACAGGCATGGTGCCGTGGGTCCAAGCCCGAATTGTCGAGCCTTACTTCACTACCAAGGTTGCCGGAGAAGGCACCGGCCTGGGGCTGTCGGTAGTCACGCGGCATCGTTACAGCTTTGGGCGGTGCCATTGAGGTGGCTTCCACACCGGGAAAGGGGACAATCTTTCAGGTGTATCTCCCCCAGGTGGAACACCCTGTAATTATGGGAGTCGATGAAGAACCCCGGCTGGCCATACCGCACGGTCAGGGGCAGATTCTTTTTGTTGATGATGAAGAAGCCATTGTCAATTTAGTCAAACAGTTCCTGGAAAGTTTGGGTTACCAGGTCACCGCCAGCACCAGCAGCGTGGAGGCCCTGAAAATCTTTCTGGACAATCCGACCGCTATCGACCTGGTGATCACCGACCTGACCATGCCCCAGTTAACCGGTCTGGAGTTAGCCCGCAAACTGTTGCAGCAAAGGTCAGAACTTCCCATCATCATCTGCAGCGGTTATAAAAATGGGGCCGTGCTGGCCGAAGGAAAAAGTATCGGCATCATGGATTACCTGATGAAGCCGGTTAACCTTGGCAGTCTGGCGGCGACCGTCAGTCGGGCACTCTGTGGGACAGATACCTATGAGGCGGTTGAGCGCCCGCCGCAATTGCACTGAAACTCGCAGGTACTAGTCGGATGAAACCTTTTGGTAACTAGTATAATGCCGACGTTAAGAATGGTAGGGGAATAAGAGACTCTTTGAGTAATGACTCCATGCTGCAAGTTTCTGAACCCGTGCTCATGCACATCTCTGGTCTGACCAAACACTTCGTGGGGCTCCCGGCCCTGGAGGGAGTTATTTTATCCTTGGAGGCCCTGGACAGGTTTCACCTGACGGCTAAAGCCGACCTGCCGGCCGGGGTCCTCCCGTATGGGGACAAAAACGCCTGGAAATGGCCCGGGCCTTTGTCTCCCAGCCCGTTCTCACCCTCCTGGACGAGCCGGTGGCCGGCCTTAATCCCGCCGAAACGGCCCGGATCGCCGCTCTCATCCGGCAACTCCGGCTGACCGGCCAAACCATCCTGCTGGTAGAACACGACATGGACCTGGTCATGTCCGTCTCCGACCATGTTGTGGTCCTGGACAGCGGCCGCCGCATCGCTGAAAGCTCCCCCGAAGACGTGCGCCGCAACCCCCTGGTCCTTGAAGCCTATCTGGGCCGGACGAGCAGGACTGCATAGGTTTCCCAAACACTCTATCAACGAGAATTTTATTGAAATCTCACATATTTGATTTATAGTATGAAATTTCAGGGATCGGATACCCACTTTATCCCGGAAAGGAGACACGTATGGGCTGCCAGTTGACATTCCAGATACAAATGCCTGCGGCCGAGTTGCTTAGCCAGATTCAGAAACTTGCCCAGGAATATGAGGGTCAATTTCAGGGAGACGAAAAATCCGGCCGGCTCGCCTTGCATTTTATCCTTCGGTAGTGTCGAAGGTGATTACCTCATCGAAGGAGACAAGCTCCACCTGAATATCACCAAAAAACCTTTCCTGGTTGGCTGCGAGACCATCAGCACCATGATCACGGAAAAGGTCCCAGTCCTGGTCTGATGCCAGTGGGACACCATACCCTTGCCTGCGGCAGCCCGGACAACACCCATGTCCGGGCTGAAATCCTGCTCCCGGTTCTCCTGCCTCCTGCCCATTGGCCCCTTTTTTCCATTTCCACTTTTCCCTTTCTGCTTTTATCCCTTTTCCCGGTTCCCTGTTCCCTTTTCTCTCTTCCTGGTATAAAAATATTCCATGTCCACCACAATAACGCCCCTGCTGCAAATCCAGAATCTCACGGTGCATTATGGTTCGGCCCAGGCCCTGTTCGACCTGGATCTGGCCGTGGCTCCGGGAGAGACCGTGGCCCTGGTGGGCGCCAACGGGGCCGGGAAGCTAGCCTCCTGAAAGCCATCATGGGCCTCAGGCCTCCCTCCAGGGGCCGGATCACCCTGGACGATATCATGTCCCTAAACGACCTGAGAAAGCTGCCGTTTGCCACCAGCGAAGAGCTTCGGGACGGCTATCCCTTTCCCTTCCGGGCTGTCCCGTTCGAGCAGATCGTCCGCATCCACGCCTCTAGCGGCACCACCGGTAAACGCAAGATCCTGTGCTACACGCAAAAAGATATCGACGACTGGAAGCATTTTTTTACCCGCAGCTATGAGATGGCCGGGTCACGCCTCTGGACTTCGGGTGCAGATCGCCGTGGGCTACGGCGTCTGGACCGCGGGGGCCGGCTTTCAGCTCGGCTGCGAGCAGCTCGGCGCCATGGCCGTGCCCATCGGCCCCGGCAACATCGATCTCCAGTGCGAATTTTTAATTGATCTGCAACCCACCGTGCTGTGCTGCACCGCCGTCCATGGCCCTGCTTCTGGCCGAAGAAATCCACCATCGTGGTCTGGCCGACAAGATCATCTACGGCTCCGAACGTTCCTCGGTGGCCATGCGGAAAAAAATCTCGGAACTCTGCGGCGGCGTTGAACTTTTCGACATCCCCGGCCTCACCGAACTTTATGGCCCCGACCCCTGCACCTGCGGCAGCCTTCTGCCCCGTCATTCCCGCCTTCGGAGCCGTACCGACGACATGTTCAAATTCCGGGGGGTGAACATCTACCCTTCCGGCATCGACCGCCTCATCTCCGAAATCCCCGGTCTGGGTTCCGAATACCAGGTCCACCTCAGCCGGGACAGCCATGGTCGGGGCCACTTGCTGCTTGAGAGTGGAACGGGTCGAAGGTGTTGAACGCCAGCGAAGCGACGAACTCAGCAGGGAGATCATCTACACCATCAAACACAAGCTCATGGTCTCTCCCAGCGTCGAAATTATCAATTACGGCACCCTACCCCGTTCGGAACGTAAAAGTAAACGTATCTTCGATGACCGCGACACCGGCCCGGTGGTGGAGGGTGTCTCGGAACGTAAGGTCTGATGCGCCCCACCCTGAAAACCTATGGTGGGCGATGCCCAGCCGACATTTTTCCTTTTAATGCTTTCAGAGCAGAGTTAAAATTCTTTGGCGGTTTAAACATTATTTCTCAAAACTCGAAACCAGAAACTCGAAACTCATGTACCACAACATCCTGGCCGCAGTAAATGAGCACAGCAACTCGGAGGTGGCAGCCCGTTATGCCATCCATCTGGCCAGGTCTTGCAGCGCCAGGTTGACCCTGATGTTTGTCGCCGGGTCTCATGTCGGGCTGGAGGTGATCCGCCAGGCCGAGGCGGCCCTGGAGCGCCTTTTTGTCGAGGCCGGCGCACGGCAGGTGCAGGTGGAGACCATCATTCAAAAAGGCGATCCCTTGCGGCAGATCAGCGCCGTGGTCCGGGAAAAAGCCGTGGATCTGGTCTTCAGCGCCACCCGCCGGGAAGACGGCAAACGCCGTTATTTTGCCAGGACCCTGTCCCGACAACTCATGCTCCAGTTGCCCTGTTCCGTGGCCCTGGTCCGGGTGGTGCACCCCGGCAAGTTTTTCCCCCAAAAGATCCTGGTCCCCTTCCGGGGCCGCCCGGCTCTCCAGGACGAGAAGGCTTTTTTTGTAGCCAGGTTAGCTGCTGCTTTCGGGGCTCAGGTAACCCTGTTTCACGCCCCGGAATCTCTGGCCGGGTTTTTCCGGGGAGCACACCACTATCACCGCCGGTGCCATGCCGCCTCTGCCGCCGGAGATCGAGCAGTTCAACCAATACCTGGAAGAACTCCACATCCCTTCCCAAAAGCGGCTGGGTTATGGTCCGCCCGGCCGGGCCATCACCGAGGCAGCCGCCATTCACCATGATGATTTGATCATCATGGGGGCCAGCGAACGAAGGCTCTGGGAGAGTCTGGTGGGCGGCAATCCCGTGGAACAGGTGCTTGCGGGAGACTCCCTGCAATCTCATTATCCTGTTGCCCAGAGTGCCCCGCCCATGAATATCCCTGCCCTCTCTAAAGCAGAAGTCTTTCAGACCATGCTGACCTCGGCCGACGGCCTCTCCCCGGCCGAAGCCGAAAAACGCCGGCAGGAATATGGACCCAACGAAATCACCGAACGCCGCCGGGTCCCCCTGTACCGCCGTTTCCTGGCTCAGTTCAGCCATTTTCTGGCCGTGCTGCTCTGGCTCGCCGCGGCCCTTTGCTTTCTTTCCGATTATCTCCGCCCCGGCGAGGGGCTGCTTTCTTTAGGCTTAGCCATCCTAGCCGTCATCTTCATCAACGCCGCTTTCACCTTCATCCAGGAATACCGGGCCGAAAAGGCCGTGGAAGCCCTCAAGGCCCTCCTCCCTTTCCAGGTGAAGGTCCTCCGGGAAGGCCGCCAACTCCAGATCCCGGCTCGGGACGTGGTCCCCGGAGACCTGTTTCTCCTGGAGGCCGGCGACAAAGTCCCCGCGGACGGCCGGCTGGTGGAGGCCAATCGGCTCTCGGTCAACAATGCCCCTCTCACCGGCGAATCCGACCTGAAGTCCGGGACCGCCGAACCCTTTACCGGCGACTATCTGGACAGTCCCAACCTGGTGTTCGCCGGCACCTTAACCGTGAACGGTTCCGGGCTGGCCGTGGCTCTGGCCACCGGTATGGCCACGGAATTCGGTAAGATTGCCCATCTCACCGGCAGCGTCAAAGATGACTTTAGCCCTTTGCAACGGGAAATCCAGCGGGTCACCCGGATCGTGGCGATCATTGCCGTCACTCTGGGCCTCAGCTTTTTTGCCCTGGGCTTTCTCATCGGCCGGGGCTTCTGGACTAACTTTCTCTTTGCCATCGGCATCATTATTGCCAACGTGCCCGAAGGGCTGCTCCCCACCGTCACCCTGTCCCTGGCCATGGGGTCCCAACGCATGGCCAAAAGACAGGCCCTCATCAAAAACCTTAATTCGGTGGAGACCCTGGGCTCGGTGACGGTGATCTGTTCCGACAAGACCGGCACCCTGACCCAGAACCGCATGGCCGTCAGCCGCGTCTGGGTCCCCGAAGCAGACGAGCCGGACGCAACCGGGGCAGCCCGGACCAGGCTCCTCACCATCGCCGGGCTCTGTAATAATGCCCGCTTTGATCAGGGAGCCTATATCGGCGACCCCACCGAAACAGCCCTCCTGCAGGCCGCCCGGGAAGCCGGCGACCTCCACGGCGAACGCCTGGCCGAGATTCCTTTTGATTCCGAACGCAAGCGCATGACCACGGTGAACCAGGTTAGCGGTGACACCCTGGTACTCACCAAGGGCGCCCTGGAGACCGTCCTCCCCCTGTGCCGCCAGGTGCTTCTGGACGGCCGGGAGGTCCCCCTGGACGAGGCCCAGCGGGAAAAAATCCAGACGGCCTATGATGCCTTGACGGATGAAGGTCTCCGGGTCATGGCCTTCGCTTTCCGCCAACTGCATGAGAACCCGACCCCGGACCCTATCCCGTCAGCTGCCCTGGTTGACTGGGAGCAGGACCTTATCTTTACCGGCCTGGCCGGCTTGGCGGATCCGCCCCGGCCCGAGGTCCCCCAGGCCATCGTCAAATGCCGGGAGGCCGGGATCCGGGTCCTGATGCTCACCGGCGATGCCGGCCGCACCGCGGTGGCCATCGCCCGGCAGATCGGCCTGACGAACGATGCCCCCCTGGTGATGGAGGGTCCGGTCCTGGAAACCCTGTCCGACCAGGAGGTGCGGGCCAGACTCGACTCCGGCCGGGACCTGATCTTTGCCCGTTTGACTCCCCGCCACAAGATGCGCCTGGTTTCTCTTCTGAAAGAGGCCGGGGAGATCGTGGCCGTGACCGGCGACGGCGTCAACGATGCCCCGGCCCTGAAAAAGGCGGACATCGGTATCGCCATGGGGCTCATCGGCACCGACGTGGCCCGGGAGGCCGCGGACATGGTGCTCCTGGACGACAACTTCGCCACCATCGTCAGCGCCGTGGAGGAAGGCCGGGGGGTCTTTGACAACATCCGCAAGTTTATCAGCTATATCTTCGCTTCCAACATACCCGAGATCGTCCCCTACATCGCCTATGTGCTCTTCAATATTCCGTTGCCCCTCACCATCATGCAGATCCTGGCCGTGGACCTGGGCACCGACATGCTGCCGGCCCTGGCCCTGGGCGCGGAAACGCCGTCTCCCCAGGTCATGCAGCAACCACCCCGGAGACGGGAGGAAAAGCTCCTGAATATGAAAATCCTGGCCCGGGCCTATCTCTTTCTGGGTCCCATCGAGGCTGCGGCCGGGCTTTTCGGCTTCTTTTACGTTCTGTACCTGGGAGGCTGGGTTTATGGCCAAACCCTGGCTGCCACCGCGCCCCTCTACCTCCAGGCCACCACCGCCTGCCTGGCCGGCATCATTGTCACCCAGATCGCCAATGTCTTCGCCTGCCGCTCCTTCACCGAATCGGTCTTCAACCTGGGACTGTTCTCCAACCGCCTCATACTCTGGGGTATTGCCTCGGAAATTCTTTTGGCCCTCTTTATCGTTTACCACCCCTGGGGCCAGAGGATTTTCGGCACCGCTTCTCTGCCGCTCAACATTTGGCTGGCCCTCATCCCCTTCGCCGTGGCCCTCCTCCTGGCTGAAGAAATCCGCAAACTGGTGGCGGCCAGAATCTCCGGTCTCCGATAAAATAATTTTCCGCTTTCTGTCAGGCTGTCTGCCCCCAGTGTCAGAGGTCCTTTACGGTGTAGATGTCCACATATTCCGGGGATGATGGGGAATCGTCGGGGAGGCCATGGAAGGTAAAGCCGAGCCAGGGGCTGCCCTGGGTTGGGGTTTGTTTTCGGTTGGCGATTGGCGGGAGAAACCAGTCAGTAAAAAAGTTTTGAGTTTGAAGGTAACGGTCGCTGGTTTCCGCGTAAAGACCGTTTCCGTTGACCGTCTTTCTTTTGTCTGAGCCTGGGGCTTCACAGACTGACACAGCATAGTTACGACGGGGATGCCCTTACTTCCCCACCATACGGCCCTGAGCCTGCGGGTCCGGAGACGCCAATTGGTGGTGTCAAAGCAATATAGCTAATAATTATACTTAATTTTTAGTCTAACTTATCAATTTAACTTATTTAATCAGCAATTATTATCCACTGTTCTTTTCTATTGCTTTTTAAAAATGATTGTGATACATATCACACACCTGCAAAACATAGCTTCATATTTGAAGGCATCCACAGGGCCAATCTTTTAACTATCCCCGTACAGCACTGTTTAGCCCGCTTGTTCCAGCCCTAGCCGCTCCGCGGCACCATGATGCCTAAATCACAGGAGGTAATCCGATTTGAAAAAACGTTATATTTTCTTACTGTTAAGCGCTTTGTGCCTGCTTTTAACCTCTATTGCCGGGGCTGATTTCTGGTCCCCCGCCCTTCCCCAGATCGGGAAGATTGACCTCAAGCCCCAAACCCCCTCTCAGGTCGGGAGAATTGACCCCTGGCCGCAGACCCCTCCCAAGATCGGGAGACTGGAACTAAAGCAGGAGTACTGGGGATACATGAAGGAAGCGGCACGGAAATACCAGGTCTCCCCCTACCTTATTCAGGCGGTCTGCGCCATTGAATCGAGGTATGATCCGTATGCGTCATCGGGCCAAGGGCGATGCTATGGACTGATGCAATTACATAAGGACACGGCCAGAAAGTATGGGGTGGACTCCCGCAATCCCCGGGAAAATATTATGGGCGGGGCGGCGGTGCTGGCCAGGCTGCTCACAAAGTATGACGGGGATCTCAGGCGGGTGCTGCGGGTCTATAATGCCGAATGCACCGCCGCGTATGAGCGGGAGGTCATCAAGGCCTTTAATCAGGCCATGAGTAGTGGTCTAGCTTCCCGGACATTTGCCAGAAACCGCAATTAGACCATCCAATCTTTGGCGGGCATGGAGGCCCGCCTCACTTTCCCATCTTCCCTTTTTCCTGCCCTCGGTTTTTTCCCGAACTATTAATCACTGACCACCTGACCTTAGCCAGCCTCATGAGCGGCAGTACGTCCAGAGAGTCTGGGCAGGCACGGGGGCCAGCCCCTACGGGGCCATGGCTATTTTGGCGCCGGGGCTCCACCAGCCGCCCCCCAGGGCGACGAAGAGGGCGGCGGTGTCCTGGAGGCGCAGGGCCTGGGCCTGGATGTAGCCCAGTTTGGCCTGCTGGTATTGGTTGTCGGCATTGAGGATCTGGAGATAGTTGACCATACCGGCCTGGTGGTTGGCCTTCACCAGCTGCAGGGCCTGGGTGGCGGCGTTCAAGGCGTCGGTTTGGGCCTTGAGGGTCTGGGCGTCGTTTTCCACCGCCCGGAGGGTGTCGGCCACCTGTTGGAAGGCGGTGATGACGACCTGCTGGTAATCGGCCAGGGAGGCCTGGTAGGCTTCCAGAGCGGCGCGCCGTTTATAGCGCAACGTCCCTCCCTGGAAAATTGGCTGGGCCAGGGCAGCGCCGAAATTCCAGAACTGGCCGGCCTCGCCCAACAGGTTGGTGATGTCCGTGAGGTTTTGGCCCAGGCCGGCGCTCAAGGTGATGTTAGGGTACATGGCGGCGGTGGCCACGCCGATCTTGGCGCTGGCGCTGTGTAACTGGGCCTCGGCGGCGAGAATGTCCGGCCGGCGGCGCACCAGTTCCGAGGGCAGCGTGACCGGCAGTTTCCGGGGCAGGGTGATATCCGTCAGAGTCAGTCGGGGCGGTCCCCATTGCCCGGGGGTCCGACCCACCAGGGCGGCCAGAAGATGGTTGGTCTTGCTGAGGTTTTGCTTCAGGGGCGGCAAGGTCGCTTCGGCGCCGGCCAGCTGGGTCTGGAGGCTGACAACGCTGGCGTAGGGCACCGTTCCCGCGGTTGACTGGGTTTCGGTGAGCCGCACCTGCTCTTTAATGATTTTAATGATCTCCTGGGTGGCCTCGATCTGGGCCTGGTACCCGGCCTGGGCAATGCACGCATTAATGACATTGCCCAGCAGAGTTAGATAGGCAGCCTGGGCAGTATAGCCCTGATAATCCACCTGGGCGGCCAGGTCCTCGACGTTCCGGCGTTGGCCGCCAAAAACGTCCAGGGTATAGGAGACGCTGACCTGGGGCGTATAGAGATTGAAAGTGCTGCCCGGCAGATTGCTGCCCAGCTGGGTGGGGGAAAACTTCTGACGGATGGCGGCAAAGTTGAAATTCGCCTGGGGATAAAAAACTCCGTACCCGGCCTGCAGGAGTTCCTGGCTTTGCCGCAGACGGGCTTCGGCTGCGGCCAGAGTGCGGTTTTGAGCCACGGCTTCTTTAATGATCTCCCCTAACTGCGGGGATTTAAAGACCTGCCACCAGTCGGCGGCAATGGTGTTGCCATAGTCAAAGTACTGGGTCTGACCGGCCGCGTCCATGGTTTGGGTGGGCTCCAGACCCTGAGTGTATTGGGTCTACCCCGGGAGGCTGGGGACGGACATAGTCGGGGCCGACCGCGCAGCCGGTGAGGAGCAGGGGGACGAAGAGACCAAGGGCCGTGGTCAGCAATATTTTTCTAGACAATTATCACCTCACCCCTCACATGGTTTAAGTTCTGAGTCCTGAGTTCTGAGTTCCGAGTAAAAGATGAAAACGGTTTCATTTGGTTTCCACGTAGACGTCCACCAGTTGGCCGGGGTAGACGTTCAGGTCTTTGGCAGGTTTGAAGCGGAACAGGATGGGGAGGACCCGGGTATCCACTCTTTCGGTTCTCTGGTTCGAAAGTTGGATTTTAGGGGTGACATAGGGCTGCAGGCGGTCAAATTCCAGGGGGATGCTGGTGTTGGCGCCCCGGATGAACATCTGCGCCTTCATGTCGGTGGCCGGCAGCCGGGGAATGAGAATCTCGTCGATGAAACACCTGACCGCGAAATACGGTTCCGCGTTGGCCAGGACCAGGGCCGGATAATACCCCTGGGTATAGGTGCCGTAGGAGCCCTGAGGAGAGATAAAACTGCCCACCGCAGTGTTAACCGCCAGCACGACCCCGTCCACCGGGGCCCGGAGGGTGTATTTGGCCAGCAGGGCCTTGCTGCCGGCATAGGCCTGGGCCGCGGCTTTGGCCTGGTGATCCTGGTTTTGAACGTCGTAGGTCCAGGCGCCGGCCTTGGTGAGGTCGTATTGCCGGCGGGCCACTTCCAGGTTGGTTTTGGCCAGGTTGACGGCGTTGGCGGCGTTATCCAGTTGATCCCGGCTCACCGATTTGGGGTCCAGGTTATAGGAGTTTTGAATTTTACAGAACTGATCCTGGGAGTTCCTGAGGTTGGCGGCGGCATAGTCAACCTGGGCCCTGGAAACCTGAAGATTTTCCGGGCGGGGTTGGGCCTTGAGTTGTTGCAGCAGAGAGATGGCCGCGTCGGCCTGGGCTTTTTGCTGCGCCACGGTGGCCTTCTGGATGGAATCGTCCACCAGCAGCAGGGGGGTCCCCTGGGTAACTTTGGCCCCTTCGGTGACCAGTATCTGGGTGACGGTTCCGGATACTTCAGGGAAAATATTGATATTGCTGCCGTTCAACTGGTAACTTTCAACGATACCGGTGGAGTAGACGCCTTTGGCGAACGGGTTGGTGGCGGGACTAAACACCGGCGGCAGGGCTTTTTTCTCCCGGCTGAATTGATAGGCGGTGACAAAAGCGAACACCACGCCGACGACGGCCAGGAGGAACAGGATTTTATTTCTCAAGCAGACCTCCTTCCACGGTCTTGACGATGGCACCATCTTCTAACATGATCATCTGATCGGCATATTCGAAAATGCGGCTGTCATGGGTGACAATGAGGATGCAGCGGTGCTCGTTGAGGATATTTTCCTTGACGAAGCCGATGATCTTTTTACCGGTGACGCCGTCCAGGGAAGCGGTGGGTTCATCGAAGATCAAGATATCGGGACGGGCGACAATGGCCCGGGCGATGGCGACGCGTTGCTGCTCGCCGCCGCTTAACTTGACCGGGTTCAGGTGGGCCCGGTCCTTGAGGCCGACAACGTCCAAAATTTCCATGGCTTGATGGATGGCATCCTGCCAATCATGCTTCTGGATAATAAGGGGGATGGCGACGTTTTCGGCCGTGGTCAGTCTGGGAAAAAGGTGATAGTCCTGGAAGACAAAGCCGATGTGGTGCAGGCGGAAATCGGCGATGTCGTTGGGGCTGAGATTCCAGATTTCCTTGTCCTGGACCACGACGGTCCCGGCATCCGGCCGCAGGATCCCGGAAATCATGCTCAGGAGGGTGGTTTTCCCGCTGCCGGAGGGACCGACGATATAGAGCATTTTTCCGAAACCGGCCTCTAAGCTGACCTTGCGGACGGCGTAGGTTCTGGCCTCCCCTTCCCCGAACCATTTCTCCAGATTTACGGCTTTAACCGCGGAGCCGGCCATATCAACCTCGAAAGATCTCAAACGGCTCCACACGGATGACTTTGCGGGCCGCAATGTAGCTGGAAACAAAGACGATGACCAGGAGCATGACAAAGGCCAGGCCGAGATTGAAATAGGTGATATTGCCGGCATACCCCGGGACCTTGCGGACCGCGATGTTGATCAACAGGGCTGAGAGGCCGACGCCCAGGCCATAGCCGGTGCAACCGGTGAAGAAGGCCTGAAAGAGGATCATATAGACCAGCTCCCGATTCTTGGCGCCGATGGCCTTCAGGGCGCCGAATTTGTCCAGGTTTTCCAGAACAAAGGTATAGAAGGTCTGGCCGGAGATGGACAGGCCCACCAGGAAGCTGGTGATGGTCATGATCAGGATGTTGGTGCCGATCCCGGTTTGGTATTTATAATAATCAGAAATCCGCTGGATAAATTCCTCTTTGGTCAGCCCCAGGTAGCCCAGGGCCGCGACTCGGGCCTTAATAGTGGGGATATCCTGCTCGCTTTTGGGCTCCACCAGGATGTAGGCCGCGGTAAAACGTTGATTGGGGATATATTGGATGGCCCGGCGATAGGTGGTATACAGGGTGGGCATGCCGAACAGGCCGCTGGTGGTGACCTGGGCGATACCGACGATGACCCCCCGGTGATCATTTAATTCAAAGGTGGTTCCCAGGGTGGGGTTATCCAATTTGACGCATCTCCTGATCCCGGACCACAATAAAGGCGTCGGCGCCATAGATATCTTCGATCTTCCCCTCCAGCAGTTGGGGGCGGCCCACCAGGCTGGTATCGTCCAGTCCCAGGACGGTCACCGCCTGGTAGACGCCGTTGTTCAATTTGACCAAAGAGGCGCTGGAATATAAGGGCACGGCGTAGTTAACGCCGTCGATGCTGCGGACCGCATCCAGGATGTAGTCGGGCATGGGGATGCTGTTCAAGGGATTGTTGACGGCCGGGTCCATGATCCAGACTCTGGCGCCGATATTAATGATGTTGGCCGAAGCTTTTTTGAGAATACCGGCGAAGATCGAGGTCAACTGGACCATGAGAAACATGGCGAAGGTAATGCCGACGATCAAGGCGGCAAATTTGGCTTTGTCATTGACCAGTAATTTAAAGGCGATTTTTAAGATTCCCGTCATGCTGGGGCAACCCCTTTCCGCGCTTGGGCCAGTCCCTGGAGAGCCTGCAAGGAGAACTGGGTAATGTGGTCGGCCAGGGCGGTAAGATCCTCCGGACCATAGTGCTGCTCGGGAAAAGCCGCCGGATAACGGGCTGGGCCTGGCGGTGATGCAGGCACTGACTGATAATGCTCATCTCACAGAGACGGACCTGCTCGTCCGTGGCCCCCGGTCCCAGGAGTTCACGGACGATGGCCCGCAAACGCTGTTCCAGGGGGCGAATGATGTTGGCCACCAGAGAGTCCAGAGCCGGCGGTGGGTTCGATCATTTCCCAGGCCATGAGTTTGAAGCGGCAGGCGGTCATGTCTTCGTCAAAGAGCTTGAAGATGACGTGCTGGATAAAGACGCGCAGACGTCCGGCGGCCGGGAGGGCGTCATAATCGGGGCCGCCGAGGGGATATTTCTCCAGGGCCCGGAGGTGGGCGTATTCCAGGACCGCGGCGTAGAGTCCGGCTTTGTCCCGGAAATGATAATTCACCGCGGCCAGATTGGCGTTGGCCCGGCGGCAGATTTCCCGGACGGTGGCCTGGCGGAAGCCCCGGGCGGCGAAGACCTGGCCGGCGGCCTCCAGGAGGCGTTGCCGGGTTTCGGGGGTGGAGGGGGCTGGAGAGTTTTTGGTTTTCAGTTTTTGGTTCTCAGTTTTTAGGTGCCAAGATGAAGGAGCTATATGTCAAACTTATTTTTGAAATGAATGTATAAAACGTTTGTTTTAAGATCAAGAGGAAAAGAGAGTTTGGGGGCAATTTTTTTCCAGACCGGCCTGATGTATTGTGGGAAAGGGGCATGGCGTGAAGGCGAAGCTGGAAATTCGCTCTCAAGCAGGGGGCGGAACGAGTTAGAGTAAACCGGAGGTTAGCGCAGAAGATCCCATAGCATCTTGGTGCCCATGACCAGGAGCAGGACGGCAAACACCCGCTTGAGTTGGCCCACCGGCAGGCTGTGGGCCAGGCGCACTCCCAGGGGGGCAGTGAGGACGCTGCAGCCGACGATGCCCAGGAGGGCGGGCAGATAAATATAGCCCAGGGACCAGGGAGGCAGATTGGCCGCGCCCAGGCCGTTGACCAGATAGCCCACGGCGCCGGCCACGGCAATGGGGAAGCCGATGGCCGCCGAGGTGCCGATGGCGGTGTGCACCGCCAGGTTGCAGTAGATCATGAAGGGGACCGATAAGGTGCCGCCGCCGATGCCCACAAACGCGGATATCACCCCGATGAAGCCCCCCACCCCGAACATGCCCGAGGGGCCGGGGAGGGTCCGGCCGGCCTTGGGCTGGCGGTTCAAAAGGAACTGCACCCCCATGTAATACAAGAAGACCACGAAGATGGCCTTTAAGACATTCGTGGACAGCCGGGAAGCCAGAGAAGCGCCCAAAAAGGTGCCCAACAGGATGCCCAGAGTGATGCGGCGCACCACTTCCCACTGCACCGCGCCCGCCCCGGCGGTGATGGGCCATGAAGCTGGACACTGAGGTGGAAATAATGGAGGCCATGGAAGTGCCCAGGGCCAGGTGGGCATGATGTGCTCCGGGGGGATCGCCTGCCAGGTGAGGGCGAAGACCATCATAGGAACGATGACCAGGCCCGCCGCCGACGCCCAGGAGGCCGGCCAGGACGCCGGCGATGGCGCCCACTCCCACATACATCAGAATAACTGCCAGCATGTCAAATTCCTTTAAGCGCTGAGGACTGAGGCAA
>CAVZSK010000054.1:0-21171 GCA_963777875.1 uncultured delta proteobacterium | reverse complement strand
ATCTTTATGTCAATACCAAGAACTATTGTTGTTGCTTGCGTTGCTTTGAATTTATAGGCCGGCCCACCGGGGACTCCGGGTCTTGACGCCCAAGCGGGCCTGGAACTCCAGGGAATCAACTTGATGACCACGCCATCAATTTCATACGGGAGGCCGTGCCGCTGCCCCTCTAAACGGTGGTGATAGACAATGGCCGAGTCAATGCCCGGACACCGATCTATCCGTGGATTTACCCGCAAACCCCAATCCTTTAAAGTTTGCAAGACCTCAATGGCTGGCAAGCTCCCGCCCGGCAATCTCACCCACCCCATAACAATACATCTTTAAAGGCCGGCCTGCGGTGACGGCCGGATCAAGCTGCCCGGAGCGACCCCGCCGCGGCGTTCCGGGGATTGGCGAAGGCCTGTTCCCCTTCGGGCCTCCCGGGCTGCATTAAGTTTTTTAAATTCTTCCAGCTCGATGTAAACTTCACCCCGCACCTCCAGCAAAGAAGGCGCCGGGATTTTGTCCGTCTGCAGAACCAGGGGAATGGTCTTGATGGTCTTGAGATTCTGGGTGACGTTTTCGCCCCGCAAGCCATCCCCCCGGGTGGCCCCGATGGTAAGATGCCCGTTCTCATAGGTAAGATTAATCGCCACGCCATCCATTTTTGGTTCCAGAACATACTCAAACCCCTCTTCCCGGCGCAAAAACCGCTGCAACCGTGTTTCAAATTCCCGGGCTTCCCCCTCACTAAAAGCATTCTCCAGGGATAGCATGGGTTGGCGGTGCTCCACGGTGCCGAACTTGTCTGCCGGCTTGCCGCCCACCCGCTGCGTCGGCGACTCAGCCGTCACCAATTCCGGATACTGCTCCTCCAACTGCTCCAACTCCCGAAACAGCCGGTCATACTCCGCATCCGAAATCTCCGGGTCGTCTAAGACATAATAACGGTAGTCGTGGTAGTCGATCTGGGAGCGTAGCTCGGTTGCTCTCCGAATAATTTTAGGGTCCATATGCTTTGAGGTTATTTGATCCATTTCATCAAAGAGATTGTTTTTTCAATCTTTCTATTTCTATCTTTATTTCATCTATGACATCTACATTGTGTATTTTTTTAGAATCTCCCTCTTTGATCGAAATAATGTAAAAAACTTTTCCACCATATTTCTTTGTAAACTTTTTATGGGTTTCTTCCTGAAACTTTAATTCATTAATTATCTGAGTAATATAAGCATATCCGGCAGGTTTAATTTGCAATCCAATAAAATTATCGTTAACTTGAATAAAAAAATCAACATTATAGCCCCTATCCCATGCATCAGGGGCAGGTTCTACTTTTATACAAAGATATTTTTGTAACTGTCCGTAGATTGTTTGAACTTCAGATTGATAGGCCATCATAAGTACGACTTTATTACTAAATTTATCAAGAAATCTATACAATCTTCTTCTCTGAGGCTTTCAATTTCAGACTGGCAAATCTCCGATATTTTAATATATAACATTCTTCCTAAGTTCTCTAAATGCTCTTTTGGATGAATATTATTATAATAATGCGTCTCCCAGTCACTTAATGATTTGGGGCAACAAAGTCTGATCGCTTCGGAAACCGCTCCGACTTTAGTTTTCTTTGTCAATCCCCATCTCATGTTAGCCTGATTTAAAATCCATTCTTTGGCCATAATTAACCCTTTGTATATTTTAAAAATCTTTCTTTGTATTTAAAGCTATCTCGAGTATCGACATCAACCAGTCTATTTTTTATTAAGTGGGCATTAACAAAAGTTTTATTATTAAGGTATAAGTAAACATATTCAGAGTCTTTCGACAAATTGTCATCTCTGCGACAAAACACTTTATTGCCTTTAGTTAAATTTCTAAGGAATTCTATTGCATCTCCATTCTTTTCTGGAATTTCTTTTATCCCCAATAAAGATATATATTGGCCGTTATCTAAAAGCAGTCTTGAGGAAGATAGAACCTCCCGAACTCGGAAAGAGTCTTCTTTCTTTTTGCTGTTCACATCAATCCTTGATCCATAGGTCCTTTTTTTCGGATCACTCTTTTTATCAAACCGGATCGGATCACGAAAGATATACGGCAGCGCCAATCCGGGCCCCAAAATCCCCGTCCCCCTTTTTCTGGTGGATAATCTGAATTTCATCTTCAGCAAACAATTCCCCCTGCCGCACTCCCAATTTCTCTTCTATCACCGGAACAAACTCTTTATTAATCTCATATCCGACTGAATTCCTCCCCAAATTCTTCACGGCCAGGCTCGTGGTGCCGCTCCCCAGGAACGGGTCCAGCACCGTCTCCCCCACAAAGGTGAACATCTTGAGCAACCGCCGGGGCAGTTCCTCGGGAAACATGGCCAGGTGTTTGGACTGCTTTTCGCCGGGGAAGTTCCAGTGGCCCTGGAAATAGGTGTTCCACTCCTCCGTAGTCATCCGTGACTGCTCTTTAACCTCGGCCGACAGTGGCGGCGCCGCCCCCGGCTTTTTAAAAATCAGGATAAACTCATAGTCCAGCTTCAGCATGCCGTTGCGGGGAAAGGGAAACGACCCCATGATGGTGGCCCCGCCGCTGGTGTTGCAGGTGGTGACCTTCTGCCAGATCACCGCCCCCAGGTAATCAAAGCCGATGGTTTCGCAGAATTTGAGAATTTCCGTGCGTATCGGCATGATTTTATAGCGCCCGTAATACGCCGCCCGGGCAAACTGGTCACCAATATTAACACACAGACGGCAGCCGGGAAGCAGCACTCGCCCGCACTCCTGCCAGACCAGGTTCAGGTGATTGATGTAGTCCTCATAGGTATCATGGTAGCCGATCTGCTCCGAAGCGCCATAATCTTTTAACTGCCAGTAGGGTGGTGAGGTCACCACCAGGTGCACAGACTCGTCCGCCACTTCCTGCATCTGGCGGCAGTCGCCGATAATAATCCGGTGTCTGGTCAATTTGGTCGAATCCCCCGCAATTCTAAAATACTACCTTCATAGTAAATGTTCTCTTGCCGGAGGTCAAGTTTAAGGTATGATGAAAAAGTGGCGACAAGGCTTTTTAAGGGTGGATCGGTGGCGTCCCAGGCCCTCCGCCATGAGTGGAGTTGGAGGCGAGGTCTGGGCGGATGTTTCAGGGACCCGGATTGCACCAGGTTCCTTCTCTAAAAGATGAACATAAATTAAATTATTCGAGGATTAATATGGCTTTAGTTCTTCAGGAATCCCACGATAATATCGGCATTATCACCTTTAACAACTACGACCGGCGCAACGCCCTCAGCAAGGCCTTCATTACCGATATCCTGGCAGCTCTTAAAAATCTGCTGTTCGAGGAAATCCGGGTCATCATTATCCGGGCCCACCCGGGAGCTAAACGTCTGGTCGGCCGGCCACGACATCAACGAACTGGAGAGGCCGGGGCGGGACCCCCTGGGTTACTATGACCCCCTGGAGCAGGTTATCCGGGCCATCCAGACCTGTCCCGTGCCCGTCATGGCCATGATCGAGGGCGGTGTCTGGGGCGGCGCCTGTGAACTGGCCTTTGTTTGCGACATCCTCATCGGTGCCCCGAACACCTCTTTTACCATAACGCCGGCTAAAATCGGTATCCCCTACAACCCCTCGGGCATCTTGCACCTCATCAACCTCTGCGGCCTGGGCGCAGCCAAGGAGATGTTCTTCACCGCCCAACCCGTTTCTGCGGAGCGCGCTTTGCAACTGGGCATCCTCAACCACTTAATTGCTTTGGAAGACCTGGAAAGCTTCACTTATGATCTGGCTCGCAAAATTACCCAAAACTCTCCCCTTAGCATCTCAGTCATGAAGGAGCAACTCCACATCCTCTCCAATGCCCTGCCCATCAGTGCTGAAACCTTTGAGCGTATCCAGGGCCTGCGCCGCCTGGTTTGGGACAGCGAGGACTATGTCGAAGGGAAACAGGCCTTCCTGGAAAAACGGCTGCCGGTATTTAAGGGGAAATAGGGAGGCAGAGAGTTGTTACAGAAAATCGGTATTTGTAATGATTAGTTGATCGGTTCAAATCAACAAGGGCGGCCTTAATCCCACGACCGCCCCTTTACCTTATTCGCCCTGGCGTATTACTGCCAACGGACAGGTCAGAATGATTACCCGGCGAAAGGGTTGGTAAGGAGAATGGTTTCCTCCCGGTCCGGTCCCACTGAGACGATCTGGATAGGAACCTCGGATAATTCCTCCACTTTTTTCAGGTAGTTTTGCGCCGCAGGGGGCAGATCGCTTAAGGTGCGGATCTTGGTGATGTCCTCCTGCCAGCCGGGGAATTCCTCATAGATGGGAGTGCACTTCTCCAAGGCCGCAAGAGAGGCCGGGGGCACAGTCAGGCGCTGGCCTGCCAGGTCATAGGCCACGCAGATTTTGAGGGAATTTAGGCCCGTCAGGACATCCAGCTTGGTGATGGCCAAGCCGGTAAGGCCGTTGAGGCGGGCCGAATCTCTCAAAACCACCATGTCCAGCCAGCCGGTGCGCCGCCGGCGCCCGGTAGTGGCGCCAAATTCCGCGCCCTGCACCTGCATATGTTCCCCGTCCGCGTCCAGGGCCTCGGTGATGAAGGGACCGCTCCCCACCCGGGTGGTATAGGCTTTGGAAATGCCCACAACCCGCTCCAGGCGGTTGGGCCCGATGCCGGCGCCGGTGCAGGCGCCTCCTGCGATCGGGTTGGAGGAGGTCACAAAGGGATAGGTGCCGTGGTCGATATCCAGGTGCGTGCCCTGGGCCCCTTCAAAGAGAATATTTTTTCCCTGGCGCATGGTCTCGTCCAGCAACAGCGAGACATTTCCCACCAACGGTTTGAGATACTCGCCCATCTGGCGGTAGTGATCGTAAATCTCAGCGGCGTCCAGAGGCTTATCGTCAAGAAATTTCTCCAGGATGAAAGTTCTTTTCCTTGAGGTTGTGCTCCACTTTGGCCTTCAGGGCGGCCGGGTCAATCAGGTCCACTACCCGCACGCCGCAGCGAGAGACCTTGTCTTCGTAGCAGGGGCCGATGCCCCGGCCCGTGGTGCCGATCTTGCCGTCGCCTTTGGCCCGTCTCCCGGGCCAGGTCCAGGCGCTGGTGATAAGGCATAATAATGTGGGCCTTTTCGCTGAGCACAAGTTTTTCAGGGCCGATTTTAATCCCTTGGGCTTGCAGACGGTCGATCTCCATGATCAATACTTCCGGGTCCACCACGACGCCGTTGCCGATCAGACACTTCTTCCCGGCATGCAAAATCCCCGAAGGAATCAGGTGAAAGATAAATTTTTGACCCTTCACCACCAGGGTGTGACCGGCGTTGTTGCCGCCTTGATACCGCACCACCAGTTCCGCATGTTCAGTGAGCAGATCGACGATCTTGCCCTTGCCTTCATCTCCCCATTGGGTCCCAACTACCACGACATTGGCCACTGCCGGCACCTCCTTAAAATAAACCAACTTTATTTAAATCATTTCAAACCGTTTGTCAACTCACCATTAACGTTCCGCCCCCGAATACTAACCACATTCCCGGCATACAACCCTCTTTTTCCTTGCCAAAGCCTAGGTCTCTTAGTTATTTTTAATAGGTTCAGCTAATAGCAATCAGCTTTTAGTAAATCCAACGAGTTATAACTGTTGCCAAAAATATCTTATTTCCCTCTCCCCTTGATAGATACAGAAATGAGTTCCACCACCGATCTCATGCAGTTCATCTTTGCCGGTCTCACCAACGGCGCCATTTACGCCCTGGTGGCCCTGGGTTTCGGTGTGGTCCACAACACCATGGGCATTGTCAACTTTACCCAGGTGGATTTTGTCTCCCTGGGGGGCATGCTTCTTTACAGCGCCCTGTTTGCCGCCGGTCTGCCCATGTTGCCAGCTCTGGGGACGGCCATCCTGGGAGTTACCATGGTCGCCATGGCCGTGGAGTGGTTCGGCCTGCGCCCCTCCCGCTCTCAAAACACCCTGGTCCTTATTTTCCTGACCATAGGGATTTCCATTATCTTACGGGGCCTCATGAAACTTGTCTGGGGGAAAAACCGTCTGGCCGTGCCGCCATTGACCGGGGAGGAGCCGGTACGGTTCCTTGGCGCCGCCATTCTTCCCCAAACCCTGTGGATTTTGGTATTGACCGCCCTGGCCATTGTGGTCCTGATGCTTTTTTTCCGCCACACTGACATGGGTCTGGCCATGCGGGCCGTGCATTCCAACCCCGTCGCCGCAGCTATTGTCGGCTTGCGAGTCACCCGGGTGAAGGCCATGAGCTTTGCCCTGGCGGGCGCCCTGGGAGGACTGGCCGGCTGCCTGGTGACCCCCATCACCACATTGAGCTATGACGTGGGCGTCCTCCTGGGCCTGAAAGGCTTTGCCGCCGCCATTCTGGGGGGCTTCGGCTCCTTCCCGGGCGCCATCCTGGGCGGCCTCGCCCTGGGCCTCCTGGAAAGCCTCAGCGCCGCCTACCTCAGCAGCGCCTACAAAGACGTCATCGCCTTCGTGGTCCTCCTTGTGGTGCTCTTCGTCCGGCCCAAAGGGTTAGTGGGATGAATTTTGGTAAGCCTGGGGTTCACGTGCGATCACGGACAGATCACATTGCTGACGGCCAGATAGAGACTCAGGGCCGCAAAAAAAAGCAGGGCCAACACATAAAAGAGGAGTAGAAGTGTTTTCGACGTCTTAATGCGGGGATACACATAGTCAAGGTTTTCTGAGACCACATCTGCAAGATCGCTGTCAGGCGCGGTTTTGGTTATTTCACGGCGTTCGCAGAGCAGCCATCCTATAAGCATGCCGTTGCAAAAATCGAAACACAGGTTAAATATTTCAAAAAATCGAAGCATAGTATCCTCCGGGGTGAAGGGCAAAAAATTGCCTTGAGTGTACATGTGGTTAAAGTTACGATACCTGCAGAACCAGAAGCAAGAATTGCAGGTACGGCCTAAAATCGCCTTACCCCTCATTGTAAGAAAAAAGCTGCAAAATAACAGAACACTTGCGACGATTGGCACGAAATGTCAAACTTCGACTCAAGGTGGTCAAGGGGAGTTGGACCATGGCTCTCCAAAGCTGGAGATTGAGAGCGAGGTTATAAGAACAATCAGCCACCGTCTGAGAGATATCGCAGATCATGAATACTACACGCATTCTTATGGGCAATGAAGCCATTGCCCGGGGGCTCATCGAGGCCGGCTGCACCCTGGCCGCTTCCTACCCCGGCACTCCGGCCTCGGAAATCCTTGGTGCAGTGGTGACCTATGCCCGGGAAACCGGCGTTAAGCTCCACGCCGAATGGTCCCTCAACGAAAAGGTGGCCTATGAGGTCGCTTTGGGGCACGCTTATACCGGCCAGCGCGCCGCCGTCGCCATGAAGCAGGTGGGCCTGAACGTCGCCTCGGACCCCTTTCTCCGCTCCGCCTATATCGGCGTTAAAGGCGGCCTTCTGGTCATCGTCGCCGACGACCCCGGCCCTCACAGTTCCCAAACCGAACAGGACAGCCGTTTTTTCGCCATGTTCGGGAAAATCCCGGTCCTGGACCCGGCCAGCCCCCGGCAGGCCAAAGAATTAGTGGCCCCGGCCTACGCCCTGTCCGAAAAATACGAACTGCCGGTGCTGCTCCGCCCCACCACCCGGGTCTGTCACGCCCGGCAGCCGGTGCCCTGCTCCCCCCCGGAAATGTTAGCCCGCCAGCCCATCTTTGAGAAAAATCCGGCCCGTTGGTGCGCCACGCCCCAATTTCTCCGGGATCTGCACCGGAGTCTCAATGACAAAATCGCTGGGATCGCCCGGGAAGCGGATTTCCAGCCCACTTTGTCTCCGGGTGACGGCTCCTACGGCCAAACCGTCATTATCGCTTCCGGCGTGGCCTGGGCCCATACCTGGGATTGGCTGGCAGAGCTGGGATTATTAGGAAAAATCGACCTCTACCAGGTCCTCATGCCCTACCCTTTGTCCCCCGATTTCATCGCCCAGGTCAATGCCACCTATGAGAATATCCTGGTCCTGGAAGAAACCTATCCGGTCATCGAACTCCAACTGGCCAATCGCCGCATCCAGGGCCGCCGCAACGGTGCCGTCCCCAATTACGGTGAACTTACTCCGGACGTTATTCGGGAAATATTGGGAACCTTTCTGGATCTGCCCGCCGTAGCTGCCCCGACCCCAACCGGCGGCGCCCGCCCTACCCTCTGCGCCGGTTGCGGCCACCGGGCCGCCTTTTACGCCATCAGGGAAACCTTCCCGGACGGCATCTTCCCCAGCGACATCGGCTGTTACACCCTGGGGATGAACCTGGGGGCCGTGGACACGGTGCACTGTATGGGAGCCGGTATCAGCCAGGCCGCCGGTTTTTACCAGGCCTTTCATCTCAGCGGCCGGGAAATCCCCCCCATTGTCGCCACCATCGGCGATTCCACCTTCTTCCATGCCGGAATTCCGGCCCTGATCAACGCCGTGGTGCAGCAGGCCCGCTTTATTCTGGTCATCCTGGACAACGCCACCACCGCCATGACCGGTCACCAACCGGTACCGCACCTGGGTCTCAACGCCCAGGGCGAACCCACGCCGGCCATCCCTTTGGAGGACCTTATCCGGGCTTGCGGGGTCAATTTTTTGGCAAGCTGCGATCCTTACCTGCTTCCCGAGTTCCAGGATTTGCTCCGCCAGGCCGCACAGCACACCCATGCCCCCAAGGGTGGTATGGCCGTCCTTATCGCCCGCCATCCCTGCCGGTTGAACAAAGCTGCGGTCCAGAAACAACCCTGCTTCCACATAGAAGTCACCGAGGCCTGCATCGCCTGCCACCACTGCCTGGAAAACTTCGAGTGCCCGGCCCTGGTGGCCGACCCTCACACCGGCCAGGTGCAGGTGGATCAGAGCCTCTGCGTCGGCTGCGGCGTCTGCGTCCAGGTCTGCCCGGCTGGAGCCATTGAAATCAGGGATTAGGGAAGAGGGATTTAGTTAAATGCTAACCAACAACTGATAACCGGAAACCGCCCTTTATGAAACAACAGCTCATCATCAGTGGCCGGGGTGGCCAGGGGGTCCTCACCCTCACCCGACTCCTGGCCCAGGCTGCCGCCGCTGGCGGGCTGGAGGTCATCTCCTCCGAAACCCACGGTATGGCCCAACGGGGCGGCGCCGTCATCTCCATGGTCAAGGTCGGCCCCTTTCGGGGCCCCCTGATTGCCGCTGGTCAGGCCGATCTGGGACTATTTCTCCAGGCCGCCAATCTCCCGGTGCATGGTTTTTACCTCAAGACTGGGGCCGCCGTCTTTGTGAATACCTCGGTTCCTGGTGATTATGTCTCCCTGGATGCCCTAAAACTGGCCGCCGGGCTCGGTCTGTCGCCAGTGAGTGCCAATCTCATCCTCCTGGGCCTGGCCGCCGCCTCCGGCAGACTGTTTTGCCCTCACCAGGCTCTGGCCTCGCTTATCCCCGAGATTGCCCCGACCCGCTTCCGGGAAGCCAACCTGAAGGCTTTTCAGGCCGGGGTCCAGGCCGCCACGCCATGAACCTGGGGCTGCCTCTTCCGGCTTTTGTCCGGCGCCACCACACCGGCCTCAGCATCATACTGCTGACCATCCTTTTGGCTCTGACCCCCCTCTATCTGGCCAACCCCTACAAACTGGGGCTCTTGAACCTCATCGGCGTCAATGTCATCGTGGTGCTGGGACTCAACCTCTTCATCGGGTTTGCCGGCCAGATCTCCCTGGGACATGCCGCCTTCTTCGGATTGGGGGCCTATGGCTCCGCCATTCTAACAGCCACCTATCAGGCCCCACCCTGGCCTGCCCTGGTGGTCACGGCCCTGGCCGTGGCTCTGGTGGCCCTGGTCATCGGCGTTCCCACCCTGCGGTTGCACGGCCATTACCTGGCCATGGCCACCCTGGGTTTTAATTATGTGGTCCATATTATCCTGGTGCAATGGGACAGCCTTACCGGCGGCCCCAGCGGCCTCTCCGGGGTCCCCCCCTTGACTTTTCTGGGGTTACCGGTGAACAACGACCTCAGGTTTCATTATCTGGTCTGGGGTGTCGCCCTGATTGCTTTGACCCTGTGTTTAAACCTGGTGCGCTCCGGCGTCGGCCGGGGTCTGGCCGCCCTGGCCCAGGACGAGGTGGCCGCCGCCTGTCTGGGAGTGGACGTGAAACGGGATAAAGTAAAAATCTTTGTGCTCTCCGCCGTCTTTGCCTCCATCGCCGGCAGCCTCTACGCCCACTATTTCGGCTATGTCAACCCCGATGCCTTTAGTGTCTTTAAATCCGTGGACCTGGTCATCATGGTGGTGGTGGGTGGCCTGGGCTCCATCTGGGGCACCCTCTTTGGCGTGGCCTTGATCACCTTGCTGCCCCATTATTTAGAATTCCTGGCGGCCTATTTTGACCTCATTCATGGGGCCATCCTGGTACTGATTCTTCTTTTTCTGCCCCAGGGGTTTATTACCGGCCTGGTGGATCTGGTGCGCCTGCGTCTGGCCCGGCGTCGCCTGGAGCAGGCAAAGGGGTGACAGGGCCTTATTTTTCACCGAAACTGAAAACTCGAAATTAAGCCAATGTCAAATTCGTCTGAGCGCACACTCCTGCACATCTCCGGTCTGACCAAACACTTCGGGGGTCTCCCGGCCCTGGCGGGGGTCAGTTTTACCATCGCCCCGGGCAAGATTACTGCCCTCATCGGCCCCAACGGTGCCGGCAAAACCACCCTGATCAACTGCCTCACTGGGGTGATCCCACCTGATATGGGCACCATCCTGTTTCAGGAGGTGGATATCGCCGGACTGCCGGCCCATCGTCTGGCCCGGCTGGGGATTACCCGCACTTTCCAGAATGTGCGCCTGTTCCCCCGCCTCTCGGTGCTGGACAACGTCCTGTGCGGGCTTACCGTTCAAGCCGGCAATTCTTTCTGCCAGGCCCTGCTGCGGACTCCCGGCTTGCGCCATCGGGAACGTAAGCTCAAGTTGATGGCCTTGGAGGCCCTGGACAGGTTTCATCTGACGGCTAAAGCCGACCTGCCGGCCGGGGTCCTCCCGTATGGGGACAAAAAACACCTGGAAATGGCTCGGGCCTTTGTCTCCCGTCCCGTTCTCACCCTTCTGGACGAGCCCGTGGCCGGCCTCAATCCCGCCGAAACGTCCCGGATCGCTGCTCTCATCCGGCAACTCCGCCTGGCCGGCCAAACCATCCTCCTGGTAGAACACGACATGGACCTGGTCATGTCCGTCTCCGACCATGTTGTGGTCCTGGACAGCGGCCGCCGCATCGCTGAAGGCTCCCCCGAAGCCGTGCGCCGCAACCCCCTGGTCCTGGAAGCCTACCTGGGCCGGACGAGCAGGACTGCATAAGTTTCCGAAACACTCTATCAACGAGAATTGCATTGAAATCTCACATACATGAACTATAGTATGAAATTTCATAGATTGGATACCTATTCTATCCCGGAAAGGAGACACGTATGGGCTGCCAGTTGACCTTCCAGATACAAGTGCCCGCGGCCGAGTTGCTCAGCCGGATTCAGAAGCTTGCCCAGGAATATGAGGGCCAGTTTCAGGGAGACGAGAAATCCGGCCGGCTCGCCTTGCACTTTATCCTCGGTAGTATCGAAGGTGATTACATCATCGAAGGAGACAAGCTCCACCTGAATATCACCAAAAAACCTTTCCTGGTGGGCTGCGAGACCATCAGCACCATGATCACGGAAAACGTCCCCGTCCTGGTCTGATGCCAGCGGGACACCATACCCTGCCTGCGGCAGCCCGGACAACACCCATGTCCGGGCTGAAATCCTGTTCCCGGTTCTCCTGCCTCCTGCCCATTGGCCCCTTTTTTCCCATTTCCACTTTTTCCTTTCTGCTTTTATCCCCTTTCCCTGTTCCCTTTTCCCTGTTCCTGGTATAAAAATATTCCATGTCCACCACAATGACGCCCCTGTTGCAAATCCAGAATCTCACGGTGCACTACGGTCCGGCCCAGGCCCTGTTCGGCCTGGATCTGGCCGTGGCCCCGGGAGAGACCGTGGCCCTGGTGGGCGCCAACGGGGCCGGGAAAACGAGTCTCCTGAAAGCCATCATGGGCCTCAGCCCTCCCTCCGGGGGCCGGATCACCCTGGACGGCCGGAACGTCACCGGCGCCGCGCCCGCCACTATGGCAGCTTGGGGCGTGGCCCTGTGCCCCGAGGGCCGGGAGATGTTCGGCGACCTCACGGTTCGGGAAAATCTGGAACTGGGCCTCCTGGCCCTGAAGGTCAACCGGGCCGACAAAGCCCACCGCCTGGAGGAAGCTGTACACCCGGTTTCCTAAACTTCGGGATCGCCGGCACCAATCCACCGGCACCCTCTCGGGCGGGGAACAGCAGATGGTGGCCATGGGCCGGGCCTTGATGGCCAAGCCCCGCCTCCTGCTCCTGGACGAGCCCAGCCTGGGTCTGGCCCCCCTGATCACCGACGAAATTTTCGACATCATCCACCAGCTTTCCCGTTCCGGCGTCACCATCCTGTTGGTGGAACAGAACGCGGCCCGGGCTTTGACGGCGTCGACCTCCGCCTATTTGTTGGCCAACGGCCGCATCGTCGGCCAGGGCGCCAGCGAGCAGCTCCTGGTGGACCCCGAACTGCGGCGGGCCTTTTTGGGCTCCGCCTCCGGCCACAACCCGGCCGCCTCCCGCCTGGGCGCCGCCGGTCTCACCAATATCAGACTGGAGAAACCTCGCATGACCAGAACCTTTATACCCCGTTTCAAGACCGTGGACGAACTGGCCGCCCACCAGCTCCAGGGCCTGCAATGGACCGTCCGCCACGCCTACGAAGGCTCCAGCTTCTACCGGGCCAAACTTGACGAGGCCGGCATCACCCCGGACGATATCATGTCCCTGGACGACCTGAGGAAGCTGCCGTTTGCCACCGGCGAAGAGCTCCGGGACGGCTATCCCTTTCCCTTCCGGGCCGTCCCGTTCGAGCAGATCGTCCGCATCCACGCCTCCAGCGGCACCACCGGCAAACGCAAGATCCTGTGCTACACGCAAAAAGACATTGACGACTGGAAACATTTTTTTGCCCGCAGCTATGAGATGGCCGGGGTCACGCCTCTAGACCGGGTGCAGATCGCCGTGGGCTACGGCGTCTGGACCGCGGGGGCCGGCTTTCAGCTCGGCTGCGAGCAGCTCGGCGCCATGGCCGTGCCCATCGGCCCCGGCAACATCGATCTCCAGTGCGAATTTTTAATTGATCTGCAAGCCACCGTGCTCTGCTGCACCGCCTCCATGGCCCTGCTCATGGCCGAAGAGATCCACCGCCGAGGTCTGGCCGACAAGATCAGCCTGCGCAAGATCATCTATGGCTCCGAACGTTCCTCGGTGGCCATGCGGAAAAAAATCTCGGAACTCTGCGGCGGCGTTGAACTTTTCGACATCCCCGGCCTCACCGAACTCTATGGCCCCGGCACCGGCATCGAGTGCGCCCACCACGATTGCATCCACTATTGGGCCGACTACTATATCCTGGAAATCGTGGACCCCGACACCCTTCAGCCTCTCCCCGACGGCGACTGGGGCGAAATGGTGGTCACCACCCTGTGCAAAGAGGCCGCCCCCCTGATCCGCTACCGCACCCGGGACATCACTCGCATCATCCCCGACCCCTGCACCTGCGGCAGCCTTCTGCCCCGTCATTCCCGCCTTCGGGGCCGTACCGACGACATGTTCAAATTCCGGGGGGTGAACATCTACCCTTCCGGCATCGACCGCCTCATCTCCGAAATCCCCGGTCTGGGTTCCGAATACCAGGTCCACCTCAGCCGGGACAGCCACGGTCGGGACCACCTGCTGCTGAGAGTGGAACGGGGCGAAGGTGTTGAACGCCAGCGGAGCGACGAACTCAGCCGGGAGATCGTCTACACCATCAAACACAAGCTCATGGTCTCTCCCAGCGTCGAAATAATCGATTACGGCACCCTGCCCCGTTCGGAACGTAAAAGTAAACGTATCTTCGACGACCGCGACACCGGCCCGGTGGTGGAGGGTGTCTCGGAAAGTAAGGTCTGATGCGCCCCTCACTCTGAAAACATATGGTGGGCGATGCCCAGCCGACATTTTTACTTTTAATGCTTTCAGAGCAGAGTTAAAATTCTTTGGCGGTTTAAACATTATTTCTCAAAACTCGAAACCAGAAACTGAAACTCATGTACCACAACATCCTGGCCGCAGTAAATGAGCACAGCAACTCGGAGGTGGCAGCCCGTTATGCCATCCATCTGGCCAAGTCTTGCAGCGCCAGGTTGACCCTGATGTTTGTGGCA
Source organism: uncultured delta proteobacterium (assembly GCA_963777875.1). Classification (GTDB taxonomy): domain Bacteria; phylum Desulfobacterota; class Desulfobaccia; order Desulfobaccales; family Desulfobaccaceae; genus Desulfobacca. The sequence goes on along the minus strand of CAVZSK010000054.1, from coordinate 6,906 downwards.
GGGTCTCATGTCGGGCTGGAGGTGATCCGCCAGGCCGAGGCGGCCCTGGAGCGCCTTTTTGTCGAGGCCGGCGCCCGGCAGGTGCAGGTGGAGACCATCATTCAAAAAGGCGATCCCTTGCGGCAGATCAGCGCCGTGGTCCGGGAAAAAACCGTGGATCTGGTCTTTAGCGCCACCCGCCGGACAGACGGCAAACGCCGTTATTTTGTCAGGACCCTGTCCCGGCAACTCATGCTCCAGTTGCCCTGTTCCGTGGCCCTGGTCCGGGTGGTGCACCCCGGCAAGTTGTTCCCCCAAAAGATTCTGGTCCCCTTCCGGGGCCGCCCGGCCCTTCAGGACGAAAAGGCCTTTTTTGTAGCCAGGTTAGCTGCTGCTTTCGGGGCTCAGGTAACCCTGTTTCACGCCCCGGAATCTCTGGCCGGGTTTTTCCGGGGGAGCACACCACTATCGCCGCCGGTGCCGATGCCGCCTCTGCCGCCGGAGATCGAGCAGTTCAACCAATACCTGGAACAACTCCGCATCCCTTCCCAAAAGCGGCTGGGTTATGGTCCGCCCGGCCGGGCCATCACCGAGGCAGCCGCCATTCACCATGATGATTTGATCATCATGGGGGCCAGCGAACGAGGGCTCTGGGGGAGTTTGGTGGGCGGCAATCCCGTGGAACAGGTGCTTGCGGGAGACTCCCTGCAATCTCATTATCCTGCTGCCCAGAGTGCCGCGCCCATGAATATCCCTGCCCTCTCTAAAGCAGAAGTCTTTCAGACCATGCTGACCTCGGCCGACGGCCTCTCCCCGGCCGAAGCCGAAAAACGCCGGCAGGAATATGGACCCAACGAAATCACCGAACGCCGCCGGGTCCCCCTGTACCGCCGTTTCCTGGCTCAGTTCAGCCATTTTCTGGCCGTGCTGCTCTGGCTCGCCGCGGCCCTGTGCTTTCTTTCCGATTATCTCCGCCCCGGCGAGGGGCTGCTTGTCTTTAGGCTTAGCCATCCTTGCCGTCATCTTCATTAACGCCGCTTTCACCTTCATCCAGGAATACCGGGCCGAAAAGGCCGTGGAAGCCCTCAAGGCCCTCCTCCCTTTCCAGGTGAAGGTCCTCCGGGAAGGCCGCCAACTCCAGATCCCGGCTCGGGACGTGGTCCCCGGAGACCTGTTTCTCCTGGAGGCCGGCGACAAAGTCCCCGCGGACGGCCGGCTGGTGGAGGCCAATCGGCTCTCGGTCAACAATGCCCCCCTCACCGGCGAATCCGACCTGAAGTCCGGGACCGCCGAACCCTTTACCGGCGACTATCTGGACAGTCCCAACCTGGTGTTCGCCGGCACCTTAACCGTGAACGGTTCCGGGCTGGCCGTAGCTCTGGCCACCGGTATGGCCACGGAATTCGGTAAGATTGCCCATCTCACCGGCAGCGTCAAAGATGACTTTAGCCCTTTGCAACGGGAAATCCAGCGGGTCACCCGGATTGTGGCGATCATTGCCGTCACTCTGGGCCTCAGCTTTTTTGCCCTGGGCTTTCTCATCGGCCGGGGCTTCTGGACTAACTTTCTCTTTGCCATCGGCATCATCATCGCCAACGTGCCCGAAGGGCTGCTCCCCACCGTCACCCTGTCCCTGGCCATGGGGTCCCAACGTATGGCCAAAAGACAGGCCCTCATCAAAAACCTTAATTCGGTGGAGACCCTGGGCTCGGTCGCCGGTGATCTGTTCCGACAAGACCGGCACCCTGACCCAGAACCGCATGGCCGTCGGCCGCGTCTCGGTTCCCGAAGCAGACGAGCCGGACGCAACCGGGGCAGCCCGGACCAGGCTCCTCACCATCGCCGGGCTCTGTAATAATGCCCGCTTTGATCAGGGTGCCTATAACGGCGACCCCACCGAAACAGCCCTCCTGCAGGCCGCCCGGGAGGCCGGCGACCTCCACGGCGAACGCCTGGCCGAGATTCCTTTTGATTCCGAACGCAAGCGCATGACCACGGTGAACCGGGTTGGCAGTGACACCCTGGTACTCACCAAGGGCGCCCTGGAGACCGTCCTCCCCCTGTGCCGCCAGGTGCTTCTGGACGGCAGGGAGGTCCCCCTGGACGAGGCCCAGCGGGAAAAAATCCAGGCGGCCTATGACGCCTGACGGATGAAGGTCTCCGGGTCATGGCCTTCGCTTTTCGCCATCGCCTGGTGACTGGCCAAACCCCTGACTATCCTCACCCGCTCCCGACTGGGAGCAGGACCTTATCTTTACCGGCCTGGCCGGCTTGGCAGACCCACCCCGGCCCGAGGTCCCCCAGGCCATAGTCAAATGCCGGGAGGCCGGGATCCGGGTCCTCATGCTCACCGGCGATGCCGGCCGCACCACGGTGGCCATCGCCCGGCAAATCGGGCTGACGAACGATGCCCCCCAGGTGATGGAGGGCCCTGTCCTGGAAACCCTGACCGACCAGGAAGTGCGGGCCAGACTCGACTCCGGCCGGGACCTGATCTTTGCCCGTTTGACTCCCCGGCACAAAATGCGCCTGGTTTCTCTTCTGAAAGAGGCCGGGGAGATCGTAGCCGTCACCGGCGACGGCGTCAACGATGCCCCGGCCCTGAAAAAGGCGGACATCGGCATCGCCATGGGGCTCATCGGCACCGACGTGGCCCGGGAGGCCGCAGACATGGTGCTCCTGGACGACAACTTCGCCACCATCGTCGGCGCGGTGGAGGAAGGCCGGGGGGTCTTTGACAATATCCGCAAGTTTATCAGCTATATCTTCGCTTCCAACGTACCCGAGATCCTCCCCTACATCGCCTATGTGCTCTTCAATATTCCCTTGCCCCTCACCATCATGCAGATCCTGGCCGTGGACCTGGGCACCGACATGCTGCCGGCCCTGGCCCTGGGCACGGCAACGCCGTCTCCCCAGGTCATGCAGCAACCACCCCGGAGACGGGAGGAAAGCTCCTGAATATGAAAATCCTGGCCCGGGCCTATCTCTTTTTGGGTCCCATCGAGGCTGCGGCCGGGCTTTTCGGCTTCTTTTACGTTCTGTACCTGGGAGGCTGGGTTTATGGCCAAACCCTGGCTGCCACCGCGCATCTCTACCTCCAGGCCACCACCGCCTGCCTGGCCGGCATCATTGTCACTCAGATCGCCAATGTCTTCGCCTGCCGCTCCTTCACCGAATCGGTCTTCAACCTGGGACTGTTCTCCAACCGCCTCATACTCTGGGGTATTGCCTCGGAAATTCTTTGGCCGACTCTTTATCGTTTACCACCCCTGGGCCAGAGGATTTTCGGCACCGCGTCTCTGCCGCTCAACATTTGGCTGGCCCTTATCCCCTTCGCCGTGGCCCTCCTCCTGGCTGACGAAATCCGCAAACTGGTGGCAGCCAGAATCTCCGTTCTCGTCCAATAAAATAATTTTCTGCTTTCTGTCAGGCTGTCTGCCGCCGTGTCGAGGTCCTTTACGGTGTAGTACCACATATTCCGGGGATGACGGGGAATGTCGGGGGGCCAAGGAAGGTAAAGCCAAGCCATGGGCTGCCCTCGGTTATCGGGGGTTTGTTTTCGGTTGGCAATTGGCGGGAGAAACCAGTCGGTTAAAATAGTTTTGAGTTTGAAGGTAACGGTCGCTGATTTCCACGTTAAAGACCTTTTGCCGTTGACCGTCTTTCTTTTGTCTGAGCCTGGGGCTTCACAGACTGGACACAGGCATGGTTTACAACGGGTATACCCTTTACTTCCCCACCATACGGCCCTGAGCCTGCCGGGGTCTGGAGACGCCAATTGCTGGTGTCAAAGAAATATCGCTGATAATAATACTCAATTTTTAAGTCTAACGTTATCAATTTTACTTATTAACCAGCCAGCAATTATTATCCACTGTTCTTTCTATTGCTTTTTCAAAATCATTGTGATAGATTTCACGCACCTGCAAAACATAGCTTCATATTTGAAGGCATCCACAGGGCCAATCTTTTAACCATCCCGTACACCACTGTTTAGCCCCGCTTGTTCCAGCCCTAGCCGCTCCGCGGCACCATGATGCCTAAATCACAGGAGGTAATCCGATTTGATAAAACGTTATATTTTCTTACTGTTGACCGCTTGGCCTGCTTTTCACCTCTATTGCCGGGGCTGATTTCTGGTCCCCGCCCTTCCCCAGATCGGGAAGATTGACCTCGAGCCTCAAACCCCCTCTCAGGTCGGGAAAATGACCCCTGGCCGCAGACCCCTCCCAAGATCGGGAGACTGGAACTAAAGCAGGAGGTACTGGGGATACATGAAGGAAGCGGCACGGAAATACGAGGTCTCCCCCTACCTTATTCAGGCGGTCTGCGCCATTGAATCGAGGTATGATCCGTATGCGTCATCAGGGCATGGCCGATGCTATGGACTGATGCAATTACATAAGGACACGGCCAGAAAATATGGGGTGGACTCCCGCAATCCCCGGGAAAATATTGGGCGGGGCGGCAGTGCTGGCCAGGCTGCTCACAAAGTATGACGGGGATCTCAGGCGGGTGCTGCGGGTCTATAATGCCGAATGCACTTCAGCCTATGAGCGGGAGGTCATCAAGGCCTTTAATCAGGCCATGAGCAGTGGCAAGGCTTCCCTGACATTTGCCCGAGCCCGCAATTAAACTATCCTATTTTGGCGGGCCGGAGGCCCGCCTCACTTTCCCGTCTTCCCTTTTTCCTGCCCCCGTTTTCTTCCCGAACAATTAATCACTGACCACCTGACCTTAGCCAGCCTCATGAGCGGCAGGTCCCGTCCAGAGAGTCGGGGCAGGCACCAGGGCCGCCCCTACTACGGGCCCATGGCTATTTTGGCGCCGGGGCTCCACCAGCCGCCCCCCAAGGCGACGAAAAGGGCGGCGGTATCCTGGAGGCGCAGGGCCTGGGCCTGGATGTAGCCCAGTTTGGCCTGCTGGTATTGGTTGTCGGCATTGAGGATCTGGAAATAGTTGACCATACCGGCCTGGTGGTGGCCTTCACCAGGCGCAGGGCCTGGGTGGCGGCCTTCAAGGCCTCGGTTTGGGCCTTGAGGGTCTGGGCGTCGTTTTCCACCGCCCGGAGGGGTCGGCCACCTGTTGGAAGGCGGTGATGACGACCTGCTGGTAATCGGCCAGGGAGGCCTGGTAGGCTTCCAGGCGGCGCGCCGTTTATAGCGCAACGTCCCACCCTGGAAAATTGGCTGGGCCAGGGCGGCGCCGAAATTCCAGAACTGGCCGGCCTCGCCCAACAGGTTGGTGATGTCGGTGAGGTTTTGGCCCAGGCCGGCGCTTAAGGTGATGTTAGGGTACATGGCGGCGGTGGCCACGCCGATCTTGGCGCTGGCGCTGTGTAACTGGGCCTCGGCGGCGAGAATGTCCGGCCGGCGGCGCACCAGTTCCGAGGGCAGCGTGACCGGCAGTTTCCGGGGCAGGGTGATATCCGCCAGAGTCAGTCGAGGCGGTCCCCATTGCCCGGGGGGCCGACCCACGAGGGCGGCCGAAGATGGTTGGTCTTGCTGAGGTTTTGCTTCAGGGGCGGCAAGGTCGCTTCGGCGCCGGCCAGCTGGGTCTGGAGGCTGACGACGCTGGCGTAGGGCGCCGTTCCCGCGGTTAACTGGGTTTCGGTGAGCCGCACCTGCTCTTTAATGATTTTTATGATCTCCTGGGTGGCCTCGATTTGGGCCTGGTACCCGGCCTGGGCAATGCATGCATTAATGACATTGCCCAGCAGAGTTAGATAGGCAGCCTGGGCAGTATAGCCCTGATAATCCACCTGGGCGGCCAGGTCCTCGACGTTCCGGCGTTGGCCGCCAAAAACGTCCAGGGTATAGGAGACGCTGACCTGGGGCGTATAGAGATTGAAAGTGCTGCCCGGCAGATTGCTGCCTAGCTGGGTGGGGGAAAACTTCTGACGGATAGCCGCAAAGTTGAAATTTGCCTGGGGATAAAAAACTCCGTACCCCGCCTGCAGGAGTTCCTGGCTTTGCCGCAGACGAGCTTCGGCTGCGGCCAGAGTGCGATTTTGAGCCACGGCTTCTTTAATGATCTCCCCTAACTGCGGGGATTTAAAGACCTGCCACCAGTCCGCGGCAATGGTGTTGCCATAGTCAAAGTACTGGGACTGACCGGCCGCGTCCATGGTTTGGGTGGGCTCCAGACCCTGAGTGTATTGGTCTACCCCGGGAGGCTGGGGGCGGACATAGTCGGGGCCGACCGCACAGCCGGTGAGGAGCAGGGGGACCAAGAGACCAAGGGCCGTGGTCAGCAATATTTTTCTTAGACAATTATCACCTCACCCCTCACATGGTTTAAGTTCTGAGTCCTGAGTTCTGAGTTCCGAGTAAAAGATGACAACGGTTTCATTTGGTTTCCACGTAAACGTCCACCAGTTGGCCGGGGTAGACGTTCAGGTCTTTGGCAGGTTTGAACCGGAACAGGATGGGGAGGACCCGGGTATCAACTCTTTCGGTTCTCTGGTTCGAAAGTTGGATTTAGGGGTGACATAGGGCTGCAGGCGGTCAAATTCCAGGGGGATGCTGGTGTTGGCGCCCCGGATGAACATCTGGGCCTTCATGTCGGTGGCCGGCAGCCGGGGAATAAGAATCTCGTCGATGAAACGCCTGACCACGAAATACGGTTCCACGTTGGCCAGGACCAGGGCCGGATAATACCCCTGGGTATAGGTGCCGTAGGAGCCCTGGGGGGAGATAAAACTGCCCACCGCAGTGTTAACCGCCAGCACGACGCCGTCCACCGGGGCTCGAAGGGTGTATTTGGCCAGCAGGGCCTTGCTGCCGGCATAGGCCTGGGCCGCAGCTTTGGCCTGGTGATCCTGGTTTTGAACGTCGTAGGTCCAGGCGCCGGCCTTGGTGAGGTCGTATTGTCGGCGGGCCACTTCCAGGTTGGTTTTGGCCAGGTTGACGGCGACTTTGGCGG
>CAVZSK010000053.1:0-68404 GCA_963777875.1 uncultured delta proteobacterium | reverse complement strand
CCAGCCGATCCTGCATGCCCTGTAAGACTCGTTCTTTCCAGTCTTCCGGGAGCTGCCAATCGTCGTCGTTGACATTCCAGGCCCTGGGAAAGGGGTAGTTCACCATCTCCATCCACTTGGGAGCGGCGGCATTGACAAAGTATCCAGGCCGGAGGTCCGGTTTGAGGTCCATCCACCCCCGGGCCGGGGGCTTGTAATTTATCTGTAGTAATTCTGCAGGTGTAGGAAGCTTAGCCATTACTTCTCCTTTTCAACTGGGATGCCAACCTCAATCATAGCTTCACGGTAGTCATCTTCCTGGTGCATGTAATCATGGAACTTTACGGGATAATTCCAGGGATTGACATGCAGGTTCCAGCGATTGTCCCCGGCCATATTCCGGGTGGGGCTGAAAAAGACCCCGGGCGCGTGCATCAGTTTGCTGAAGGGAAAGTAGGCAAACAGCACACTGACTAAGAAGAGATGGATATAAAAGATTGCACCGATGCCGGCGGGCACCACCGGCTTGAAGCTGGCCAAACCGAGGGCCAATTGCCGCACGGCAACGATATCGACTTTGTAGACATAGCGCATCAGGATGCCGCTGACGCCGATGGCAATGATGAGCAGCAGGGGAAAGTAATCCGCGGCCAGGGAGATGTAGCGCAAGGTCGGAGTGTAGATGCGGCGGGCCAGCAGATACAGCAGCCCCACCACCAAGATGACCCCGGTCAGATACACGGTGGGAGTGTAAAATTGCACAAAACCGTCGACTTCCGCCAGGGCCGTAACCCAATGGGGCACGGGTTCGGCAAAAAACCTGATGTGGCGGAGAATTACCAGCAGGAAGGCATAATGGAAGGCCAAGGCCCCCAGCCACAACCATTTGTAGGACCAGTAAATCAGTCGAGAGTCTTCCGGTTTTTCCTGATTTCTTTGCAGCTCAGAGCGGGTGTTGCGGAAAAGACTGCGAAAGGCCAACACTTCCAGGGCCATCCGACCGAACACCTGGAGTTTGTTCTCCGGGTTGTCCAGCTTATCGGCCAGGTCTCTTTTGATCCAGGGAAGGGTCTTGCCCTGGGCGCAGGTGCTGGGAATTTTAAAGGGGACGGGAGACCGAGCCCAACTGATGACCCGAAAGATCAGGCCTTCGAAGAAGATGAGCACAGCCAGGTAAGGAATAACCACCCCAAAAACAAGCTGTAAGTTGGCTGTGACCCCGATGTAGGCTATGGCCACGAGGCCTAAGACCGCAATCAAGGGCACCAAGAAATGCCGTTTAAAAAAATCCATCTACAGTCACCTCATCTTAAGATTGACAACCATGCCTATCTTTTACTTAATATCACTAGGTTGCTCCTCGAAATACTCATCCCCCATCCCGAGCCGGCGCAATAACGTGCTGACTTTACGTTTGATTTCCGACACTTTGACATCGCAGAGTTTTTCCCGGCGTTGCATGTAGGCATCAAAACCCAGCAAGGCCAGACCATCAAGACGGGACTCAAGTTCCGTCAGTTCGGCGGCATAGGCGGGATCTTGCAACTCTTGGGCGAGTTCTTCCCGGATTACGGTCTTCAAGACAAAAATGAACGCCAGGGCCCGGGAGGGGGAGGCGTCCTGAAGGGCTTTCAGCCTTAGCACCTCATCGAGTTGCGTTAAAGCCTGGTCGGTTTCCGCCCCGTGGAGAAACACGTCCAAAATTCCGGTCAAGCCCCGGGTGAGTTGGTAGGCTATGGGATTGGCGAAACGGTCCTTCTGGGATTTGAGGAAACGGGCGGTCTCGGGGGCGTACGTATCGAACACCACATCTCGCCACCGTTCCAATATTTCAGATTTCTTTTTAGAGAGCAGATCAACTAAAGTCATAGCCAGATAATTCCAGGGCGATTTGATTGTGAAAGATACAACATTCTCAATAAGGTTTCAAGGGAAAAAATGCACCACTGTCAAGAGGTGCTAACATATTGATACTACAATAAAAATAATATTTAATTCAGGCTCGGCTCCGGGCCAGGGGCATTATCATACTTGAAACCGCCGTCTTCCGCCTGATCTCACCGGTAAAACTGATAAACCGCTAAGGAACGCCAAAATCATGGATCAGTATTGGTGGATGGCAGGCGCAAGGGCTCGTCACCGGCTTTGTTCTTTTGTTCACGATCGTCGGATCGCCTCAAGGAGAACCGATCGCTGTATTTGGTTAAGTCAAACCAATAGAGGTTGAGGGTGAATAATAAGCTCAATCCCATGAGATATCCCACGCTGTCTGCATCCAAGGCCCGGAGCAGTAATTTGGCGGCCACAAAACTACAGAAAAAACGCAGGCAAAACCCAAAGACCATTTTCATACACTTCGCTTAACGTAACAGAATCAAGCAGTTTCCTTAACACTAGGTCATCTGGGGATTTACCAGATGCACCGGCACCGGCGACAGGGTCAGGACCTTGCGGGCGACGCTGCCAAAATCAGCGGTTTTTTTGTCGAGATCATCATGGCCGCGGCCATGACTGGTCAGCACCACCATACCCACTTTTTCCGCCTGGATGGCCTTCAGGATCTCATCGGCGGGATCTCCTTGAACCAATTTGATCTGCAACAAGGGGCAGGCTTTGAGATCTTTATCACAGAGACCTTCCATCTGCTTTTTGGCCTGCTGCAACTCCCAATCTTGAAAATGGCGCAGGTGTTCCTGGCTGGGGTAGCCGTAGGCCCGGTCCATTGTGGTGAGATCGGTGCCCACATAGAGCATGATGACCCTGGCCTTAAATTTATCCGCCAGAGAAACCACGTTTTCGGCAGCTTTCAAGGAATTTTTAGAAAGATCGGTGGGCCACAGAATGGTTTGCACTTCCATAAAAACCTCCTAAGTTCAGGCCTTATCGAGATTACAACAGTTGACAAGATAACACATTCGAAAATATCTAGGGAAGTATTTTATGTGAAAAAAATTATTTTTCCCAGTGGTCCAAGACAATTTTCTTTGGGCGCCCCGCCTATTTAGACCCTTATATTGTTGAAATTCTGGATAGAAGTTTATCAGCAAGAATTTCTTGACAGACGTGCTTGTGAAGGATAATTTAAGACAGTAATAAGCTTAGGCTATTTTTTTAAGGAGGTTGAATCTCTCATGGGTTGGAATGTTGACATTGATCTGGAAAAATGCACTGGGGACGAAGAATGTGTTAATGTCTGTCCGTCCGGCGTTCTGGAAATGGAAGACGGCAAAGCCGTCGTGGCTAATATCGACGAATGTTTAGGCTGCGAAAGCTGCGTCGAAGTTTGCGTTTCCGGTGCCATTGAAGTTACCGAAACGTAATTCTTGGCTTGAAGATGCACAACGCTGGCTGCCTTGCTGGAGCCAGCGTTTTATTTTTTCCGGATTCGGATTATCCGGCCTGAGGGCTCAGGTCTGGCAACTTTCCATTTCGCTGCCGCAGCTTTCACAACCCTGTAAAGGCTCCAACTCCTCGGGGGTCGCCGACCGCACTTCCAGGATCTGCACGTTGTAATGCAGATCTTCCCCGGCCAGAGGATGGTTCTGGTCAATTATCACGATCTCATCTTTTACTTCCAGAACTTTATAAGGATACGGCACCTCAATGGCGCAGGGGTAAGGAACCACTGACATCCCTGGACGAAGCTCGACATCGGCGGGAAAACGTTTTTTTTGCCATTCCTGAACTAACCAGGGATCCCGTGAGCCAAAGGCTTCCAGGGCCGGAATAACAAATTGGCGTTCATCTCCGGGTTTCAGGCCCAGGAGTTGATTCTCCAAAGCAGGCAAGAGTTCTTTATAACCGGCAACATAGGTCAGGATGTCAGGCTGTTCTGCCGAGCCACGGATATACTCTCCGGAATTGAGCTGGAGGCGGTAGGCTAACCTGACAAAACAGTCACGATGGATAATCATGCACAATACTCCTTGAAATTCAGTCGAAAGTTTAACTTATTTATGATATCTGAAAACCTGGCGGCCAGCAATCGCCGCAAGCCAGAAAAACCAGATGTACGGTTGCAGCGGCTAAAAAAGTTTACCTTTTTTATGGGGATGGTATAAGGTAAGAGATAGTGAGCAGTGCACAGTAAGCAGAAAAAAACAGGCTTTAATTTCTCGGCAACCGCCCTGTTTTCACTCTTCGTGGTGATTTTTAAAAATGAAACCTTTTGGGAGCTTTATCTCAAGAGCTTAAAGAGTAACGATGGGATTAATCAGGAAAGCACGCATCGCCGACGTAGGAGAAATTCGTAAAATTCTTCGACTTTTCGCTGCTAAAGGAGAGTTGCTGGCCCGCACCATGGCAGAATTATACAGCCAGGTGCGAGATTATTATGTGTATCAGGATAACGATCAAAGTCCCATTATCGGGGTCTCGGCCCTGCATGTGTGTTGGGAGTCTTTGGGTGAACTCAGGTCGGTGGCAGTCCTGGAGCAGTCCCAGGGCAAAGGTGTGGGAACCCGTCTGGTGGAGACCTGTCTTTCCGAAGCCATTACCTTAGGATTGGAGCAGGTCTTTGTCCTGACCTACCGTCCGGATTTTTTTTCCCGTTTGGGCTTCGAGGTGGTGGACAAAAATATCCTGCCACACATTGTTTGGGCCGACTGCGTACGCTGCACTAAATTTCCTGAATGTGATGAAATTGCCATGCTTCTGAAATTCTAAGGATTTTAGAAGTCTCAAGCCCCCCCAGAAGACTAGTGGCGACACTCTTGACAAGTACTTCTGGGGGGACTAATTTTTTAGATTGGATATTTGAATAGGCAATTTGCGGAAACTGAGTCCGATTCAGAGAAGGCGGGATGCGCGGCGCTTTCCCGCCCTACAAAATAACGACTCTTTGCATATAAGCAATGTCTGATTCACCCCTCACCCTGACCCTCTCCCCCAAGGGGGAGAGGGGATTAAAGTAAGGATATCATTAAGATATTAAGTTGTGGGTAATGGATAGCCCCTCAGGGGCGAAGGGAAAATAAAGGACAGAACTTTTGGCAAGGGGAATAATGCAAAGAATCAGGTGGCAGGCGACATTCAGATAAATTTCTGATATTATTAATTTTCGATCTAACAACACATCCAAATTTTTTCAATAAAAGTTATTCAAATTTGTGGAAGGAGATCAACTCTGGGGAAGGTTCGGTTCGGCGCCCCCCAGGGAGGATTACTATGCTCGGATTTATCCTAAAAAAGATTTTTGGCACCCAAAATGAACGGGAACTGCGGCGGTTGGCGCCCATGGTGGACCAGATTAACAGCTTGGAACCGGACCTTCGCCGGTTGTCGGATGATCAGCTACAGGCCAAAACTGCTGCCTTCAAAGAGAGAGTCGATCAAGGGGAGAGCCTGGATGATTTGTTGCCGGAGGCTTTTGCCGTGGCCCGGGAGGCCTCGCTCCGGGTTTTGCGGATGCGTCCCTTTGATGTGCAGCTCATCGGCGGTATGGTGTTGCATAACGGCACGATCGCCGAAATGAAAACCGGGGAAGGCAAAACCCTGGTGGCGGTGTTGCCGGTTTACCTGAATTCCCTGAGCGGCAAGGGTGTGCATGTGGTCACGGTGAATGACTATCTGGCCAAGCGGGACAGCGAGTGGATGGGCAAGGTTTACCAATTCCTGGGTTTGACAGTCGGCACCATCGTCCATGGCCTCAATGACCCCGAAAGGCGGCAAGAGTATAATGCCGATGTCACCTACGGCACCAATAATGAATTCGGTTTTGATTATCTCCGGGACAATATGAAATTTTCCCTGGAAGACTATGTGCAACGAGAATTCAATTACGCCATCGTGGACGAAGTGGATTCCATCCTCATTGACGAAGCCCGGACGCCGCTGATTATCTCGGGTCCGGCAGAAGAGTCCACCGAATTGTACCACCGCATCAACCGGATAGGCGGGATGCTGAAAAGAGATCGAGATTTTACGGTCGATGAAAAGTCCCGGGCCGTGGTGATGACGGAGGAAGGCGTGGCCCAGGCAGAAAAGATCATGAACGTGGAAAACCTTTATGATCCCAGAAACATAGAGATTCTGCATCATTTGAATCAGACCTTAAAGGCCCATGCCCTGTTCAAGAAGGATGTGGACTATATCGTTAAAGACGGTCAGGTCATTATCGTGGATGAATTTACCGGCCGGTTGATGCCGGGTCGGCGCTACTCAGATGGTTTGCACCAATCCCTGGAAGCCAAAGAAGGGGTCCGCATCGAAAATGAGAATCAGACGTTGGCATCCATCACCTTTCAGAATTACTTCCGGATGTATAAAAAACTGGCTGGGATGACTGGAACGGCGGATACCGAAGCCGAAGAATTTAAAAAGATCTACAATCTGGATGTGATGGTGATTCCCACCCATAAGAACATGATCCGGGTGGACAACCCTGATGCGATCTATAAGTCCGAAGCAGAAAAGTTTCAGGCGGTGGTGGAGGAAATCAAAGAGTGTCATCAGCAGGGGCAGCCGGTGCTGGTGGGGACCACGTCCATTGAAAAATCGGAGCGGTTAAGTCGGATGCTGAAACTGCAGGGCATCAAGCATGAGGTGCTGAATGCCAAACAGCACGAAAAAGAGGCCCAGATCATCGCCCATGCCGGACAATTGGGTACGGTTACCATTGCCACCAATATGGCCGGTCGGGGGACCGACATCGTCCTGGGGCCGGGGGTGGTAGGAACTGGGGGACTGCACATCATCGGCACCGAGCGGCATGAGAGTCGCCGCATCGACAACCAGTTACGAGGTCGTTCCGGACGCCAGGGCGATCCCGGCTCGTCCCGGTTCTATCTGTCCCTGGAAGACGATCTGCTCCGGATTTTCGGGTCGGACCGGATCAAGAGTTTGATGGGACGAATGGGCATGGAAGATGGTGAGCCCATCGAGCACCGCATGGTCAGTAATGCCATTGAACGGGCCCAGAAACGGGTGGAGGCCCACAACTTCGATATCCGCAAACACCTCCTGGAATATGACAACGTCATGAACAAACAGCGGGAGGTCATCTACAGCCAACGCCGGGAGATCCTGGGCGGCGTCGATCTGTCCGAAGAGATTCTCCAGATGGTTCGGGATCTGACTGATGATCTGCTGGACCAGTTCACCGATGAACGCACCATGCCCGAAGATTGGGACCTGCCGGGGATGGCGGTGGCCTTTGGGCAGCGTTTTGGGTTGGTTCTCGATCCGAATAGCCTTGATGTGGAAAACCTTACCTTAGACGATTTAAGAGACGCAGTGCACCAGAAGGTCCAGGCGGCCTATGCGGCCCAACGTCAAGCCATTGGCGAGGAGATATTTCAGCCGCTGCAACAACAAATTATGTTGCAGATGGTAGACACCCAATGGAAAGACCATCTGCTGGCCATGGATCATTTGCGGGACGGCATCGGCTTGCGGGGTTATGCCCAGGTTGATCCTTTACGAGCCTATCAAAAAGAAGGCTACGACATGTTCATGAGCATGATTCAGCGAATGCAGGAAGATACCGTGCGAACGCTGTTTCTGATCCGCCTCCGTCAGCAGGAACAGGCTCCCTTGTGGGAGCATCGCCAGACCCAGATGAGTTTTAGTGGCGGGGGCGAGGGTGAGAGTCAACCGGTGAAAAAGGATCCCAAAAAGGTGGGCCGGAACGACCCCTGTCCCTGCGGCAGCGGCAAGAAATATAAAAAATGCTGCGCCAATAAAAAGTGATAGTGGAAAGTGGTCAGTGGTTAGTACCGAAGTAGTGTCTGACGGTATTTCTTTTAAACCGCAGAGACGCTGAGAGCGCTGAGTGTGTGGACCTTTCTGCCTGAAGGCATTTCTTAGGATATGGATATGGAGCAGACGAAAAACCTGATAGTGCCTGGATTTCGGGCGGCGGCAATAGAGGCCGCCATCAAAAAACCCGGTCGTTTGGACCTGGCCTTGATCGTCGCGGACAAGCCGGCGGCCGCGGCCGGGGTATTTACCACCAACAAGGTGAAGGCCGCCCCGGTCCTGCTCGGCCAGCAAAGACTAGGCACCGGGAAAGCCCAGGCCATCCTGGTAAATAGCGGCAACGCCAATGCCTGCACCGGGGAAGCGGGGATGGAGGCGGCGGCGGCAACCTCCCGGAGGGCCGCCGAACTGCTGGGAGTGCCAGAAAACTCTCGTTTTACCTGCTTCCACTGGCGTGATTGGCCAGCCGTTGCCCCTGGACCGGATGACGAAGGCCCTGCCTGCCCTGGTGTCCCGGTTGCACCCGGAAGGGTTGCAAGAGGTGGCGGCAGCCATTATGACCACAGACACTTTCCCGAAAACCTCCCAGATCCAGTCCCAGATCGATGGACAGAGCATCACCATGGCCGGTATTGCCAAGGGCGCCGGCATGATCCATCCGGATATGGCCACCATGCTGGTTTTTGTGCTCACCGACGCGGTTATCGCGCCCGGGGCCTTACGACGCTGCTCTCAAACAGGGATTGAACACCAGTTTTAACCGGATTACGGTGGATGGCGACACCAGTACCAATGATTGTGTCTTGGTTTTGGCCAGCGGCGCGGCCGGCCATGCTCCCATCGAGCGGTTACACTCCCCCGGGGGAGACCTGCTGAGCTCCTTATTGCAGACGGTCATGGCAGATCTGGCGGCCCAGGTGATTCGGGACGGCGAAGGCGCCGCCCATGTATTTAAGGTCATTATAGAAGGTGCAGCCAGTCCTGCCGAGGCCGTTCAGGCAGCCCGAACAGTGGCCCTGTCGCCCCTGGTCAAAACCGCCGTGGCCGGAAACGACGCCAATTGGGGCCGCATTATGGCCGCTTTGGGCCGAGCCGGGGTCAAGCTGGACCCAAACCGGGTGGACATCTACTTCGGTCCCCATCAGGTTGTCAAGGATGGCACCGGCGTCGGGCCGGCAGCCGAGCAGGCAGCCCAAACGGTGATGGCGGCCGGCAGTTTCGATTTGCGCATCCATCTGAATTTAGGAGCATATACGGATTATTACCTGACCTGCGACCTGACCGCCGACTACGTTCACATTAACGCCGACTACCGGAGTTGAGGTATCGGTTTCGGTAGTCTGCCCTGCCAACTTATTTTTCTGAAAGATTGTGTCGATGAGGATTATAATTCATATTATCGTTGTGAGTGGTGCTAAATGCAGCAGGGTCCCCAGGTTCGCTGGCGGGGCCGGTTTTCAGGCCTCAGAGGCATGTATAGGCTTTGCCAAAAGATCTCTGATTCACCCCTCACCCTGACCCTTTGCCCCTCAAGAGGGACGAGAGGGGAAAATAATAGGATAGAACTTTGGGCAATCGGTATATACTATCGTTATGGCGCTAAAGTAGGTCTCATGTGCGCTCAGCTGGGGCTAAAGCCGGCGGCTACCAGTGAGAAATTATTTTTGAGAACCACTATATGGGTAATCTTCGGATTAAGGCACAATATGCAAAATTTTAAGAAGATTTTTCTGTTCTGGCTCTGTTTGGCAAGCTGGTCGGGGTTTTCGACGGTGTGGGCTCAGGATAATCTCCCGGCTATGGTCAAGAAGATCTCTCCGGCGGTGGTGGTGGTGGAAACCCAGAAAGGGAATAAAAGGGGTTTAGGAACCGGTTTTTTTATCAATTCCCAAGGACATATCGTCACCAACTATCATGTCATTCTGGGGGCCGAGCAAGCCTTTGTAAAAACCCAAGAAGGCAGGCGATATCCGGTGAAGAGGATATTGGCCGAGAATAAAGAAGCCGACCTGGCCTTAATCGCCGCAGACATCCCGACAAGTGCCGTTACTCCCGTAGAGGTGACGGGAAAATTGCCGGAAGTGGGTGAAAAGATTTATGTCATTGGCCACCCCATGGGATTAGAAAAGACGGTTTCCGAAGGAATTGTCTCAGCCATCCGGAAGTTACCCAAACTGGGCGATATAATCCAAATAACCGCCCCCATTTCTCCAGGTTCCAGTGGCGGTCCGGTTTTTAACTCCACTGGCCGGGTCATCGGGGTTGCCAGAGCCACTTTTCGCACCGGCCAAAATTTGAATTTCGCGGTACCTGGACAGAAAGTATTAGAGTTAAAAGGTGGGGGTGGACAAAGCCTCTCGGAATTCTCCCGGGAAATGCCCGGGAGCGCCTTGGAAATGTTTCAACAGGGCCGCGCTCTCCACGCCAGGAAAGATTATAGTAAAGCAGTTCAAGCCTTCCAGGAAGCCATTACAGCCAAACCGGACTTTGCCGAGGCTTATCACGGTGCCGGTATGTCGTATGGGGCCATGAGAAAGACTGATTTGGCTATCGAAAATTTTCGTCAGGCGGTCAAACTGAAGCCGAACATCCCGTATTTCCATTACCACCTGGCACTGGCTTATTATGTTGCGGGTGACAAGAATCAGGCCTGGCAGGAATACCGCACCCTCAGCAGCTTAGACCCGAATCTCGCCGGCAAATTAAAAGTGATCTTAAGTAAATAAGTTGGGTGACGCCTCCGACCATTTCAGGTCCTCTTTCCGGAAGGATACCCAGGGTGTTGAAAATGAGAACGCGGTTATTAATTTTTTTACTCATTTTGGCAACAGGGTTAGGCGGCTGTGCCACTGGCCCCCGTCCGAGTCAGCCGGCTGTGGACGAGGAGTGGCCGACTGGAATTGGCACCATTCCGCCCTCGTGGTATGATTATGACCCCGCCCTCAAGCATTGGTTTGATCCGTGGTATCATAACCCTTATATCTCCAGGTAGCGACGAACTTCTGACCGGCTGCTGAGGGCTGAGGTCAGCCATCCTTTTCAAAGCATTGGGCTGAAGTGCCCGGTTTGCAACCTATCCACTCTCTTCTCATTCTCCCTTGAGGAACATTTAGTAGTGATCTAAAGATCATGACAAATGAGAGCAAGCTGATTTGAAAAGCAGCATCTTAAACCTTACTTCTGCGACACAGCAGATTCTGGACAACAGGACCAAAACCCAAATATATTGAAATAAAAAATGAATTTGATATATTACCTCATGACCACTCATCTAGGCGCTTAACGAGGAATAGTCCCTGACAGCCTCATCGGAGTTCATATAGTGATCCCAAAATTAAGAAGCAGGAAAACCGGTTTGGTTTTTAAACCGGCCTTGATATTCACCGTGCTGGCAGCTTTATGCCTCACGGGTTGCGGCCCCCAAGAACCGCCTTTAAGTCCCGAGGCTACCGCCTTTAAGCAGGAGATTGGCAGTATACTGCGTTCAATGCAGCAATCTCTGACCGAGCCTGTGGTTCGGGGCGACATCCCGGCCATTGATGCTGTTTTAAACGGATTCTCGAAAGAGACTGCACAATATCTGTATCGATTGCCCCTACAGATCCGGCGTCCTTAATAAGGATGGCATGTTATTGACCTCCTATCCCAAAAATGAGTTTATCGGCCGAAATTTCTCCACCTATAAGACAGTCTCAGAACCATTGCAGAAGCAGAAGATCATCCAGAGGCAGATATTTCAGGCTGATGGGGCAAAAATCTATTATATTTCGGCCCCTCTAATACGTGATAATAAAGCGGCCGGAGTTGTCATTCTGGCCTTAACCCCCGATGATATTGATAAAAAATGGCGCCTGAGCGAAAAGGAATTTTTGGCCCTCAACCTCAATACGCCATGATATTTAGAGCCGAGGCGACGCTCAGATGAAAAAAATGTTCTTTACCGTTGGAGCCTCCGGGTCTCCCCTAAAGGTTACTGGCGGGAAATCTGGAGTGGCGCGCCAAAAGCGTTCCCAGCGGGAGATTGGGAAAGAGAGGGTTCTTTTCAGGGCCGAGCTCTAACAATGGTATGAATAAGAGTCTGTTAGCCGACAAACGTTTTTCCCTCAAAACCGAAGTCCAGCCAAACGGAGATAGACAGCTTGCACTTGCCGGTCATTTGGGGTTGCAGGAGGTGGAAACGTTTGAGAAACGAATACGAGCGGATTTGCCCCAGACTACTTCGTCCCACACATCGTTCGATCTCAGCGGCCTGACATTCATCGACAGCGCTGGCGCCGTGGCCATCCTGGGAGTGTCCGAAAGAATCAAAGCCCAAGGCGGTAGTTGTTCCTTAGAGAATGTTCCGGTCAAAATTCAAGGCATCATAGATCTCATCGACATCAAGGCGCTTACCCAACCTCCCCTGATCGGTGGTGGTAAAAAAACCGATTTTGTCAGCCAGGTGGGGGACGGGTTCCTGGAATTCATCCAGGACATGAACCAGGTGGTGTCCTTTACTGGTGAAATTATTATTGATCTTGTGGCCACCTGTTTCAATCCCCGTCTGGTCCGCTGGTCTGACGTCATCTTCTATATGAGGCGGGTAGGGGTAGAAGGCCTGCCCATTATCAGCCTCATCGCCCTGCTGCTGGGGTTGATACTAGCATTCATGTCCGCCTTGCAGCTGAAACAGTTTGGGGCCAACATTTATGTGGCTTCACTCCTGGCCATCTCCATGGTACGGGAATTGGGTCCCATTATGACGGCGATTCTGGTGGCCGGCCGTTCCGGCTCGGCCTTTGCGGCAGAAATCGGCACCATGAAAGTCAACGAAGAGGTAGACGCTCTCACGGTGATGGGGATGGAGCCCATGTATTTCCTGGCCCTGCCCAAGGTGATCGCCTCCATGGCAGTGGTGCCGTTGTTGACCATTTATGCCGACCTCCTGGGAATCATTGGCGGACTTATTGTCGGTATTACTATGCTGGACCTCACCGTGTATGCCTATATTCAAGAAACCAAATGGATTTTAACGGTCTTTGATTTCACCTCCAGTTTTGTCAAGTCTTTAGTTTTTGCCTTTGTGGTATCAGTCATAGGCTGTCAGCGGGGGTTCCAGGTGCGCGGCGGGGCGGCGGCAGTGGGCACGGCCACGACTTCGGCAGTGGTGGCGGCGATTTTTCTCATTATTGTGGTGGATTCGGTCTTTGCCATCGTCTTGACGTATATACCACGATAAAAAAGGCGAGGGGCAAGGATCGAGAGGCTGAAGGTTATGGGTGATGGATAATTCGAGGCAACCAGTCAATTTTCAGGCTTCGTTGCGACCTATAAACATGTAAACTTTTAGCAATTGGCAAAAGAGAGTAGGACCTTGGCACCAGAACAACCGGAACCGATCATCGTCGTTGAACATCTTAGGGCTGAATTCGGCGACAACCTGGTTTTTAAAGACGTCAGCTTTCAGGTAAACCGGGGAGAGATTTTTGTCATTTTAGGTGGCAGCGGCTGCGGTAAGACGACGTTGCTCAAGGAAATTGTCGGTCTATACCGTCCGAGTGCCGGCACGGTGCTGGTGAATGGCACGGATATCGTGCGCCAGGATCCCAAGCAGATGCAACAGGTGCGCATGGGAACCGGCATGCTCTTCCAATCGGGGGCCCTGTTCGGCTCCATGACCCTGGCGGAAAACATCGCCCTGCCCTTGCAAAAATACACCAACCTTTCCAAGGATATGATCGACCTCATTGTCAAAATGAAACTGGGTCTGGTCAATCTCTCGGGGTATGAGAACCATCTGCCGGAGGAGATTTCCGGCGGTATGAAGAAGCGGGCCGGTCTGGCCCGGGCCATGTCCCTGGACCCGGCCATTCTCTTTTTCGACGAGCCGTCCGCGGGCCTGGATCCGATTTCGGCAGTGGAACTGGACATGTTAATCAAGAGTTTGAATGCCGGCCTGGGCACCACCATGGTCATCGTCACCCATGAACTGGAATCAATCTTTCTCATCGCCCACCGGATAATCATGCTGGATAAAGAGGCCAAGGGGATCATTGCCGAAGGCGATCCCAGATATTTAAAGGATCACGCCAGCGATCCCCGGGTGATTAATTTTTTCAATCGTCAGCCGATGGTAGATTAAGGGGAAGGGAAGCAGAAGATGGCCAAGAAAACGTCGAGTTTTCTGGTTGGAGTTTTCGTCATCACGGGGGTGGCGTTGTTGGCCGGGGCCATCATTTGGATCGGCGTCACCGGCTATCTCCAGCCAGGCTCCACCTATGTCACCTATCTGGATGAATCGGTCCAGGGTCTGCAAAGGGATTCGGTGGTCAAATTCCGGGGGGTGGATGTCGGCCGGGTGGAAGCGATCCGTATTGCCCCGGACAATAAACTGGTGGCCGTCATCATGAAGATCAACATGCGGGGCGACCTGGCCAAAACCGTCGTGGCCCAATTGACCAGCGCCGGCATCACCGGCTATATGTTCGTGGACCTGGACCACCGCAAAGCTGATGCCCCTGATCTTTCCCCTAAACTGAGCTTCCCTTCGGAATATCCGGTGATCCCTTCCAAACCTTCGGAATATGCCAGGATTTTATCGGGCATCAATGAAGTGGTCACGAAATTGAATGCCATTAATTTCAAGGGTATCGCAGATCAACTCCAAGGCACCATGGGTGATATCGGCGGAGTTTTTAAAGGGGAACAATTACAGTCGATCCTGACCCGGGTCAACCAAGCCTCGGCCAATCTGCAATCCCTGACCGCCAGGGCCGATTCTGTCCTGGGTAAGAAGAAAGTCGATGAGATTATCAAAGAGACCGCGGCCACCATTGCCGAGGCCAGGGCCACCATGATCGAGGCCAAAGGATTTGTGGCCGATCTCAAAGATAATCTCGGTGCCATGAAACTGCCGGAAACCATGACCAGGACCCGGGGGGTCATCATGGAAGCGCAGCAAATCAGCGAAAACCTGAAGCGCACGACGGAGTCTTTGGAAAAATTCTCCGAAAGAATCTATGAACGCCCGCCGGATCTGTTGTTCGGCAAACCGCCCACACCAAGATGGAATGAAGCCGGCCGGGAAGGCAGACCGTGAAAACAAGGGAGCGACAGGTGCTAAAGCAGATGCAACGATCAGACCGGACAACCTCGGCGGCAGTACTGATCTTATTATTCCTTATGATAACCGTCGGTTGCGGCAAACCGCCCCTCGTCACGAACCGCTTTCTCCTGGAATACCCGTCTCCGGGGTTCGGCAGCAAACCCGCCCTGAGTGAGAGCATCCGGGTGGAATTATTCGCCGTGGCCCAAACGATTAACAGCACCGCCATGATCTACCTGCCCCGGCCCTTTGAGACGAGTTCCTATGTCTACAACCGCTGGCAGGTGGACCCAAGCCACATGGTGACCGATTTTCTCCTGAGGGATCTGCGGAACTCGCGTCTGTTCCAGGGCGTTTTCGGCTATCAGCAGTCCGGCGTCGGCCGGTTTAAGGTTGAGGGTGCGGTGCAGCAGTTTGCCGAAGTGGACGACCCGGACGGCTGGAAAGCGGTCCTGGACGTCAGTGTGACGCTGCTGGACCTCAATGAGGCCGAGGTAACCAGGCGGGTGATACTGCAGAAAAACTACCGTCAGGCGGAGTACCTGCCGGAACAGAACGCCAGCGGCCTGGCCCAGGGCATGAGTCGGGCCATGGAAGTGGTGTCGGCCACTATTATCAATGACATTTATAAGGCCGCGGCGGGAAGGGTCTGTCGGTGATACCGGGGTACATGATCGAGGAGACGGTGCCAGACTCTCATGATAAGGCGGTCGTATCGATGACCCGGGACCAGTTTGACCAAAAACTGTATCTGGGGAAAAAAGCGTAAAATAAGAGCAACGACATGATCAAGAGGAGATAAAAGTCTCTGGGGTTGCCGCTGCCCAGGAATAAGACAAAGCCAAAGAGGGCGGGAAGTTCACAGAGGGCCAGGGAAATAATATTGGCCAAGGCTAATTTTCCCAGCAATTCTTCATGGCTTGCTGCCGGTTTTTTTACCAGCACCTTATTGCTTACGAAGTTAATGATAAAATACGCAGCAAAAGAGAGAAAAACAAAGACAAAGCGAAGCTTATCCAAGATGGGTGGCTGGGACCATAGCAAAGGTAATCCCCTGAAATTTTAAGATTTCCACAATTATGACATAGATCAGTAACGACCCCGCCATGGCAGTGCTGATAATTTTGTTCGTCCCGTAGGCTTTCTCTAAGGCATCATCCGGATTCATAGTTGTGTGCTTTCCCACTGGTTATGGTGTTAATGAGGCAATTCACCGGGGATCAGGCTGCCACCATACTGAGCAGGTAGGACTCGATGAAGGGGTCCAGGTCGCCGTCCAGGACGGCTTCGACGTTGCCTTCTTCGTGTTTGGTGCGGTGGTCCTTGATCATGCGGTAGGGTTGGAGAACGTAGGAACGGATCTGGCTGCCCCAGGCAATGTCTTTCTGGGTGTCCAGGACCTCCTGGGTCTTTTCCTGGCGCTTGCCTTTTTCCAGTTCGTATAACCGGGACTTGAGGACCTTCATGGCCAGTTCCCGGTTGCGGTGCTGGGAGCGTTCGTTCTGCATGGAAACCACGATGTTGGTGGGAATATGGGTAATACGGATGGCGGAGCTGGTCTTGTTGACGTGCTGGCCCCCGGCGCCGCTGGCCCGGAAGGTGTCGATGCGCAGGTCTTTTTCCTGGATGTCGATTTCAATATTGTCGTCGGCCTCGGGATAGACAAAGACGGCGGCGAAGGAGGTGTGGCGGCGGCCGCTGGCGTCAAAGGGGGAGATGCGGACCAGGCGGTGGATGCCGCTTTCCGCCTTTAAATAGCCATAGGCATAGGGGCCGTTGGCGGCAAAGGTGGCGCTTTTGACGCCGGCCTCATCACCCGGCAGCAGGTCATACATTTCGGTCTTGAAGCCCCGGCGCTCGGCAAAACGCAGGTACATACGCAGCAGTATCTCGGTCCAATCCTGGGCCTCGGTCCCGCCGGCGCCGGCATGGATGGTGACGATGGCGTTTTTGTTGTCGTCTTCCCCACCCAGCATCATCTCCAGTTCCAGACGCCGCAATCCCTTTTCCTGGGTCTTGAGTTCATCGTCCACTTCGGCCAGGACGGCCTCATCGGCTTCTTCCTGAGCCAATTCCAGGAGCACTTCCAGATCTTCCAGGCGTTTTTCCTGGTCCCGCCAGGTCTGCAGAATATTAGTTAAAGCGCCTCTTTCTTTGAGGATGGCGGCGGCGAGGGGGGCATTTTCCCAAATATCGGGTTTGGCGCTTAAAACTTCGACTTCTGCCAGACGAGCTTGTTTCTGTTCCAGATCAAAGACGACCTCGAAGTTGCATGAGGCGCCCAGTGAGAGTCAGTAACCGATTTTTCAGGTCAGCAGGGTTGATTAACATAGTTGTCTCCTTTTATACCGGAAGTTTAGAAACATTGCCGGCTAGGTATTTTTTTATAATAATGACAATGGGTATGTACGACAGATGACTTACCGTTTTACTTCAATATAATTATAACAGAAAATTTTTTGGGCTGCCAGAGTGATATTTTAAAAGGTAAAGCACTCAGGCAGGCAAGCAGAGGTGGCGACGCGGTGAGGGTGGAAACCTCGCAGGGGAAGTCCACGTTGGCTACTACCGTTTCCATTTTCTGGTTTTCGGTTTTCGGTTCAGAGACTTTGAGATTATCCCCTGGCCCCGGAAGCGGTGGCGGAAATAAAGGATAACAAGCGGTAATTCGTCTAATCGACTGCCCGTCGATCAGTTTCAGGGGCGTCAGGTACTGGGAACTTTGCAGCCTGGTTTTAAAGAACAAGCACTCATCATTTTTACCACATTGGTTTTGTGGCAAACCGGGCACTGAATGACGTCACGGGAGCCTAGAACCAATTTTTCAAATTGCAAACCGCAATCCTGGCAACAAAATTCAAAAATGGGCATACTTATCTCCTCACTGAGAGACCTGCAGTAAAATTGGGTTATATCACTGAAGATCCGAGACCTCGGGAAATTATCATTTTGAAAGAGTAACACGGGCGCAAAATCTATTATTTTCGCTATACTCAGGATGGTAAAATTTAAGTTTTACAGAGGTCCTGAGACTTATAAAGAAAAATATAATGCCGCCAATTTCAAAAAACAAGAACTCTGGCCGCAGGGACGAACTATTGGCAAAACCTCAGGGTAAATCCTGTTATTTTGATAGGGAGCAATTTTAAAAAAATCTTGACAGAGAAAGAAATCTTAACTAACATATATAAGTCTAGTATTTATCTTTTAACTGGTGCCTCACACAAGTAGGCTTCAGCTGGCGTAGCTCAACGGTAGAGCAGCTGATTTGTAATCAGCAGGTTGCGGGTTCGAATCCCATCGCCAGCTCCATGTTGAAGAAATTTGCCGCAGATTGACACGGCGCGAAAAATTTTTTTGTGGAGAGGTTCCCGAGTGGCCAAAGGGAGCAGACTGTAAATCTGCCGGCGAAGCCTTCGGAGGTTCGAATCCTCCCCTCTCCACCATACGGGGCAAAGAAGGCGGGAATAGCTCAATTGGCTAGAGCATCAGCCTTCCAAGCTGAGGGTTGCGGGTTCGAGTCCCGTTTCCCGCTCCAAAAAAGCCCACGTAGCTCAGTTGGTAGAGCACTTCCTTGGTAAGGAAGAGGTTCACCGGTTCGATCCCGGTCGTGGGCTCCAGAATAATAATTCCTGCAACGGCAAATCATCCCCTGGGGATGTTGTTTTGACTGGACTATCTCTTTAGGGAGACGAAAGTATGGCCAAGAAGAAATTTGAGAGAAAGAAGCCCCACGTAAATATCGGCACGATTGGGCATATTGACCATGGCAAGACGACGTTGACGGCGGCGATCACGAAGCATCTGTCGATGAAGGGCATGGCCGAGTATGTGCCTTTTGACCAGATTGACAAGGCGCCGGAAGAAAAAGAGCGGGGGATTACCATTGCCACGGCCCATGTGGAGTATGAGACCGAGAATCGGCATTATGCCCATGTGGATTGTCCGGGGCACGCGGATTACATCAAAAACATGATTACCGGCGCGGCCCAGATGGACGGGGCCATCCTGGTGGTGGGTGCGGATGACGGCCCCATGCCCCAGACCCGGGAGCACATCCTGTTGGCCCGTCAGGTGGGCGTTCCCTTCATCGTGGTCTTCCTGAACAAGGTGGACATGGTGGACGACCCCGAACTCATCGAGTTGGTGGAATTGGAGTTGCGGGAGTTGTTGTCCAAGTATGATTTTCCGGGCGACGATATTCCCATTGTCAAGGGCTCGGCATTGCGGGCTCTGGAGTCGGATGATCCCAACTCCGAGGCGGCGGCCTGTATTTTTGAGCTGATGAAGGCGGTGGACGGCTATATTCCCGAACCCGTCCGGGATATCGACAAGCCCTTCCTGATGCCCATCGAAGACGTCTTTTCCATCTCCGGCCGGGGCACGGTGGTTACCGGCAGGGTGGAGCGTGGCATCGTCAAGATCCAGGAAGAAGTGGAGATCGTCGGTTTCCAGCCCACCTTCAAGACGGTGTGCACCGGCGTGGAAATGTTTCGAAAAATTTTGGATCAGGGCCAGGCCGGGGACAATGTCGGCCTCCTGCTCCGGGGCACGAAAAAGGACGAAGTGGAGCGCGGGCAGGTGGTGGCCAAACCGGGTTCCATCCTGCCGCACACCAAGTTTAAGGCCGAAGTCTACGTCTTGAATAAGGAAGAAGGCGGACGGCATACGCCATTTTTCAGCGGCTACCGGCCGCAGTTTTATCTGCGCACCACGGACGTCACCGGCGTCGTGACCCTGCCGGAAGGGGTGGAAATGGTCATGCCCGGCGACAATGTCGCCATTGAGGTCCATCTCATCACCCCCGTGGCCCTGGAAAAAGAACTGCGCTTTGCCATCCGGGAAGGCGGCCGCACCGTCGGCGCCGGCGTCGTCACCGAGATCGTTGAATAATTGTCATTCCTGTCAGCGACGACGGCGGAAATTATTAACCTTAACGAGAAACTTGACAAAATAAAACATTATGCGCGATATTATAATATTAGCCTGTACTGATTGTAAGCGCCGGAATTATACTACCACGAAGAACAAACGTCGCACACCGGATCGGTTGGAATTCAAGAAATTCTGTCCTTCATGTCGGGCGCACACATCCCATCGAGAGACGAAGTAAATCAGGTACAGGCCAGTAGCTCCAACGGTTAGAGCACCGGTCTCCAAAACCGGGTGATGGGGGTTCGAATCCCTCCTGGCCTGCCATTTTTTTGTTGACCGATGCAGTACATGGAAAAGGTGAGTCAGGCCCATCTCCTTCCCAGCTAACATATTCTTGCATTTTTTCCCGGGTAAAGCTTTGTGGGAATATCTATATCGGGCTGAATGACTGTCAGGTCTCGGTATGGCTCCCGTGGGTATAGAATGCATTGAGTGGGGATTTAGCGGGTGGATATTTTTCTATTAATGGTATGCAAAAGTAAATAGTTGGACGCTGTTTGGTCCGTTTCGGGAACCAGAAAGAAGACAGCACGTTGCCAATGAAAAAGATAAAAGTCAAGGACAAGTCGGAAAAAGCTCAGGAACTGGTCGCCAAGGAATTGACGAAAAAACCAGGCAGGAGCCAGGTGGTAAAATTAAAGGCCAAAAAAAGCAAGAGTTTTGCCTTGCCGCCTATTGGGGAATATTGGGATCGTTCCATACAGTTTCTTAAAGAAGCCTGGATAGAACTCAAGAAGGTTACTTGGCCCAACCGGAAAGAGACGATGGGGGCCACCGCGGTGGTTCTCGCTCTGGTTATGATTGTGTCTTTTTATTTAGGGCTCGTCGATATGGCTCTTTCCAGAATGATGAAGGTTTTTATTGGGTAAGATTATTGTTGGGTAATGAAGGAGGACCTGCTCTCTTGGCGCAAAAGTGGTATGTCGTGCACACTTATTCCGGGTTTGAAAAGAAGGTTAAAAATGCCCTGGAAGAACGCGCTCGCAGTCGGGGCATGGAAGAGCTTATTACTGAGGTTCTGGTCCCCACCGAACAGGTAGAAGAGATGATTAAAGGCCAACGGCGTATCACTCACCGGAAATTTTACCCAGGGTATGTTTTGGTCAGGATGGAATTAAATGATGACACCTGGCATTTGGTAAAAGATACTCCCAAGGTAACGGGTTTCATTGGCGGTCGGACGGAACCTGCCGCCATTCCTGACGCCGAGGCTGAAAAAGTTATCACCCAGATTAAAGAAGGGGCTTTAAAGCCCAAACCGAAGATTATCTTTGAAACGGGTGACAAGGTGCGGGTGACGGAAGGACCATTCACCAACTTCAACGGTGTGGTGGATGAGGTAAAGGGAGAAAAGGGCCGGGTGCGAGTTATGATCAGCGTTTTTGGCCGTCCCACGCCGGTTGAGCTGGAATTTTCGCAAGTGGAAAAGGCTAATTAGGAACAGGATTGTTCCTGTGTTGAGCCCATGAGTAAAGCGCAGGATATTATCGTCGTAAGGAGTGCAGCATCATGGCAAAAAAGGTAATTGCGCAAATAAAATTGCAGTTGCCCGCCGGTCAGGCCAATCCTTCACCACCGGTTGGCCCCGCCTTAGGTCAGCATGGGGTCAATATTATGGAATTTGTGAAGAGTTATAACGCCCGCACCCAGGGGCAAGAAGGCATGATCATCCCGGTTTTGATAACCGTATATGCGGACCGGTCATTTACCTTCATCACCAGGACCCCGCCGGCATCGGTGCTGCTCAAAAAAGCTGCCCAGTTGGCCAAAGGCGCCAAAGAAACGGGTCGGGAAAAAGCGGGGCAGGTCACCATGCAGCAGGTGGAAGAAATCGCCCGGCAGAAATTACCTGATTTAAACGCTGCTGATTTGGAAGCGGCCAAACAGACCATTATGGGAACGGCCCGTAGTATGGGAATAGAAATCGTCTAACTATCTTGTTTAGACAGGAAGGTGATGCGACATGCCGCACAGGGGTAAAAAATATTCGGCCATGCGGGAAAAGGTTGAGCGGACCCGCAAATATTCATTTTCGGATGCAGTGGCCGAGGCAATCGGCACCAGCTATGTTAAATTCGACGAAAGTGTCGATGTGGCTGTCCGACTTGGCGTTAATCCGAGGCATGCTGACCAGATGGTGCGTGGGGCGGTAGTCCTGCCCAACGGCGTCGGCAAGGATGTCCGGGTTTTGGTATTTGCCAAGGGTGAAAAAGAGAAAGAGGCCATGGATGCCGGCGCTGATTATGTCGGGTCGGAAGATCTGATTGAAAAAATCAAGGGTGGCTGGATGGACTTTGACAAGGCGGTGGCGACCCCGGATCTGATGGGAGCAGTGGGTAAGATCGGTAAAATTTTGGGCCCCCGGGGTCTCATGCCCAACGCCAAGGCCGGTTCCGTGACGTTTGATGTAAGTCGAGCGGTGCAAGAGCTCAAGGCTGGCAAGATCGAGTTCCGGGTGGACAAAGCCGGAGTAGTGCATGCCCCGATGGGGAAAGTTTCTTTTGGCGGGGAAAAACTGCTACAGAATATGGCGGCCTTTTTTGATACCCTGCTGCGGCTCAAACCGCAGACCAGCAAAGGGACCTATATGCAAGGAATCTCTGTTTCCACCACCATGGGCATAGGTATCCGGGTCGATCCCCAGGAGGTGAAAAACCTCATCCGTTTCGCCGCCACCTAAGGTGCTGGCTAGAAAGAGGCAAAGCCGATGCTTAAAAGCAAAAAAACCGAAGTGATTGCCACCCTGCAAGAAAAACTGGGGCGGGCCGAATTTAATATCCTGACGGATTTCAAAGGGCTTAAGGTGGCTGAAATCACGCAGTTGCGCCGGGAGCTGAAAGAGGCTGGCGGCGAACTGGCCGTGGTCAAGAACACCCTGTTAAAATTGGCGGCGGCGGACACCGAAACCGCGCTTTTGGAAAAATTTTTAGTTGGCCCTACGGCGATTGTGCTGGGTTATCAAAACCCGGTGGAAATTGCTAAGATTGTGTCCAAGTATGCCAAGGACAAACCCGATAATTTTATCCTGAAGGCCGGGGTATTGGGCCGTTCGGTGTTAACTGACAAAGACCTCGTGGACCTATCCAAGCTGCCTCCTCGGGAGGTGTTGTTGGCCAAGTTGCTGGGGGCTTTGCAGGGAGTGCCGACTTCGCTGGTAAGTGTGCTGGCCGGGGTAATCCGGAAGTTTCTTTATACTCTTAAGGCGATCGAAGAAAAACAAGCAAGCCAATAAAGCTGATATTTGCGCAACTCCTGGTTGCGCCTCATTTTTTGATAGACAGCAAGTAAGGAGGATTTTTCGTCATGTCGATTACAAAAGCAGAGGTCATTGATTTCATTGCCAGTATGTCCGTATTGGAATTATCTGAGATGATCAAGGACTTGGAAGATAAGTTCGGCGTAACCGCAGCGGCGCCGGTGGCAATGGCGGCTGGTCCGGCAGCAGCGGAAGCAGCTCCTGCCGCGGAAGAACAAACCGAATTTGATGCGGTTCTTACCGTCATCGGAGCCAACAAAATTCAGGTTATCAAAGAAGTACGCGCCATTACCGGTCTGGGTCTCAAAGAGGCCAAGGATGCGGTGGAAAATGTGCCCACCACGGTCAAAGAAGCAGTCTCCAAAGCAGAGGCCGAAGAAATTAAGAAGAAACTCGAAGAGCAGGGAGCTACTGTCGAGATCAAGTAGTCTGGCACTATTTTTCAGCACCAAGGCAATGATAGCACTTAGGAGTTAAACGGGCCTCCGGGTCTGTACTCAAGGAGAAAGAATGACTGAGGTGTTCTCCCCTCAAAAACTACATCGGAAAAATTTCGGCAAAATCGAAAAGATCATTGACATCTCGAATCTAATCGAGATGCAAAAAGAATCCTACAACAGATTCTTGCAAAAAGACACCCCCCCGGAACAAAGGGACGAGTACGGGTTACAAGGGGTATTTAGAAGCGTCTTTCCGATTAAAGATTATAACCGCACTGCCTCCTTGGTATTCGTGAGCTATAATTTTGCCCCTCCAAAGTATGACGAGGAAGAATGCCTGCAGCGGGGGATGACCTTCGAAGCACCCATGAAATTGACGGTGCAGCTGAGGGTCTATGATACTGAGGTGGTGGTTGAATCGGGAGATGACCCCCCTATCCGCGACATCAAGGAGCAGGAAATTTATTTCGGCACCATGCCTTTGATGACGGATAACGGCACCTTCATCGTGAACGGCACGGAGCGAGTGATTGTCAGTCAACTGCATCGCTCGCCCGGGTTGTTTATCGATCACGACCGCGGCAAGACCCACTCCAGCGGCAAACTCCTGTATTCGGCCCGTTTAATACCGATGCGTGGTTCCTGGATTGATTTCGAGTTCGATCCCAAGGATATTCTCTATGCCCGGATTGACCGGCGGCGCAAATTTCCGGTCACGGTGCTGCTCAAGGCTTTAGGTTATTCCACCGAGGAACTGCTTAACTTCTTTTATAGCACCGAAAAAGTTTATATCGAAGCTGAAACCATTGAGAAGAAATTCAATCCCGAATTCTTGCTGCAACGCAAGGCGACCACGGATATTGTGATCCCGGGGACTGGTGAAGTACTGGTTAAAAAGCACCAAAAGCTCACTCCGGCGCTGATTCGCAAAATTCAGGAAGCGGGCATCGATCGATTAAGTTTACTGCCCAATGAACTTCTCGGCCGTTATGTGGCCCATGATATTTTAGATCCGGACACCGGCGAGGTGCTGATTCCCTGCAATGAAGTGGTTTCGGAAGACAAATTGAAGCTGCTGCGGAGCCGTAACGTTAAGGAATTGGATCTTCTCTATATTGACGGTGTTAATGTCAGTCCCTGTTTGCGCAACACCCTGGCGGTGGATAAAACGGACAAACCCCGGGACGCCATCCTGGAAATTTACCGAAAACTTCGCCCCGGCAACCCCCCCACTCTGGAAGTAGCAAATAATTTCTTTGAGAACCTTTTTTTCAAACCCGAATATTATGACCTATCTCCGGTGGGCCGCCTGAAATTAAATCTGAAGCTTAACCTTGACGCCCCGGTTACCCAGGGCACGCTGTCTAAAGAAGACATTCTGTACGCAGTGAAGGAATTGATCACCCAAAAAGAACTGGAAGGTCCCATCGACGATATCGATCATTTGGGAAACCGACGGGTGCGCGCCGTTGGGGAATTGTTGGAAAATCAATATCGTATCGGTCTGGTGCGTATGGAAAGGGCCATTAAGGAACGCATGAGTTTGCAGGAGATAGACACCTTGATGCCCCATGATTTGATCAACGCCAAACCGGTTTCAGCGGTAGTCAAAGAATTTTTTGGGACCAGCCAGTTATCCCAGTTCATGGATCAGACCAATCCGTTGTCTGAAATCACTCATAAACGGCGCCTGAGCGCCCTGGGTCCCGGTGGTTTGACCCGGGAGCGGGCGGGTTTTGAAGTCCGGGACGTCCACGCCACCCATTACGGCCGTATCTGTCCGATTGAGACCCCTGAAGGGCCCAACATCGGTCTGATTGTCTCTTTATCCACCTATGCTCGGGTCAATGAATTTGGTTTTATTGAAACTCCCTACCGGGTCGTGAAGAAAAAAGAGGTAAACGGCCAATGGGATGTCGAGGTTTCCCGGGACATAATTTTTCTGACCGCCCTGGATGAAGGCAATCACGTCATTGCCCAGGCAAATGCTCTGTTATCGAAGGATAACCGGTTTGCCGCAGATCTGATCTCTGCCCGGATGGCCGGCGAATTTATTATGGTGCGGCCTGAAGAAGTTGACTATATGGACGTTTCGCCCAGCCAGCTGGTGAGCGTCGCGGCCTCCATGATTCCCTTTCTGGAAAATGACGACGCCAACCGGGCGCTCATGGGATCAAACATGCAGCGGCAGGCCGTACCTTTATTGACCTGCACGCCGCCCCTGGTCGGCACCGGCCTGGAAGGAGTGGTGGCTCGGGATTCCGGCGTCACCCTGGTGGCGAAACGTGGCGGTATTGTCGAAGATGTGGACGGCACCCGCATTGTGGTGCGGGCCGATAACGGGGAAGCCAGAGAAGCCCAATCCATCGTTGACATCTATAAGCTCAAGAAATTCCAGCGGACCAATCAGAATACCTGCTTCAATCAACGCCCCCTCGTGCGTCTTGGCGACCGGGTGGAAAAAGGGCAGATCATCGCCGACGGGCCGGCTACGGCCTTTGGGGAACTGGCTCTTGGCAAGAACGTCATGGTTGCCTTTATGCCCTGGGGCGGTTGCAACTTTGAGGATTCTATTCTCGTCAGCGAGCGGATCGCCAAAGAAGACGTCTACACTTCAATTCACATCGAGGAGTTTGAAGTGGTGGCCCGGGATACCAAGCTTGGCAAAGAGGAAATCACCCGGGACATCCCCAATGTCAGTGAAGAGGCCCTGGCCAATCTCGATGAAAGCGGTATAATCCGCATCGGTGCCGAAGTTAAACCAGGGGATATCCTGGTGGGCAAAGTGACTCCCAAGGGTGAAACCCAACTATCCCCGGAAGAAAAACTTTTACGAGCCATTTTCGGTGAAAAGGCGGGTGATGTGCGGGACACCTCATTACGGGTGCCGCCGGGAATTGAGGGAATCATTATTGATGCCCGGGTATTCTCTCGCAAAGGCGTGGAGAAAGATGAACGTACCCGCTATATCGAGTCTGAAGCCATCGCCAAGTTGCAGAAGGATCAAGGGGATGAAATCTCCATCATTACCCAGAGCGTCAGCTATCGTTTAAAGGAATTGTTGGTTGGCCGTACGGTGATTGAAATTCCGGATGATATTACCTCCAGCCGGTACCTCTTAGAAAAGGGAATGGAAATCAGACCGGAAATAGTGATGAAGTTGCCCTTGGATCATTGGCGGAATGTTTCCTTCAATGACCCGGAGTTGGAAGACCGGCTGGACCGGTTGCTGGAAAGCTATCAGACGCAAATTCAGCAGGTGAATGACCATTTCGAGGATAAAATCAACCGGTTGCGGAAAGTCGATGAACTGCCGCCGGGCGTCATTAAGATGGTGAAAGTCTTTATTGCCCTGAAACGGAAATTGGCCGTTGGAGACAAGATGGCCGGCCGCCACGGCAATAAGGGTGTCGTTTCCAGGATAATGCCTGAAGAAGACATGCCCTATTTTGTGGACGGCACGCCAGTGGATATCGTTCTCAATCCGTTGGGTGTCCCTTCCCGTATGAATGTGGGGCAGGTATTGGAAACCCACCTGGGCTGGGCTTCCCGTCTGCTGGGGCAACAGGTCGGCCAATTAATCAATGATTTTTATGATTTAGATGCAATCAAAAACCGCATTCGGGCTGTTTATCAGGACCCTAAAATGGATGAATGGCTAGATGGCGCCACCTACGAAGATTTAAAGAAATTCTGGGATAGTACAACAAAGATGGCGTCTACATGGCCTCACCGGTCTTTGATGGCGCCTTGGAGTCAGAAATTCGAGCCTGTTTAAACCTGTCAGGCGTCTCGGAGGTGGGAAAAGCCAAGCTTTTTGATGGCCGCACCGGTGAATCTTTTGACCGCACCGTCACCGTGGGCGCGATGTACATGATGAAACTGCATCACTTAGTGGATGATAAAATCCATGCTCGTTCCATCGGCCCCTATTCCCTGGTAACCCAGCAACCTTTGGGGGGCAAGGCGCAATTTGGCGGCCAGCGATTGGGCGAGATGGAAGTTTGGGCCATGGAAGCCTATGGCGCCGCTTACTCCTTGCAAGAATTCCTCACAGTCAAATCGGACGATGTCGCCGGCCGTACACGTATGTACGAAAAGATTGTGAAAGGGCAATATGATCTGGAAGCCGGCCTGCCTGAATCCTTTAATGTTCTTATCCGAGAACTCCAAAGCCTGGCATTAAATGTTGAGCTTTTGGAGGACAAGGACTCCGAGGTAACAGAAAACCATGGATAAGGGGCGGGAAGTTAACTTAGAAGATATTAATAGTATTTTTGCCAAACCCAAGGACCCCCTGCAGTTCAATGCAGTGCGAATTTCTCTGGCTTCACCTGAAATGATCCGCTCCTGGTCTAATGGAGAGGTAAAAAAGCCTGAAACCATTAATTACCGGACGTTCAAACCAGAGCGCGACGGCTTATTCTGCGCCAAAATTTTCGGTCCTACCAAGGACTACGAATGCAATTGCGGTAAATACAAACGTATGAAGCACCGGGGCGTCGTCTGTGAAAAGTGCGGTGTTGAAGTCATCCAATCCAAAGTAAGACGGGAACGGATGGGCCATATAGAATTAGCCTGCCCGGTGGTGCACATCTGGTTCTTAAAAAGCCTTCCCAGTAAGATCGGCAATCTCTTGGATCTTACCCTGAAGGATTTGGAAAAAATCTTATATTTCGAATCGTATGTCGTCGTTGATCCCCAAGATACACCTTTGCGTCGAGGTGACCTGCTCACGGAAGAAAAATACCGGCAGGCCCGGGAAGAGTATGGGGACGACTTTATTGCGGGCATGGGGGCCGAAGCCATTCGACACATGCTGCGGGGTCTGGATCTTGTGACTCTTTCTGAGCAGTTGCGGGAAGAGATGCAGAAGACCAGCTCCGAAGCCAAACGGAAAAAAATCAGTAAGCGTTTGAAGGTTATTGACGCCTTCAAGGACTCCGGGATCAAACCGGAGTGCATGGTGCTGGAAGTCATTCCAGTCCTGCCGCCGGATTTACGCCCTCTGGTTCCTCTGGACGGCGGCCGTTTTGCCACTTCTGATCTCAATGATCTTTACCGACGGGTCATTAATAGAAATAACCGGTTAAAAAGACTGGTTGAACTGGACGCACCGGAAATTATCATCCGTAATGAAAAACGGATGCTGCAGGAAGCGGTGGACGTCCTGTTTGACAATGGCCGGCGGGGCAAAACCATAACTGGTCCCAACAAGCGCCCTTTAAAGTCTCTGAGCGATATGCTTAAAGGCAAACAAGGTCGGTTTCGCCAGAATCTATTGGGAAAGCGCGTCGATTATTCCGGCCGTTCAGTTATTGTCATCGGTCCCGAATCTAAGACTGCATCAATGTGGTTTGCCGAAAAAAATGGCCTTGGAGCTTTTCAAGCCGTTTATTTACAACCGGTTGGTGAACAAAGGCTTTGTCAATACTATCAAGGCCGCCAAAAAAATGGTGGAAAAAGAGACCCCGGATGTTTGGGACACCTTGGATGAGGTGGTCAAGGAATATCCGGTAATGCTCAACCGCGCTCCCACCTTGCATCGTTTGGGGATTCAGGCCTTTGAGCCCATCCTGATTGAAGGCAAGGCGATCCAGCTACACCCGTTGGTCTGTACCGCTTTCAATGCTGACTTTGACGGTGACCAGATGGCGGTGCATGTTCCCCTGTCCCTGGAGGCCCAAATCGAGGCCCGGGTGCTGATGATGTCCACGAATAACATCCTGTCACCAGCCAACGGCGAACCAATTATCGTGCCCTCCCAGGATATCGTCTTGGGGTTGTACTATATGACCAGGGAACGGCCTTTGGCCAAAGGGGAGCGTATCCCCTTCAACGGCAATAAAGTTGTCCCCTTTTCATCCCCAGATGAAGTTCGCATTGCTTATGATCAGGGAACAGTAGATTTACATGCCAGAATCCAGGTCAGGATGGATGCATATATTGTTTCCCTGGATGAAATACTGGGCGAAGACAATCAACTAAAAATTGCGGCGACATCGCGCCTGCAGGTCATAACCGGTGATACCTTCCTCGAAACCACGGCAGAGAGGTTGGCCGCATTTTTAGAAGAAAAGGGCATCGATCCTCTCCCATCTGTTCAGGTAAGGTTGATGGGTGAAGTTATTACCACGACTGTGGGCCGGATACTCCTTAAGGAAATTATGCCCGAGGGTATTTCTTTTGACAGTATCAATCGGACCATGACCAAAAAAGAAATCCGCAAGTTGATCGGTGTAGCCTATCGCAAGTGCGGTGTCAAAAATACAGTCGTGTTGGCAGACCGTTTGAAAGATTTGGGCTATAAGTTCGCCACCCAAGCCGGCATCTCCATAGCCATTGACGATATGGTGATACCGCACCGCAAAGCTGGCATTCTGTCACAATCGCAAGCGGAAGTTGCGGAAGTGGAAAGTCAATATCGGGAAGGTCTCATCACTGAGGGTGAAAAATATAACAAAGTTGTGGACATTTGGGCTCGGGCCACGGATGAAGTTGCCGCGGAAATGATGGAAGAACTGGCCCGGGAGAAGATAACCGGTCATCGGATCGATACTGCCGGCAACGAAGTGCCGTTGGAAGTAATAACCGACAGTTTTAATCCGATTTTTATGATGGCTGATTCCGGAGCCCGGGGTAGTGACAAGCAGATGCGGCAGTTGGCTGGAATGCGTGGTTTGATGGCCAAGCCCTCGGGTGAAATCATCGCGACCCCCATCACCGCTAATTTCCGGGAAGGCCTTACCGTTTTGCAGTATTTTATTTCCACTCACGGCGCCCGCAAAGGATTGGCCGACACTGCCTTGAAAACCGCTAACTCCGGTTATCTTACCCGACGGTTGGTAGACGTAGCTCAGGACTGTGTCATCACCGAATTGGATTGCGGCACCATTGATGGTATCGATGTGACCCCCTTGATAGAAGGTGGCGAGATCATTCAGCGCGTCGGGGAACGTGTTCTGGGGCGTACCACCCTGGAAGATATTATCGACCCGAACACTGATGAAGTTATTGTATATGCCAATGAGGAAATCGACGAAGATGCGGCCCAAAATATTGAGGAAGCAGGGCTGGAAAAACTCCGGATCCGTTCGGTGCTCACCTGCCAAACCCGGCACGGAGTTTGTGCCAAATGTTATGGCCGGGATCTGGCCCATGGCACTCCGGTAAATATCGGGGAAGCCATCGGCATCATGGCTGCCCAGTCCATCGGCGAACCGGGCACCCAGCTGACCATG
This sequence comes from uncultured delta proteobacterium, assembly GCA_963777875.1. GTDB lineage: Bacteria > Desulfobacterota > Desulfobaccia > Desulfobaccales > Desulfobaccaceae > Desulfobacca. The sequence continues at coordinate 37,771 of CAVZSK010000053.1, read as the reverse complement.
AGAACCTTCCATATCGGTGGCACCGCTTCCCGTCGGGTGGAACAGAGTGTGCATTTGGCCCGCAACCGGGGCAAAGTGCAATTTGACAATATCCGTACTGTCAGGGATTTTACCGGCCATCTGGTAGCGTTAAGCCGCCAGGGCGAACTCATTATCGTCAGTGCCAAAGGCAAAGAACGCTACCCTATTACGTACGGCACGCGTTTGCAAGTGGAAGAAGGCCAGGAAGTCCAACCGGATCAGGTCCTGGCAGAATGGGATCCCTACACCAATCCTATCCTCACCGAGGTGTCTGGGGGGGTAAAATTTGGCGATATCATCGAACAAAAAGATGCCGAAGACCTTAAAGATGTCACTATGCAAGAGCGGGTCGATCCAGTAACCAGCAAGTCCTCCAAGGTTATTATTGAATGCCAGAATTCTGAGAAACGTCCTCGCATCTCCATTAAAGATGAATCTGGCCGGACGGCGCGCCTGCCCAATTCCCAGGCAGTGGCCCGTTACCCGCTGCCGGTGGGGGCCATTTTGATGATCAACGAGGGTGATCAAGTTAATCCTGGCGATGTCATAGCCAAAATTCCTCGTGAAACTACTAAGACCAAAGACATCGTCGGTGGTTTGCCCCGGGTGGCGGAACTGTTTGAAGTCCGCAAACCCAAAGAACATGCCGTTATCAGTCAGATCAGCGGCACTGTGACCCATGGCCGGCAGTCCAAGGGCAAGCGGAAGGTAGTGGTTACTCCCGAGGTCGGTGATCCCATAGAATACCTAATCCCCAAGGGCAAGCATATCTCGGTCCAGGAAGGTGAGCGGGTCAAAGCCGGAGAGCCTTTAATGGACGGCTCAGCCAATCCCCACGATATTTTGTCCGTGAGCGGTGTGAAAGAACTGGCCCGTTACCTGGTGAACGAAGTCCAGGAAGTTTACCGTCTCCAAGGTGTGAAAATTAATGATAAACACATTGAAGTCATAGTGCGGCAGATGCTGCGGCGGGTCAGGGTCACCGATCCGGGTGATACCAAATTCCTCATCGGCGAACAGATCGAAAAATACGTCTTTGAAGAGAAAAACGATGAGGTCTTGGCCCAGGGGAAGCGGCCTGCCACGGCTGAACCCCTTTTGCTGGGAATTACTAAGGCTTCATTGTCCACGGAAAGTTGGATTTCGGCGGCTTCCTTCCAGGAAACCACCAAAGTTCTGGCTGATGCCGCCGTGGCTGGTCGGATCGATTACCTGCGGGGTCTTAAGGAAAACGTCATTATGGGAAGACCTATTCCGGCCGGGACGGGATTAGCAAAATATCGCAATATCAAATTACAAATTTTGGAAGAACCGGTGGCAGAGTCCACCAGCACATAAATATCTTGACAAAATTCATCATAATTTATTATAAAGATTTTTTTAGCAATTTGACGACGCCAGATTAACGGAGTTACGAAGAATATGCCGACAATCAATCAATTAGTGCGCAAAGGCCGGGAAAAGCTTCAGAAAAAAACCTCTACACCAGCCCTGAAAAGTTGCCCTCAGAAACGGGGCGTCTGTGTCAGGGTCTACACCACCACTCCCAAGAAGCCGAATTCAGCCTTGCGCAAAGTGGCACGTGTCAGGCTCACGAATGGGATTGAAGTGACCACTTATATTCCCGGAGTCGGTCACAACCTGCAAGAGCATTCCGTAGTCCTGATCCGGGGAGGTCGGGTAAAAGACTTGCCCGGTGTCCGTTATCACGTCGTCCGTGGCACCCTGGATTCCGTGGGCGTACAGGATAGACGGCAGGGGCGATCCAAGTACGGTGCCAAAAAACCGAAATAACCCGGTCTGTTGGAACGAGGGAGTTAACAAGCAATGCCGAGAAAACGCGAGGTAGTTAAGCGGGAGATCATCCCCGACCCGAAGTTTAAAGATCCCATGGTCGCCCGTTTTATCAACGGTTTAATGCGCCGGGGGAAAAAAACCACGGCCGTCTCAATTATCTATAATGCCTTCGATATTATCGGTCGGAAGCAGCAGGAAGATCCTCTGAAGGTCTTTCACAAAGCCATGGAGAATGTCCGGCCAATTATCGAGGTAAAGTCTCGTCGGGTAGGTGGGGCCACATACCAGGTGCCGGTGGAGGTGCCGCAAAATCGCCGTACTTCCCTGGCGATACGTTGGTTGATTAACTATGCCAAGAGTCGGGGCGAGAAAAGTATGAAGGCCAAGTTGGCGGCAGAATTTCTGGATGCCTTCCAAAATCGTGGCGCCTCGGTTAAAAAACGTGAAGATACTCATCGGATGGCAGAAGCAAATAAAGCCTTTGCACATTACCGGTGGTAACAGACCGGCGCAAATAGGAAACTTATTTTGGCACCTATCATACCAATATCCCGTATACGTGATATTGGCATTATGGCACATATAGACGCGGGTAAAACCACGACGACGGAGCGTATCCTTTACTATACCGGGGTCACCTATAAAATAGGCGAGGTGCACGACGGGCAAGCGGTAATGGATTGGATGGAGCAGGAGCAGGAGCGAGGTATTACCATCACCTCGGCCGCAACAACCTGTTTCTGGAAAGATCACCGTATTAATATTATAGACACCCCTGGACATGTGGATTTTACCATTGAGGTGGAGCGTTCGTTGCGGGTGCTGGACGGTGCAGTGGCAGTATTTGATGCCGTCGCCGGTGTTGAACCACAATCCGAAACGGTTTGGCGACAAGCCGATCGTTATGGAGTCCCCCGATTAGCTTTTGTAAATAAAATGGATCGGGTGGGCGCTGACTTGTTTCGCACCTACCAGATGATGATTGACCGGTTAAAAGCCAATCCGGTGCTCATTCAACTTCCTCTGGGCAGCGAAGACAAATTTCAAGGAATTATTGATCTCATCGATATGCAGGCGATTATTTTTGACGAGGACGCACAGGGAGTTCAATTTCGACTTGCCCCGATACCGGAGGCAGCAATTTCAGAAGCCCAGGAATACCGCAATCGTCTGGTCGCCTCCCTGGCCGAACTCAATGATGAGATCATGAACCTCTATGTGGAAGACAAACCGGTGGAACCGGATCTGCTGCGTCAGGTGTTGCGCCAGGGAACCATTGACCTGAAAGTTGTGCCGGTGATGTGCGGCTCGGCTTTTAAAAATAAGGGAATTCAGCCTCTGTTGGATGCGGTGGTGGATTATTTGCCGGCGCCCAACGATGTTCCACCAATAGAAGGGATAAACGCCAAAGGTGAAATCGAGGCGCGGCCAGCCGACGACAAAGCTCCCCTCTCGGCCTTGGCTTTCAAACTGCTGTCAGATCCCTATGTGGGGCATTTGACTTTTATCCGAATTTATTCCGGGACGTTACAGAGTGGCAGCGCAGTGTATAACTCCTCTAAGGGCACCAAAGAAAAAATCGGTCGTCTCTTAAAGATGCATGCCAACAAACGGGAAGAGATCAAAGAAGCCAGCGCTGGAGACATTATTGCGGCGGTGGGGTTACGGCAGACCGGTACCGGCGACACCTTGTGTGATGAACGGGCCCCCATTACGTTAGAAAGTTTGGATATCCCGATTCCGGTTATCGATGTCGCCATTGAACCCAAGACCAAAGCAGATCAGGATAAATTGGGGCAGGCGTTGAGTAGAATCATGGCGGAAGATCCGTCATTCCGGGTTCACACCGATGTTCAGACCGGACAGACCATCATTGCCGGGATGGGTGAATTGCATCTGGAAATTATCGTTGATCGCCTCATGCGGGAATACAAGGTCGATGCTCAGGTTGGACAACCCCAGGTTTCTTATCGGGAAACCATTACCCAGCCCGTTAGGGCTGAAGGCAAATTTGTCCGGCAATCAGGAGGTCGTGGTCAATTCGGTCACGTGTTCCTGGAGTTGACCCCCTTGGAACCGGGCGGCGGATTTGAGTTTGTCGATCGTATCGTGGGTGGGTCAATTCCTAAGGAATATATTCCTGCGGTCGAAAGAGGTATTCGGGAGGCTTCAGAAGGCGGCGTTTTAGCCGGCTTTCCCATAGTCGATATGAAAGTTTCCCTGGTGGACGGTTCTTATCATGAGGTGGATTCTTCAGAGCGTGCTTTCCACATTGCCGGCTCCATGGGATTCAAAGAAGGCTGCAAAAAAGCCAAGCCTATCCTTTTGGAACCGTTTATGAATCTTGAAATTGTGGTTCCTGAAGAATTTGTCGGAGATGCCATCGGTGACCTTAACAGTCGGAGAGGGCGCATCAAAAATCTGGAAAATCGCAAAGGGGTGCAAGTTGTCCAAGCTGAAGTGCCGCTGGCTACCATGTTCGGCTATGCTACCGATCTACGCAGCGCCACCCAAGGACGGGCCACCTTTACGATGCAGTTCGACCACTACGAACCGGTGCCCCAGAGTTTGTCGGAAGAAATTATCGGTCGCAGTAGGACAAAATAGTTATACTTGGGAAGAAAAGTTCTCGGTGAGGGTTACCAGGAGGAATAATCATGGCCAAGAAGAAATTTGAGAGAAAGAAGCCCCACGTAAATATTGGCACGATTGGGCATATTGACCATGGCAAGACGACGTTGACGGCGGCGATCACGAAGCATCTGTCGTTGAAGGGCATGGCCGAGTATGTGCCTTTTGACCAGATTGACAAGGCGCCGGAAGAAAAAGAGCGGGGGATTACCATTGCCACCGCCCATGTGGAGTATGAGACCGAGAATCGCCATTATGCCCATGTGGATTGTCCGGGGCACGCGGATTACATCAAAAACATGATTACCGGCGCGGCCCAGATGGACGGGGCCATCCTGGTGGTGGGTGCGGATGACGGCCCCATGCCCCAGACCCGGGAGCACATCCTGTTGGCCCGTCAGGTGGGCGTTCCCTTCATCGTGGTCTTCCTGAACAAGGTGGACATGGTGGACGACCCCGAACTCATCGAGTTGGTGGAATTGGAGTTGCGGGAGTTGTTGTCCAAGTATGATTTTCCGGGCGACGATATTCCCATTGTCAAGGGCTCGGCATTGCGGGCCCTGGAGTCGGATGATCCCAACTCCGAGGCGGCGGCCTGTATTTTTGAGCTGATGAAGGCGGTGGATGGCTATATCCCCGAACCCGTCCGGGATATCGACAAGCCCTTCCTGATGCCCATCGAAGACGTCTTTTCCATCTCCGGCCGGGGCACGGTGGTTACCGGCAGGGTGGAGCGTGGCATCGTCAAGATCCAGGAGGAAGTGGAGATCGTCGGTTTCCAGCCCACCTTCAAGACGGTGTGCACCGGCGTGGAAATGTTTCGAAAAATTTTGGATCAGGGCCAGGCCGGGGACAATGTCGGCCTCCTGCTCCGGGGCACGAAAAAGGACGAAGTGGAGCGTGGGCAGGTGGTGGCCAAACCGGGTTCCATCCTGCCGCACACCAAGTTTAAGGCCGAAGTCTACGTCTTGAATAAGGAAGAAGGCGGACGGCATACGCCATTTTTCAGCGGCTACCGGCCGCAGTTTTATCTGCGCACCACGGACGTCACCGGCGTCGTGACCCTGCCGGAAGGGGTGGAAATGGTCATGCCCGGCGACAATGTCGCCATTGAGGTCCATCTCATTACCCCCGTGGCCCTGGAAAAAGAACTGCGCTTTGCCATCCGGGAAGGCGGCCGCACCGTCGGCGCCGGCGTCGTCACCGAGATCGTTGAATAAAGTATAGGATGACCCATGATAACCCATAAGATACGCATCCGGCTGAGATCATTCGATCATAAACTGTTGGATCAATCAGTAGGTGAAATTGTCGAGACAGCCCGTCGCACTGGTGCACGGGTGGCTGGACCTATCCCTTTGCCTACCGACATCAACAAGTTTTGTGTTTTGCGCTCTCCGCATGTTGACAAGAAGTCCCGGGAACAATTTGAAATCCGGACTCACAAACGCTTATTGGACATTTTAGAGCCGACGCAACAAACAGTGGATGCGCTTATGAAGTTAGACCTGGCGGCAGGAGTTGACGTCGAAATCAAGCTCTAATGGCTGAATTGACTGCTCTGAAAAGGACACGTTCCGCCAGTACGTATTGAGGAAAGTCATGATAGGAAGGCTACTGGGTAAAAAGTTGGGGATGACCCGGATATTTGATGCCGAGGGGACGGCGCTGCCGGTTACGGTGATAGAAGCAGGCCCCTGTTATGTCGTGCAGAAAAAGACCGTGGCCTCTGACGGGTATGACGCTGTTCAACTTGGATTCATTCGGAAAAGACTTGAAAAAATAACCAAACCTTTACGTGGGCATTTTGAAAAACACGGATTAAAAAGCGGTTTTCAGTTTCTCAAAGAGTTTCGTTTGGATTCCGTGGAGGGCCTGGAAGTTGGTCAGGAACTGGATGTCAGTCAATTTGAGATCGGCCAGCGTGTGAACGTGATCGGTTTCAGCAAAGGACGCGGTTTTGCCGGGGTTATTAAACGCTGGAACTTTCACCGGGGACCGGAAACCCATGGTTCCATGTCCCACCGGGCTCCTGGTTCCATAGGCGCCAGCGCTTATCCATCCCGGGTTATTAAAGGGAAAAAAATGCCTGGACGGATGGGTAATACCCAGGTAACCATGGCCTCTTTGCAAGTAGTGGATGTGCGTCCGGAAAGCAATCTCCTGTTGTTAAAGGGAGCTGTCCCAGGAGCTCGCCACGGCCTCTTGCTGATAAAAAAGTCTTAATGAATATTGGGGAAATGACATGCCTGTAGTTGATGTCTTTGACATAAGCCGCACCAAAGTGGGTGAAGCCACCTTGCGCGATGATATTTTCAGCATTCCGGTGCAGGGCCACATATTGCACGAGGTTGTGACCATGCAGCTGGCTTGCCGGCGTTCTGGGACAGCTTCCACCAAGGGCCGTGCAGAAGTGAGAGGCGGAGGGCATAAACCCTGGCGGCAAAAAGGGACTGGCCGGGCCCGAGTCGGGTCGAACCGCTCTCCTCTCTGGCGGGGTGGCGGGGTTGTTTTCGGCCCCAAGCCCCGGAGTTACGCTTATAAGGTTCCCAAGAAGGTGCGTCGCCTGGCCTTAAAAATGGCTCTTTCCAGCAAGCTGGCCAGCGGTCAACTGCTGATTTTGGATCAGTATCCTTACGATGCGCCCAAAACTAAAGAATTTGTCAAGGTCCTTGATAACCTCCAGGTTAACAAAGTTCTGTTTATTACTTCGGGTGAAGATCAAGTTCTCACCCTATCGTCTCGCAACGTACCTTATGTGCAGGTCATGCGCACTGAGGGACTCAATGTCTATGATATTTTGCGGTACGACTACTTGGTGGTGTTTCAGCCAGCCATCAGCCAGATAGAAGAGAGGTTGGTAGCGTGAAGGCTCATCATTATTTGATTAAAGCTCCACTGATTACGGAAAAAAGCCATCTAAATAAAGAGGTGGGCAATAAAGTCACCTTTAAGGTCGTTCCCACTGCCAATAAGATCGAAATCCGCAAAGCGGTGGAAGAAATTTTTAAGGTCAAAGTACTGGCGGTAAACACCTGCCGATACGACGGTAAGAAGAAACGTTTGGGACGTTACGAGGGCAAGCGGTCGGATTGGAAAAAGGCGATTGTCACCCTGGCTCCTGGCGAAAAAATTGCATTTTTCGAAGGTGCTTAAGGTAATTTTTCCCATTTCTCGGTGACCGGCCGAGAGAGGATAACAAGATGGCATTGATACAAAGAAAACCAACTTCGGCGGGCCGCCGCTTTCAGACGGGGCACGATTTCAGCGAAATAACCAAGTCAGAACCTGAAAAGAGCTTGGTGATTTCCATCCCCAAATCCGGCGGACGCAATAATAATGGCAGAATAACCGCCCGATACCGTGGTGGTGGTCATAAGCGTCTATACCGGATCATCGATTTTAAGAGAAAAAAAGAGGAAGTTCCGGCCAAAGTAGCCAGCATCGAATATGACCCCAATCGTTCGGCTCGGATAGCTCTCCTCCATTATTTGGATGGAGATAAGAAATATATCCTGGCTCCTGTTGATCTCAAGGTCGGAGACATGGTCATTTCCAGTCCCACAGCCGATATCAAACCTGGTAATGCTTTGCCATTGCGCAATATTCCTTTGGGGACCCAGGTTCATAACATTGAACTTAAACCGGGCAAAGGCGGTCAAATGGCCAGAGCTGCCGGAGCCTCCGCCCAGCTGGTGGCTAAAGAAGGCAGCTATGCCCAATTAAAACTGCCTTCAGGGGAAGTCCGGCAAGTCCATGTGAATTGTAGAGCCACAGTGGGTCAACTCAGCAACGTGGAACATGAAAACCTTTCCATCGGTAAAGCTGGCCGGAAACGTTGGCTGGGACGCAAACCACACGTTCGAGGTGTTGCTATGAATCCGGTGGATCATCCCATGGGCGGTGGGGAAGGCAAGTCTTCCGGTGGTCGTCATCCGGTAAGCCCCTGGGGAAAACCCACTAAAGGTTATAAGACTCGCAAACCCAAAGAGAGTGACCGTTATATTATCAAACGCCGAAATAAGTAAAAATAGGAAGCGAATAGCCCTGGACTCCCATTTATTCTTCCGGGTTATTGGTTCATAATGGAGGAAACGTGCCGCGTTCACTGAAAAAAGGCCCTTATGTTCAAGAGAGCTTGCTGGGGAAAGTTCTCAAGGCCAAAGAAATCCAGGATCGAAAGGTAATTAAAACCTGGTCCCGGCGTTCTACCATCACCCCGGATTTTGTAGGGTTAACGCTGGCCGTTCATAACGGCAAGAAGTTTATCCCGGTCTTCGTTACCGAGAACATGGTTGGCCACAAACTAGGAGAATTTGCCCCGACGCGCACGTATTATGGACACGCCGGAGCAAAGAAAACCAAGGTTAAAGGCAAATAACTTTCGCTGGCAAAAGCGTTGCCGACAGGTTCATTATGGAAATTCGAGCTCAAGCAAAATATGTACATATATCGGCTCAAAAGGCCCGCCTCGTCACACGAGCCATCAAGGACAAAAAGGTGGAAGAGGCTCTGGCGGCTTTACAATTCATCCCTAAAAAAGCGGCTCGTTTAGTGCGTCGGGTGGTGGCTTCGGCAGTGGCCAACGCCACTCAGAGACCGCAGATTGATGTTGATAGTCTGTATGTCAAAAGAGTATATGTCGACGACGGACCGTCGTCAAAACGCTTCATGGCCCGGGCCATGGGGCGGGTGAATCGGATCACCAAACGCACTAGTCATATCACCGTGGTGCTTGCCGAAAAAGAATAGCATACTTATATTAATAAAGTTACGGTGAATTTGGTAACAGGAGGATCGCTTGGGACAAAAAGTTCATCCAGTCGGATTTCGGTTGGGCAGTTATCGCCGCTGGCATTCTTATTGGTTTGCCCGTAAAAATTACTCCGATCTTTTGTTAGAAGATCAAAAGATCCGGAAATTTATCAAAAACGAAAAAGAGTTGCAGGGCGCGGGAATTGCCACGGTTGATATCGAACGAGCGGCCAACAAAGTTAAGATCAAAATACATACTTCCCGGCCAGGCATTGTGATCGGCCAGAAGGGTAGAAAGATCGAAGAACTGCGCCAGAAACTGGAAAAGCTGGTTGGCCGGGAATTAATCGTGGATATTCATGAAGTCCGCAAGCCGGAATTGAATGCCCAACTGGTGGCGGAAAATATCGCTTTGCAATTGGAAAGACGGGTGGCGTTCCGTCGGGCCATGAAAAAAGCCGTGGGGCAAGCAATGAAATTCGGCGCCCAAGGGATTAAAGTCCGAGTTGCCGGACGTTTGGGAGGAGCCGAAATGGCGCGGCGAGAATGGTACCGCGAAGGCCGGGTTCCCCTCCATACCTTGCGAGCTGATATTGATTTTGGTATGGCCGAGGCAAGGACTACCTACGGTGTCATTGGAGTCAAGGCGTGGATTTTCAAGGGTGAAATATTGCTGGAAGATCGCCTAAGTCTCTAAAAACATCATCTCCAGCGATAGGATTGGAATATTCTAATGTTAAGTCCAAAACGAGTAAAATATCGGAAACAACAAAAAGGGCGGATGCGAGGCAAAGCCGCTCGGGGCAGTAGTGTGGCTTTTGGGACCTTTGGTCTGAAAGCTCTGGAATGTGGCTATTTGACCTCCCAGCAGATCGAAGCGGCTCGTATCGCCATGACCCGGTATGTCAAACGTGGCGGCAAGATTTGGATAAGAATTTTCCCCGACAAACCCTTTACCCGGAAACCGGCTGAAACCCGGATGGGGAAAGGCAAGGGTAGCCCGGAAGGCTGGTTAGCAGTTATCCGACCAGGGCGAGTTCTTTACGAAATGGAAGGCATTCCCGAGGAGGTAGCCCGGGAAGCCTTGCGTCTGGCCGCCCATAAACTCCCCCTCAGAACCAAATTTGTCCTGCGGGAGGATGAAGAATGAAAGCAGCTGATTTGCGGGAATTGACCGGTGAGGAATTGCAGGCCAAGCTGAAAGAACTGGAAGAAGAGGTATTTAACCTAAAATTTCAAGTTGCCAGCCAACAGTTGGAAAACACGGCGCGCCTGAAGGATTCACGCCGGGATATTGCCCGCCTGAAGACAGTAATGAGAGAAAAGGCGCTTTAGGGAAATCAGGCTCATAGGATTATGAGCACGTTGATGCTGAGAGAAAAAATATGAGTCAAGAACGAGGCAATCGGAAAACCTTAACAGGAATAGTCGTCAGCGATAAAATGGACAAAACTGTGGTAGTTAGAGTTGAAAGGTTAGTCCGGCATCCCATCTATCACAAGACGGTAAAAAAGCGAAAGAAATTTAAAGCTCACGATGAAGGTAACACGTGCGGGTTGGGCGATAAAGTCCTTATTATTGAGTCCCGCCCCTTGAGTCGTGATAAACGGTGGCGGGTTAAAGAGGTGTTGGAAAAAGCACTTTAAATCTCTGGCACCCTTATTATATACAACAGTCAGCATTGAGCCTCAATACTTAGGTATTGGGTAAAGCTCATAGAGTGAAGGTCGGCTATGATTCAAGTACAAACAAAATTAAATGTCGCTGACAATTCTGGCGCTAAAGAATTACAATGTATCCGAGTCCTCGGGGGCACCAGACGTCGATACGCTCGGGTCGGTGATATCATTGTAGTAGCCGTAAAAGAAGCCCTGCCCAACTCCAAAGTCAAAAAGGGTGATGTCAAAAGGGCTGTTGTGGTTAGAACGATTAAAGAAACTCGTCGACCCGATGGTTCTTATATTAGATTTTCCGACAACTCGGCGGTATTGATTAATCCACAGGGTGAACCCATCGGTACACGCATTTTTGGACCGGTCGCCCGAGAATTGCGGGCCAGAAGGTACATGAAAATTATTTCCCTGGCTCCAGAAGTATTATAGGTGCTCTTATGGCCAAAAAAGAACAAAAGATAATAGCCGTTCCCATTCAGATTAAAAAGAATGACAAGGTCGAAGTCATTGCCGGCAAAGAAAAAGGCAAAACTGGCAAAGTCCTCAAGGTGTTGCGTGACAAAAACCGGGTTTTGGTAGAAAAACTTAATATGATTAAGCGCCATACCCGACCCAGTCCTACCACCGGCCAGGGCGGCATCGTTGAAAAGGAAGCGTCTCTCCACATTTCCAATGTCCTGATTATCTGCGGAAAATGTACTGAAGCCACCCGAATTAAAAAGACGAAAACCGCCGATGGCAAATGGGTTCGCACCTGTAAAAAATGCGGCGAATTAATCGAAGGATAACCACACTATGGCGCGCTTATACGATTTTTATAAAGAAGAATGCGTCCCGGCGATGATGCAGGAGTTTCGTTATAAGAGCTCCATGCAGGTGCCTCGTTTGAAAAAAGTCATCATCAATATGGGGTTGGGGGAAGCCAGCCAGAACATCAAGATTCTGGATTCTGCCAGCGCCGAACTGGCTGCCATAGCCGGACAAAAACCCGTTATTACTCGGGCCCGCAAGTCCATTGCGGCTTTCAAATTGCGGGAGGGTATGCCCATCGGTTGCATGGTAACCCTGCGCCGGGATAAAATGTTTGAATTTTTAGACCGACTGTTGAATGTGGCCCTGCCCAGAGTCCGGGATTTTCGCGGGGTATCCGACAAAGCCTTTGACGGCCGGGGTAATTATACGTTGGGGATCAAAGAACAGATCATCTTCCCTGAAATCGATTACGACAAAATCGATAAGATTAAGGGGATGAATATAACTATCGTTACTTCCGCACCTACGGATGAGGAGGCAAAATTCCTGCTCAGACGTATGGGAATGCCCTTTAGAAGTTAGCGAGGAGACCTGAGTGGCTAAAAAATCTCTCATTGCCAAAGCGAAACGGGAACCTAAATTTGGCGTCCAAAAATATAACCGTTGCCCTTTGTGCGGCCGACCTAAGAGCTTTTATTCGAAAATTCGGTATCTGCCGTCTCTGTTTCCGATCATTGGCGCTCAAAGGGGAAATACCGGGCGTGATTAAATCAAGTTGGTAGCCTCTAATTGAACCTGATAGTAGACAGCGGCTTAATAGAAACTATTCAGTATAGTTCACAGGCCTTGGACCAGGATATAAAACGGCAACAAACATTTATTAATAGGAGCCAGATATTATGGGCCTAACCGATCCCCTGGCGGATATGCTAACCAGAGTCCGGAATGCGGGAGCGGCGAGATTTGATAAAGTCGATATTCCCGCTTCTCAAATGAAAATCAGCTTGGCGCGCATTCTTAAAGAAGAAGGCTATATTAAGAATTTCAAAATTATTAAAGATAAAAAGCAAGGTGTGCTCCGGGTTTATCTGAAATACGACCAAATCAATAAGCCGTTAATCAACGGGCTGAAGAGAATTAGTAAGCCCAGTCGGCGCGTGTACGCCTCCAAAGATGAGATCCCCCAGGTATTGGGAGGTCTCGGCGTCGCCATAGTTTCCACCTCCAAAGGAGTCGTGACCGATCGTGAAGCAAGACGGCATGGCATTGGCGGCGAGGTTCTCTGCACGATTTGGTAATGGCGAAAAGTGACCGCGTAATTATATTTTTTTCATTATTGCGGCGATGAGGAAAGATTGTTATGTCGCGTATCGGCAAAAAACCAATACTTCTTCCTAAAGAAGTAAAAGTAACGTACGAGAACAGCACCCTGACGGTTAAAGGTCCCAAGGGAACGCTTACTCGAACTATCCATCACTTGGTGGACCTGGAAATTTCTTCTACGGAAGTTAAGGTTTTTCCCAAGGAAAATATTCCTGCCAATTGGCGTTATTGGGGCCTGGAACGGACTTTGGTGTCAAATATGGTTACCGGAGTAAGCACTGGTTTTACCAAAACCCTTGACATCGTAGGCACCGGATACAAGGTAGAGGATAAAGGGAACCATTTACTCTTCAACTTAGGCTATTCACATCCCATCGAGTTCAAACTGCCGGTTGGTATCACCGCCCAAGTGGAAAAAGCCAACCGTTTAATCCTTCAAGGCGCCAACAAGGAATCTTTGGGGCAGACTGCGGCGATTATCAGACAGATGCGGCCACCGGAGCCTTACAAGGGTAAAGGCATTAAATATGCCGATGAAGTTATCAGGCGCAAGGTTGGCAAAGCTGGTGGACGCTAATACCCCTGGTTGAGGTATTTAGTATAATAACGATAATGCTTGAATATCATGACTTAGCATTTAGCACATAAGGTAATGTATCATGGGACAAACAAATCCTAAAGTAATGGCCAGATTAAAAAGGAAAAAGCGGGTCCGAAAAAATATTTTAGGGGATGCCAAAAGGCCAAGGTTGTCAGTGTTTAAAAGTTCCAGACATATTTACGCCCAAATTATTGACGACCGTGAGGGACAAACCCTCACCGCCGCCTCGACCCTGAGTAAACAGTTGCGGTCTGAGGTTACTCCCCTGAAAAAAATCGAAGCTGCTAAACTTGTCGGAAAGTTGCTGGCCGAAAAGGCCAAGGCTTTGGGAATCTCCAAGGTTGCCTTTGATCGCGGTGGCTTTTTATATCATGGCCGGGTTAAAGAGTTGGCTGAGAGCTGTCGGGAACACGGTCTGGATTTTTAGCCACGCTGAAATAACTGAAGTTTATTAATGGAAGGTATGATGGACGGAGGTAACATTGTTCGAGAGCGATTCTGAATCCCAGTTTCTGGACAAAGTGGTCCATATTAGTCGGGTGGCCAAAGTTGTCAAGGGTGGACGGCGTTTCAGCTTCAATGCATTAGTTGTCGTGGGGGACGGCCATGGACAAGTAGGTGCCGGTTTAGGAAAAGCCAACGAGGTTCCAGAGGCTATTCGTAAAGCCATGGAGCGCGCCAAAAAGAGTCTCATTAAAATCCCTATTATCAATTTTACGATCCCCTATACCGTCTTGGGAACGTTCGGATCTGGGAAGGTATTGTTGAAGCCGGCCTCTGAAGGCACGGGAGTTATTGCTGGCGGTCCGGTTCGGGCAGTGGTGGAAGTAGCCGGCATTCAAAATATCCTGACGAAATGTTTGGGCTCTAATAATCCTCACAACGCCGTCAAAGCCACCTTTGATGCCTTAAAGCAGTTATCTAGCCCGGAAGATATTGCCCAAAGAAGGAACCGCACTCTCGAAGAAATTCGGGCTTAATCAGCCCAGGAAAAGAGAATTGTATGGTAGAACAGGTTTTGGAAATCACTTTGAAGCGGAGCCCCATTGGCAGACCCCAGCGGCATCGGATAACCCTGACAGCATTAGGTTTAACCAAACTTCACAAAACTGTCTGCTACAAGGATACTCCCTCGGTTCGTGGTATGGTTCGGCAAGTATCCCATCTCGTGGAAGTGCGTACCAGCAGCCAACAGAAGGTTGATTAATCATGAAATTAGATGAACTGCAACCCTCTCCAGGGTCAAAGCATAAAAAAAAGCGTGTAGGTCGCGGGATCGGCTCTGGACATGGCAAGACCGCCTGTCGCGGCCATAAGGGACAAAAATCACGTTCCGGAGCGAAAATCAGCCCTGCCTTCGAAGGCGGCCAGATGCCCCTCATCCGGCGTCTGCCCAAACGTGGTTTTTTCAATATCTTTAAAAAGTCCTGGATTATTGTCAATGTTCGGGATTTGAGCCGATTTCCGGCTGATACCATCGTGGATGCCGAACTCTTGACGAAAGCCGGTGTTATTAAAAAATCTGCAGATCGGGTCAAGCTCCTTGGTCAAGGAGCCATCAGCGTCCCGCTAACAGTGCGGGTTCAGGCTTTTAGCAGCCAGGCCAAAGCAATAATCGAAGCCCAGGGGGGCAAGGTTGAGGTGATCTGAGTTGTTAGGCGGTTTCCAAAACATTGCCAAAATTCCTGAGCTCAAGCGGCGCATTCTCGTCACGCTAATGCTCCTGGCCGTCTATCGCATCGGCTGTAATATTCCGACCCCTGGAATCGATGCCGATGCCTTAATGAATTTTTTTGCTCGCCATCGGGCCACAATCTTTGGCCTCTTCGACATGTTTTCCGGCGGGGCTTTGGAACGTCTCAGCGTTTTCGCCCTGGGAATCATGCCCTATATTAGTGCCTCAATCATTATGGAGCTGCTGAAGATTGTCGTGCCAGCTATTGAAAAGCTCTATAAAGAAGGCGAGGCCGGGCAAAAGAAGATCAAACAATATATTCGCTATGCCACCGTTGTTTTAAGTGCGGTACAGGGGTTGGGTATCAGTATCGGCTTGGAAAGCATGGGTCTGGAGGGTGGTGGTGCTGCGGTAGTGCTCCATCCTGGTTGGGCCTTCCGCCTAATGACCGTTTTGACACTCACTTCCGGCACTGCGTTTATCATGTGGTTGGGAGAGCAGATAACTGAACGGGGTATCGGCAACGGCATTTCCCTCATTATTTTCGCCGGTATCGTGGCTCGTATGCCATCGGCCATAATCAATACCCTCCAATTGGTAAAAACAGGTGAAATAAGTTTTTTTATTGTGATTTTTATCATGCTTTTGATGATTGCTGTGGTGGGTTTCATTGTTTTCATGGAACGTGGTCAGAGACGAATCCCGGTACAATATGCCCGGCGTGTGGTGGGACGACGCATGTATGGAGGACAATCCACTCATTTACCGCTGAAAGTTAATAGCGCCGGAGTCATTCCTCCCATTTTTGCCTCATCTATCCTCATGTTCCCTGCTACCATCGCCTCTTTCATCAGCATAGACTGGGTAAAGAGAGCCACAGATTTGGTTTCTCCCTGGGGCATTATTGCACGAGATTCTTTATATCCTCTTTATTATCTTTTTCTGTTACTTTTACACCGCCGTTACCTTTAATCCGGTTGATGTTGCGGAAAATATGAAAAAATATGGTGGTTATATTCCGGGGCTGCGTCCCGGGAAACCAACTTCTGATTATATCGAACGCATTCTGGCGCGTATAACCCTGGGTGGAGCCTTATATGTCGCCGCAGTTTGCGTCCTGCCAACGATCCTGGTGGCACGTTTTAACGTCCCATTTTACTTCGGCGGAACAGCTCTCCTCATCGTTGTTGGCGTGGCCATGGATACGGTGGGTCAGATTGAATCGCATATGTTAACCCGACACTACGAAGGGTTTATGAAGAAGCGTATTGGGGGACGTACCCGACGCTAATGACACCCTATGGGACGACAAACCGTCGCCATTAGGTGCAACGAAATTTATTTCTCTTGGTATTGAGATTCTAGCAGCACACTGCGCATCGATAATAATAAAGGAGGCAGGCATGAATTTGATTTTGTTGGGCGGCCCCGGAGCGGGCAAAGGAACACAGGCGAAACTTTTGATTGAGAAGTATAAGATTCCTCAGATTTCTACCGGTGACATCCTGCGGGCGGCGGTCAAAGAAGGCACGCCTATGGGTAAAAAAGCCAAAGAATTTATGGATGCCGGGAAGCTGGTGACCGACGAGATCGTCATTGGTATCATCGAAGACAGACTGAAACAGGCTGACGCCAAAAAAGGCTTTATCCTGGACGGTTTCCCGCGCACCGTGCCTCAGGCCGAAGCCCTGGACGCCACCTTGAAAAAATTGGGCTCCAAAATTGACCACGTTATGAGCATCGAAGTTGATGAAGAAGCCTTAGTGACCCGTCTCACCGGTCGACGGACTTGTAAAAATCAGGCCTGCGGCCAAATGTTTCACGTTGAATTCACTCCGCCCAAAAAAGCGGGTGTATGTGATAAGTGCGGCAGCGAATTGTACCTGCGTGATGATGATAATGAAACCACTGTGCGCTCACGATTGGCGACCTATAATCAGGCCACTAAACCTTTGATCGATTACTACGCCAAACAGGGCATGCTTAAAACCATCAAAGGTGTCGGCGGCATTCAAGATATTTTTAATCAAATCGTTGGCATACTTGGCTAATTCAGCAATTCCGGGGAAACCCTCCAATAGAATGAGAGTTCCCCGGAAACAAATCAACATGATTAAACTAAAATCGCCGTTGGAAATTGGCAAAATGCAAGTGGCCAATCAAATTGTGGCCGAAGCCTTAGCAGAGATCACGGCATATATTAAGCCCGGTATTGAAACCCTGGAATTAGATAGTCTGGCAGAAGAGATCTGCCGGCGGCGGAAGGTTAAACCAGCGTTTAAAAATTATCGGGGCTATCCCCGGTCTATTTGTGTTTCAATTAATGATGAAGTTGTCCACGGTATCCCCTCAAGTCGTCGTTTATGTGCCGGGGATTTGGTTAGTATAGATTTTGGTGTTCGCTATGATGGTTATTTTGGGGACGCAGCCATTACCTTAGCCGTGGACGAAGTAGACTCGAAAGCCCGTCAGCTGATGACAGCCACTGAAGAGGCGCTCTATGCCGGCATCGCCCAGGTTTCCGTTGGTAACCGCCTGAGTGATGTCTCCCATGCTGTCCAAAAAACTGCTGAGGCATATGGTTTTTCAATTATTCGAGATTTTGTCGGACATGGAATCGGACGCTCGCTCCATGAAGACCCCCAGATCCCGAATTACGGCCCCCCGGGACAGGGACCAGTGTTGCAGCCAGGCATGACCTTTGCGATCGAACCGATGGTAAGCGCCGGCAGTTGGGAAATTTCAGTCATGCCTGATGGCTGGACGGCAATAACCAAAGATGGTAGTCTGGCAGCTCATTATGAGCATACTGTAGCTTTAACAGAAAAAGGTGTCTTGATTTTAAGTAAGATATAAGCATATAATTAAAAGATTAATAATTTATAGATATGGTTTACGGAGCAGAATTATTTTTAATGATTTAATTTATTTTCTACCATTTCCTTATTGGGGAGCGGCATTTCATGCCTAAAGAAGAAGCCATTGAAGTTGAAGGCACCGTTATTGAACCGTTGCCCAACGCCATGTTTCGAGTCGAATTAGAAAACGGCCACAAGGTCTTGGCTCATATATCCGGTAAAATGCGGATGCACTATATTAAGATCTTACCCGGAGACAGGGTCACCGTGGAGCTTTCTCCATATGATTTAAATCGGGGACGCATCATTTATCGGGCTAAATAACAGCCTTGGCAATGTTTGAGTCGATAGGATTGGATAATGAAAGTAAAAGCCTCAGTTAAAAGAATTTGCACCAAATGTAAGATCATCCGGCGCAAAGGTGTTGTGCGGGTAATCTGTGAAAACCCTAAGCATAAGCAGCGGCAAGGATAAAAGGGGGAAGGAACGTGGCCAGAATTTCAGGGGTGGATTTACCACGCAATAAAAGAATGGAAATCGCCTTAACCTATATTTACGGCATTGGTCGAACCGTTGCCAAAAAAATTCTCCTGGAAGCCGAGGTTGGCGGAGATACAAAATCGGATAACTTAACCGACGCTGAACTGACCCGCATCCGCACCGTCATTGATTCCCATTATAAAGTGGAGGGAGATTTGCGGCGAGAAATATCCATGAATATCAAAAGACTCATGGATATCGGCTCATACCGGGGTTTACGGCACAGAAAGTCACTGCCGGTTCGGGGTCAACGCACCCATACCAACGCCCGCACTCGTAAAGGACCCCGTCGTTCGGTGGTCGGCAAACGGAAGAAAGCGTAAGGAGACATCATGGCTAAAGTAACTCGCCGGGGAGTTAAGAAGAAAAAAGAGAAAAAGAATATCCCTACTGGCGTTGCTCATATCCAATCAACCTTTAATAATACCATAATCACTATCACCGACCCCGCCGGTAATGTGGTTTCATGGTCCTCCTCAGGCACCCAGGGTTTTAAAGGTTCCCGGAAAAGTACGCCCTTTGCGGCGCAGCTTGCAGCCGAAGATGCGGCCAAAAAAGCCATGGAACACGGGATGCGGACTATTGATGTGTATGTTAAAGGTCCAGGTGCAGGACGGGAAGCGGCTATTCGTGCTCTTCAGGTAGCTGGTTTCACTATTAATCTGATCAGGGACGTTACCCCTATCCCGCATAATGGTTGTAGACCACCCAAACGTCGGCGTGTGTAATCAGGAATTGTCCGTTTTCATATTTTCAATGAGCTTAAATAATTTTGTATAAACTTATATACCAGAGGTGATAATTGGCCAGATATAGCGAATCAGTCTGTCGGCTTTGCCGTCGGGAAAGGATGAAATTATTTCTCAAAGGGGATCGCTGTTATACGGACAGGTGCGCCTTCGAACGCCACAGTTATCCTCCAGGGCAACACGGCCAGGGCCGGGCCAAGTTTTCGGATTTCGGGATTCAGTTGCGTGAAAAACAAAAAGTGAAGCGCATGTACGGTCTGTTGGAAAAACAGTTTCGCAGTTACTTCACTTCTGCCGATCGCCAGAAGGGGATCACCGGGACAAACCTTTTGACCCTGTTGGAGCGTCGCTTCGATAATGTAATTTATCGTCTGGGTTTTGCCATGTCTCGGGCTCAAGCTCGGCAACTAGTGAGCCACAATCACTTTTTAGTTAACGGCAAGAAGGTTAATATCCCCTCATTCCTGGTGAATGTTGGTGACATCATCGAAGTAAAGGAGAAAAGCCGGAAAATTCCCCAGGTCATCGAAGCCCTCGGGGCAGTTGACCGGCGTGGTATTCCGCAATGGTTGGAAGTGGAAAAAGATAACTTCCGGGGTGTCATTCGGTTGCTGCCCTCCCGGGAAGATATCACCATGCCAATCCAGGAACATCTCATCGTCGAGTTGTATTCAAAATAGTTAGTTTTGGTTTCGAACCTCGCCGTAAGGAGATCTCTCCTTTTTCAAATATTGGTGTGCAAAAAAATTTTGGCAAGGGGACGCTAAAAACCAGAACATGGTTTTTGTGCGAAGGAGAGCGAATGCACAAGAACTGGACCGAACTGATTAGACCCAAGAAATTAGATATCGATCCTGAAACTCATACCCGTTTTTATGGGAAATTTACGTGTGAGCCACTCGAACGGGGCTTTGGCACGACCCTGGGCAATGCCTTACGCCGGGTCCTGCTGTCTTCCCTTCGGGGTGCTGCCATTACCTCTGTTAAAATCAAGGGTATTTTTCACGAATTTTCTCCAATTCCGGGAATAATCGAAGATGTCACAGAAATAATCTTAAACCTTAAAACAGTGCGATTCAAGTTGCACTCTAAGGAAGAAAAATTAGTTGTCTTAGAAGCCAAGGGAGAAGGCGAAGTTACTGCCAAAGCTTTCCAGACCGATGGCACGGTGGAAATCTTAAACCCCGAGGCCCATATTGCTTCGCTGGCTCGAGATGGCGAATTAGTCATCGAAGCCACGGTTAAATCCGGCAAAGGTTATTTACCTGCCGAAGGCAATAAGGAAGAAGGACGGCCCATTGGCGTTATTCCCATTGACGCCATCTTTTCCCCCGTCCGCAAGGTCAATCATGTGGTGACTCAGGCTCGCGTCGGCCAACAGACAGATTATGACAAATTGACCCTCGAGGTCTGGACTGATGGCAGCGTCACCCCCGAAGACGCTGTGGCCTTGGCTGCTAAAATTCTTAAAGAACAATTAACTATTTTTATCAATTTTGAAGAACCCAAAGAAGATTCTGAAGAAAAGCCGGTTACCGAAACGAATCGATTGAACGAAAATCTCTTTCGCCCGGTCAATGAGTTGGAGCTTTCGGTGCGTTCAGCCAATTGTCTGAAAAATGCCAACATTCGCCTTATTGGTGAGCTGGTGCAGAAAACCGAAGCCGAGATGCTGAAAACTAAAAATTTCGGGCGCAAATCACTTAATGAAATTAAGGAAATTTTGACTGAAATGGGACTTAACCTGGGAATGAAGTTGGAAAACTTTCCGCCCCGGGAAGGGTTCCTCGAAGGGAAGGAAGGCGTGTCATGAGACATCGGAAAGCAGGGAGAGCACTTTCCCGGACCAAAGAACACCGTCTATCGTTAATGCGCAATCTTGTTACCTCGCTTTTTGATCATGAGCGTTTGGAGACAACCTGCGCCAAGGCCAAAGAATTACGTCCACTGGCCGAAAAATTGATCACCCTGGCAAAAAAGAATGACCTCCATGCCCGTCGACAGGCTCTGGCCGTGATCCGTTCTAAAGATGTGGTGGCCAAGCTATTCAGCGACTTGCGGGAACGTTTTCAAGACCGCCCCGGGGGGTATATCCGTATAATTCCAAAGGGTATACGGTTGGGAGATGCTGCTCCCGTGTCGATTATCGAATTGCTGGGACGCCCGGAAAAAATCAAGAAGGCCAAGAAATCTAAATCGGCGACTACTTAATAAGATCGTGGCGATCTCATTAAAGGGCGGGGGGCTTCCGGCTCCTCGCTTTTGTTTTAACCACCCATCATCCTAAGGCCATTATACATTAATGTATCAATAATTATTAACCATGATCTCTCTTGCACCCCAAATCTGAAACTCATGACGACCAACGGCCATCGATTTTCTTATCGAGTTCCTTTGTATGAGACTGACATGGGCCAGGGTGTTTACCATGGCAATTATTTTCATCTGTTCGAGCTCGCCCGAGAAGCCCTCCTGCGTGACCTGGGCTTCGGCTATCCCGAACTCGTGGCCCGTCAGATGCATTTAGCCATCGTGGAAACCCACTGCCGGTATCGTCAGCCAGTGCGCTACGATGATCAGATCGAGATCTTCACCACCATCCCTATCCTGAAAAGCCGCAGCATCCAATTTCACCAGCAATTATTTCTTAGTGCCACCGGCAAACTGGCCACCGAGGCCCGCCTCACCACCGTCAGCATTAACTTTGCCGGCAAATCGATTCCCCTGCCGCCGGAACTGCGCCAAAAGCTGGAAACGTTCCTCAAATAGTACCTTGTACCAAGTTGCCGCCAAATTTGCAAAATATAGCACTCCCTTTAGGTAAAACGCAATATCTCAAACTTTCTTAAAGCAACGGTTGGAAACGCTGCGGGGATAGCGCCCTAAGGGGCCTGGCCAGCAGGCATTAGACCAGTAGCCCTGACCCAAAAAGAGCACCCTCGATTCATGGATCCCCTCCGGACCCTGTTGCCCCCCCTCCCCCGCCGCCCACCAGGTTGGCTCCCGTAAAATGGTTATTTCAGGAGAGCGCTGCGCCAGGTTGACTTCGGCCAGGTCCCTGGGAAGCGAAGGTATAGTTTTCGAGTCGGCCACGCCTCCCCTCTTTCCCCCTGGCTCATCCACCACTTCCGGTGGTCCTCTGAGGTTTTGCCTATCTTCTCCGAGATTTTAAGGAAAGAAGGTTCCCCGATTGCCGGGTTTGCTCCAGCGGTGTGTCTGCCTTAGCCGTGCCTCAAGCCCTCGCTGTCGGTCCCTTCATCTGGCACTTCCCGGTAGTCACGCCCTTTTGTGTTACGACAAAGGAAATTTTAACTCTTATTAGAAAAATATAGCATTCACTTTCCGTGAAACTCAATATCTCATAATTTCTTAAATAACATATTAAGATATGCCACTTGCCCAAAGGTTTTTCCTGGAGTTGCCCCCTTCCCCCGGCTATTCCTTAACCTGCCTTAACCATTGGTGGATCGCCTGTTCCATTTCCCAACCGACCACAAGCTCCTGGGCCACGGTTTCGGTGAGGCGTTGGCCGGCTGCCTCTCCCAAGGCTGCTTTGAGGTCGTCACAGAGAAACCGCTGGCAGTAATAGTGCCGAGCTAACAGCTTGCAACCATGCTTACCCACGAAGAGACATTTCCCCTTGATCTCTCCTATCTCCGGCGGCGGGTATCCCAGCATGATATTAATCAATAACAGGACTGTTCCATAATTATTTTCCACCCCTAAAAAACAACAGCTCCCTGCCTCTTTCAGGGCGCACTGCCCGCAGGCCGCCGCAACTCCCAGGACATACATCATCTCGCCGGTTTGCCCGATTGCGTGCCGGTAGCGGTCTAATAACTCGTCCAACCAGGCCTCTTGGCCCAAGCGTGGAGCATAGAGCAGAAATAAGCGCTGGGCTGCCTTTAGATCTTGGTGCATGCCCCGACTGGTCATAAAAGGACCTTTCTCCCGAACTAAGGTTGTAATATCCTGGTTTCGCCAAAGCGCAGGACGATGAATTTTTCCGGCGAAATGTTTTTTTCCTGCAGCACTTTCTGCAAAAATAGCGGTGGTTCGGCCAAACTTTCTTCGGTTAACTTAAAAGTCCCCCAATGTATGCCAATGGATTGTCGGGACCGAATATCCTGGTGAACCAACACAGCCTCATGGGGATTTAAGTGCATAGGCTTCATAAACCAGCGAGGCATATACCCGCCGATGGGGATAAGGGCAAGGCGCATGGGGCCCAATCTTTGGCCAATCTCCCGAAAATCCGGAGAATAACCGGTATCGCCGGCAAAGAAGATATTTCCCGCCGGCGTGGACAGCACCCAGCCGGCCCAGAGGACTTTATTGGCATCAAAGGGGGTCCGCATGGAAAAGTGCTGGGCGGGGACGCAGTGGACGCGGATCGAGCCCAACTCGGCGGATTGCCACCAATCCAGTTCGGTCACATTGTCTAAACCTGCATCTTGGAACCAGCGGGACAATCCCAGAGGTACAAAATATTTTACCCGACTTCCTAATTTCGATACAGTAGCCTTATCCAGATGGTCATAATGATTATGACTAATTAGGGTCGCCTGAATCGGCGGGAGATCTTCTTGGCGCATGGGAGGCGGAACTAATCTCCTCGGTCCAACAAAACTAAATGGTGAGGCCCTGTCGCTGAAAATAGGATCTGTGAGAATATTAAGACCGGCAACCTGGATCAAAAAGGTGCTGTGACCGATCCAGGTAATCTGAATAGTTCCGGGGTCGGCATGATTCAGACTATTCAGGTCCGGCGCCACCACCTGGGGCTGATAAGGTGGAATGGTGTCCGCTTGCAGGGCCGATTCTTCCTTCGGGACCGAAGCCAAAGCGCCAGCGGAAAAAATCCCCACGCCGGCTTTTGCCGTCAATATGAACATTTCTAAACCCGCCCTGCGACGTGGTGTGGCGGCACTTCACCCATCTGAGACTCGTACCTGCCAGGCAAAGATTGTAAGTGCCATCCCCATGAATATAACAAGAAAAATTGAGTAAAATACCATTGGAGACTTTATAAACTTAATGAGGTGATTTAACATAATAACCTGGTAACGTGTTTGTATTAGGCATAATTAACCTTCTGGACACCCAGGATAGACCTGCGGTAGGAGATAAAAGACACGCATAATAACCTAATACTTAAGGGGAGTCAGATCAAGTCATTGACCTGACTATCTCTGAACTGGGGTTTAAAAGTTTAAGTTTTTGTGCTTAGTTAGACCGCCTGGATTCCATTGGGAGTGAATAATGCAGGGGAAACTGTTTCAAGGTCAAACCTCTCCTTTTTTCAACATTTTGGTTTTCTTTTTCTTGTTATTTGTTGTCTTACCTGCCCCGGCTCTCGTTGCGGAACCATCAGTGGAAAGCTATTTCTGGCCCCCGGGTTTTTTCCTCCACTTTGGCAAACTAAAGCAAGCACAGAAAGAGGCTATGATTATAGAAGTCGACAAGAAAGTGGCCTTTTTGCGGCAAGCGGGCAAGGGTTTACTGGTAAGAGGCGAGCTTATGGATAAATTGCGAACCGATATCCCTGAATTCAATCCGGCAACAATCCTGGATCAAAGCGGACTGGTCGTTATGGTCCGAAGTTTTCCCAACATCTTCTTTAATTTTAACGGCCCAGATTCGTTATTAAACCGGAATACTTTTATAGTAGTTAAAAATCCCCGGGTTGATAGGATAGAAAGCATCCTACGCCAGTCGTTGGTCGTGACCGGAGATTTTTTCGCCTTCTCCCAGGCATACTTTAGTTCCACTGTTGATAACCTTCAAAAAGCTCTCAAAGCCCAAACACCACAAATCAAGATTGATTCGGATGACCCAGGAAAAGGTGACAAAAGAAGAAAACGGTAGATGCAACGAGCCGACTGAAACAATCTTGCTCTTAGATAAGTTAGCGGCCAACCCAACTTATAGAGAAAGATGTTTAAAATATCCACCTCTTTTCAGCCAGTTGCACATCTCATTGAAATCCTGAATCAGGCTGCAAAAATTGCGTCATTCGGCAATAAAAGATATAATTGACAAGCATGAAATTTTTGTCTGACCTTGTTACCGGTCTATCAAAATGTTTATCACTAAATAAAATATAATAAAGAAACGTATTCCAAACATTTATCAGGTGTATTATGAGAAAACGGGAATGGCTGGAAATAAGAATAACGTTACCAGAATCACTCCAGGAGGAAGCCGGGATTTTCCTGACGGCGTGGAGTGGCCGGGGGGTCGTACTGGAGGAAGGCGAGGAAACAACCGGTGCCCAACGTTTAGCCGCCATCCGGACATATTTCCCGGCGGGAGATTTTACTACAGACAATCGCCGGGATCTTATAGAATATTTAGATAAGCTGGTTTCATTGGGATATCGGATCGGTGAACTGCAGCAGCGGCTGATTGAAGAAGAGGATTGGGAGCATGCCTGGCAGGTCCATTTCAAATCTCGACGTCTGACCGGACGTTTTGTGGTGAGGCCGCCCTGGGAGGAATATACCCCGGTCGCCGGCGATGTGGTTTTGACAATTTATCCGGGCATGGCTTTTGGGACCGGTCGGCATCCCAGTACGTGGCTCTGTTTGAGGGCCTTGGATGAAGTGGTTCAGGATTGGTCTCTTAACCCGGCGCCACAAGTGTTGGATGTTGGGACGGGGACAGGTATTTTAGGCATCGCGGCAGCCCATCTCGGAGCCAAAGTATTAGCCATTGATTTAGATCCTGAAGCTTTGGCTGCGGTCCGAGAGAATATCCAACTTAATGAGTTGCAAGACTGGGTGCGCGCTGACGATATTCCTCTGTCTGCCATCCGGCAGCAATTCGATCTTATTTTCGCCAACCTCACTGCACCTGATTTACAGTCTTTGGCAGAATCCCTGGCAGGGCGGCTTCGTCCCTCCGGAGAGCTTATAATTTCAGGCTTTTTGATCAACGACCTTCCCAAACTGCATGATCGATTCCTGGCGCAAGGCTTGACCTGTCTGAAAACTCACCAGAAAGATGATTGGGCGGCTTTAATCCTGAAACGATTGTAACTACATGGACCCTGATAAAACCCTTTTCGGCAGAAGATATCCGGACCGTCAGCTTAGACGTTTCTTTGCCGCACCGGAACAATTTTTAGGGGATGAAGTAGTATTGTCCCCTTCTGAAAGCCATCATTTGATCAGGGTCTTACGCCTGCCGTTGGGAGAACGGGTCGAAGTCTCGGACGGCTGTGGACGAATCTTCGCAGCTGCAATTTCCCTGCTTGAACCCGGCGCAGCCCGGCTTCGCATCCTTGCAGAATTAAATACCAGCCTTGAATCAACCCTCCAGATCACCTTAGGGCTGGCCTTGGTTCGATCTGAGGCATTTGATCTCGCAGTCCGGCAGGTTACGGAAATGGGTATATGCCGGCTTATTCCTTTTTATTCAGCCAGATCTTTGATCAAACCGGGGGGTTGGAAAAAATCGCGGCATAGCCGCTGGCTGCATTTGTCGCAGGAGGCCTTAAAATCCAGCCAACGGCTGGTACTGCCGCAAATAGCGGCACCGGTAGATTTTTTGCATGTTATAGAAGGACCTGAGGATTTAAAAATAATGTTCTGGGAAGATCAACGGAAGCATAAAGTCAAGGTTGATTTAACCTCCTGGCCTCGTGCACAAAGCGTCAGGGCGCTGATCGGCCCGGAAGGTGGATTTACTGCCACGGAAGTGGCAGCAGCCCAAAACGCCGGATTCCTCCTCATGGGGCTGGGTCCAAGAAGGCTGCGGGTTGAAACCGCAGTCATGGCCGCAGTAACTGTCCTGCAATACCTTTGGGGTGATTTAGGAACATGAAGCAAACCCTGTCCCCTCCCCTTCCCTATCGGAGTCTAAATGCCTATTTGACTGCACTGTGTGGCGAACGAGTGCAAAAAATCACGCTGGACGCCGGTTTGACCTGTCCCAACCGGGATGGCCGGTTTGGTTGGGGTGGATGTATTTATTGTAATCCCAGAGGGTCCGGGACCGGTGCTTATGCCCGGGGACACAGCATTTCCAGACAATTGGACGAAGGCATCACCCGAGTCGGCCACCGTTATCAAGTCCGGAAGTTTATGGCCTACTTCCAAAGTTTCTCGAATACTTATGCCCCCCTGGAAGAACTTCGCCGCCTCTATGAAGAGGCCCTGGCTCATCCTCAGGTTGTGGGTTTGAGTATTGGTACCCGCCCGGATTGCCTTTCTCCGGAACTCATTAAACTTTTGAGTTCATATAGCCGAACTCATCTTATCTGGTTGGAACTGGGTCTGCAATCTTCGCATGACCGGACATTACAGTTTATCAACCGGGGTCATGACGCCGCCTGCTTTGCACAAGCCGCAAAGATGACATCAGAAAGCGGTTTGCATGTGCTGGCCCATGTCATCCTCGGTCTGCCCCAGGAATCCAGGCTTGAGATGCTGGCGACGGCCAGATTCTTAAGCGCTTTACCGATTAATGGCGTTAAAATCCATCTTCTTTATGTCATCAAAAATACGCCTTTGGCTAAACTCTATGCGGACGGTCTCTATACGCCAATGTCCCAGGAGGAGTATGTCAGTTTGGTGGTTGACTTTATTGAGCTATTGCCGCCGCACCTGGTAATTCATCGGTTAACCGGTGATCCACACCCGGATGAACTCATCGTTCCCGAATGGTGCCTAAACAAAACCGCAGTCTTGAATCAGATACAAGAATCTTTTATCCGGCGCCGGACTTTCCAGGGGCGCCTTTGGAAGCCGGATCACCATCCTCATGCTACTTCCTGAGAAAGATAACTCTAATTTGTCAAATTTGTCGCATAATTCTAGCCAGAAAAACGGTAATTGGCTTCCCATAGTTATGTTCTTTGTCATTCTGATTGCCTTTTCCGCCCTCTTCCTCTCCATATTTTGGAACTATATCAGCCCGTGGGTGGTGGATTGGTACTCTCTTTTCACCAGTAAAGAAAAGGTGCGAGCCTGGTTGATGTCCTTTGGTTCGGCGGCGCCTCTGGTGTTTATCATTATCCAATCTCTGCAAGTAGTTATCGCCCCTATCCCTGGAGAAGCCACGGGATTTCTGGGAGGCTATTTATTCGGCATTTCCAAGGGCTTTCTCTTTTCGACCGTGGGTCTCACCCTGGGCTCAACGTTAGCTTTTCTTTTAGGAAGATGGCTGGAAATTCATTTTGTCGAAAAAGTGGTTAAAAAAGAAACATTAGAAAAATTTGATTTCATTATCGAAAGGCAAGGAGCGCTGATAGCCTTTCTCTTATTTCTGATTCCCGGCTTTCCCAAAGACTATCTCTGCTTTATACTGGGTCTGAGCAAGATGCCTTTACGGGTCTTTCTCCTGATCAATATAATCGGCCGCATGCCCGGAACTTTTTTGCTCACGTTACAAGGAGCAAATATTTATAAGGGCAATTATGTCTCTTTTTTTATACTCTCAGGGATATTCTTATCGGCGGGTTTACTTATGCTGCTCTATAAAGAAACCATGTATCGGTGGTTGCGGCGTTTGAGCAAAAAAAATACGGTTCCGTCTGGGGGTGATAAGGAGCCGACTTAGAAGATCAATTACGGGTAACTTTTGAAAATCTTGACCAAAAGTGAGCTAAGGGTTGCAATCGGCCAGAGATTGACTTAACTTATTGCTAAGTTATTTTTGTTCATCAATCTCCTTGAGGAGGTCTAACACGTTGAGTACCATTGTCTATTTATTGATCTTTGTGGCGATCTGGGTAGCTTTGAATGCCTGGATTCTTCCCAAATTGGGTATGCGAACCTGAATGAGCCGAGATTCCTGCGCCGTGCCGCGCCAGGAAAAGCCGGATGTCCAGGACAACATTTCTAAATAAAGCCTCCAGAGGAACAACCGGGCTTGGTCCGACTAATTGACTTGGCCCGGGGTTTTCAAACCTTAGTATAGAGGCGGTAAAACTTACTATGCGGTTAAAGGGCGAGGGTTTAGATTATTTCCTGTCAGTCTGGCGTTTATCGGTTTCGATATAGGCGTAAGCCGAGTGATTATGGATGGATTCGAAGTTCTCGGAATCCACGGAAAACCAGGTAAAATTGTCGTCTCTGTCTAATTTCAGGGCAATTTCCCGGACAATGTCTTCCACGAACATGGGATTGGAATAAGCCCGCTCGGTGACATATTTTTCATCTTGCCGTTTCAGCAGAGCGTAGACCTCGCACGAGGCCGACTCTTCGATTATCCTGATCAAATCCTCAATCCAAAAGAACTTTTTAAACCTCACATTGACCCGCACCTCTCCCCGTTGATTGTGAGCCCCCACCAGGCTGATTTCCTTGGAGCAGGGGCACAGGGTGGTGATAGGGACCTTGACGCAAGCCACCAGATCAATATTTCCTTTTTCGTTCAATGACCCTTTGATAGTGCAGATATACTCCATAAGGCCGCAAGCTTTGGACACCGGGGCCTGTTTCTCGATAAAATAAGGAAACGTCATCTCGATATGGGCAGATTGAGCGTGTAATCGGCGGCGGGTTTCCTCGAGAATTTGGGGAATATTTTTTATGCTGATATGGCGTCGAAACTCACTAAGAATTTCGATGAACCGGCTCATATGAGTGCCCTTATGGCGATAGGGCAAATTGACATAGACGTTAATGCAGGCAACGGTGTTTTGGGTGCCGTTATATTTATCCAGCACCACAATGGGATACGAAATATTCTTAACCCCGACCTTATCGATATCGATGTTGCGATGATCGGGCATGCTCTGGACATCAGCAATCTCGGTTAAGGCAGTGGTAACGGCCTCCCCTTTGTGCACCTTATTTTCTCCTCTTAGGCGGTGCACCGCGGTCTAGAAAACTAACGGCGGTGTCACAAATCCTCAGCCCTTGGGGAAGATGGCCCAGAACTCGGCTGTACATATCAGTGTATGTCATTTGGTTCAAACTCACAAGATTAAACATAGCGAAACCGCTCGGCTACGGCCCGGGCATGCAAAGGCAGGCCTTCAGATTCGGCCAGTAAAATGACGGCATCTTTAAGGGATCTTAAACCCTCCTTGGTCAAATGCTGAAAGGTCGGTTTTTTCAAAAAGTCATCCACTGAGAGTCCGGAGAACATACGCGCCGTCTGTCCGGTGGGGAGGACGTGGTTGGTGCCGGAGGCATAATCACCCACGGGGATGGGAGAGTAGGGACCCAGAAAGATGGATCCAGCGTGGCGGATACGAGGCAAAACGGCAAATGGTTCCTTGGTAATGATTTGGAGATGCTCCGGGGCATAAAGATTTACGAAATCAATTGCTTCAGCAAAATCGTTAGCCAAAAGAACAGCGGAATGATTGTTAATGGCGGCGGTAAGGATATCCTGACGGGGCAGCGAGTGTATTTCCTGTTTGATAAAATCAATGACCCGGTGGGCCAGAGGTTCCCAGGTGGTGACCAGGACGGCAGCGGCGTCTGGATCGTGCTCCACTTGGGAAAGAAAATCCATGGCCACCATTCTGGATTCCGCGGTCTCGTCCGCCAGAATCAGGGCTTCGCTGGGCCCGGCGGGTGAATCAATATCCACCTCTCCAAATACTAACAGTTTGGCGGCAGTGACGTATTTATTGCCGGGGCCGACGATTTTATCCACTTTCGGCACGGTCTCGGTGCCATAGGCCATGGAGGCCACCGCCCAGGGACCGCCAATTTTATAAATCTGCTTGGCGCCAGCCAGATGAGCTGCAGCCAGGGTGGTGGCATTGGCGGTCATGCCCTGGTCAGGTGGGGTACAGGCGATGATCTCCGGCACGCCGGCCACCCGGGCAGGAATGATGGTCATCAGCACCGTGGAAGGATATTTGGCCAACCCCCCGGGGATGTAACAACCGACCCGGTCCAGAGAGCGAGTGACCCGTCCGGCCAAGATGCCCGGCTGCACTTCGATGGCCCACATTTCCCGGTCCAACTGGGCCCGGTGGAATTTCTCGATATTGGCGGCGGCAAGCTTCAGGGCGTCCAGGAGCTTGGGATCCAGGGTTTCGAAAGCCGCGGCAATTTCCTGGGGACCAGCCACCAGATCGGCAGCGCTGATTTCGGCCTTGAATTGTCGGTGATATTCCAAAGCGATGCGGTCCCCATACTGGCGCACGTCCTGAACGATCTTCTTGATATCTTCCAAGACCGCAGAGACATCGACAGCGGACCTTTTGACAATGGCCTGGAGACGCTCGGGAGAAAGGTTTTGGATAGTTTCGAGGGCAAGTGTGATCATGGCAGATATCCCGGCTCACTTTTTCAACAGATATTTTGCTTTATTGTAACAATTTTCGCAAATAATGCCATAGTTGAAATAAGTATTCTCTGGTCTGAACAAAATATGTGGTTATTTTATGAAGTGATCAGAAAAAGTAGTGACACTGTGAAGATCATGGTAACGTCAGGCAAGCCCGCGGCCCCGGAGGCGGTCACGGCGCGCTTCCACGTCACAGACCATGACAATCATATCGGCGTTGTTGCCATAGAGATCTTTCACCAAATCTTCAAAAACCGCCTTGACCCCAAACCCGGCATGTTTAAAGGCGTTGATGGCACCCGGTGAGTTGAAATAGATTTCCGAGACCAATTTTTCCAGGCCGAATTCTACCGCTAACTCGGCGATTTCGTTGATCAACAAGGTGCCCAGGCCGCGACCTTGAAACTCATTAGCCACTACCACGCGCACATTGCCTAAATGGCGCTTCCAGCCGGTGCGGCGCATGTGCAGAGTGGCATCACCCACGATTCTACCGTCCACCTCCGCTACCAGGGGGAAGACTTTGTGGTAGTCGATCTGGTTCACCCAGTGGTCGATGACTTTGGGGTCACGCACATTACTTCGCAGAAATTGGCGATCTTGCTCGGAAACCCGGGAAAAGAAATCAATCAGATTATCTTTGTCCTCTTTAACCATGGGACGCAGCACCACCTTGGTACCATCTTTGAGCACCCCTTCTTTGCGAAACCCCTGCATCATGGTCATCCTCCTACTAAGTTTCTCAGCCTGGTGGGAGCAGCTTTACACTCCCTCAGCCAGACGTTCGGCCAGATAAGGCGGCAGATTGGCAGCCAGGATCTTGCTCTGAGCCGAGCCAATGTTATAAGGGACCAATTTGTACTGCAAGACGAACTCAGCGGTATCAAAAACGGCATACGAAGCCAGGGGAATCCGGTTTCGGGGCTGACCGACGCTGCCGGGATTAATGAGATAGAGGTTGTCCGGCTCCAGTTGGACTCTTTGCTCGGAGATGGGTAACTGGGCCACCGTGCCCCGGACATCCCGGTACCAAACAGCCCGTCGGTGGGTGTGGCCGAAGAAACACACCGTGGCAGGAGTCAATTCCCGACGCAGCATATTTAAGACGCGTTTGCCTTGAAAGTGGTGAGAAATATAGGCATCGGGGCTAACCGGGTTACCATGGCAGGCGAGAAAACGGTTTTGGATGACCCGAGTAACAGGCAGTTGCTGCAAAAAAGCCTTATGGTTATCGCTTAATTGGTGGCCGGACCAGATTACCGCTTGATAGGCAATAATATTGAAATCCTGGGCCAGGGTAGGATCAATGACAGCCCGGTCGTGATTACCGGCGACACAGAGGACGTTTTGTTGGCGGATGAGATCGATGCATTCCCTGGGATTGGCATTATATCCCACCAGATCTCCCAAGTGGAGGATAAGGTCAACCTCTTCCGGGGCAATGGACTGGAGCACCGCCTCCAGGGCTTCCAGATTGGCATGAACATCAGAAATCAAGGCCAGCCTCATACTGCCTGCTCCCCGGCAACCCCAAGCTGCCGCTCCCAAGATGGCCACATTATACCAAGGCCGCGAAAGATTGCCAAGAGAAAGCCACTGCCACCCGCCATCCCTTGACATTTCCTGGACAATTGATAAATTAACAAGATTATTAAATTTTAATAACAATTATGACAAACTATCAAGTCGTCGAATTCTTTGAAGATCGAAAAATATACTGCGCTTTTGTGGGAGACGACCGCGGCGAGCGGTTGCACGTCATCACCGAACAGAACCGGGAGATGAATCTCCCCCGGAAACGGTTGATCCATGCGACCCCATGGTCAGTTAGCGCCAGTCTGTCACGCCTTGAGTTGGTGGAACACCTCAAAGCCATCGGCCAGCGTCGTGAGTCTCTGAAACGGGAAATCAACCTGGAAGAAGTGTGGGAACTTCTGGTCAATGAAGCTGATGGCTTCCTCTTGGCTGATTTAGCCCGCTCCTGGTATGGAGACGCAGTGACTGCAGATCAGATTGCGGCTTTGGGCCGGGCTTTGTTTGAGGATCGGTTTTACTTTAAATTTAAAGGCAGCCACTGGCAACCGCATCCGCCGGAAGTAGTAGAGAACCTCAAGGAACAATATCGCCGGGAACTCGAGCGGCGCCAGGAACTGGCAACTGCGGCGGTCTGGCTCAAATCCGCCTGGGAAGGCCAGGACATTGCTGATCCGGACTGGCGGCGACGACTGGTGGAAGTGCTTCGGGACATGGCAGTCTATGGCTCTGCCGGAGAGCACTACGAGTTAGGCAAAGAATACCTGGAAGAGGCCAAACTCTTCAAACCCGACACTCCTTTCAAATTACTCCTCAAATTGGGTGTTTTCACTTCAGACGAAAATCTTGACCTTTACCGATACGAGGCTCCCCAGGAATTTTCGCCGGACATTCTGGAAGCGGCCTTGCGGCTCGGCTCCGGGTCAGCCCACCGGGATCCTTTCGCTTTTAGCCGGATTGATCTTTCGGACCTACAAACTTTTACCATCGATGGAGAACGCACCCGGGATTTTGACGACGCTCTGAGCCTGGAGAAGACCCCTGAGGGCTGGCGCCTGGGAGTGCACATTACCGATGTGGCCTCTTATCTCCAACCGGGCGAGCTTCTGGACCAATCCGCTCTGGAGCGAGGGACCTCCCTGTATTTGCCGGAACGTCGGATCCCCATGCTCCCGGAAACCCTGTCAGAAAATACCCTTAGTCTGTTGGCCCAGGAGCCTCGGCTGGCCGTCAGTTTTTTGGTCAACTTATCAGCGACCGGTGTAATCATAGACTACAGCATTGCCCCGAGCCTGATTCGGGTCCATCAGCGGCTCACCTACCATGAAGTAGATTTCCGTTTGGAGCAGGAAGAAAAATTTGCAGACTTACATCGGCTCACCGTCAAGCTCCGGGAACGGCGGTTGAGCCACGGGGGAGTACAGTTGCAGTTCCCGGACGTGTTCATTTATACCGATGCCCAGGGAGAAGTCCGGGTGGACGTTGAGGATACGGAAACCCCCAGTCACGAAATAGTATCCGAGGCCATGATTCTGGCCAACTACCTGGGGGCCCAGTATTTGTCCGAACGCCACCTGCCGGCCCTGTACCGCAGCCAGGCCCCACCCCGGGAGGAACTGGCGACAGTGGAAGGCAAATCTCTCTTTCAACTCTGGCAGAACCGCCGCCGCCTGAGTCGGGTGCTCCTGGAGACGGATCCGCAGCCGCACTGGGGCTTAGGTTTGCCAGTTTATACAACCCTAAGTTCACCCATCCGCCGTTATCTGGATATCCTCATCCAACGGCAATTGCTGGCCGCCTTGAGTGAGCAACCGCCTCCTTATAACCGGGAAGCCCTGGAGGGACTGCTCACCACTCTGGAACCAGCCCTGCGTCGAGCCGCCATTCTGAAAACCAGGCGACTGCGCTACTGGCTGCTGAAATACCTGAGTCAGCGCCTGGGCCAGAAACTATCAGCCCTGGTGCTGGAGCAGCATCCCAACCGGTACCGCCTGCTGTTGCCGGACATCCTTTTGGAAACGGAAATGCCTGCCCCTTCCGGCCGACAATTCCATCCCGGTGAAACTGTCCTCATCCGCCTGGACCGGGCCATTCCCCATGATGATATTTTAAAGGTTAGTCTGGCTTAGGCAAGGGACCAAAAGTCAGGGACCAGGGAACAAGGGTCAGTGATTTTGTGGTTGGTCCAGAGCAGATCCGGAAGCGGGAAAAATGGGATAGTATTTTATATATGATTATCTTATTGTTATTATTAATAAATATTTCCTGCCAGCATGGTTTTTCCCGCTTATTTCCCACTTTTTTCCCACTTGCTTTTTTTCGGTGTTTTAGCCACTGGTGTAAACTATTTTAAGCGTCAGTTTTGGAAAGTTAGGTGCATGATTTTAGGAGGCATGAATAATTTCCTCCAGCATTTCGGCAACCCACTGATTGAGGCTTTTGCCGGCTGCCGCCGCCCTTGTAGCTATTTCCGCATGCACTGCCGGGGTTAGGCGCAAGTTGAACTTACCGGAATACTTCTTGTATGGTTCGATGCCTTGTTCCTTGCAGACTTCAAAAAACACCTGCCAACGATTTTTTAAACTCCAGTCGCAACTCCTCCGGAGTTTTTCCGTAAAAATCAGCCCCGCCACTCAACCCCAAAATTTCACCACGAAACATATCTAACTCGGGATCGTATTCGATTTTTGCCTTATGCCCTGCCACAGTCATGATATTCATGGCTTAACTCCATGATATTCCAGCCAGTTACGAATGCTGGCCACCGCACCTTTGTCGGTGTCCGGAGTTGGATGCGGCCTATGGAATACTCTTACCTCGTTAAAGAGAATCACCGCCACCCGAGACCATTACGCGTTTCGCTGATCTCGCCGCCAAGGGCTTTGAACAGCGCCAAGATGTCATCCCATTTGATACTGCCGCTCACACGTCTGTTAAAGATAAGCGATAGTGTCTGGCAATGCTTTCGCTTCATTCATTATATAGTACTATAATTTGATACCATATCAAGAAAATTTCTTTAGAGCAAATTGGAAAAGCGCAGTATTTCCTGGAACAGCCAAAATGGTTTTCCCACTTATTTCCCACTTGGTTTTGCAGTGTTCTGTAGCAGTTCTCGAAAGTTCTTTCCCATGTGCCTGAATGGGCTCAGCAAGCTATGCCCTTGAGGAAAAGAAATTATTTTCGAAAACCAGTACACCTCCCAATAATCAAGGTTTGGTTTGATGATGGGATTTTGGTGAATGCCAACTCACGGCGCCCGGTCTCAGAGGCGAGTCACCCCTGGAAAACTCTTGAGAGGCCAAGTTCGGGTTGACCAGAAGACAAGGGGAGCATACTCGAAAGCGGCTAAAAAAATGGAAGAACACGCCTGGGACGGTTGTCACAAACTTTCATAATGTAAGACATCACAACGAAGCATGAGAAATTTACCCCTCAGAAAAAAGGCGAGAGGCGCTTCGCTTTCCCTCCCTACGGGGAAGGGCTTCGAGCCGTCAATCTAAGGCATTCTCAGATAAAATCGGGAGCTACCCAAAACAATGATTTCGGATCGGGAAGGTAACAGCAACCGGCAGGATTTTCGGAAATATTAGAATAGATAGCTGAATATATTGCATTAATTTAAAATTAAATCGGTTACGGGAAAATATGAGGTTGGCTAACTCTTGAGAACTGGTAAAATGTCTTCGCTAAGGGCCTCTTGCAAAATACTGTTTTTGTCATCCTGAACTTAGTGAAGGAATTTAACCCTTTAAATACATTAGATTCTTCGCTACGCTCAGAAGGATAATCAGGGGAAAAAACTTTGGCAAGAGCCTCATGATTTTCCGGTTGGGTACGCAGAGGCAAGAGAGATTATCCATTCAGTAACTATAGTCGTTGCCAAAAGTCCTGACTTATTTCCCCCTCACCCTGACCCTCTCCCCGCAAGCGGGGCGAGGGGATGAAGGACAAAACTTTTGGACAACCGGTAGAATTCGGCAGGACAAGAAACCGATATGAGAGAAATGGATCATTATAAGTTGCACGCTGGTACTGGCCGGAGCGGTGCCGTGTTGCTGTCTGGCTAACGATGGTGCAGGTTTACCGGGGACTGCTCCCGTATATAACGTTTTTGCCATGCATTTTGAGCCGCATTCCGCGGATAAAGACCAGGGTTCAGGCGTTTTCGGGAAAGAGTCGCCTTTGCTAAAGAGCGCCGGCAGAAATTCACCCTGGCGTTTACGCCCAATGGGTCGAGATGATTCTCGCCGATCCGGAAAAAAGGCTTTTGTCAAAAACCTCTTTTAAGGAAGGCTGGGATATGGCGCCGCATCATCACGGCCCCCACCATGAATGGGACTGGGATGGCTATTCTGCCATGGGCGCCAAGAGGTGTATGAACCTTCGGATGAAGTTTTACAGAAACAACCCCGATCCCATCGTAAATCAGTGGTACCAGGGAAAAGGAACGCTACAGAGGCACCATGAAGGATTATGTTGGGCTCATGAACAGGCTCTACCCTTTCAAGGTTATAGGCGCGATGGGTTTGGACAGGGATTTTGACTGGCCGGCAGGGATTAAGTTCTCCATGGATAATGCCGTGGTGAGGCATCGTACGGGC
>CAVZSK010000052.1:0-34670 GCA_963777875.1 uncultured delta proteobacterium | reverse complement strand
TGGGCGGTGCCCACCCTACGATTCCCGAGTTTGGGATCAAGGTTTAAAAACCGAAAACTGGAAACCGAAAACCGTATATAAGGTAAATGGCATGTATGATCACATTTCGGAGCAGAGCCGGCGACGGATTTTAGAAAAAATAGACGGGCAACGGCAACAACAGGTTGAGGCTGCGGTGCAGCACATCATCGAGTTTGCCAAAACTCCGGCGGAGTTGAAAAATGACCTGGATAGGTTCATTATCGGCCAGGACAAGGGCAAAAAGATCATGGCCACGGCCATTGCCTATCATTATCGCCGGTTGGGGCACGCATTAAAAGCCGCCCTGGCGGGGAACGGCAAAGACATTGATCAGGCCCTGCGCCAGACCCGGACGCCCAAGGCCAATATTGTGCTCATCGGTCCCACCGGCTGCGGCAAGACCTATACTGCGGAAACGGCCTCCAGTCTGGTGGGCGTGCCTTTTGTGGTGGAAGATTTAACCAAATTCAGTGAGACGGGGTACGTGGGCCAGAATACCAGCGATATTCTCATTGACCTGCTGGTGGCCGCGGGGGGCAACCCGCAGGTGGCCCAGATGGGCATCGTCTATCTGGATGAAGTGGATAAAATCGCCACTGAGGCCGCCTCGTACCGGGATGTTTCCGGCCGGGGGGTGCAGAAAGGGTTGTTGAAGCTGGTGGAGGGGGTGGAAAATACGGTGGAGTTCGGCAAGGAGCGCGTATCGTTATCCACCAAACATGTGCTGTTCATCGCGGGCGGGGTTTTTGACAAACTGGACGCCGTGGTTCAGAAACGGATGGATCTCCATGGTTTTACCGGCGACTGGCGGGACCATCTGCTCACCGAAGACCTGGTGGTCTTTGGCATGGAACGCCAACTGATGGGACGGTTCCCGGTGCGGGTAACCTATGAGATGCTGACCACGCAGAACCTCATGGATATTCTCACCCAGAGTGAGGACAGCCCGCTGAAGGCGTATGTCCATGATTTTAAGACCTGGGGGATCGACTTGACTTTTACGGCCGAGGCCCTGAAAACCGTGGCCCTCCGGTCCCAACAGGAGCGCACCGGCGCCCGGGGGTTGATCAGCATCCTGCACCGGGTGCTCGGTGAGGATATGTTCCGGATGCCGGGGACCTTTACCGGCGCGCTGCAGGTGGACGAGGGGTATGTCCGCCGGAGATTGCAGTGAGGATCAAGAGTCTGGCCGGCCTGAAAAAAACTGCCAGCCGGGAAATCTCCCTGGCCGAACTGCCGGTGGAGATTTTCATGACCAGGTATGCCAGGGACAAAGCGTATACGATCAACGAACTGGTGCGGGCTGTCCACAAGCGCAGCTACGAGTGGTACGGCTTTACCCTGGCCGCCAGTCAGAATCCGGAATTGATCGTGGATATCGGTCTGCCGGACAACGAGCAGAATCAGGATCAATACGTCAGTCTGGCCCCGGAGAAGATCGCCGCGTATCGGGATTCTTTGCCGGAGTCCACGGTCATCAACGGCTGGATTCACTCCCATGGGGAATTGGCATTCCGGCATTTTTCCGAGACCGATGCCGCCAACCAGGCCACGGTATTGGATTATGTCACGGCCAGGCTGCGGCTGCCGGTGGCCAAGGTGGAGGTGGTGATTCAGGACCTGGTGATCTTACACGAGGGGGCCTGGCAGGAGGAGGACCTCAAAAGGGGCAGTGTCAGCCTCATCACTGACGCACCAGTGTCCGAGGCGAGAATTTGGGAAACGGAATACGGCGGGTTTTGTTATGCCATCGTCATCGGCGACGACGGCTGGCATGATCAAGAGATTCACTATAAAAAACGGGGGATTCTCTCGGGGCAGACCTTTGTGGACAAAAAAGCCGCACCCATCAGACTCATCGATGACGGCCGCCTCCTGACGCGCTCAGATCTGGAAACTTTGGAGGAAGAGGTAAAAAACCGATTGTCACCCGTTTCGTATATCCCTCCCAAGCTGGAAGGACTGTAAGATGGTTTCCGGTTTCCAGTTTTCAGTTTTCGGTTAACAAGAAATGGAATAATGCCAAAAAGGCGATGCCTTCTTTACTCTTTCCGGCCGACACGAATTAATATTTTCAAGGAAGAGAAAATAAACGCCTATGACCTATCAGGCCCGGTTGGATAGACAACTGCGGATTCCCCAGTGGAACCAGAATATTCTGGCCCGGGCCCGGGTTGGCGTGGTGGGTGACAATGAGCTTTTGACCTCGCTGTATCTGTTGGCGGCGGCGGCTTTGGGAGTCAATCAGCTTCGGGTCGTGGCCCCCCGGCTGGACGAGCGGTTAATTTCCCTGGCCCGCAGGTTGAACCCGGATTGGCAGCTCAGCCACTTTGAGGGGTATTACACCCATCCCCTGTGCCAGGAGATCTTTCGCCATTGTCATCTGGTGGTGGACCTCAGCCACTATGGTCTGGCCGATAAAATTCTGCTGGAACAGGCTTTTCAGGGCACTCTGACGGTTATCCGGGGCTTTACCTGGGAAGACGGCCAGGAGCAGGGTTTTAAGATATTTACGTATCTGAAGGGCCGGGAGTGGCTGGAGTTGCAGGAAGTGGTGTCTCCGGTCAACCTGCCCGGCAGGGCCGATTCTGCGGACGGAGTGCTGGACATCATTGCCGCCGGCCTTATCTTAGAAGAGACCAAGAATATTCTGCTGGGGGGCCGAATTTCGCCGGAATTAATCCGTTACCAGCGCCCCCGGCTGGCCCGGCCGGCCAGGCTGCCGGCCATCGGCATTGTGGGAGCAGGCGCGCTGGGCAATTTTGTGGGCCTGGGACTGGCGTTGGCCGGTTTCAAGGAGATGACCTTTATTGATCCGGACGTCATCGAGGTAACCAACCTCAACCGACAGGTGTTTTTTGCGGGGGCCGTGGGCGCGGGTAAGGCCCGAACCTTGGCGGACAGGCTCAACCGCCTGTTTGATACGCAGGCGTCGGCGGTGCAGGATTATTTCCGGGACGGGACCGATATGCGCGGCTTTGAGGTCATTTTTGACTGTGTGGACAATTTTGCCAGCCGCATTGCCTTAAGTGAGGCCTGTGCTGCCGCCGGGACAATTCTCATCAGCGGCGGCTCCGATGTCGCCGGAGGGCAGGTGGTGGCCTATCATCCCCACAGACAGCCGCAGACCCCGGCGACCTTATTGGGATTATATGATATCGTGGGCAGGCGCCCGGGGGAGAGTCGGCACCGTCAACGGGCTGCCTGCGTTTACCAGCCGGACCCGGCGGTGATTATGACAAATCAAATTATTGCCGGCTTTATGGTGGAGGCCGGCCGGAAAGTTATGGCCGGTCTTGAGGCGCCGCCCCTGTTTTATGACGCCGAGGCCGATCAGAGGTTTTCAATTTCAACGTAGGCGTTCAGCACTCAGCTTTCAGCAAGAACTTAGGATAAGTCGCCCCATGTTAGCGTTATTACGGAATCGGGATGTTATTCTCTTTTTGGCCTTATTTTTCGGCCTGACAGCGGGGCAGTTTGCCGTTTATGTGGAAAAACTGGTGCTGCCGGCCCTGGGTCTGGTCATGACACTCTCGGTTCTGGGGGTGCCCATCAGTATTTTCCGTTCCCCCAGTTCTATGGTGCGTCCGGCCCTGGTGGGCACCGTGTGCAGCTTTTTACTTTTGGGTGGTTTGTTGGTGGGTCTCAGCCGGTTATTCATCCAGGATCAAGAGTTAATCAACGGCTTTGTGATTTTGGCCGCGGTGCCGCCGGCGGTGGCGGTCATTCCTTTTACCGGCATCCTCCATGGGGACCACGTTTTTTCTATCCTGGGCACCGTGGGGTGTTATCTGAGCGCCTTGATTCTGACGCCGCTGTTGGCCCTGCTGTTATTGGAAGGCGGTGATGCTGGTGCATCCTTATAAAATAGCCGTCATTGTCGGGGAACTGATCCTGTTGCCCCTGTTGCTGTCGTGGCTGCTGCAGTGGCTCAAGTGGACGGCAAAAATTGAACCGTTTAAGGGCACCCTAACCAACTGGTCTTTTTTCTTGATCACTTACACCATTGTGGGCTTGAACCGGCAGCTTTTTTTGCACCAGCCGCTGTCGCTGCTGCCGGTGGTTTTCATTGCGGTGTGCAGTACCTTTATTTGGGGAGAGATCATTGAACGTCTCTGCCGTTGGCGGGGTCTTGAGCAGTCCCTGACAATCAGCCTGGTACTCCTGGGCACCTTGAAGAATTACGGCCTGTCCGGGGGCCTGGCGCTGACCTTGTTCAGCACCCAAACCTCCGTGCCTTCGGCCGTATCCACGGTTTTTATGATCATCTATATCATCTGGCTCAATGCCAAACGGAAATGGGTGTGGTCAACTTCGCCCAAGCTCACCAACCTTTAAGGAGGGTTTCTCATGAGTGGACCGGAAGGCTTAATCAAAATTTTTGAATACGCTCTTAATCAGGAACAGACGGGCAAGACGTTTTTTCAAAATTCCTTGCAGCACCTGGGCGTGGGTGCGGCCGTGTCGGCCTTTAAACAGCTGATTAAGGAAGAAGAAAAACATATCGAATTTTTGCACCGGCTTATCGCCAATGTCAAGGCCGGGAAGAAAATCGGCCTGGCGGATGTCGATGAAACTGTGCTGAAGCCGGTGGATTTTTTTGATGACCGGGCTCGTTCCGAGTTCCTGCACCAATGTGTGGAGGGTTCCATGGTCCCGGATGTCACCGTCTTTAACCTGGCCTGGCTCATCGAGAAGGATTTAAGTGAATTTTACCAGGCCATGGCGCAGGAAAACCGAAGGTGAAGCCAAATTGGCCCTGACCATGCTGGCAGATTGGGAAAGCAGTCACGAAAAATTTTTCCGGCAATTCCGGGACACTCTGAGCGAAACGTATGCCCGGATGCCCTGGGGTGGCTGATCTGTGGGTTTCCCCCTCACCCTACCCCTCTCCCCCAAGGGGGAGAGGAGAGGCAATAATTATCTTAAAAATTAATTGACTTTTGCAGGTGTTCTCCAGTAATATATAAGTTACAGAGATGTGGGGGGGAAAATGTTTAGGGGGAGAATACGGCTACAGCGCTTGGTGGCGATTTGTTTCCTGGGGGTAGCAATACTCGTGGGAGCCGTATGTTCTGCTTCTGCTTCCATTCCGCCCAATAGATCCTGTTGGCCAAACCTATCTTCCTGCCTTTGTGTCCGCCGAAAAATTCCCTGGAAATGCAGATCCGTGATCCCAAGGAAGCCGAACCTGGCGTAACCGTTTCCTTTGGGGACAGACTACCGGTTATTTCTGCTGGTCAAAAACCTGGTGGCAGCGCTAATTTTGACAGCTTAGACAAAAATTCCCATCAGATGACGGCGAAATTTCAGTTCAGCCCTGCGGCGGAATTGCGGGTGTCTTTCCTGTATAATCAGGACCAGACTTCCGGGCAATCCCCCATGGGTCCTGCCAGTCACCTGCTCTTTCGCTATTCCATGGATTACTGCATCATGCCCACCCTAAAAGTGGGAATGAGCGGATATCTCTATAAACCACCCACCGACTATTTCTCCTGGCGTAACAATTTAAACTTCTCCGATCCGGTGTACGGAATCGGCCCCGGCGTCAAATATGACCTGGGTCGTTGGAGTTTCCTCCTGAGATCGCAACTGGAAACGGGCACCAAAGACAGGGGCGAGGCCCTGCACAATTGGTTTCGAGTCTGGTACGCGTTCTAATCTAACCGTCTGACCACCATCGATTTTTTCGCATTCATGCTGTCCTGCCGATGACAGGGTTCAAGACAACGGCGCCCCCGGTGCGGCGAAGTGTTATCAACACGTTAGGTTCAGGTTAAAAAAAGCGGAAAAATCTTCTTGCCTTCATTTTGGGAATATTTTAACATAAACTGGTTTTAGTAAAGAGGTAACACAATAACTCCAGTTACCAGAAATATTCTAACACATCGATTCTTTTGTCTAAAAACCGTAAACTGCAAACTACACATCGCAACATGACAAATATCCCTGGGTGGAGTGAGTTCTGATGGACAGCGATTTCAAAATTTTTGCCGGCAACAGCAATTCTGATTTGTCTCTGGAAATTTGCAACTGTTTGTCCATGCCGTTGGGCAAAGCTTTTGTGGGGAATTTTAGTGACGGTGAAATCAGAATTGAAATCGGCGAAAATGTGCGCGGCCGAGATGTGTTTATCATCCAATCCACCTGTCAGCCGGTCAATAAGAACCTGATGGAACTATTACTCATGATTGACGCCTCAAAAGGGCCTCGGCGCGCCGCATTACCGCGGTCATGCCGTATTACGGCTATGCCCGCCAGGATCGCAAGGTGGCGCCCCGGGTGCCCATCAGCGCCAAGTTGGTGGCCGATCTCTTGACCAGTGCCGGCGCCAACCGCATACTCACCATGGACTTG
Source organism: uncultured delta proteobacterium (assembly GCA_963777875.1). Classification (GTDB taxonomy): domain Bacteria; phylum Desulfobacterota; class Desulfobaccia; order Desulfobaccales; family Desulfobaccaceae; genus Desulfobacca. The sequence continues at coordinate 28,292 of CAVZSK010000052.1, read as the reverse complement.
CATGTCGGTCAGATTCAGGGTTTTTTTAATATTCCAGTGGACAACCTGTACGCTTCCTCAGTCATGATGCCCTATATCAAAGCCAGCTTCAAAAACGATCTGGTCATGGTCTCCCCGGACGCCGGTGGGGTTCCCCGGGCCCGGGCCTATGCCAAAAGGCTGGGGTCCAGCCTGGCCTTCATTGATAAACGCCGGGATGCACCCGGCAAGGCGAAAGCCATGCGTATCATCGGGGAAGTAAAGGACATGGAGGCGGTCATTTTGGATGATATCATTGACACCGGCGGCACCCTGACCGAGGCCGCCAAAGTCATTATGGAAAAAGGGGCAAAATCGGTGTACGCCTGCTGTTCCCATCCAGTCCTGTCCGGCCCGGCGATTGATAGGATTATCGAATCACCTTTAAACCGATTAGTGGTCACTGACACCATCCCCCTGCAAGACAATGCCAGAGAGACCGACAAAATTGTGCAATTATCCGTAGCGCCGCTCTTCTGCAAGGCCATTACCGGCATCCACAAGGAAGACTCCATCAGCTCCCTGTTTGATATTCAGTTTTAGTATCGGCCCATGGCAGGACCGACAAGCCCGGCGGGGCCTGGTAAACCTCTGCATGCTTCAAGGTTCTTAGAGTCAGGGGCAAGCAAAAACCCTGGGTTGGCAGTTTAATCTATGGTTATAAAAATAAACTATTTAAATTAGTTAATTCGAAACCATAAGATAATTTCTTAAGAATAATTCCATCATTCACTTCTTACCACCTCCTGATCAGGTCTCACCTGCTGCCAACGGGAAGTTCGCTGGCGACTTTAAAAAAATGTTAGCTCTGCAAGTTAGACCAACGAGTCAAAGCAGAACTATCTCCATCCTTCCTGGCGTTACGAGGTGCTGCCGAGGTGGCGCCGCCAGGTTTGGTTCGAGCTTTGGAAATTTTTAAAGAATTTTTGGTAGTTGCCGATACTATTGTTCATGGCAATGATCGATTTCTACGAAGCTTAATATGCCAGGCCTTCTGCTCTAGCCAATCACCAACGACTTTATTTAGATGCCGAAAGGAGTTACCGATATGGGAAAAATTCGGAAAATGGAGGAATTTGCAGTGAGTCTGGGAGTAAAGATGGCAGTCGTTCAGGTAAAACTGGGTGAATCTACTAAAGAGGCCTGGAATCGACATCTAAAAGAAAACCCAGGCGATGCCTCGGTAATGATCAAAATTTTCAATCAGCTAGTGCCACAACGGGCTGCAGCCGGTTCCGCCTCCTAAGGTCAAAAGTCCTAAGAATTATGGAGAATCGATTCCCGAGTTTGAAAAGAATTTAAAGAGCAATCTTTACAGGCTGTAGAATCGCATGTTGTCAGGGAGCTACTTCCCGCCGCTTGGCGCCTGCATCGCCAGAGTGACAAAAGTTTACTGGACTTGTCCCGCAGGTTCAATCCCATTATTCGGGGTTGTTTAGGGAGAAGGGGTAATGAGATGACGAGTATCATCCAGCAAACCAAGTATGGTGACACCATTTTTGTGTCACAGCCATTGCTGGCCGCCCAGGCTATGGTCACCTGGGCGGTGGAGACCTACGGCCCCCTGGTTCACTCCATGAAATTGCTAAGCAACGGTTACGTCAAGGTTGAAATCTCTGGATTAACCACGATAACCTTCGCGCCAGGTTTAAAGCGTCCCCATCTGATGGAAATTTAGGTCAATTATCCTTGTTAAAAGGCGGCCCACAGGGGCAGCCTCCCGGTTTGCAGATTCAGATCAAATCTGGAATTTTTCTCAGTGAGGGGATAATTGTTTAACGTGGCAAGTAACTCACTAGAGGGCGGAACCAAGAAAGGCAGGGCCACATCCGACCAAGTCTATGGGCTGAATTCTTCAATAAACTCCGCCGCCTCATTGATATCGTCTGTCACTAACAGGCACTTGCCGAACTCGTCCGGGAAAAGCTTCTCGAGAACGCCCACCACGGGATACGTTGTCGTCCAGTACTGAACCCCAAGAAACACCATCGGGCTGAAATACTCGAAGGTCTTATAGTAATTCTGCGCCCCGTCTTGAAAGATTTCTTGGATTGTCCCGGCTTTGCCTTCGGCGTAGATGACACCTTGCTTCGCCAGAGCCAGAAGCCCTTCTTCCCGAATGCTGTTCTGAAAGTATTTGCCGATGTGGGTGGCAAATGGCGTCGTCGGCTCATGACCATAGCCCCAGTCGGCACAGCCAGACTCTGGCTCGGACGCTTCGTCGAGGCCGCAATCTCATACGCGGGCTTGAACCACGCATGTGCCTGAGCCACCAAAGCTTGGTCAACCCTGCCTCCTTGGCCGACAATCCCTTTGAGTTCCGGAACCTCAGCTTGAGTCTTCAGCCGGGCCAGCGCCTTGTCCAGGTCTGCAAGAGGATACTTGGCCAGTGAGGCTCCTAAGTGGGTTGCTTCCATGGCTCCCGGCCCCCCGCCGGTGCACATCAGGATGCCATTTCCAGTGAGCCGCACGCCAGGATGGCTATATCCCTGTAAACCGCAGCATCGCGCGCCATCTTGTGGTCACCCATGATGGCCGCAACTTTGCGTTTCCCTATGAGTTTGTATATACAATGCGTGATCGAATTGTCATGGAGGGCCTGCATCATTCCCATGTACGGGTCTTTTGGCGTGTGGCCGCCCGCCTGGATAAAATGTTTGTAGATCCTAAAGTCCACCGTCTTTCCCCAGGTCGCTGCCTCGGTGGCCTCAAACTGCTCAAACAGGTCAGTGCGGTTGTATAACAACTGTCGGATCGGCTGGTAGGGGAGGTTGAATCCTGGCAATATCGGCTCCTTTCACTCGCCTCCGGCGCAGCTGGGCTTAGCAATCTTCCAGCAATTTCCCAGATAACAGAGCTTCCCTTCGATTGCAACCTCTCTGCTCTTCCTTCGCCATCTCTCCACCTCGTTATATTTAACATAGTTAGCTATCATCCAGATGACTCGTCGCTGCAAAATTATGTGGCATGGTTCACAGTCGTTCGATTAACTTCTTCTCACCCTGGTTTATTTCCCGGCAGCAGCCTTGACAGCAGTTCCGCCTGGCGTCGGGCCGCGCCCTGATGGGTCCCCAGGGCCTCCAGGCCGCGCTGCCCCCGACGTTGCAATTCCTCGGGGTGGTCCAGGCAATAGCTGGCGGCCTGGATCAGACTGGCGGCATCAGATATTTGGATACCGGCGTCAACTTCGGCCAATAACTGCCGGGCGGCGCGAAAATTGTTGAGGTGGGGGCCATACAGGGGAACCTTGCCCCAGGCCGCGGGCTCCAGAATATTCTGGCCGCCGTGGGGGATCAGGCTGCCGCCCACAAAGATCAGGTCGGCCAGGCTGTACAGGGCAAACAGATCACCCACAGTGTCAATGATCACCACCGCTTCCCGGCGCTCTTGTTCCCCAGTCTTTAGGGTGTGCCAGTATTGGCAGGGCAGACCTGCCTGACTCAGGAGTTGGCCCACCGCAACGGCGCGTTCGGGATGGCGCGGGGCCAGCAGTAATTGCAGGGCAGGGTAGGGGCGGCGGAGCGCCTGGTAGGCCGCCAGGACAATTTCTTCCTCCCCGGGGTGGGTGGAGGCCGCCAAAAAGACCGGCCCAGCCTGCAAACGCAGCCTTTCCCGAAACCCTTGGGCCTGGGCCTGGGCCGCGGGATTGGGCCGCCGCTCAAATTTGGTGTTGCCGGTGCACACGACCTTCTCCGGCGCCGCTCCCAGGGCCAAAAACCTCCCAGCGTCTTCCGGGGTGCCGGCCGCAATAAGATCAAATAGATCAATAATATATTTTAGATAGCTTTTAAATTTAAGATAGCCTCTTAACGAATTTTCGGAAAGACGGCCGTTCACCAGGGCCAGTTTAATCCCCCGGGTTTTAGCTGCCACCAAAAAATTCGGCCAGATTTCAGTTTCCAGGGCGACGTAGAGGGAAGGGTGGATATGATCCAAAGAGCGGCGCACGGCCCAGGGCAGGTCCAAAGGATAATAAAAAACGGGGTGTGACGGGCCGTACCAGTCGGCGGGCCACGGCCTGGCCGGTTTCGGTGCCGGTGGACAGGAAGAGGCTACACTGGGGCAGGCATTGTTCCAGTTCCCGCACCAGGGGCTCCACCCCGGCTATCTCTCCCACCGAAACCCCATGCAACCAGATGCGGGGATGGCTGGCAGCAGCGTCAAAGGCGGGCAGAGTCAGACCCAGGCGGGGGAGGAAACTCTCGCCAAAACCTCGGGATTTGAGCCGCCAGTAAAACCAGGGCCAGCCGGCCACCCCGGCTAAGGTGGCCAAGCCGCGGTAAACCTGTAATCCCAGAGGCTTTTGGGGGGCAGCGTCATTTACCAAAAGCAACTCCTCGGCTAAAGATCAAAAGGCGGGATGCGCTGTCGCTTTCCCGCCCTACAAATTCTAATCAACGGTAACCGAAAACTGAAACTGTTTAGAGCACCTGGTGCCGTAAAGCGGCTTCAATGGTGGGATACTCAAAGGTGAAGCCCGCGGCCAGGAGTTTTTCCGGCAACACTTTCTGGCCCCCCAAGACCACTTGCGCAAATTCACCCAGCACCAGTTTAACCATAAAGGCGGGGGTCGGCACCCAACTGGGCCGGTTTAACACCTTGCCCAGGGCTTTGGCCAATTCGGCATTGCGCACTGGTTGGGGCGCGGTAAAATTTATCGGTCCCTGAAGACTCGGGTTCTCCAGAACAAACAGAAAGGCCCGTAATTGATCACTCTGGTCGATCCAGGAAAACCACTGCCGGCCGGAACCCACCGGACCACCAAGATAGGTCTTAAACACCGGCACCAGCTTTTCCAGGAAGCCGCCGCCCCGGCCCAAAACGACGCCAAATCGGGTAATGGCCACCCGCACTCCCAGATCCTGGGCTTTCAAGGCCGCGGCTTCCCATTCCTGGGCCAGTTGACCCAGGAAGTCCTGTCCGGGCGGTGAGGTATCAGTAAGCTCGGCATCGCCCCGGTCACCGAAATAACCGATGGCCGAGGTGCTGAGCAGGAGTTTGGTCTGCCGGTTGGGCGCCGCGGCCAGGGCCTCCACGATATGCTGGGTGGTCAGAACCCGGCTGTTGCGGATAATTTTCTTATTCTCTTCGGTCCACCGCATGTTGACGGAAGCCCCGGCCAGATTAATGACCACGTCATGTGCCGTTAGCATCTCCATCCAGGGGCCTGGGGCATTGGGATCGCCCTGAACAAAGGTCACGGCCGGGTCAGAGCCTGGCCGAGGTTTGGCACTGCGGGTGAGGATACTGATTTCATGGCCCATCTGAACCAATTGTTTGGACAGAGAGGTTCCCACAAAGCCGGTGCCGCCGGTTATGAAGAATTTCATACAACAATTCCTTTTTGCCTGAATGGTTTCAGGAGCCTGAGACCCAGAAAATGTTGGAGAACTTAAAAGAGGCCTGGTAAATGCTGCCCCATAGCTTAGTTTACATAATATATATTATCAGACTCAATGTCAGGAGGTGTCTTTTGCCAGAGTTCCAGCCCGGCTTTTTATTCCATAAATTTGCGTTCAATAATTGACCTGACATTCTGATAATCTATTTCCACAATACGCCACTTGTTGCCATCGGCGGGCCTGGCCATACGGAAGTGAAACTTTTTCCCGGTGCCCGGATCGGTGAGCGTGACCGAGGCCACACCGTCCTCCTGTTGAATCTCGGCCTTGGCCGGTAACGCCGAGAGGCCGGCTTTTTCCAGGGTGTTGAGTTCTGCCAGGTATTTCTCGACGCCCGCCTTGATTTGCGGTTCCAGGGCGGCAATCACCTTGGGAGTGATAAAACGGGCAAATTTCTTTGTCAGACTGCGGGCCAGACGGGAAACATCATCTTCTTCAGGAGCTGCTCCAAACCCTTTATTGAGTAACCAGGAATCCACGTCGCCGGCTGAGTTGGTCACCAGGTGATCGGCAATCGACGGGATATCGATATATTGAAACAGCGTTTGCGTGTCATTGGCTTGAATGGCCCGCACCATTTGCCAGAGGGCGAAACGGGGGGTTTCCCGCCAGGTGAAAAAATAGTAATACGTCCCCATCGCCAATCCGGCTGCGACGGTGAAGAATAACAGCACCAACACATACTTGCGGGGTACGGTCTTCCTGGAATTTTCCGATGCTAACTCACTCATGGCCTTAGGTTCCTAATAATCTTCATTATTTGTAGCATATTAATTATACCATAAATTATTTATTCTGCCAGCTATTGGCGGCGGACAACGATTGTGTTAAGACATGCAAAGTATTTTGCAACTTTTCTCTTTGCAGGAAAACTAACATAAGCCTGTAAATAAATGCAATATTTTACTTTGCTCAGGTCTCAGCAGAAGGAGAATTAAACTAAATAATTACTTATGGTTACTAAAATTACTTTAACCGCCAAAGGGCTGCGTTGGTGGCGCACCGGCCACCCCTGGCTCTATCGCGACGATCTTTTGCCCGGGCAGACTGCGGCACCGGGGGAGGTAGTGGCGGTCCAGGATGAGCAAGGCCGCTTTCTGGGGCAGGCCCTGTATAGTGCCGCCTCGCGCATTGCCCTGCGTCTGCTGACCACAGCCGAAGATCCCGTGGATCTGGCCTTCTGGGAGGCCAGGCTGAGCCGGGCTTTGGCCTACCGCAGCCGGGTCGTCCGGGATGCCAACGCCTTGCGTCTGATTTATGCCGAGGCTGACGGTTTCCCCGGCCTCATCGTGGACTCCTACGACGGCCATCTCGTGCTGCAGGTGCATCATCCCGGCATCGCCCGGCTGCTGGGCGATCTGGTGGATCTCCTGCACCGTCTGGTGCAGCCGAAATCCATCACCTTGCGCAATGACAGCGACGTGCGCCGCCTGGAAGGACTGCCTTTGGAGGTGGAGGTTATCTCGGGGGACCTGCCGGAGCGTGTGGTGATCCAGGAGGGGCCGTTGCAATTTCTGGTGGATGTCAGGCATGGCCAAAAAACCGGTATGTTTTTAGATCAGCGGGAAAATCGTCAGGCAACCGCAGCCTGGGCCGGCGGGGACGTTCTGGATTGCTTTTCCTATCAGGGAGGGTTTGCCCTGCACGCGGCCCGGTCTGCCGGCCGCGTGGTCGCGGTGGAGTCGTCCGCCCCTTCCCTGCGGCTGGCCCAGGACAATGCCCGGCTCAACCAGTTGGATAATATCGAGTGGGTCCAGGCTAATTGCTTCGACTTTCTCAAGGCGGCGGTAGCCGGCGGTGAGAAATACGACCTGGTCATTTTGGATCCTCCGGCCTTTGCCAAAAGCCGGGCTGATAAGCAGGCTGCGGGTAAGGGCTATCGGGACCTCAACCGGCGGGCCTTGCAGCTCCTCAAACCGGGAGGAGTATTGATTACCTGCTCCTGTTCCTATAACCTGGCCGCAGATGCCTTTCTGGAGGTGCTGCGCCAGGCCGGCCGGGAATCCAGACGCCAGGCGCGTCTCATCGAATGCCGGGGAGCAGCCCGGGACCACCCGGCCCTCCTGGCCCTGCCGGAGAGCTCCTATCTGAAATGTATTTTGGCGATGGTAGTTTAATGACAGGTTGCCGCCAGAAAAGCAATTACGTCATTTTTAGCGCAGTGCGATTGTACCTGGTCAGGCGGGTAACGTGCTTTAAGCTAAGAAGGCGGGATGCGCTTCGCGGTTTCCCGCCCTACGGTCCCTGGTTTTTGACCTTGGACCTTGAACTTTTCAGAACAGGTCATAACTATTTATTTTTCCTAGCACCTGGGACTCAGAACTCAGGACTCGAATCATGCCCACCGGCGCCTGCGGCATTGCCTGTGATGTCTGCAAATTGCGGCTGTTAGATATCTGTTCCAGTTGCGGCCCCGGCAAAAGCCAGTTGGCCAAGGCCAAACTGGAGGCCCAAAAACGCCTTTTAGGGGCCCCCTGCCCTATCCTGGCCTGCGCGGCATTGCGGCGGGTGGATTACTGTTTGCGGGATTGCGATCTGTTTCCCTGTGAAAATTTTGCCTGCGGCCCCTACCCTTTTAGTCAAAGTTTTCTCGAGATGCAAAAACGGCGTCGGGGGCAGCGTCCCCCGGCCTTGAGTCCATACCGCAGCCTGATTCAGATTCCCGAACAATACTGGGATACAGTGCAGTCCCGGGACCTGGCCGATCTCTGCCGCCTCATGCCCGGCCGGGTCTATGGCTCGGACGGCCTGATTTTTCTCTCTTTCCAGGAGGAAATTTTGCTGGACCGCAGCCAACGCATGTTTGCGGCGCCGCCAAGCCGGGCACTGGGAGGTTACCAGCGACCCGCAACTTGAGTTGGTGACCCTCCTGTATCTCACCCAGGTGACCGGTATCTCCCCTGTGGACCAGGAACTCATCAGTGTTGCAGATTTAAAAGAGGCCCATTATTTCACCGGTCCGCACCAGTTGCCTCTGGAAACTCTGTTGGAACGTTTTGGCCATGACCTGCCCGGCTTTCAACGGGCCTCCCGTTCCCTGGGCGGCGAACCCCTGGATTTGGCCGATGCTGCCTTTAAATTTCTGCCTCTCCCCCGGGTTCCCCTGTATTACCTGTTCTGGCGGGGGGATGACGAATTTCCGCCCCTGTTTAAAGTCTTGTTCCACCGCGCCATCGAAACCTATTTTTCCGCCTCCGGCATCTGGCTCCTGGTCAACCTGGTGAGTTCCAAGCTGCTCCAGGGTCGCCTGCTGGCACCAGAGGCGGCTCATTAATCGGCTCGTCAGCAGTTTAGATATACATGCAGATCTTGCATTCCTTGGCGTACTTGATGAATTCCTCGGCCGGCCAGACTATAGTGCCTTCCAGCAGTTCGCTTTCATCCAACTCCATCATATCCAGGGTCATCCGGCAGACAATTAACTCGACGCCCTCTATCTGAGCCATTTCAAGCAACTCCTCCAACGAGGGAATATGGGCTTTGTCCATTGTCAGGCAGGAGAGATTGCGGCATTTCTCTGGACGCTTTTGTTTAACGGCAACCGGGGGAGCGTCCGAGAGCCGATGAAATACCTCAATCAATATTTATTAATTATTCTAATATTAGAATAATATAATAAATAGAATAATTCTTAGGGTTTGATAAACAGATCCTGGATCAGGGCCATGAGTCCCATCAGGCGGTTGTCGTGCAGGCGGTAATAAACCTGGTTGCCGGCCCGCCGGGAGGACAACAGTTTTTTGTCCTTCATCAGGTTGAGATGCTGGGAAAGGTTGGCTTGAGACACTTCCAAAAGTTTTTCCAATTCCCCCACTGACCGCTCGGACTCGCTGAGCAGGTGCAAGATCATCAACCTGGTGGGATGAGCCATGGCCTTGAGGCAGCGAGCCGCTTGTTCGAGTTGATCTTTTTGATTAATCATAATATTCTTATAATCTAATATAATAGTTTGTCAATGGTGGCAGAAAAAATTCTTTAGCTTCTTGCCAGCAAGCCCTGAAAGTATATAGTATAGCCATTGTCAAAATTGGTTCCTTCTTTCCCTCTCTTCCAGACAAGCCTGTTATTCTATTACTCCCCGGGGAAGATAGTTAAAGGGAGGAAACCGCATCAGAACTTTTTTATTGGCAATGGTAAAAAAAACCGCACCGGAGGAGGCCATGCCGAAAGTTACCATCTGGCTTCTCGTCCTTTTTATCTGCCTTTTAATATTAGGGCTGAATACGGGTGAAATTGCCAGCATCCTGAATTCCGGGACCAGCATCTGTCTGTCTTGTATTGGGGTAGGTTGATGAATAAGTTCCGGCGTCTGATTCAAGCTATCTTCGCCATAATCACCAATGCCTATTTGCTCTTTCCATTCGGACCGGTCATTTATCAGGGACCGCTGAAAAGCCTCTGTACTCCCGGTCTGCATTGTTATTCCTGCCCGGCTGCCGTCCTGAGCTGTCCGGTGGGCGCGTTCCAAAATATGCTGGCTTCGGTGCGCCTTTCCGTCCAGGCGGGCATGGTCCAGTTCGGCGCCGTGGTGCTGGGGTACCTGGGTCTGGTGGGAATCATGACCGGCCGTTTTCCCTGTGGCTGGCTCTGTCCCTTCGGCCTGATCCAGGATTTGCTGCACAAGATACCCTCGCGAAAACTTAAGATTCCGTCATTCTTGAACTATTTTCGATATGTGGTGTTGCTTGTCCTGGTGGTGCTCCTGCCCTTGTTTTGGGTGGATGAACTCGGTTTGGGCCAACCCTGGTTCTGTAAACTCCTGTGTCCGTCCGGGACCCTTACCGGCGCCTTACCGCTCTTGATCATTAAACCTTCGTTGTGGCAGAATGTTGGTTTTTATTTTTGGAACAAGGTCACCTGGTTGGTGATCATCATCATCGGGGCCATTTTGATCAGCCGGTTTTTCTGCCGTATCTTGTGCCCTTTAGGGGGATTCTACGGTCTGTTCAATCGGGTCAGCTTCCTCTGTCTGCAGTTTGATGAAGAAAAATGTGTCCATTGCCAGGCCTGCGAACGGCGTTGCCCCACCGGTTGTAAGCCCTTTAAAGACGTCAACAGCACCGCCTGCATTAACTGTCTCAAATGCCTGAACGCCTGTCGCTTCGGCGCCCTGGCTTTTAAAATGCGCCCCGGCAAAGCTCCAACTCTTCATGCCCGGAGCGAGAAATGAAAATTATCTATCACGAAAAATTTCTTACTCCCTACCCCACCGCCGGGGTGGAAAACCCGAGCCGGATCGCCGCTATTTACGATGTTGTGCAGCCCCACTTTGCCTTTCTGACCCCGGAACCAGCCCTGCCTGAGGACCTCCTTTTGGTCCATACCCCCCGGCTCCTGCAGTCCATGACCCGCCAACCCGACGTCTATGACGTGGCCATCCTGGCCGCGGGGGGCGCCATGCTGACTGCGGCCACGGCTTTGGCCGGGGAACCGGCCTTCGGACTCCTGCGGCCCCCCGGCCACCACGCCAGCCCCGACAGTCATTGGGGGTTTTGCTTCTTTAATAACATGGCGATTGCCGTGGAACGCCTGCGGCGCCAGGGTCTGATCGGGCGCGCCTTGATCCTGGATATTGATCTGCACTTCGGCGACGGCACCGACAGATTTTTTTCCAACATTCCGGAAGTGGAGGTCATTAACATCGAGAGCAGCCGCCGGGACCAGTTCCTCTTTGAAGTCCAAAATGCTCTAAAGGTTAGTCGCACTTTTGATATTATCGGCGTTTCGGCGGGATTTGACACCTATAGCAAAGATTGGGGCGGCATTTTGCAGACCGACGATTACCGGCAGATCGGCGAGTGGGTCAAACAAGCTGCTCTGGACGAATGCCAGGGCCGGCGCTTCGCCCTTCTGGAAGGCGGCTACTATCTGCCTGATCTGGGGCACAACTGCCTGGCTTTTCTGAACGGCCTGGCGTGAAAGGAATTTTTTCGGCGTTTTTCTTCCCCGCAACCGATAAATCTCGATCATTACCCGAAAAAAACCTTGACAGCGATTTATAAGTGAATAATAATAGTTGCGTAGTTACGTTGCAGGTTCAGACTTACCCTCAGGCAAGAGGAAGGAGTTTCGGCCATGGCCCTGACCAAAGAAAAGGTTATTAATAACATTAATCTCCAGATCGGGCTCAGCAAGCAGGAAGCTCGCAGCGCGGTGGAATGCGTCCTGGATATAATGAAAGATGCCCTGGCCAAGGAAGAAGACGTCCTGATCAGCGGTTTTGGCAAATTCAGTGTCCGCAGCAAGAATTCCCGGCGCGGTCGCAACCCTCAAACCAAACAAGACCTCATCCTGCGGGCCCGCCGAGTAGTGGTGTTTAAGACCTCCGGCGTCCTGCGGCAGCGGGTTAATAAATCCTAATTCCGGCTGAAGTTTTCCTCCATACCACCTCCGGGCCCCGGCGGCCGGCCGACATATTCATGTACGCGCCTTGTTAGGCTACCTTCTTGCCCAACCATGTATTTTGGGTACATAATTAAATTTCTGTTGTTGCTTATCCTCATTTACAGCATTATCTTGGTAAAAAATAAGTCAGGATTTCTCAAGGAGGGTAAGCCATGCCTCAGGAAATTTTGTGGGAAAGTGATCTTAAGGCGGGTATAGCCCGGGCTGCGGCCGAAAAGAAGTTCGTCCTGTTGGATTTTTTTAACCCCGGCTGAATCGGCTGCCAACAGATGGGTGCGGTTACGTACCCCAAGGCTCAGGTGGTGGAATTTGTCAACCAAAACTTCATCCCGATCCAGGTCCTTTTTGATGCCCAACCCATAGCCAGTGACTTCAACATTACCTGGACACCCACCGTCATCGTGCTGGATGAAACCGGCAAAGAGCATCATCGCAGCGTCGGCTTTCAACCCCCGGAAGAGTTTATCCCCTTTCTCATGGTGGGCCAGGCCAAAACCCACTTTGACCGCAATACCTTTGACCCCGCCATCGCCCTGCTGGAACAGGTCATGAAAGAATATCCCCGGAGCGCTGCGGCCCCGGAAGCTGCTTTTCACCTGGGGGTCGCCAAATACAAGGCCACCCACAACGCCGCCCCCCTGAAAGAAGCCTTTGAATATCTCAAAGCCAACTACCCGGACAGCGAGTGGCTCAAACGGGCCCAGCCGTATTCGTTGCTCTAAACTGCAAGAAGTAAAACCATGAATGATCAGGGGCGGTTTGTGAACTGCCCCTGATTTTCTGCCTCGTCATGCCATTATACTACTACTCTTCTTTCTCCCCTGCCAACGGGTTGTCCTGCTCATGACTCGGCCCGAATGGCCCTTGCCCGTTCTGCCAGTGGTGGGGCGGGCCTCTTCGCCATCTCTGGTTAGAGAAATTCGGCACACTCCCGACGTTTTTCTTTGCCACTAAAAAATAATAGGCGGCCATTCCCGGGCATGATACAATGATAGCTGTAGAATATCAATGATAATTTCCCATTTTAGGATTCAAGTCCCATGGGGCCGAGAAATAAAATCGAATTCCCATATACCAGTCTGCCCTTAACCCGTCGCCGGTTTCTCCAGGCCGGGGCCCTGAGTTTGGGTGTGCTGGCGTGCCAGGGGCTGCCCCGGCCGGCCTTCGGTCAGGACGTGCGTTTCGGCTATACCCGCCCCTACCCTGCCGCGCACTATACCCGGCTGGCCAACGGCAACGTGCGCTGCGATCTGTGCCCCCGGCACTGTGAGGTCATGGACGGCGACCGGGGTGAATGCGGTGTCCGGGAAAACCGGGGCGGTAACTACGTTACCCTGGCCTACGGCAACCCCACCGCGGTGCACGTCGATCCCATTGAAAAAAAGCCCCTTTTCCACGTGCTCCCGGGCACCGGCTCCTATTCCATTGCCACCGCCGGCTGCAACCTGCACTGCAAGTTCTGCCAGAACTGGGAAATCTCCCAGACCCGGCCCGAGGAGACCTATAATTTCGACCTGGCCCCCGGGGCCATTGTCCAGGCCGCCCGGGAGACCAGTTGCCCCAGCATCGCCCACACCTATGTGGAGCCCATGATTTTCTATGAGTACATGCTGGAGATCGCCCGCCTCTCCAAGGCCGCGGGCATCATTAATGTCTGCCATTCCGCCGGCTACATCAACCCCAAACCCTTGGCAGAACTGTGCCCCCACCTCCAGGCCGCCTGCGTCGATCTCAAGGGCTTTACCGAAGAGTTTTATCGGGACCTGGTGGGCGCCACCCTGGCCCCGGTGCTTGAATCCCTGAAAATCTTCCGGAAGCAGGGCGTCCATCTGGAGATCGTCAACCTGGTGATCCCCCAGTTCAATGACAACCCCAAGGACCTGGAAAAGATGTGTGTTTGGATCCGGGACGAACTGGGCCCCTTGACGCCCCTGCATTTTTCCCGGTTCTACCCGCTCTACAAGATGAAGCAGCACTATCCCACGCCGGTGAGCAGCCTGGAAAAGGCCCGGGAGATCGCCCTGAAAACCGGTTTGAAATACGTTTACCTGGGGAACGTCCCCCAAAATCCTGCCGAAAACACGTATTGTCACCACTGTCATCAACTCATCATCCCCCGCCGGGGCTACACGGTTGGCGAGGTCAAGCTCAAAGAGGGCAAATGCGCTTTCTGCGGCACCGCCATTCCCGGCATCTGGAGTCAACCGAAGTCGGCTTAAGAGAGTGGAAAGTGAAAAGTGGCAAGTGGAAAGTCAAGATGTGGGGGGCACCGCCAACCATTAATAATGACGTTAAACATAAGTATTATAAATAGGTTGATTGTTTTATTTAATATTAATTATGATATTTAATATATAACTATATTAATTTAAGGTATATTCTGAGGGAGCGCTTACTTTGTCCTGCCGCTGCGGCCTCGTCGGACTGCCCAACGTCGGCAAGTCCACCATCTTTAATGCCCTGACCGCGGGCCAGGCGGAAGTGGCGGGCTACCCTTTCACCACCATCAACCCCAACGCCGGGATCGTCCCGGTGCCTGACTCCCGTCTGGAAACCCTGGGGCACCTGCTCAAGCCCCCCAAGCTCACCCCCACCACCATGGAATTCGTGGACATCGCCGGGCTCATCCAGGGCGCCAGCCAGGGCGAGGGGTTGGGCAACCAGTTTTTGGCCCATATCCGGGACGTGGATCTGCTGGTCCACGTGGTGCGCGGCTTCGAGGCCGAGGATATCCCTCACATCGCCCCCACCCTGGATCCGGTGCGGGATATCGAAATTATTGACACCGAACTGCTCCTGGCCGATCTGGAAATTATCCGGCGCCAGCTTCTCAAGACGGAAAAGGCCGCCAAATCCGGGGATAAAAAGACCCTGGCCCAGCTCCAGGTCTTAAAGCGCCTGGAGGCCTTTGTGAACCAGGGCCGTTGGGCCGGTGAGTTCCCCTGGAGCGAAGCCGAGCGGACGCTGCTGGCCGAGGTGCCCCTCCTGACCCGGAAGCCCTACCTCCTGGTGGCCAACGTCAGCGAAGATGAATGGCGTAGCCGCCGCTTGCTCCCGGCCCTGGAAACGCTGGCTTTGGCCCGGCAGGTCCCCCTCATTCCCATTCTCGGAGATCTGGAGGCCGAATTGCAGGAGTTGCCCCCGGCAGAACGGCAGGAGTTCCTGGCCGCGGCCGGGATGCCTCAATCCGGCCTGACCCGTCTGATCCAGGCCAGTTACCAACTCCTGGGCCTGATTACCTTTTACACCATCGTTGGCCCCGAAGTCCGGGCCTGGACCGTGCCCGCCGGCACCCCGGCGGCCCGCTGCGCCGGTCAGATCCATTCGGATATGGAAAAAGGCTTTATCAAGGCCGAGGTCATGGCCAGCGCCGATCTGGTCCGCCTGGGCGCGGCGGCCAAGGTCAAAGAGGCCGGTCTGATGCACCTGGAAGGCAGGGATTATGTGGTCCGGGATGGGGAAATTTTGCTGTTCCGTTTTCAGCCCAAATAAACCCAAGGTCGGGAGTTTCCTGGTGCCGTGCTAAAATCGTCTTTGCAGGCCCTGTTAGATTTTTTCCTGCCCAGTTTCTGCCTCTTTTGCCAGGCCCCGTTGACGCCGGGGTCTGAGAGTCTGGCCTGCCCTCAGTGCCTGGGTGAGATCGCCGGGATTCCCCAGCCGTTTTGTTCCTGTTGCGGGGCCCCTTTCCGGGGCGCCGTCGGCCTGGAGCACCTGTGCCAGGAGTGCCTGACCGCATCCGCCCCCCTTCAGCCGGGCCCGGGCTGCGGCCTTTTATGACGGCCGGGTGCTGGAGGCCATTCACCGCTTGAAGTATCAACGGCAGCTCATCTACGCCAAATTTCTGGGTCAATTGCTGGCCGCCTCGGAGGCGGCGTCTCTGGTGGCGGCGGCCGACCTGCTGGTGCCGGTGCCCCTGCATTCCCGGCGTCTGCGCGCTCGGGGCTTTAATCAGGCCATACTTTTGGCCCAAACCTTCCCGGATATTTCCCTGGGCCGGGAAGTGCTGGTGCGCCGGCGCCCTACCCTGCCCCAGGTCAAGCTGAGTCCCCTGGAGCGTCAGACCAATGTCAAAGGAGCTTTTATGGTGCCCGACCCCGCGGCCATTAAAGATAAGGCGGTGCTGCTGGTGGATGATGTCTATACTACCGGCGCCACAGTCAAGGAGTGCGCCCGGGCTTTGCGCCGGGCCGGAGTTGGCAATGTGGAGGTAATAACCGTGGCTCGAGTCGGTTATGCCTGAGCAACGGGCTTCCCAAAAAATCCTGGATTGGGAGAGCGCCCGCCGGCAGGTGCAGCAGGTCCAGGCCCAGGGCCGGAAGGTGGTCTTTACCAACGGCTGTTTTGATCTCCTGCACGTGGGTCATGTGCGGTATTTACAGGCCGCCCGGGCCTTGGGGGATTTCCTGGTGTTAGGTTTGAATGATGATGCGTCGGTGCGGCGGTTGGAGAAAGGGCCGGGGCGCCCCCTGACGCCTCAAGACGAGCGCGCCGAAATCCTGGCAGCCCTGGCCTGTGTGGATGCCGTGGTCATTTTCGGCCAGGACACGCCCTTAGAGCTTATCCTGACCCTGCGGCCCGATGTCCTGGTCAAAGGCGGGGACTATACTCCCGAAGGCGTCGTGGGGCGCCCGGAAGTGCTGTCCTGGGGAGGTGAGGTCCACATCATCCCCTTTGTTCCCGGACGATCCACCAGCAGCCTGATTGACCGGATACAGAAAATGAAGCATGAAGAATGAGGACTGAATAAAAGAACTTACCACTAACCACTGATTACTTTCCACTTTGCACTTTCCACTTTGCACTTTCCACCTCACATCTGATAAGATCAGCCAGTTCTCTGGCCATGATCTGATGGCCGGCCGTGTGTCAGGTGGGCGCTGTCGGCAAAATAGGGTTTGAAAGGCGTCAAGGCGGAAAAGACCTGTTTCATGGAAAGCACGTTCACCCCCGGTCCCTCCAGGGAGTTTGCCAGGGCGTCCAGTCCGTGATCATCTATCCTCACCTGGCCCGTTTCCTCAGGTTGCAGGGTCCCCTGGGTCACCAGGACCACGGGAATGCCTTTTTGCCGGGCCAAAGCCACCGTTTCTCCGGTCGTCTGCCAGACCCGTTCCTGCCACAGGGTTTGTTGGGCCTGATCTAACGAGGCCTGCACTTCGGCGTCGGCATCATTGAGTGCGGTCTGCCGGCGAATCGTATCCGGCAGCAGTTTCCACAACACCTTCTCGGTTTTGATCTCATAGGCCCGGGCAAAGATGAAGATTTTCATGGGCCAATGTTTGGGGTGCCAGCCCTGGAAATCCTGACTGCGGCGGTACTCCCGTTCGTCCTCAAATTCATTGGAGTCGTTGAGGTGCAGGATGATCAGACTGGGTTCATATTCCAAAATCTTCTTAAGTACGAGCTGACTGCGTCTGGCGCCGAACCCGGGGACGGCCAGATTAATGACTTCGGCCCGGATGCCCCTGGCCCTCAGGACTTCCTGCAGTTGACCGGCATACGCCGCCGGTAAATTCGGTCCCCGGGGCACCGAGTCGCCGATGACCATGATCCGGCAGGTGTCTGCAGGCCGCCGGTGGCTAAAGGTCTGGGGATGAAACCGGCGGCCGCCGGCCCGCACCAGGTGCACGGTGCCATCTCCCGGTTCCACAAAACCAGAATCCTGGTCGTAACCGTAGGAAAACCTCCCGGAGACATCATGCGGCAGGAACAGGCGCACCCCTAATTCCGCGGCCAGCAGCAGCGTCAGGGCGAGGAGAAAATCAGCAAAAAGACGTTTCTGCATCAGAATTGAAAATAAATGAATTCCTGATCGTGGGCCGTGGAGGAGACGATCAATACAATCAGGACGCCGTAAATAACGCCTCGCACCGCCCAGGGAAGTCTGAGGAGTTGAGTTTCATCGGCATAGGCAGAGGTCAAAATCTGCAACAAGATCAGGGGGGTCAGATGAATGACCAGCCACCACCAGGAGGATTGCCAGGGTAGTGCCGTTGGCCCCCAGTGCCCCAACGCCATGAGCCAGGTCCAGAAATGCCCCAGGGTGGGGCTGCGAAATATCGCCCAACCCACCAGGGTAAAGCTGAACATCACCGGCAACGCCAGCCACCTGAGCCACCCGGAGTCATACTGTTTTCGGTTCAGCCAACTGTAAGGGGCCGAAGCGGTAAAGGACTAACAATATCCCATGGTACGCGCCCCAGCAGACGAAGACCCAGGAGGCGCCATGCCACAAGCCGGCCAACAGCATACAGAGCAGCACATTGCGGACCGTCTGCCAGGAACTGCCCCGGTTGCCGCCCAAAGGAATATAGACGTAATCCCGAAACCAGCTGGACAGGGAAATGTGCCACCTGGACCAGAAATCCGAAGGGTTCCGGGCTGCGTACGGAAAGCGGAAATTATGTACCAGGTCAACGCCCAGCATTGTCGCCGTCCCCCGGGCGATGTCGGTATAACCGGAAAAGTCGCCATAAATCTGAAAAGCGAAGGCCAAGCCGCCGATGAGGGCCCAATAAGCATTCAAGGCCGTGGCCGGATCAAAGACATAGCCGGCCAGCAGGGCACAATTGTCCGCCACGAAGACCTTCTTGAAAATCCCCACCAGAATCAGAACCAGGCCGTCATGCACATACCCGGCCTCGAATTTCAGGTCCGTTTCCAACTGGGGAATTAACTGCCGGCTGCGCTCAATGGGCCCGGCCACCATCTGGGGAAAAAAGGCGTCAAAAACCGCAAAGGTGAGAAAATCCCGGCACACCTGCCCCTGTCCCCGGTACACATCGATGACATAGGCCAGGGATTGAAAGGTATAGAAAGAAATTCCCACCGGCAGGATAATATTCAGGGTTGGCCAGTCAGGGTTCAAACCCAGAAACCCCAAAGCCGATGTGGCTGAACTGAGAAAAAAGTTAAAATATTTGAAATAAGCCAGAATCGACAGACAGAAGCCGATGCTTAAGATCAAAAATCCCCGGTTCCGAACCTCTCCGGGGAGCTGCCAGACGGCCAGATAGACGGCCAGAAAGATAAGCGAGGCTGCCAGGGCAATGAGCAGCAGGGTCAGGTCGATTCCCGATCCGGGTACGAGCCAGTAACAACCCAGCAGCCAGCCCAAGGGCCAAAATACCAGCGGCAGGAGCGTTCCCGGTCTGGCTTTTTTCTCCAGCCATACCCAAAGCGCAGAGATAATCCACCACCGTGGTGGTGAACACCAGGGCCAGGAAACGCAAGTCCCAAAAGGCGTAAAAGATATAGCTCCCCACCAGCAACAGCCACAGTCGCGGCCGGTGCGGCAGGCGCCAGTACAGCAGCACAAAACTGATCAGAAAGAACGGAAATTGCCAGGAAATAAAAGACATGCCGGAGTCAAGGCCTCATACGCAAGCTGTGCCTGCCGATATACCATTTGTCCAACAGTTCTGCTCCGAAAAGTTTCACCCTCCGGAGGGCGGTAAAGCGAAGCGCCACCTGCCTTTTGAAGAGCTTCGATTAGGCTGCCTGGAACTTTTCCTAGTTCGTGGGTGAGCCCAATGAACAAAAAATGCCTGCCACTTCGGCAGGATATTCAGACTCAGGGTTGCACCTACCAGCCTAATTATGATAGAAATATATAATATATCAGGTTGAAATGAAAAAAACATGGTGACGAAGCGGGATAAACCCGATTATTTCAGTCGGCTGGCCCGACAGGAACATTTTGCTTCCCGGGCCGTCTATAAATTGGCGGATATTGACCGGAAATTTCGGCTCTTGCATCCCGGCCAACGAGTTCTTGATCTGGGCTGCGCCCCCGGTTCCTGGCTGCAATACCTCAGTTCAAGGGTCGGTCCCCAGGGTCTGGTCGTCGGTCTGGACCGGCAAGCCTTAAAGATGACTTTGGGACCGCCGGTGCAGTTTCGGCAAGCCGATATTACCACCTTTGATCCCAACGAGTTGAAAACGCTTGCCCCGGCTTTCGACGTGGTGCTGAGCGATCTGGCCCCTGCCACCTCGGGCATTAAAGACGTGGACCATCAGCGTTCTTTGACCCTGGCCCGCCTGTCCTGGGACTATGCCCGCCTGTTATTGGCAGAAGGAGGCCATTACCTGGTAAAAGTCTTCCAGGGGCCGGATTTCCCGGAATTCGTGGCGGAGATTAAACCCCATTTCCAACAGGTGCAGATCGTCAAACCCACCGGCTCCCGGAGTGAGAGCCGGGAGATCTACCTGCTGGGAAGAAAGCGGTTGGCGAGGCTCGACCCATAAACTTGAGAACATTTCTTATATTATTATTTTAACTATTTTATATAACTATATTTTATAACCGAAAAGCGAAAACCGCAAACTCTTTTCCAGGGGAGGTCAAAGCATATATGTCCGGACACTCAAAATGGAGCACCATTAAACGCAAAAAAGGCGCTGTGGATGCCAAGCGGGGCAAGATTTTCAGCAAATTAAACAAGGAAATCATGGTGGCCGCCCGAATCGGGGGGGGCGACCCCACTGGCAACCCCCGTCTCCGGTCCGCCATTATTGCGGCCCGGGCCGAAAACATGCCCAAAGATACCATCGACCGGGCCATCAAAAAGGGCACCGGGGATTTGGACGGGGCCAGCAATTTTGAAGAGATCTTCTACGAAGGCTACGGTCCCGCCGGCGTCGCCCTCCTGGTGGAAAGTTTGACGGACAATAAAAACCGCACCGTCTCCGAGGTCAGGCACCTGTTAACCAAATACGGCGGCGGCATGGGAGAAGCCGGCTGCGTCGCCTGGATGTTTGATAAGAAAGGCGTCATCGCCATCAATAAAGATGCGGTGAGCGAAGACGACCTCATGGAAGTCGCCCTGGACGCCGGGGCTGAAGATCTGCAGACCGGCGAGAGCGAATACGAGGTCATCACCGACCTGGCGAACTTTGAAAAGGTCAAAACCGCTCTGGAAGAGAAAGGCTACCCCCTGGACGTGGCGGAAATTCAGATGCATCCCAAAACCACGGTGCGCCTCGAAGACGAAAAACCGGCCCAACAACTCCTCAAGCTCATGGAACTGCTGGAAGACCTGGACGACGTGCAGAATGTCTTCGCCAATTTCGACATTCCCGACTCGCTGTTAGAGGCCATGGAATGAGCCTGGTTATTCTGGGGGTCGATCCGGGCTCCCGGGCCACCGGCTATGGTCTGGTGGCCGCCGACGGGGACCAGATGTTCCACCTCGACAGTGGCTTCGTCTCCCTCCCCTCCCACATGCCTCACAGTCAGCGTCTGGCCAAAATTTACCAGCGCCTGGAGGACCTGATCCAGGCACACCAGCCTGCCTCGGTGGCGGTGGAAGCCGTGTTTCTGGCGAATAATGTGCAGAGTACCATCAAGCTGGGTCAGGTCCGGGGTATCGTCCTGCTGGCCGCGGGTCGGGCCAACCTGCCCGTATTCGAATACTCCCCCCTGGCCCTGAAAAAGGCCATTGTGGGCTATGGCCAGGCCAGCAAGACCCAGATGCTCATGATGGTGGAAAACCTCCTGGGCCTTAAAATCAGCAACCATAATACCGCCGACGCCCTGGCGCTGAGCCTCTGCCACCACTTTCACAGCCGCTGGAGCCACCAGTTGGACGCCCCCCAAGCCATATGATTGCCTACCTGGAAGGTGAACTCCACGAAAAACGGCCGGAATACGTCATCCTCAAAGTCGGCGGGGTGGGGTACCAGACCTTCATTCCTCTGTCCACCTTTTACCAACTGCCGGAACCGCCGGCGCCCGTGGCTCTCCAGGTTTATACCCACGTCCAGACCGATACCCTGCAACTCTACGGCTTTGCCACCCAGGATGAAAAACAGACCTTCATCAAGTTATTAGCCATTCCCCGGGTCGGCCCCAAGCTGGCCCTGGGCATTCTCTCCGGCATCAGCCCCCAGGATCTGGCCCAGGCCCTGGCAGAAAATGACCTCAAACGCCTGTCCGCCATTCCCGGCTTGGGCCGCAAGTCCGCGGAGCGCCTGGTGGTGGAATTAAAAGGCAAGCTCATCCCCGCCGGCCTCCACCCCACCTCCACCGCGGCCGGCCCCCGGGGCTCCATCTGGGACGACGCCCTCTCCGCCCTCATCAATCTGGGCTACTCCCGGGCCCTGGCCGAGGAGGCCCTCCGCTTCGTCCACACCCAGGAAAAACCCCTCACCCTGGAAGACATCCTGCGCCACAGCCTGGGCCGATTGGCTTCACAATAATAAATCTATATGCCACCACAGGACAGTCTGTATAGACTAAGATAGTGTGCTAATTTACTTGATTCGTTTCCCTGGCATTTAGGCTCCGATCCACGCAGATTGACTCGGCATGATAGACGTGATTAGTATTCATTATGATGAGTAGATTCTTAAGTTAGCTATTCCAATCACCTGACCTGACTGGTTAGCTGGGCTCTGCACCCGAACCAAAGATCTTGCCTATTCACGGACCTATCCAACCCAAATCCCTGGTTATATCCTCTATCATCTGGTAACTCTTGATTTTGTCTATTTCTTAATGACAAATTTACATATGTTCGAGATAAATACTAGCTCAATATCCTCCCACAGGGAAAGTGGGACGACAAGCCAAGGACTTTCTGGGTTAAACATCAGACCAGTCGGGCTTCTTGTTTCTCTTCCTTCTTCAAAGCCCTGCTGTTTTGCCTTATGCCTGTTATTAGGAGCAGTATCGGCAAAACTTGCATAATCGGCTGCCTGTGCCGGCTGCAATCCCGGCCCTCAGGCCTCTGGCGCATCATCCTGTCGATTCCGGACCTGGTCCTTCCACTTAGAACTCCTTGGCTTAGGTCAGTGCCTTCATGCCATACAATATTACAAAATAAAAATCTGTCCATAGAATTCCCTGGGAAAGGCCCCGTTAATATGAATGTGAAAGTCTCCGATCTTCCCGTCGCCCTCGTCGCCGCTGCAGCCTTTGTCATCATTGTCGCCGGGATTCAGGCTGCTGCCTCAATTATCATTCCTTTCCTGCTGGCGGTTTTTATTTCCACCCTGTGCGCCCCCCTGTTGTATTGGCTGGAACGCCGGGGTGTCCCGAATGGCCTGGCCGTTCTCATTATTTTTCTGGGACTCCTGGTGACCGCGATCCTGCTCATGACCTTTGTCGGAAGATCAATGAGTTCTCTTTCCCGGCAACTTCCCACGTATCAAGAACGCCTGGCGGTGACCATAAGCCAGGTTATTACCTGGCTGAACAGTAAGGGGGCGGATATTGATGCCAACAACTTTCTCATAACCGATTTTTTCAGCCCCAGAGTCCTCATGAACCTGGTGTCGTATGGGCTGGCCATCCTGCGGGTTTTGTTTACCAACATGTTCCTGATTTTGCTCATCGTCCTCTTCATTCTCCTGGAAACTTCCGGTTTTCCCGGCAAGTTGCAGGCCGCCTTTCCTGATCCCGAGGTTATGGGCCATTTTCAAACTATACGCGCCAATGTCAATCGCTATATGGGATTGAAAGCCCTCATCAGTCTGGCCACCGGAGTGTCCATCTGGATCCTGCTGGCCCTCATCGGCGTGGATTTTCCCGGGACCTGGGCGTTGCTGGCCTTTTTCCTGAACTTTATCCCGGCCATCGGGTCCATTATCGCCGCCGTACCGGCAGTTTTATGGGCCTTGATTCAGTTAGGTCTGACCTCCGCGGTGTTAACGGTCGCTGGCCTATCTGGTCGTCAATATCGTCATCGGCAACTTCCTGGATCCGAGAATTATCGGTAAAAAATTGGGCCTGTCCCCCCTGGTCGTCATTATTTCCTTAATCTTCTGGGGCTGGGTGTTGGGCCCCATCGGCATGTTGCTCTCAGTTCCCCTGACCATGATTGCCAAAATCGCCCTGGCCACCAACGAAAACACCCGCTGGCTTGCCGTTATGTTGGAATAAGGCCTTCTGTACCAACCCTGCCATGAAAACTCTGGCCATATATTTACGAGATCTGTAAATTGATGCTACCTTTCTAAGGGGCGAGGATGCGCTCACCCTGATGAGATCTGCCATCCACCCGAAAGGAAACCACCATGTCCATGACCTATTACTTCATCAGCGATCTGCACATCGGCGGCGATGAGGCCCTGGGCGTCTGTGATTATGAAGCAGAGCTCATCGCCTTTCTGGAAGAACTCGCCACCCAGCCGGAAGAAGCCGAACTCCTGATTATCGGCGATATCTTCGGCCTCTGGGAATTCACCGACATCGAGGGCCAGGAGAAGCTCAAGGCGGTAATGGAGCAATTCCCAAATATCTTCAAGGCATTACAGCATGCCGGCAAGACCGTCAAGATCACCATGCTGCCCGGGAATCACGACTATGAAATCGCCTGCTACCCTGAGTTCGTCGACATGTTGAAACCTTATAATATCCACTTGGAGCAGACGCCGGCGCATAACCCGGGAGATCGCCGGCAAGAAGATCTGGATCGAACACGGCAACCAACATGATGCCTATAACCGCATGCCCGACTTTGGCAACCCCTATGCCCACCCCATCGGTTATTTTCTTACCAGCAGTGTCGTCAGTACCGCCGGCAAACATTCGAAATTCGGCAAATACAATTGGTTGAAGGATATCCAGTCGGTCTATCCCTCCGAACAGATTCCATACTGGGTCCTGTCGAATTACTTTTATCAGGAGATGAGCCCCTTGCTGCGCTGGCTGCTCCTGCCCTTTCTGCTTTTTTACGGATTAGAGTTCTTCGTTCTGGGAGGCGCCGCGCTCGAGTGGTTCGGCGTCACCAGTACCAATATCTTCCTCAACAACCGGCTGTTTAGTGCTTTGGGCTTCGTCGGCAACCTGGTGCAGGTAATCCTCATTGTCAACAGCATTCTTTTTGCAAACTTTCTGGTCCTGGCGGTGCCGCTTTACCTGATCTGGCGGGACTTCAAGACAACCCTGGAACGGTTTCGGATCGTGCTGGATCCCTCCGAGCTGAGCAGCGAGAAAGAGCAACAGTATTTAGACGCGGCCCAAAAAATCTTTGCTCACGATCCCGCTACCTTAATCTATATTTATGGCCACACTCATTCGCCCTCTCTCCGGCAATTCGATAATCGGGCGGTGATCAATACCGGCACCTGGCTGAAAAGGCTCGATGACGTGCCCACCCGTATCGGCTTCTTACCGGAAATCTATGTGCCTTTCTTCTGTCTTAACTATTTTAAGATCAGTGAGATCGACGGCAAGATCGCCATCGACTACCATACAATCGACAAGGCCCCGCCCCAGGATCTGACCCTCGTGCAGCGTCTGCTGGTGACCGGACGCCGCCGGACCCATGATCCTATTCCCGAGCGAACCTTGCTTGAGGCCAACGTGTAACCAATGATTCATTTTTAGGTATTCTTTATGTTTACCTGAAAGTAGTGGAAATCCGTCCGTCATAATAAATTTCCTGGTGTTGGTATGAGATTTATTTCCAAAAACTGGCTCCCAATCGTCCTGCTGCTTTTGACTGCTCTGCCGGTGTGTGGTTTTATAAACCATACCGCCTCGGCACAGTCTGCCGCTACCATGGCTCCTTATCAGGAGTTCATCTACCAGGGGAATATCTCCATTAAATACCGGGAGTTGAATCAGGGCCATCCCTACACCATGCTCTTCATTCATGGTTTCGGGGCTGCCTCCCACTATTGGCGGGATCTGGAGGAACATTTTGCCGCCACCTACAACACGGTGGCCCTGGATTTAAAAGGGCTTCGGCTATTCGGCCAAACCCAAGGACGGCGAACTACCGCGTCAGCGATCAGGCCGACCTGGTCAAGGCCTTCATCGAGGAAAAAAACCTGTCCAACATCATTCTGGTGGGTCATTCCATGGGCGGGCGCGGTGGCCCTGCTCACCCATTTCAAGTCAAAACCCGGTCTGGTCAAAGGTCTGATTCTCCTTGATAATGCCAGTTATGGCCAGGAACTGCCGGAATTTGTCCATCTGCTCAGAACCCCGGTGCTCAATACGGTGGGTCCGGCCCTTCTCCCGGATAAGCTGATGGTCAAACACATGTTGCAGCAGGTTTTTTATGATCAGACAAAAATTACCGAGGACATGATCCGGCAGTACACCACCTATCTGAAAACTCCCGGCGCCTACCACGCCCTGCGGGAAACAGCCAAACAGATTATTCCGGAAAATGTCGACGAGATCATTGACCAGACCGTTAATCTAAAAATTCCGGTATTAATTATCTGGGGCGAAAATGACCAGATTCTGCCCCTGAGCAGCGGCCAACGTTTACATTACGATATCAAAGATTCGGAATTTGTCATCATCCCGGAGTCCGGTCATAACGTCCACGAGGAAAAACCGGCGCGAAACCATCCAGGCCATGACAGACTTTCTCAACCGCCGGCTCAAGGATTACCCGACTTCTTCACCTGCTTCCGGACGGCCTGGATAAGGTCACGGAGGGCGGGGTCCTGGGCCGGTACCAGGACCCGCAAGGTATGCCGTCGCCCACTAGCCTCGATGGTAAGGATGTAATATTGATAATCAGCCGCTCCCCGGGCCGGTTCCCCCACAGTCCCCGGGTAAATCGAAGAAATGGGCGGCCTCCACCAGCCGTTTCAGTTCCTGGGCCGCCGCTGTCTCCAACCGGTCGACTTCAATGGCCACCGGCTTACTTAAGGCAGGAAAATAGGCGATCCCGCCTTCCAGGGTGAACTCGATCCGCATCGAGGGCCTCCTTTTATCTCAAGTTTCAAAACCGTACCGGTTCTCGAAAAAATACCATCTGCCCAAAGTGAGCACGTTGCAAAATCAC
This sequence comes from uncultured delta proteobacterium, assembly GCA_963777875.1. Classification (GTDB taxonomy): domain Bacteria; phylum Desulfobacterota; class Desulfobaccia; order Desulfobaccales; family Desulfobaccaceae; genus Desulfobacca. The sequence continues at coordinate 1,717 of CAVZSK010000052.1, read as the reverse complement.
CACGAAGCCTGAAAACCAACATGACCTTTTAATCAGCCCGGCCTTCTTTTAACTGCTCACCGCTCATCGCCTTAAATATTGATCCCCACCGCGGCCCAGCCGTCCCGGAGGGCCTGGCGCTCCGGGCCATTGGGGTCATAAAGCCGACCGGCGACCTCATAGGTGAGCTTCGCGAAACTGAGAAAATCCACGTTAGGCTTCAGGTTCGCGTCCAGCAGGGTGTCGTACAGATGCGGCCGGCCTTTTCCCAGGCGAAGCCGCCGATCCGAGTAGCCACCTGGTAGAAGGCGTGGTTGGGAATCCCCGAATTAATATGGACCCCGCCGTTGTCTGAGAAGGTGTTGTCGTACTGGTCCATATGTTTGGGCTGCGGGTCCTTGCCCAGCAGCGGATCATCAAAGGCTGAGCCCGGGTCCTTCATGGAGCGCAGAGCCACCCCGTGAATACCGGCCGCCAGGAGCCCCTCCCCGATGAGCCAGTCGGCCTGATCGGCCTTTTGATTTTTGACGAACTGCTTGATCAGAGACCCGAACACATCGGACATCGATTCGTTCAGGGCTCCGGACTGATTGAAATATTGCAGTTGCGCTTCGTCCTCGGTAACGCCGTGGGCCAGTTCATGGCCGATCACATCCAGGGCAATGGTGAAGCGATTGAAGATCTCACCGTCACCATCGCCGAAGACCATCTGGACGGAGTTCCAGAAGGCGTTGTTGTAATCCTTGCCGAAGTGCACCGTGGCATCCAGCTTCATGCCGGCATCGTCGATGGAATTCCGGCCAAAGATCTGCTGGTAAAAGTCAAACGTGGCGCCCAGCCCGTCATAAGCTTCGTCTACGGCCACGTCACCGCTTGGACCTTGGCCTTCAGTCCGGACCACAGTCCCCGGCAGGCTTTCGATCTGGCCGGCTGTGTAAATAGTCCGCTGTTTCTGCGGCGCCATCATTGGAGCTGGCACGGTCAGCCGCTGGGGGGCGTACCGGGCCCCCTGGGTGGCAAGCCTCAAGGCCCGAAACGTGTTGTCCACCGCTTTGGTCCTCAGGGCCGCCGCCCGCTGCTCCGGCGTGCCTTTCTTGGCAATAGCGTCCAGGACATACGGCGGAACAATACAAAAAATCGACTGCCGATGCTGCGAATGCTGGCACATGGTAACACCCCCAAGATGAGAAAATTTAGTCGTTGCCTCATGGAATGCCTTTGTTTTCCCCAAGACATCCGGCATCTATGAATAAAATAATACCATATATTATATAAATTAATATTATTTTATTTAAATTAAATACATTATTGAGGCTCTTTCAAATCATTTCTAATACGACGCTCCAGCTTCGCCCCCTGAAATAATTACCCCCGGTATAACCCACCTTAACAACATTTTAACGCTCCTCCCCTGCTATTTAACCCCATCTTAACTTCCCGTTTGTTACAAAACTCACATTGCTTGTTCGTCGGCTCAAACCGTTACCTATGGACCCTATGAGAACTCAGAAAACTACCAAAATTCTCATTGCCGAACCTGACCCTGTCCTCAGGAACAGATACAGGCCCTACTAACGGTAAAATTTGACCTTCACGCCGTGGCCCTGGCCTCCAACGCCCAGGAGACTTTGTCCCTCTTTCAGGAAACTGGCGCCCGATTTGGTCATCTTAGATGTCGAGTCGAAATGGTGCAGGGCCGAGAACTTAGCCCCCCGTATTTTGGCCCAGGCCCCCAATA
>CAVZSK010000051.1:0-16828 GCA_963777875.1 uncultured delta proteobacterium | reverse complement strand
TGCCCCGCCCCCCCAAAGGCTGTTCCTGCCACCGACCCCCCCGCAGTCCACGCGGCGGTCAGCAACCTGGTGCGCCGACTCCAGAAAAGGTCCACCCAGGAAACCGCACCTCGACGGTTGGTATGATATTCCTTCAGCCAGGGGAGCAGATATTCGGCCACGTCAGGCGAATCGCACTGTTCGGCCTCGGCCGGACAGCACCCCCAGGATCAGATGCGGTTGTTTGATGAGCTCCCGGGCCCACAAGGCCAATGATACTGCCTGACCGGAGTTCCCCGGATAGCGGGACAAATATTCGTCAGGTCTAACGGCTCCAACAAAGCGCGCTGTTCCTGCTGCACCACCCCCTGGCCGACCGGGCCGTGGTCAGGGTCTGGGACAGGGTGACATTTTCCAGCACACTCAGGCGGGGGAGGAGGGATTGAAACGGGAGACAAAGGCCAGCTTTCCCCGCCAGGGATAGAGGGCCCGGCGACTCAGAGCAAACAGATCCCGGCCCCAATGGAAGATCCGGCCCCCCGCCGGTCGGCGCAACGTCCGCGGCCAACCGCAGCAGCAGATCGGCTTCCCTGGTGGTCAGACCCTCCAACAAGACGAACTCCGAGAGCCCCACGGCCAGGGACACCGGCTCAGAACAAAACTCCTCCAACTCCGGCGCTGTCACTCCCTCCAGCAGCAAACTGGTCTGCAGGATGCGAAGCGGCAGGTCAGCAGTATGTGCAGCCTCAGGTGTGGGCGTGACTTTTAGCTTCCCAAACATGATATCTCGTCTTCGTGGTTGATAATGGGTAGTTGAGGGCGTGACAACCTTAAAACCTCCTGGCATTACCGCCCCAACTGCGGATATAATACCATAAAAACTAGAATCTGGCCAAAAGATCGGTCCATAACTATTAACAGTTTTTTACTAACCACTGACCACTAATCACTAACCATGGAGGCCCCAACCATGTGGACGGCAGTCATCCAAATGCAAAGGACCGCCGAGGTGGCGGCCAACTGCGAACGGGCCCACCGCCTCATCGACACCGCGGCCGCCCGGGGCGCCCGGCTCATCGCCCTGCCGGAGTATTTCCTCGGTTTGGGGCCGCCGGCCGCCATCGTTGCCCAGGCCCAGGCCCTGGACTGCCCCCTGGTGCAGGCCTTCCAACAGCAGGCCCGGCAACTGCAGATCCATCTCCTGCCCTGGGCACCATCCCGGAGCTGGCCCCGGACACCGGCAAGGTCTACAACACCTCCCTGCTTCTGGGTCCCGGCGGCGAGATCCTGGGCCGGTACCGACAATTCCACCTGTTTGACGTCCACATCCCCGGCAAGGTCAGTTTCCGGGAGTCAGATCATATCCTCCCGGGCCATGATCTCGTCGCCCTCACCCTGCCCCAGGACCCCTGGACCGTGGGGCTGGCTATCTGCTATGATCTCAGGTTCCCGGAGTTATTCCGGGCCCTGGTGGACCGGGGCGCCGAAATCATCCTGGTGCCCTCCACCCCTTTCCAGGTCACCGGCAAGGATCACTGGGAGACCCTGCTTCGGGCCCGGGCCATCGAAAATCAGGCTGTACATTCTGGCCCCGGCCCAATGCCCCCACCCCGACCAAAGCCTCAAAACCTACGGCCGCTCCCTCCATCATCGACCCCTGGGGGCTGTCCCTGGCCCGGGCCGCTGACCGGGAAGACATCATCTACGCCCGTCTGGACCGCCAGTATCTGCTCCAACTTCGGGCCGGAACTCCCCTGCCTGGCCAACCGGCGGCTCTAAGGGGGGTGGCCGCAAAACTTCCCGATACCGCTTTTGTCACCCTGGGTGCCACGCCGGATCTGGCTTTCTCCCTGTCATCGGCCTCCTGTTAGAGCCGTTCTCGAAAATAATTTCTTTTCGTAGGGGCACGGCGAGCCGTGCCCTATGCTGCTTAAGGCGTCTCTACCCGGAAAAGCCGCGAGTATCCAGGAATGATGGGAGGGATTTTCTATCCGGCAGGAAACGTTGAATGTCTTCGGGAAGGAACAAATTGGCAGAATGATCACTTTCTGCCTGGGTTGGCATAAAATTTTCACGACGTGATCACGTGAAAACCTCCTGATAGGTCAATGGATCAATATGGTATGCCAGATTATCATACCAATGAGCATTCAAATGATTATTTTTATCCCCTCTCCACCCGCTTGCGGGGAGAGGGTCAGGGTGAGGGGTAAATGAGTCACAAATTTTGGCAACGACTATAATAAAGTTTTCCCCTTCAGAGGGCATCACCGGTTTGCCGTAACTCTCCCCTCTCATTTGGGGTTTGGAGTGGCTAAACCATTCAGGGTTTCCTTTAATTCAGTAACCGCTTTGGCAGGGATCAGGGCCGCCATGGTCTTTTCATTCTGGGAAAACGTCACCTGGACCTGGTCTTTCTCTCCGTCAACTCTTCCAGCCGGAACAATGGTTTGTCCTCGCTACCAAAGAGTTGCAGGGTAAAAATAGGCAACGTCTCTTTTTTACCATCGGGTGGAGGTAACAGCCGGGTAAATTCCACATCCCGGAGTCGCCAGAGGGCCAGGCCGAACTTCAGAGAGGCTTCCTGACGAGCCGGGTTGTCCGCCGACTGGATATTCCAGCCATTCTTGTCCCGAACCGCGGTTATCTGTTTGTCCGGAGCCCCCCACATCACCTTCTGGACGTCTGCATCAGGGCCGGTCCACAAACGACGGTCTTCCAGGACCTCATACGAAGCGGGGAGTTTTTCCAGCAGAGATTTATCCACCAGAATAATGGGGGGCGTCCCCGATATCTGGGCATAATATCGTTCCCCCTGTTTGCTGCCCAGAAGCAGGGTTTCTTCCTGGGTGCCGCTCAGCAAAGTCAGGCGGAGAGCAGGGGAGGGGGCCAGACCATATTTCTTGAGGTCATCGGTTTTTTCGGCCACGAATTCCAGGACTTTGGCCCCGGTAACCTGGCCCAGGAGGGTGTTGATTCTGTCGGTCCGAAGTTTGGTCTGGAGATGATCGCCCGGGGTCCACACCAAAGGAGCGGTTTTTTGCAACGTCAAGCGGTCCTGATGGCGAATTAATCGTATTTCAGTGACCTGGTCGGGAGCCAGAGTAAAGATATTTTTGGTGCGCAGCGCGGTGAGACTCCGGTCCAAAGTTTCCTTGTCGGCGACGCGGACCAAGAGCACCTTGGGGTCGGTATCTTTTTGAGCATAGATATTCTGGTCCACCGGGAGTCTTGTGGCCGAACCGGAGCTGGTGGGTCTGCCCCGTTACCTGAAAATCCAGGCTAAAAACCGGCTTTTCCAGGCCGAATTCTTTTAATTTTTCCGGGGGCAGCGCCTCGAGTTGGCGCTGCATTTTCAGGTCAGCCAGAGCCGTGAGCAGAGAGTTGATGGTAAGCGAGTCCGCTTTGACGGCAATGGGTTGGGTGATTTGCCACTCCTCGGCCAGCGCGTGAGGCCGGAGGTTTCTCAGCGGCTGCCACCCGTTGCAGCTGGATTTCCCCTTTATCGCTTTTCAGGGTCAGAGCCTGAATGTCATCGGCTTTGAGCTGAAAGACCTGTTTGGCTGCTTTTTCCTGGACTATCTGCCGGGAGTGGCGAAATTCCGAGAAAACATACCCGCCTGCCACCATAAGCAGAACCGCCAGGTAGAAGAGCAGTCTTTTGCCGCTCATCGCCGGGCCCTCCGTTTCAGATAGGCGTTGGTCCCGGCAATGATGATCGCCAGCGGGATGAAAACCAGGCAGACCAGCAGCAAAGCCCACCCCTGGTAGCCGGTGAGCAGCAGCGGTTGAGATTTTCTCTCCTGGCTGCGCAAGGTGATTTGGGCTTCCTCAGAGGCCAGGAAGTTCACCGTGTTCAGAAAAAGATCACCGTTGCCGGAAAGATTAAAATAGTTATTATCCGCAAAATTAGTATTGCCGAAGACGGCCAGGTAGGCGATTTTTTCCTGTGCCGCTGGTTTGCCGGCATCGATGGCGGTATCTGTAGCCTTCCTGGTATCATCCTGGGCCGGAGGTTCCGGTGACTTCTTGGCGTCCCCGTCCTTTTGAGCCTGTGGTTCCGTGGTCTTCTTGGGGTCACCTGCCGTGGAGGTTGGCATTTCCGGCGTTGGCAAACGTTTCTCGGCCAGTACGGCCAGAGTAAAAGGTCCTTTCAGGTCTTGTTGGGCGTTAAATTCCGCCTTGCCGTTCTTGAGCCATTCCTGACCCTGCTTGGCCCAACTCGTGCTGGTGGTGATGGCCAACGGGATGAGCTGCACCCCTTTGGGTGGTTCCTTGGCCAGGAACAGGGGCCTGGCCAGGGGGAAGATGGTGACCACATTGCTGAAATCCTGAGTAATGCGGTGGTTGCCGGTACTGAATAACCAGGGGCATGGTAACGCTGGCCCCCAGGGCCCGGCTGACCTGGTTGTCATCCAGGATCATGCGATCGTCCGGGACAATACCGTAAGCAGCCAGTAATTCTTTCAGCCCGGCGTCCTTGTGCGGCTCCAGGAGGAGGAGCACCCGTCCGCCCCGGTTCAGATAATCTTGCAGGGCCTTAACTTCATTGGAAAATAACGGCTTATCCGGGCCGGCCAGAATGACCGTGGCGGCATCAGCGGGCACCTGGTTTTGGGTCAACAGGTTCAGGTCCTGGACCTCAAACCCCTCGTTACTCAAAGCCTGGCGGGCCAGAGAGAGGCTTCCTTTATCCGACTCTTTGGCCCCCCGCTCCCCGTGACCGGTGAGGAAGAAGATTTTCTTACTTTGGGGGTGCAGCAGTTTCCGGATGGCATCGGTAAGGTTTTCTTCGGTGGGGCTGTTGGCCATCTGTCGACGGCCCTGATACTCCAGGAGAACATTGCCGGGCAGACGGTAACCCGCCTGCTGGGCTTCCAGGGGTTGGCGCTCGGGATCGACAAGATGCACGGCGATCAGGCGATTCTGGTAATGATAGTTATCCAGCATTTCTTTGCCGGCTTGTCGCTCGGACTGCCCCTCGGGGAGGAAAGCGGTAATTTTCAGGGGCTCTTTGACCTCGGCCAGGATATTTTTGGTAATCTTGGTGAGAGATTGACTCTGGTCGGCATTCAAATCCCATCGCCAGGAGTAACGTTCCCCTAAAAAAGCCAGGAAGACCAGGATGGCCAGAACGATGATGACCGAAGCGACGGAGCCGGAACCGTAGAGAAATTTGCGCGGTGAACTGGGAGTTGGCCGGGTATCCATAATTAGCCTCGCCATTGCCGGGATTCAAGCTGTCGCTTGGTTAAAAACAGGAAGAAAAAAATGAAGCCTGAATAGTAAAGGATATCCCTGGAATCCAGGACGCCTCGGCTAAACGCGTCAAAATGCCCCATCATCGAGATATATTTGAAAAAACCCTGGTAGGCCGGGGGCCCTAATTCTTCATACCAGCCAATGATCCAAAACAACAACAGCAACCCGAAAGCAATGATGGCGGCGATTATCTGATTTTCCGTCAGGGAGGAACAGAACATGCCCAAGGCCAAAAAGGCCCCTCCTAAAAGCCACAGCCCCAGATAACCTACGGCAATGGCTTTCCAATCCAACGACATGACCACGGCGAAAGCAACGCTATAGAGCAGGGTAATGACCAGGAGCAGGGTATACAGGGCCAGGGCCGCCAGGAATTTGCCCCCGATGACCCCCCAATCCGTAAGGGGAAAGGTAAACAGCAACTCTATGGTCCCGGAACGTTTCTCTTCGGCAAACAGGCGCATGGTGAACAACGGTACGATAAATAAAAAGATGACTGCCAGGTTGCCGAAAAAGGGACGATACACCATCTGCGTCGGGGTCAGCATGCTGGCCAGATAGGGATTTTGCCCTGCCTGAAAGCTCAGCACGGTGTAATAGGCAAGGTTGGAATAGAAAAAAAATCCCGCCAGAAAGAGAAAAAAGAAGCCGGTAAGATAAAAGATGGGGGTGGCGAAGTAAATTATCAGTTCCTTGCGCCACACCGCGAGACAGCCGGTCATGGTAGTTTCCTATTTGTAGTTTCGAGTTGCGAGCTTATAGTTTCCACTAAATTCCCATAGGTCATAATCTCTGGTGCTAATGGGTCTCTTACTACCATCCCCTCGCCCCCTTGGGGGAGAGGGTTAGGGTGAGAGGGAAGCTCCTGACACATGTTCCTCTTCGGTTACCAGATTGATGAAGACATCTTCCAGGGTGAATTCCTGGGTCTTCAGCTCCAGCAGGTCCCAACCCCTCTGAATAACGCAGCGGGCCAGTTCAGGACGAACCTCGGAATCCAGGTCGGCCTCCAGGGTAAAAGTCCCATTTTCCTGGCCTCGGACGGTTTTCACCCCGGGAACAGCCTGCAGCGCGGCCTGAACCTCAGGCACCGGTCCTTTGACCACAAGGTGCAAACGGGCGTCCCGGTTCAATTGGTGGGTGAGGTTGGCCGGGGTGTCGCTGGCCACAATCTGGCCTCGATTGATAATAATGACTCGCTGGCAAAGCTGGCTGACCTCAGGCAGGATGTGGCTGCTCAGGATGACAGTATGATCGCCCGCCAACTGGCGGATAAGTTCCCTGATTTCCACAATCTGGGCCGGGTCCAGGCCGATGGTGGGCTCATCCAGGATAAGCAGGGGGGGCCGCCCCAGGAGGGCCTGGGCCAGACCCACACGCTGCCGAAAACCCTTGGAAAGCACGCCGACTCAGGGCATTCTTGACCTCTTCCAGGGAGCAATCGCCGATGGCCCGATCCACCTCCAGGCGCCGCTGGCGGTGGTCCAGTCCTTTGGCCTGGGCCGCGAAATCCAAAAACTGGGTAACACTCAGGTCCGGGTAAAGAGGGACGGTCTCGGGCAGATACCCCAGGGATTTTCTGGCGGACAGGGACTGGGTAACACAGTCGTAGCCCTGGACGGCGGCAAACCCGGAGGTGGGCGGCATGTACCCTGCCAGGATTTTCAAGGTTGTGGTTTTACCGGCGGCATTGGGCCCTAAAAAACCGACGATTTCGCCATCCGCCACTTCAAAATTCAGGTTTTGGATGGCCGCGAAAGAGCCATAATACTTGGTCAAATCTTTGACGACAATCATAGGCATTTGCTTTGGGGATTGGGTTATTCAAGGCTTGAAATTTAAATTAATTTAATATTATTATCATAATATTCTTGTCACTGCAAGCTATCGCCGGATTGCCACAAAAAATGCTCACCGCCGAGACGCCAAGGACGCAGAGAAAACAGACCCAGTGCCTAAAAAAATCTCCACCCTCTATACCATTCTCCTGCAACACTACGGCCCCCAGGACTGGTGGCCGGGAGATACCCCCCTGGAAGTGGCGGTGGGCGCCATCTTAACCCAAAATACCAATTGGCAGAATGTGGCTGCAGCTATTGACCGGTTAAAACAGGCTGATGTACTGACGGCAAAGGCCCTGTTCGGGCTGCCGGAAGCGGAGTTGGCCGCAATACATCCGGCCGGCGGGTTACTACAACATCAAGGCCCGGCGGTTAAAAAACTTCCTTAACCTCCTGTTTGCCAGCTACGGTGGCTCCATGGAGAAGATGGCTGCCGCCCCGTTGGCAGTCCTGCGGCCGGAGCTGCTGACTGTGAAGGGCATCGGGCCCGAAACTGCCGACAGTATCCTCCTCTATGGTCTGGAAAAGCCAACTTTCGTGGTGGATGCCTATACCTTCCGCATTCTCTCCCGGCACGGCCTGGCCGCCGACCCCTGTACCTATGAGGAGTTACAGACCATTTTTACAGCGGCCCTGCCACCGGAAACTGAGCTCTATCAGAGAGTACCATGCCTTATTGGTGCAAACCGGCAAAGACTGCTGCCGGCCCCGGCCCCGCTGTGTCAACCTGTCCGCTGGCGGGCTTTAATAATCTGCCCTGATAGAAATTTAGTTTACGGCGGGATCAGAGGCCGGGGGCGCCACCGTGGCGGCGTGACTGTACAGGCTGATTGCCTGTTCGCCGATGAGTTGGGCTACCGTGGCGGCAGATAGGGCGGCGGTGGGCATGGCCAGAAGCGGATTCCAACCGAAGATTTCCAGGAGGAAGGGTGCTCCGGCCACCAGGCCCGTGGCCAGCACCACTCCTCCCGGACAGCGGTTCTGCAGTAACTAAGTAATTTCAATTTTCCGTCGAAAAAATGTATACGTCTCCGGGGAGACCGAAGTAAATCTCACTCTGGCCTGGTCTGGGTGGTCGGGATGCCCGGTCAGCGACACCACCTTGCCAAAAATCTTGCCGGGGATTTCCTGTCCGGTCTCGTCCAGCAGATGCAGCCGGACATCGTCCCACTCCTGCAGTTCGCCCCGAAACTCCACCAGGGCTTCGGTGCGGGAGAGGTGGCTGATCCAGGCCGCATCAAGGGTGCCGGTGACAATTTTATTTTTAATCCGGTACAGGCGAACCGACAGCGGTTGGTTCAGGGCCGCCAATTCAGTTTTGACTTCCGGCAGAGTGATCTGCCAAGGTCCATGTATCCCCCGAATATCATAAAGCTTCACCGGGTCGGGAACACCTTTCATGCCCACCTGGAGGATATCGCGGACCTCCACCAGGTGGCTCAACCTGTCGTAGGTGGACGGACTGATGAGCACCTGACCGCCCACGGAGTAAGACTCCATCCGACCGGTAAAATTCACCTGGGCGCCCACAATGCCGTATTTGGTCCGCCGCTCCGAGCCAATGTTGCCCACCACCACGTCCCCGGTGTTCACGGCAATCCCCATCTCCAGATGAGGAAAGCCGTCCACTTCGTTGGCCGCGTTGATCTCGGCCATGGCCGCCTGCATGCGCAGGGCGCAGACCACCGCCTGTTCCGGGTGATCCGCCATGGGTTCCGGGGCCCCGAAAAAGGCCAGGATGCCGTCTCCGATGATTTCGTCGATAACCCCCCGATGGTCCATGAGAATCTCGATCATCTTCCCCAGGTAGCGGTTCAGGAAGATAATGACCCGTTGGGGATCCATTTCAGCGGTCAAGGCCGTGAAGCCCCTCAGATCCGACATGAGAATGGAAAGCTCCCGGCTCTCCCCGCCAAGCTCCAGGCCGCCCTGGGAATCCATCAATTTTTTCACCACTTCCTGGGTGACATAGCGGCCAAAGGTGTCCCGGATAAAATCCCGTTTGGCGATATAGTCCGTCAACTGCCCGCCTACACGGTTGAACGCCTGGGCCAGGTGCCTGATCTCCCGGGGGCCGGTTTCCGGGACCTTAACCGCAAAATCCCCCTGGCCGATGGCCCTGGTAGTCTTTTCCAGACCCCGCAAAGGTCGGGTGATGGTCCGGGAAATGATGGTAATCAATACGATAAGCCCTCCCAGCCCTCCCAGGCCCATGAGGGACAAATTCAGGCTCAACTGCCTCAGGTCGGCAAAGAGCTCGTCCTCCGGGAAAATTACCCCCAGGGACCAGCCATTGGAGGGCAGCGGCGCGTAGTAGAGCACGGATTTCTGGCCGGTGGCGAAGTCCGTGATCCGGGCAAAGCCCTCGGCTCCCCGGATCATCTCCTGGCCAACCTCCTGCAGTCTCGGTGTCGTTTTTGGCCCAGCCAGGCTGAAGATACTTTCCCGCATAATGTATTGTTTCTGGGGATAGGTAATAAAGTCGCCTTTGGGGGAGATCAGAAAGGCATACCCGGAAGTGCAGGATCTTGACCTCGGAGACAATGTTTTCCAACCACTCCAGGGAGATATCCGCGGTGACGACGCCCCGGAACTGTTTGGCGCCATCTTTAGTACTACGATACATGGGCACCGAATACGTGCTCATTATGACATTGCCGCCGCCTTCGTCATAATACGGCTCGCTCCATTTCGCCTGGTGCAATTCTTTGGGGAGCTTATACCAATCCCAGGAAAAGTAATGGTAATCCCGGCTTCCCAAATATTTAACTTCTAAACCGTCCTGACCTCGATACACATAGGGAGCGTAGTAATATTTCTTCCGGTCAAAGCTGTTCGGTTCAAAAGCCGCGGCCATCCCGAAAATATCCTTGTTGCTCTGGAGCATTTCCTTCAGAAGGGACGCCGGGGAAACTGACCGCAGGTGGTTCCATTCCAGGAAAGTGGCGACACCCTCCGGCACTTTTTCTATGCTGTTGAGAATCGCGTCAATTTGATACACGGTTTTCCAGGTGAGATTCCTGGCATTTTCCTTCATTTCCCGCAATACCGTAGCTTTTGAGGTCTGATAGTTGTATTCCAGGACCGCGGCAAAAATAAGAGCGGCCGCGGAAATAATTAAGATGATGAGTTTGGCGGCCAGGCTGGCATTTTTCCACATGATTGGCTAATCCCGTTAAAAATCCCGATGTGCCGGTATGGCTTGACGATGTCAAATCCAGGTGCCACTCTGGATCAATACCTCATTATCGACTGCATCCTACCTAAAATAAAGACTCATGTGTGCAATTAGCCTAAATTGAGAAATTATCCAAAGCAATTACGACCTCCTCACTTTTATGCCGTATACTTTTGCAGCCTGAAAGATGCAATTTTCTGAAAAAAACCGCGCCGGATTTATCTGCCATCCGTGTTGTCTAGATAATATTTTGTTAAAGATAGGTCTAACTGAATTTCCCCCAATTTCTTTTAACTTTTCGACAATTATTAACTAATGTTCTTATTTAATATTACTCAATCAATCGGCTTCTACCAAGGGAAAGTTATTCTTTGGGAGGGACGGAATTGTATGTTATCATACAAAAATTAATTAAACTTTTAGGATGCTGTCCTCATGAATCGCTATCACTGCCCAAAAATCCGTTGTGCTGTCTGGTTGGCAGGCATACTCTGGGGCTGTCTGGCCCCCAGCGGCATCGGCTGGTCCCAGCCGCTCAACCATCTGCCGCCTGACCTGAAAACCTATATTACCGAAGCCCTCCAGGCCAATCCCGAGGTAAAACGGCTGGCCGATCTGAAAAAGGCCTCCCAGGAAGCCATCCGGCCGGCCGGCTCCCTGGATGATCCCATGCTGACCTTTGGTTTTTTTAATCTGCCCGTCAACACTTTTTCTCTTCAATCAAGAAGATATGACGCAAAAAACTCTCGGAGTCTCGCAGAAAATTCCCTTTCCGGGAAAACGACGGCTTCGCTCGGAAGTAGCTGAGGAGCAAGCCAAGGCGGATGATTTTGCCCTTCTGGATAAACTCAACGAGACCAGGGCTAAAGTCATCCAGGCCTATTGGGGACTCTCTCTATCCTACATTTCCTCTGAGATCACAGAAAAAAACAAGCAATTTTGGGACCAGGTGGTGCAGGTGTCCGAAGCCCGCTATGGCACCGGCCAGGGGCTGCAGGCCGACGTGCTCCAGGCCCAGGTGGAGTTGGGGAATTATCTGGACCGTCTGCTGCAATGGCGCCAAAAGCAGGATTCCCTGAAGGCCGAATTGAATGCTCTGCGTGATCGCCCCGCCGCCAATGCCATCAACCGTCCGGCGCCGCTGCGCCCCCGGTTTTTTACTCTCAAACTGGACGAGATGTTGCAGCTGCTGGAAAACCGGCCCCAGGTCAAGGCCTTAAAAACCTTAATTCAAAAACAGGAAAAGGCAGTTAGTCTGGCCAGAAAGGATTACCTGCCGGATTTCAATATTGGCATGGATTACGGTTTCCGGGAAAATGCCCCGGGGTATCAAGCGGCCCGATTTTTTTACTACCTTCGTCCAACTTAATGTTCCTCTCTGGTTTAAATCCAAGCAGGCCCCCAAGGTGCGGGAAGAACAGGCCCGGCAGTCCGCAGCCCAAAACGCCTATCAGGCCGCCTGGAATGAGTTGTCGGCCGCGGTCAAAGACCGCACCAACAAATTGGAACGCCTCAACCAACAGATCAAATTGTACTCCCAGGGCATCATGCCCCAGGCCCAACAGGCTGCCAACGCCTCGCTGGCCGCCTATCAGGTGGGGAGCCTGGAATTTGCCCGCCTGGTGCAGAATCAAATCGCGGTCTATGAAGCGGAATTGAAGTTTCAGGAATATTTAAAAGACTTTGAAGAAAATTGGGCTGATCTGGAAATTCTCGTGGGGCAGGAATTGCCCCGCCAGCCTGGAGGAAAACCATGAGCCAAACTTCATCTCGCTCCCTCATCGGGGGGGTTCTCTTAGGAATCATTTTGGCTCTCGCGGCGGCAGGAGTTTTTTATCTCCAGGGCTACCGGTTTATGCGCCATGACCATGGAGCCGCCAAGAAAAAGGAACAAAAAACTCCTGTGCTATGTCTCCCCCACGGATCCCAACTTATTACCGTCAAGAACCCGGTAAGGACCCCCAGGGGCAGGATCTGGTGCCGGTGTATGAAGGCGACGCCGCGGCTCCGCCTGCTGTGGCTCCAGCCCAAAGGCGAACGCAAAATTAAATACTGGATCTCCCCCATGGACCCGGGGTATGTCCGGGACAAACCCGGTAAAGCCCCCTGCGGCATGGATCTGGTGCCGGTCTATGAAGATGAACCGGTGGCCGCTGCTGCTGCCCCCAAAGGTGAACGCAAAATTAAATACTGGGTCTCTCCCATGGACCCCGGGCTATGTCCGGGACAAGCCCGGCAAGGCCCCCTGCGGCATGGATCTGGTGCCGGTGTATGAAGATACGAAGTCGGAACAAACGGCCGCCGGGACTATTGCCGTCTCTCCCAATATCCTTCAATCCATGGGAGTGCGTACTGCCAAAGTCCAGGTGCAGCCCCTTTCCCGCACCATCCGGGCGGTCAGCCGGGTCATGTTTAATGAACGCCAACTCACCCGGGTAAGCACCAAAATCAATGGCTGGGTGGATAAACTTTATGTCAAGGCCACCGGTGACCCCATCCGTAAAGGCCAGGTGCTCTTGAGCATCTATAGTCCGGAACTGGTATCCACCCAGCAGGAATATCTTCTTGGCCTTAAAAAACTGGCGCACCATGGAAAAAAGCTCGTTCCCGGAACTCAAGGAGGGGGCTCAGAGACTCCTGGAGGCCTCCCGGCAGCGCCTGCAGTTCTGGGACGTTCCGGCTGTCCCAGATTGAGGCTTTGGAACGCACCGGCGAAATCAGGAAAAATCTGCCGTTAAATTCCCCCGTCAACGGCATTGTCACCAAACGGGAGGTTACCGAAGGACAGTATGTCACCGCCGGCCAGACCTTACTGGAAGTTGCCGACCTCACCAACGTCTGGGTGGAGGCTGATGTCTATGAGTATGAACTCCCCTGGATCAAGGTGGGACAATCCGCCGTCATGACCCTGACCTATCTTCCCGGCGAAACCTTTCATGGCCGGGTGCAGTATATCTATCCTTATATGAGTGGCGCCACCCGCACCGCCCGGGTGCGGCTGGATTTTCCCAATCCCAAACTTCGCTTGAAACCGGACATGTTTGCCCAGGTGGAGATCAAAGCTCCCCTGGGAAAGGCCACACCGGTGATTCCCTGCCGAAGCAGTTCTGGATACCGGGGAAAAACAGCATGTCTTTATCTCCTTAGGCCAAGGCCGGTTTGAGCCCCGGGAAGTAAAATTGGGTCTCCAGGACAATGATAACCGGCGTCAGGTACTGGCCGGCCTCAAAGGCGGCGAAGAAGTCGTTACGTCGGCCCAATTCCTCTTGGATTCGGAATCTCGATTCCGGGAAGCCATCGCCCTCATGCTCAAGTCAGGAGATAAAGAGGGTAAAAAAGAACAGACGCCACCGGCCATGCCCGGCCACCAACACCATTAACCTATCCTGGCCAAAGTTTTTTCTCTGTGCCCTCTGCGTCTCTGCGGTAAAAAAATCACCGCCAGGACCCCTGAGGACGCCAAGCGAAGATATTAATTGTGCCAGAGCCCCTGTGGGCCACGGCTAGAACATTTTCCCATAGGATCCCCTGCCCATATGATCGCCCGAATTATCGATGCCTCTGTCCGCCACCGGGTGTTAGTCCTCATGATTTGGTTGTTAATCGCCGCCTGGGGGCTGTATGCCATGTACAAAATCCCGGTGGACGCTATTCCTGATCTCTCCGACGTCCAGGTCATTATCTCCACCGACTTCCCCGGCCAGGCTCCACAGGTGGTGGAAGACCAGGTTACCTACCCCCTGACCACCGCCATGCTCTCCGTACCCTATGCCAAAGTGGTGCGGGGTTTTTCCATGTTCGGCGTGTCCCTGGTCTACGTTATCTTTGAAGACGGCACGGATATCTATTGGGCCAGGTCCAGGGTGTTGGAATATCTCAATTTTGCCCGGGGCAAACTGCCTCCCAATGTCAGCCCGGCTCTGGGTCCCGATGCCACCGGCGTGGGCTGGGTTTTCCAGTACGTTGTCGAAGATCCCACCGGCAAACACGACTCTGGCCCAACTGCGCAGCATTCAGGACTGGTACCTGCGCTATCAGTTGCAAACCGTCCCCGGGGTCTCGGAAGTAGCCTCGGTGGGCGGTTTTGTCAAAAATTATCAGGTGGTGGTGGACCCCAATAAGCTGGCTGCTTTCAATATACCCATCTCCAAGGTCAAAATGGCCATTCAGCGCTCCAACAGCGATGTGGGCGGCCGGGTCATCGAGATGGCCGAAACGGAATACATGGTTCGCGGTCTGGGGTATATCAAAAATCTGGCTGACCTCGAAAACATCGTGGTCAGCACCAATGACCGGGGCACCCCTGTCCTGATCCGGGATGTGGCTTCGGTGCGCCTGGGTGCTGAGTTGCGGCGCGGCCTGGCGGAAGGCGACGGGGAAGGGGAGGTGGTGGGCGGCATCGTGGTCATGCGCTACGGGGAAAATGCCCTCACCGTTATTAACGACATCAAGAAAAAGCTGGAGGAACTCAAACCGGGTCTGCCGCCGGGAGTCCGCATTATCACCGCCTATGACCGGTCCGGCCTGATCCATCGGGCCATCGATACCCTGAAAGAGGCGATCATTGAAGAAGTCGCCATCGTCGCCTTCATTACCATCCTGTTTCTCTTGCACCTCCGGAGCGCCTTCGTGGCCATCATCAGTCTGCCTTTGGGGGTGCTCATTTCCTTTATTATCCAGTACCAGTTTAACATCAATGCCAATATCCTCAGTCTGGCCGGCATTGCCATCGCCATCGGCGACATGGTGGACGCCTCCGTGGTCATGGTGGAGGACGCCCACAAAAAGCTGGAAACCGCGCCCCCCGATGCCGACCGCCTGCCCATTGTTCTGGCAGCCGCCAAAGAGGTGGGACCATCCCTCTTTTTCTCCCTTCTGGTGTTGTCCATTTCCTTCCTGCCCATCTTCGCCCTGGAAGGGGAAAGCGGGCGGCTTTTTAAACCCCTGGCCTACACCAAGACCTTTGCCATGGGAGGGGCCGCCTTCCTGGCCATTACCCTCATCCCCATTCTCATGGTGTATTTCATCCGGGGCAGAATTCCCAAAGAAGACCGCAATCCCCTGAGCCGCCTCACCATGGCCCTGTATCGGCCTGTTCTCCACCTGGTCACGCGGTTTCCCAAGACGGTCATCTGCCCTGGCCCTGCTGATCCTGATTATCACCGTCTATCCCCTGATGCAACTGGGTTCGGAGTTCATGCCCCCCCTGGATGAGGGCGACCTGCTCTACATGCCCACCACCATGCCGGGTATTTCCATCACCAAAGCCAAGGAACTGCTGCAGCAAACCGACCGTATCATCCGGACCTTCCCGGAAGTGGACTATGTCTTCGGCAAGGTGGGCCGGGCCGAGACCGCTACGGACCCGGCGCCGCTCAGCATGATCGAAACCACCATCCGTCTCAAGGACCGCTCCCAATGGCGCCCGGGCTACACTACCGAACGCCTCATTCAGGAGCTGGATCAGGCGGTTAAGTTTCCGGGGCTGGCCAATTCCTGGGGCTATCCCATCAAGATCCGCATTGACATGCTCTCCACCGGTTTCAAGACGCCCGTGGGCCTCAAGTTCCTGGGCCCGGATCTGGCAGTCTTGAATAAATTGGCTACGGAGGCCGAGGCCATCCTGAAAGAAGTGCCCCATACGGCCAGCGCCTTTGCCGAACGGGTGACCGGGGGATATTACCTGGATTTCGACATCAACCGCCAGGAGGCGGCCCGCTATGGCTTAACGGTGGGCGACGTCCAGGATGTCATCGCCATGGCTTTGGGCGGGGAGACCCTCACCCAAACCGTGGAGGGACTGGCCCGTTACCCGGTCACCCTGCGCTATTTTCAAGACTTCCGCCAGGACCTGCCGGCCTTAAAACGGATTCTCATTCCCACCCCCACCGGCGCCCAGATTCCCATGGAGCAGGTGGCCACCATCAAAATTCGCCAGGGTCCCCCCATGATCAAGAGCGAAGACGCCCGCCCCACCGCCTGGGTCTTCGTTGATATTGCCGATATCGACGTGGGCACCTATGTGAAGCAGGCCAAAGAGGTGATTGCAGGATTACGCAGACCGCAAAGGTGAAACCGTATTCGAGTTTTCGATCGGCCTCGCCGACATCGCTGAGCAGCGGGCCCCGAACAGCGACAGCGTCTATGCGATCGGATCGATCACCATCTTCACGGCGCTCGCCACGCTGCAGCTGGTGGACGCGGGCAAGGTGGCACTCGACGATACCGTCGGCAAGTGACTACCAGACTTTGCCGGCCCGGGACGCGACGTCACCGTGGCGCACTTGCTCGATCACACGTCCGGCATCCCGAACTACACGGAAATCAAGCCGCTGTATCCGCAGCTCGAGCGCAATGCCTGGACTCGCGACGAGATGGTGGCGAACTTCGCGCCGCTGCCGTTGCAGTTCGAGCCCGGCACGCGCTGGAGCTACACCAATTCCGGTTACTACCTGCTCGGACTGATCATCGAGAAGGCGAGCGGGCTCGACTACTACGAGTACCTGGGCAAGCACGTATTTACGCCGCTTGGCATGACGCGGAGCTACGGCGGCAACGACGCCGAAAT
>CAVZSK010000050.1:0-24879 GCA_963777875.1 uncultured delta proteobacterium | reverse complement strand
GTTTTTTCCTTTGTGCAGGTAACAGCTGAAAACGGCACGCTGAAAGCCGATCATCCTATCCCTAAGCTACCATAAAAAGTCAGTTGGTAGCAACCTCTTATCAAGTACCGTCTGGAATTGTAGCCGCGCGGCTATTTGCACCTGGCGAAACAACGTTGGACTAGTGCTCATTAGCCTGAATCCGGTGGCCAAATTCCCGCACCCGATCCATGGCCTCGGCCACATCCAGGGTCAACAGGCGTCGGTCTTGCATAACCACTCGTCCGGCAATAAACACGGTGCGCACATCGGCCCCGGTGGCGGCATAGACTAATTGCGAATAAGGGTTATACAGAGGTACCAGGTGGGGCTGGTCGCAATTAATGACAATGAGGTCGGCCTGCTTCCCCGGTTCCAAAGAGCCGATGTGGTGGTGCAGGTTGAGGGCCCGGGCGCCCCCGCCGGTGGCCAGGCCGAGAACCGTGGGGGCAGGGAGCACCGTTGGATCGAGGTGATGCACTTTATGCAGCTTGGCCGCGGTATCCATCTCCTGAAACATATCCAGGTTATTATTGGAGGCGCAGCCGTCCGTCCCCAAGGCCACATTCACCCCTTGTCCAAGCAGTTCCACCACCGGGGCCACCCCGGAGGCCAGTTTCATGTTGCTTTCCGGGCAATGCACCACACTGACGCCCTGGGCGGCCAGCAATTCCTGGTCCGCTTGGCTGAGGACGACCCCATGATCGGCCACCAGACGGTGGTTCAAAAGCCCTAAGTTATGCAGATGGGCCACCGGGGTGGCGCCGTAGTGCTGTTGGCAGTCTACTACCTCCTGGTGGGTTTCGGCTAAATGGATAATCAGCCTGGAGTCATAACGTTCGGCCAGTTCACCGCAGCGGCTGAGCAGGTCCGGGGCACAGGTGTAACACCGCGTGGGGTTGCACGGCCACGTGGATCAGGGGGTCGTCCTGCCAGGTCTGGAGCAAGGTCTCGGTAAACTTTAGCCCGTTTTCCGGCTTACCGTAATTGGTGGAGGGAAAATCGTAGAGCACTTCTCCCACCACGGCCCGCATGCCGGCTTCCTGGGCAGCCTGGGCCACGGCATCGGCAAAGAGATACATGTCACAGAAGGTGGTGGTGCCGGAGAGGAGCATTTCAGCGATGGCCAGCTTCGTACCCCAATAGACCAGATCCCGGGAGATATGCCGTTCCGCCGGGAAGATGTGCTCCTTGAGCCATATTTCCAGGGGTAAATCGTCGGCCAGGCCCCGGAAGCAGGTCATGGCCGCGTGGGTGTGGGCATTGACCAGGCCCGGGGAGGACGATATCCTCTGCATACGATAATGTTTCCCTGGAACAAAAACGGGGCAGAATCTCCGGCTGAGGTCCCACGGCCACAATGGTATCATCTTTGATAGCGATGGCGCCGGCGGGAAAAACCTCGCCCCGGTCATTCATGGTGATGATGGTACCGCCCAGGATGATCAGGTCCACGGGTTGGGGAGAGGGCAGAGGTGCGGTCACGGGTTCTCCAATAAAGACAGAAAAATTGTCAGCGATCAGCTTTCAGTCTAAAACAAAAATAGTTCATAGCATAATCCGCTATTTTTTCTTGGGTGGTGGGCTGAGAGCGGCAGGTTGATCGCTTGTTTCACTTTTTCCTCCACCTAATCGGCCCCGGAGATAATTTTCATAAAAATGGGAAGCGGTCCCGGCCGGGACGTACAGCTTATACATTCCCGGCGGCAGAGTGGCGGTGCGCACCCGGGGATTGAGCCGCCGGATTAATTTATAATAACTGCCGCAGGCCTCGGCTACCTGGCGCAGGTGAATTTCTTTAGCCAAAACGAACTCCACCTGTTCAGGTTGCCAGGGCGGATAAAGGCCCCGGGCCGGGATGTCATAGCCGTACCGGGCCGGATCACTGAGAACTATTTTGGCGGCAATGATCCGCAGGACATATCGGTCGGTTTCATCGGGCAGGTCCAGGTGATAATAGTTTGTGACCCCTGCTCTCTGATGGCCTTTTGCACCCGGCCCTCACCGCAATTGTAGGCCGCCAGGGCCAGGGGCCAGTTATGAAAGGTGCGATGCAGGGCCTTGAAATACTGCAGCGCGGCCTCGGTGGCGCGGCTAAAGTCGTAGCGGTCATCGATCTTGTCATCGGTCTTCAAATTGAACCGATTGGCCGTGGGTTTCATAAACTGCCAGGGACCGCTGGCGCCGACGGGAGAGCGGACGTCAGATCGCAGGTCGCTTTCCACCAATACCACATATTTCAGGTCGTCCGGCAATTTGGCTTCCTGGAGCCGTTTTTCCAGATAGGGGAAATAGCGGGCCGCCCGTTTTAACCACATCGTCGTCTGGGTCCGGTTCCACAAAATAACAGTGAACTCCCGGTCCAGATCTTCCCGGACTTGAGGGTCCTGGAGGGGAACCTCTTCGCCGCACAAGGTAACGCGCTCGGGCAGCGGGTAAAAGGTCCTCAGGATGGTTTCAGGGGACCGAGGCCGGAGGCAATTCGGTTTCCGTGGCCATCAGGCTGCCGGGGCAGGAGCAGAGGAAAACCAGGAAAACTGTTATGGTCAGGAGTTGGCAAACCCTGAGAATAAAAATCCCCCCTGACCCTTTAGAAAGGGGGGGAAAAGGCAAGCTCTTTAAAGTCCCCCTTTCTTAAAGGGGGATTTAGGGGGATTTTCTTGGTAAAGGAATAGAACAGCATGCGGTCAGACCTTTTTTAGGTTAGGGTTGGTTGTTCATTCGTGGGGCTGCAAAAAACTTTGACTGCCAAGGTTTTTATCAGAAGTCCCAAACCTGTCAAGCTTAAACCTCGCCACGGTGGCCGCGTCCCCATTTTAAAGCTAACCTGCTGTTTTTGTTGTCAAGCCCTGACAGGCATGATAAGGTAAACACAATCTCTCAGCCGTCCGGTGGCTGCTGCCGCTGAATGACAGCCTTTTTGATATCATGCTCATAGCCGCGGATAACCTCAACGCCTTAAATCCAGTCGTAGCCGCTTCCCTGAAGCATCTGGACAAAAGGCCCCTCCAGGACTTGGTGCGCCGGCTGGATCAGACCGGGGTGGACCTCATCGACCTGAATCCCGGCTACCTCTCTCATTCGCCATGAGGACCGGATGGTCTTCCTGGTGGAGGCGGTGCAGGAAGTGAGCCCCACCCGCCTCATCCTGGACAGTCCGAATCCCGGGGTGTTAGCCAAAGGCCTGGCTGTCTGCAGGCAGCCGCCCATTCTCAATGCCCTGACCCTGGAGGAGCAGAAACTCAAAGAGATTTTACCTCTGGCCGTCCAGGCCCGGACTGATCTGGTGCTGCTGTTGTTGGACGAACGCTCCATGACGCCGCCGGCCCTGGAGGAAAAACTTACCCTGGCAGCCCGGCTGCGGGAACTGGCCATGGCGGCAGGAGTAGCAGAGACGCGTCTGATTTATGATCCGGTGCTGCCGAACCTGAGCTGGCCGGACGTCTATTACCAGACCACCGCGGTCATTCAAGCCGTCCGCCTGCTGGCCGGCGGCGCCCTGTTCGGGGAACCGGGCCGAACCATGGTGGGACTGTCCAACCTGCGCAGCGGCCGGCGGCAGTTGTATCCCCTGGAACTGGAAACCGCCTGCCTGGGTCTGCTGGCCGGCGCCGGTCTGGACATCGCCCTGCTGGACGTTTTCCAGCCCGGTCTCCTGACTCAGGTGCATCTGCTGCAGCAACTGCAGCGGGACGGGTAGGATAAAGGGTTTCGAGTTCCGAGTTTCAGTCGCGAGGCTGTTTCAGAAGACGATTTTTTTACTAGCTACCCTTAGGACAAGGAGAAATCTCATGGATCTTTACACTGCCATTAAAAACCGCCGCAGTCACCGGATCTATACATCCGACCCCGTGCCCCGGGAAGTCCTGGAACGGGTCTGTGAGGCCGCCTTGTGGGCGCCCTCGGGAACCAATCTGCAACCCTGGGACATTACGGTTTTGACCGGCAAGCCCCGGGACGACTTCGTGGCCCTGGCTTCCCAGGCCGGAGAAGATATTGCTCCGAAACTCCGGGAACTCTTTGACGAGGAGACGGTGGCTTTTGTCAAGCAATTCTTCAAGAATCTGGGCGGTGCGCCCGCACGTCATCGCCATTACCGTCTGGCGGGATGCCGATCCCTTCACCCAGGAGATCCATGTCCAAAGCGGTTCCGCCCTGATACAGAATCTCCTCCTGGCCGCCGAAGCCGAAGGGCTGGGGACCTGCTGGATGTCCGGCGTTCTGACCCGGGAAAAAGAACTGCTGAAATTTTTGGGCCAGGAAGACCGGCACCTGCTGGCCATCACTCCCATCGGCTACTCCGCCAAAACCCCGCCCGTGGTGCCTCGCAAAGAGCGGCCGGTGCGCTGGCTGGGGTTTTAAAGACGGTTTCCGGTTCTTGGTTTCCAGTTTTCGGTTAAAAAAATACTGGATTGCCATTCAGGGTGGCCCTAGTTGCCAAGATTCCCTTGTCTCAAGGGGGATTGGCTAAGTTTCCTGGCGCGATTGCCTGGTTACTTCTATTTCTCAAGCTTTTTAGCGAAGTAAAATGATTTTTGAAAATCTAAGGAGATCCAACACCATATGACCGTTAACCAACAACTGACCCTCATCCGCCGGGGGGCCGTGGAGATTTTACCGGAAGAGGAACTGGCCGCCAAGATCAAGCGCTCCCTGGCCACCGGCCAGCCCCTGCGCATCAAGGCCGGCTTCGACCCCACGGCCCCGGACCTGCATCTGGGCCATACCGTCTTGATCCAAAAACTCAAGCACTTTCAGGAACTGGGACACCAGGTGATCTTCCTCATCGGCGACTTCACCGGCATGATCGGCGATCCCTCCGGGAAGAGCGAAACCAGGAAGCCCCTGACCGAAGCCGAAGTCAAAGAGAACGCCAAGACCTACGAACGGCAGATCTATAAAATTCTGGATCCGGAAAAAACCCTGGTGGATTTTAACAGCCGTTGGATGAAGCCTCTGAGCGCCCAGGGGCTCATTGAACTGGCGGCCAAACACACTGTGGCCAGAATGCTGGAGCGGGAGGACTTTCACCAGCGCTTTATCAACCACGCCCCCATCAGCATCCACGAGTTCCTCTATCCCCTGGTCCAGGGCTACGATTCCGTGGCTTTGCGGGCGGATGTGGAACTCGGCGGCACCGACCAGAAGTTTAATCTGCTGGTGGGCCGGGAACTGCAGCGGGAATTTGGCCAGGAGCCCCAGGTGGTTCTCACCATGCCCCTGCTGGAAGGCCTGGACGGCGTCCAGAAAATGAGTAAGTCCCTGGGGAACTACGTGGGCATCGACGAGCCCCCCCAGGAGATGTTCGGCAAGATTATGTCCATCTCCGATACCCTCATGCTGCGCTACTACGAACTGCTCAGCGACCTGTCGGTGGGAGACCTGGAGCGCCTCAAAGCTGATCTGGACGGGGGCGCCCTGCACCCCCGGCTGGCCAAGGAGAATCTGGCCAAGGAGATGGTGGCCCGTTACCACAGCCCGGTCGCGGCGGCAGAGGCGGCCCGGCAGTTCGCGGCGATGTTCCGGGATGGGGCCTTACCGGAGGAAATCGAGGAAATCAAGCTAACCGTGGCCGAAAAAGTCGTCTGGCTGCCCAAAGTGCTGCACCAGGCCGGGCTCACCGGCGGCACCTCGGAAGCCCGGCGCCTGATTCAGCAGGGCGGCGTCCAGGTGGACGGCGACAAGGTGAGCAATGTGGATCTGGAACTGTCCACCGGCCAGACCTATCTCCTGCGGGTGGGCAAACGGAAATTCAAGCGGGTCCATCTGGAAGCCGATTTGTAAGGCGAAGGCAACCGATTATCATTGCAGAATCCAACTAAAGTTATTAAAATTATACATACAATAGCTTAAGCAAAATCATTGCCAAGCTCCTAATTTATGATGACCTCGTAACAAGCCAGGATTTTAGATCAAAGGAATATTTTTATCATACACGATGTTTTAGTTTGACCAATTTTTCCAGCCCTAGTCGGGATAGTACACGAGATCATCACCATACAAGGAGTGTTTATGAAACAGAGAAAAAACGGTGCCGGGGTCGCCATCGGCCTTTTGTGCACCGCCATGTGGATGTTTTTTGCCGTGGTGGATTTAGCTGAAGCACGGATCGGGTGGTGGCCGGTCCAGCGGTTCCCGGGGGTCGCATTCGTCCTCGGCGCCCCGTCAGACCTTCAGTCCGCCACCTTCCCGGCCGCAGACCGCGCCGCCTTCGTCTCTGGTCACACCCGGGCAGCAACCACGGCCGGGTATGGCTACGCCGGCGCCAGCGCCATCGGGCTTTGGTAGTTTCGGTCGGGGGTTGGCCGGCGGCCTGGCCGGGGGTCTTCTCGGCGGCATGGTGGGCAATATGCTCTTCGGCGGTTCCGGGCATGCGGGGCCGGCGGGTGGAGCCGCAAGTGGGGGGGGCTGCTCCTCCATCGGGCTCTTTGACATCGCTCATCATCGGCGGGCTGTTGTATCTGGGCTATAGAATGTTAAACCGCCGCCGCCAGGAAGCCTATCAAACCAGCGACCTGGGAGGGAGCCCCGTCACCATCCCGGCATCCTATCAGTCGCCGGAACCGGCCCCGGTGCCGAGTTTTGATTTACAGGCGGAATTAGAGCCTATCCGGCGCACCGACCCGGCCTTCAATGAGGCCTCTTTCAAGGAGATGGCCCAGGATGTCTTCTTTAAGCTCCAGGGCGCCTGGATGCGGCAGGATGCTTCTTTGCTCAAAGATCTGGCCACCCCGGAACTGGCGGCGATTCTGGAAAAAGATCTCCAGGATTTGAAAACTAAGGGGCAGATCAACAAGCTGGAAAACATCGCGGTGCGGCAGGTGGAAATCTCCGAGGCCTGGCAGGAGCAGGGGCAGGATTTCCTCACCGTGGGCTTCCTGGCCAACCTGCTGGATTACACCGTGGACGCCAACACCAACCTGGTGCTGGCCGGCAGCGACAAAGACCCGGTAAAGTTTGAGGAGTACTGGACCTTTACCCGGCCCACCGGCACCGGCGCCTGGAAACTCTCGGCCATTACCCAGCCGGAGGGCTAGTGGTTAACGGCAAGGTGGCCAGGTTTAGGTTGCAGATGTATTGCCAGAGGATTTCCAAGTTATAACCCTAGCAGCACAATATATTCAAAAAATCCGGGGCCTTTAAGGTCCCGGATTTTTTTGGTGCTGGAGCAGAAATTTCCCCAGATCAGATACCCATCAAAGTGCCGGGACCAGCATCCATCTTCCCGCCTAGTATTAGTCTACGCGCCACAGTCAAACTACGACTCCTTTTGACCGTCGTCGGCCACGTTGCCGTCCATGGCCTAGCCAGGAATAGTATGCCACTGCCGAGACTGAGAAGCGGACTGTGAAATGTTCCAAAAAATTAACACTGCCTTGACTATGGGTAAAAGTTAGAAGAATAAACCAGTTAAAATTCGGGCATTTGCGTTCAATAAAGTTGACATAGCAACTTGTTGAAATTAATAGCAAATAAAATATTGCAGGTGAAGTTGTTTCATCTATTGAACATGGGTTTCACCGAACCTTAAAGTAAACAATCGCCAAGACAAATATAACTAAATGATATTATTCAATAAATATAACAGAAAGAGAGATTGCGAAAATTGGTACAATATATGCATAAAAACATATTTAATTTGTAGGTATAATTTGTTTTTCTTGGCAGATTGGTAGGCGGCTGCACAATTTAATCCTTTAGAGAGATTCGCCCACGGCGACAAAGGAGACGGCACCCATGGGATATAAGAAAATCAGCGGTATCATCGGCTTCGTTTTGGCCTTCGTCTGGCTTGGAGCCCTGCCGGTCCAGGCTGACCCCTACAATTGGATTGACGGCAACGGCAATTGGAATAACTCGGCCAACTGGGACCCCAGTGGCGTACCCGATGGCGGAGGTGATACTGCGGCCATCACCAACGGCTCCACCGTCACCATCGATAATCTGAATCCTTTCGTCGGGGGGTTACAGGTAGGAAACGGCAACATCTTGAATATCACCAGCAGCCGGCACCTTTTTCTGCAAAATGCCACGGTCAACAACAACGGCATCATCAACCTAGCCGACACCGCCTCCTATCTCACTGCTTACAACACTCTGGCTACCCTGACGGGGACGGGCAGCGTGGTGCTGGGCGGCAACCTGAACAACCGGTTGCGCCAGGATTATGGCGGTACCCTGGTCAACGACACGGACCACACCATCAAGGGTGGGGGGACCATTGAAGTCGGGACCACTAACAAAGGCACCATCGTGGCCACCAGCACCTCGGCACCTTTAATGATTACCGCGAACATCGCCAATACCGGCGTTCTGGCGGCTCAGGGGGGGCTCGACCGGATTCTGGACCTGCGTTCCATCATCACCGGCGGCCAGATCAAACCCCAGGACGGCACCGTGGAACTCCGGGGTGCTTTCCTCATCAGCACTGAATTGACGACCGGCGTCGTGAACGTAGAAAATCATAGTGAGTTACATGGGGTCACCACCTCGGCGGCGAATTTCACCATCAAGGACGGCCAGCACCTGTACCTGAAGAGTAATGGCGCGACCCTGCCCAATCTGACTAACAATGGCTCTATTCTCCTTTCCGGCGCCAACTCCTACCTCACCGCTTATAATGTCTGAGGCCACCCTGACGGGCACCGGCGAAGTAGTCCTGGGCGGCAGCGCCGGCAATAAGATCCGGCAGGACTACGGCGGCAGTCTGGTGAACGACACCTTCCATACCATCCGGGGGGCGGCGCCATTGAAAGTATCACCGTCACCAACAAGGGCAAGATCATTGCCGATCATCCCACCACGGCTCTGACGGTTTCGAGTTCCACGATTCACAACCAGACCGGGCTGCTGCAGGCCCTGGATGGCAGCACCATGAACATTCAGAGCTCCACCATCTACGGCGGCCAGATTACTTCCGGGTAACACGGTGAATTTGTCTGATGCGCTATCTCTACGGCGCCAGCATAGGCAAGGGGGTCGTCAACGTCACCAGCCATAGTTGGCTTCGCAGCCAACAACACCCTCGGCGCCGACACCACGGTGAACGTCCAGGACGGCGTGCACCTCTACCTGCACAATGAGATCCTCACCAATAACGGCGTCATCAACCTGACGGGAGCCAACTCCTACCTCACCAGTTACAATTTCGCTGCCACCCTGACGGGCACCGGCGAGGTAGTGCTTGGGCGGCCAGCGCCGGCAATAAGATCCGGCAGGACTACGGCGGCAGTCTGGTAAACGACACCTTCCACACCATCCGGGGGGCGGCGCCATTGAGAGTATCACCGTCACCAACAAGGGCAAAATCATTGCCGATCATCCCGCCACGGCTCTGACGGATTTCGGGTTCCACGATTCACAACCAGACCGGGCTGCTGCAGGCCCTGGATGGCAGCACCCTGGCCATTCAGAGCTCCACCATCTACGGCGGCCAGATCGTTCCGGGTAACACCGTGAGCCTCTCTGATGCCGTATCTGTACGGCACCAACATCGGCAAGGGCGTCGTCAACGTCACCGGCCATAGTTGGCTCCGGGCCAACAACACCCTCGCCGCCGACACCACGGTGAACGTCCAGGACGGCGTGCACCTCTACCTGCACAATGAGGTCCTCACCAATGACGGCGTCATCAACCTGACGGGTAGCCAACTCCTACCTCACCAGTTACAATTTCGCTGCCACCCTGACCGGCGCCGGCGAGGTAGTGCTTGGGCGGCAGCGCCGGGCAACAAGATCCGGCAGGACTACGGCGGCAGCCTCGTCAACGACACCTTCCACACCATCCGGGGCGGGCGGCGCCATTGAAAGTATCACCGTCACCAACAAGGGCAAAATCATCGCCGACATCGGCACCCT
The DNA here is from genome assembly GCA_963777875.1 of uncultured delta proteobacterium. Classification (GTDB taxonomy): domain Bacteria; phylum Desulfobacterota; class Desulfobaccia; order Desulfobaccales; family Desulfobaccaceae; genus Desulfobacca. The sequence continues at coordinate 15,003 of CAVZSK010000050.1, read as the reverse complement.
GAAAATTTCGGTTCCACCATTAACAACCAGGGGCTTGCTGCAGGCCCTGGATGGCAGTACCTTGGCCATTCAGAGCTCCTCGATTCATCGGCGGCCAGATTGTGCCGGGTAACACCGTGAGCCTCAATGATTCCAATCTGTACGGCACCACCATCGGCAAGGGCATCGTCAACGTCACCGGCCACAGTTGGCTCAGGCAGAACAATACCCTCGCCGCCGACACCACGGTGAACGTCCAGGACGGTGTGCACCTCTACCTGCACAATGAGACCCTCACCAATAACGGCGTCATCAACCTGACGGGGACCAATTCTTACCTCACCAGCTATAATTTCACTTCCACTCTGACTGGCATCGGCCAGGTGGTCCTGGGCGGCAGTGCGGGCAACAGGCTCCGGGAGGACTACGGCGGCGTCATCATCAATGATACCCAACACACCATCCGGGGCGGCGGCACCATCGACGTACCGGTGGTCAACAAGGGTAAAATCCTGGCCGATAACGGTATTCTGACCATTAACCGGGAGGTTACCGGCGACGGTTCCGTCCGGTTTGCCAATAACGCCACCGGGCAGGTCAATGCCAATATCCATACCGGCAACTTCATGATGGGCAACGGCACCTTTCTCAATCTGGCCAATAACAAACACATCGACCTGAGCAGCGATTTCCTTTTTTATCAGACCCATGGCCAGGAAGGCAACTGGCAGTGGGGCGCCAACACGTATCTGGGCCTGAACGGCTTGGGCGCATCAAATCAGCGTCTGGAGATTGGCGGCAAGGACGGCGGTTTTGTCAACAGCTTCTTTGACAACAACTTCGATCTTCCCGCTCTCTCCTTGAGCGGCGCCAATACCTCTGGCTTTCTCACCGACTGGATCAACAACGGCAATCGCAGCTCCGATGAAGCCTTGTATGTGGATGCCCTTTTTGTGGGCGCCGGTTCAACCTTAAACCTGAACGGTCTCCACCTGTACTCTAAACGGATATGGTCAGGTGTTTGCCACCAACGACTGGTTCAATGGTCACGGCAGGATTATTGATAGCTATATTCCGCCGCGTCCCGGTGCCTTCCACCCTGCTTCTCCTGGCTTCCGGGTTGCTGGGTCTGGCCGGCTGGCGAGGGCGCAAGCGGTAACATTTCCTGATAATCTGAAACGAAAAAGGCAGGGTCTGCGGATCCTGCCTTTTTGTTGATTCTGCCTGCACCGAAATCAGGGAACTGCCGGCCCGGCATTCAGGTCGATAATTTCCATGCGGTTATTAGTTTCCGGGTGCTTTCGGGATGGGCCCTCCGTGAGAATCACCAGGTTCCCCTCCACATCATGGGCTTTTAACCAATTACGGATATAAGTATTCCAGTCTTCCGGGTGGTCCGTTTCATGCACTGGGAAAACGCCGTAGCTGAATTGCAGGCGCTGGCAGGTGGTCGCCTCGGAACTCACCGCCACGGTCCATTTGGGCGGATGGAAGCGGGCCAGGCTGCGGGCGGTGGCGCCGCTGCGGGTGGGCACGAAGATCGCGGCCGGCGAAATCTTTTCCAGAGTGGTTTCCACGCTGAAGGCGATTAAATCGGCCAGATTGATGGCACTGCCTGCCTCGATGGGTGGGAGGATCTCCTGGGCCTGGTACCCGGAGCGGTGCGGCTCAATGGCTCCGGCGATTTTCGCCAGCATGGCTACGGCCTCCACCGGAAACAGGCCGGTGGCTGATTCCGCCGACAGCATGACACAGTCGGTACCGTCCAAAATGGCATTGGCCACGTCGGTGGCCTCGGCCCGGGTGGGGCGTCGGCTGCTGGTCATGGACTCCAGCATCTGGGTGGCCGTGATTACCGGTTTGCCCAGGATATTGGCCCGGCGCATGAGTTGCTTTTGGATCACCGGGACCTGTTCAATGGGTACTTCCACACCCAAATCACCCCGGGCCACCATGATGCCGTCCGCAGCCTGAAAAATTCCGTCCAGGTTCGCCAGGGCCCGGGAGCGCTCGATCTTGGCGATGACAAAGGGACTGTGCCCCAAGTCGCCGGCCGCCTGGCGCAGAGCCTCGATATCCGCCGCAGATTCCACGAAGGATTGGCTGACCGCATCCACCCCATGCTCCAGGGCGAATTTCAGGCAGTCCTGGTCGTGCGCCGTGAAGGCGGTGATTCCCAGGTCGATGCCGGGCAGGTTGAGCCCTTTGCGGGAGCGCAGTTCGCCTCCCACCTGGACCCGGCACTGCACTTCTTCCCCGGCCGCGTTGAGGACTTCCAGCTCAATCAGACCATCGTTCAAATAAATTCTGTCCCCCGGCTTGACTACCCGGGGGAGAGGATCAAAAGAGACGCTGACCCGGGAGAGGTCCCCCACGAGTTCTTGGGTGGTCAGGGTGAAGGCAGCTCCCGGTTCCAGTTCCATGGGCTCCACGGCTAATTGTCCAATGCGTATTTTAGGTCCCGGCAGATCGGCCATGATGGCCAGCCGGAGTTCCCACGGCCCGGGAGGCTTGTCGCAGGGCGTTAATCGTCTGGGCATGAGCGGCGAAATTACCGTGGGAGAAGTTAATTCTGGCAATATTCATGCCGGCCAGGAGCAGTTGTCGCATGACCTTGGGAGAATCCGAGGCCGGTCCGATGGTACAGACAATCTTGGTCTTATGATTTGGCAGTATCATGGTGGTTATCCTATCTGGCGATATCTGTCTGCGGAGGTTGTCTTCGTCCAGTGATCCGCGGTGAGTGCAAGTTTTAAGAGTGTAACAGTTCAGTTAGCTGAGTAAAAGATGAAAAATAACCCCTCACCCTCCCTGTCAACGGGGAGGCAACTTTCCCCACGTTGACGGGGGCGTAAAGGGCGGGTTGATAGGGCCAACGCCGCAGTGACCTCGGACCTTAAAGGATTTTTCTAAATAATTCAAGTGATAGCTAGGTAAAATTTAATCGACCATTCAATAATCACATAGCATAAATTTGCCGATAATGATATGATGGGAAAAAATCTATATGATCTTAACCATATGGAAAAACACCACAGCTGCCTGAATACCCGTGCGGTCATTGAATACTTCCAGGAAAATTTTCCTGAGGAAATTGGGCGGCTCCTTGAGGGTTTGGGCCCCGAAATTCAGGCCCTGCCCGACCCGGTGGGGTTTTTAACGGAAACCAACAACTGGGTCTCCAGCGATGTTATCATCCGCTTGTTTGAAAACGCCAAGAGGATCACCGGGGATGATCACATCGTCCACAAAATGGGCTCAGAATCTTCAGCCCGGAAAAAATTCAGCTATATTCAGCGTATTTTACTGTTTGCCTATCGAAACCCCCACCGCAGCCTGAAACGCATCCAGGCCATCAACGAAAAATTTGCCAAAAACAAAACGATAGAAGTGGTGGAAACCACCCGTGACCGCGCCGTCATCCGCCTCCACTGGTTCAAAGACATCCCCGGCACCAAGGATTTCTGTCTTTTCAATCAAGGAATTTACACCGGCCTGCCCACAGTTTGGAACCTGCCACCGGCCGAAGTGAAAGAAACGAAATGCTTCTACGAAGGGGATGAGTACTGCGAATACCATATGAAGTGGAAGATCAAACCCCTGTTCAAGACCCTGGCCGAGGTCTTTGTCCCCTGGCGGGCCTTGCGCCTGTCCATCGAGGAGATGGAACAGGACAAAGAGATGCTCCGCCAGAAGTTCGATGAAGTACACACTCTCTATATTCAACTCCAGGAGACGAACCTGGAACTTGAACAAAATAACATCAAACTGAGTGAAAACCAGGAGCTGTTGCGGCAAAAAATTGCCGAGATCAACAATCTTAATATTCAGCTCCAGGAGAAGAACATTCAGCTTCGAGAAAAAATCAATAAGTTGGAATGCCTCCAGGACACCGGTACCAATATCCTCTCGGTGCGATACCGGGAGGAACTTTTTCAGGTGACTCTCAGGGCGCTGAAAAATAATGCCCGGCTGAATCGGGCCGGCATTTTTTTGGTGGATGAGAAGTCTCGAACGCTCCGATTTGGCCATGCCGTTGGGGTTGATGACAAGGAACTGCTGCAGCGACTGAAAGATAACCCCATTCCCTTTTCCAAGTTGGACAACCTCATCGCCCGGGTCTACAATTCCGGACAGGCAGTGGTGATCAATGATGTGGACGAAAGCAATTTAAATAGGAATAATCCTATGCTGCAGTTGCTGAAACCCAAGACCATCATTGTCGCGCCCTTAACCTCCCGGGGGACCGTCACCGGCGTCTTATTGGCTGATCGAACTCCCCAAGACGGCATCTTCTCCGAAAGCGACAAAGACTTTATCGTCAGTTTTGCCAATCAGATCGCCATTGCTTTGGACAATGCCGATCTGATCCGCCAAAAAGAGGAGTCCGAGCAACATCTACGTAAGATGTTCGAAAATGCCCAGGTAGGCATCCTGAAAATAGACGAACTCAATATTATTCGAGAAGTCAACCCGCGCATGAAAGTGCTGTGCGGGGCCGAAGAGTTGATCGCCAAACATATGTACGATTTTTTGAATTCCGAGAATCAAGAGAAGTTTCAACAGATTATTGCCCAAAATAAAGCCGGCCAGTCCAGCCAGGAAGAATTGGAAATCTCATCTAAAAATAAACCTCCGGTTACCGTTCTGATGAGTTCCGTGCCCTCTTTCGACGAAACTGGCCGTTATACCGGTTCCGAGGCCATCGTTACCGATATCAGCGACAATAAAAAAATGCAACGGCAGCTCATCCAATCTCAGAAAATGGAAGCCCTGGGCACCATGGCCGGCGGCTTTGCCCATGAATTCAAAAATATCCTGCAAGCCATTAAATTATGGACCGAAGGCGCCCTCCAGGATTTGCCGGATGAATCAGAATTACATAATAATCTCAACCGGGTGCTGCAATCCATCAATAAGGGCACTGATATCGTTTACCAAATCCTGTTATTCAGCCGGGACCAGAAACCGGAACTCAAACCCGTCAAGGTCAGCACCATTCTTGATGACGGTCTTAAAATGGTGCGGGCTGCCTTGCCCACCACCATAATCATTCAACCGGATATCGATCCCAACGCCGGCTTTATCCTCGGGGATGCCGTTCGCATTCATCAGGTGCTCCTCAATCTCTGCACCAATGCCGCCCACGCCATGCGGGAAAAGGTGGGCCGACTCAATGTCGGTCTGGAAAACGTTCAGATTGGATCGAGACAGACCGGTCAGATGGCGCCACGTCCAACCCGGTGTCTTACGTGCAGCTTACCGTCCAGGATAACGGTATCGGCATGGACAGTCAGACTATGGAACGTATCTTTGAGCCGTTCTTTACCACAAAAGAACAAGGGGAAGGCACCGGCATGGGTCTGTCTACGGTCCACGGCATCATTGAGGATCATGGTGGTAATATCGACGTGGAGAGCGCCCCAGGTCAAGGGACAACCTTCCGCATTCTCTTTCCCCGTTGTGATTCCCAAGAAAAAGAAATTGCCCCGGATGAAAGCAAACCTTTGGTTATACCCACGGGAAATGAGCGTATCTTGTTTGTGGACGATGAGCTTACCCTGACTGAAATCGTTAAGAAAATGCTGGAGCGGTTAGGGTATGACGTCGTGGCCAAATCCAGCAGCGTTGAAGCCCTGGAAGCTTTCCAGGCCCAGCCCGAAAACTTTGATTTGATCATTGCCGACCAGACTATGCCTCATATCACCGGGGTCGCCCTGGCTCACGAAGTCAGTCGCATCCGGCCGGACCTGCCCTTCATCCTCTGCACCGGTATGATGGACAGCCAGAAGTTGGATAAAAAGGCCGCCGGTATTCGGGAAATCCTCACCAAACCGGTGACCATCAGCAAACTGGCCCAAGTAGTACGCCACACCCTGGATACCAAACCTGTATCTCTCCACTAGCCCGGCCAATCAGTAAACACGCCGTACTGGGTGCCTGTACTCGTCCACGCAGTTCTTCATGTCCGGGGTGCCGCTCGGATTCTGGAAATAATATTGACAGCTACTCGAAAAAACGGTAAAAATTCTTTTTAATTAGTTTTTGGGAGCGACTCATGGTTGAGAAAGCGAAATACATTTGGTTAGACGGCAAATTCGTGGCCTGGGACCAGGCCCAGGTTCATATCCTGACACACACCCTGCATTACGGCCTGGGAGTGTTCGAAGGTATCCGCGCTTATTTGTGTGCCGACGGCAGGACGGCGATTTTCCGGCTGCCGGAACATGTCCACCGACTGTTTGATTCGGGCCACATCATGCAGATGGATATTCCTTTCAGCGAAGCCGAGATCAGTCAGGCCTGCATTGAGACGATGCGGCGCAATGAGCAGAAAGAGGCCTATCTGCGCCCTCTGGCCTTTATCGGCGACGGGGCCATGGGACTGCATCCCAAAGATAATCCCATCCGGGTTGCCGTTATCACCTGGGTCTGGGGCGCCTATCTCGGTGATGAGGGGTTAAGTTTGGGTATTCGTCTCAAAACGTCGTCTTTCACCCGTCACCATGTCAATGTCATGATGACCAAGGCCAAGGTTGTGGGCAATTACGTTAACTCTATTATGGCTAAACGTGAGGTTATCAAAGCCGGCTATGATGAAGCCCTGCTCCTGGACACCGCCGGTTACGTAGCCGAAGCCTCCGGTGAAAATATTTTTCTGGTGCAAAACGGCGTCATCAAAACCCCGCCGTTTCGGGCCATCCTGCCGGGCATCACCCGGGACTGCGTCCTCACCGTGGCCCGGGACCTGGGCCTACCCGTCCAGGAAGAGCGCTTTTCCCGGGACGAGCTGTACATCGCCGATGAGGTCTTTCTGTCCGGCACGGCCGCCGAACTCACCCCGGTCCGGGAATTGGACGACCGCGCCATCGGTTCCGGGAAACCCGGTCCCATTACTAAAAAGATTCAAGAGGCCTATTTCGCCGCAGTCAAGGGAGAAAATTCCCGTTATGCCTCGTGGCTCACGTATATCTAAAGGATGACTATCAACAGCTAACGTTCAGCCGGAATTAAATGATACCTGACACCGATGCACCATAAGATTGGCCCAGACTTAAAAATCAATGTCCCAAGGCCGCATAGTTGCTGAAAAGTTCTGGGCCCAATGCCGGGAGTGCGGCGGCTGGCAGGAGGTTTTGGCCAAACCCCGGGAGGCGGATCTTTACTTTGAGTATTGGCAGGCGCGTTTTCGCTGCTGCAATCAGGAACAGGCCGTCTGGTTCACCATCGAAAAGGTTGATGACGATGTTCACTAACCGTCGTCGGCTGTCAGAGACACCCGCCCGCCCAGATTAATCCTTCAGGCAGAGCCTCAGGATATCCGTTTCCGTTATCAGGCCCATCAGTTCGCCTCCCTGCACCACCGGCACACAACCGATTTTGTGTTTCAGCATGAGTTGCACCGCCTCTTTGATGTCGGCGTCGGGCGAGATGGTTATCAGGTTTTTGATCATAATGTCCTGAATCCGGACGGCTTTCATGACATCCCGGGTTTTGCTCGGCTCATGTCCCAGGGCCTCCACCAGGGAACTCCGAAAAAGGTCCCGTTCCGAAAGAATTCCCACCAGCTGTGTACCTGCCACCACCGGCAGATGTCTGATCCGGCCCAATTTCATAATGTCATTGGCTAAACTGAGCTCATCCCCAACGTCCAGGGTGGCGACATCACGCACCATGATTTCTTTAACTTGCATGGGAACTCCCGTTGTTTGATTGGCGATTAGTTACCGGCGACCAATAAAGTTTTACTACATTCGGGTTTGAGCCGAAACAAACTTAATCTCAAAGTACTCGATTCGATCCCACACTATCTTTAAACCGGAAACCGGCCGCGGCATTAAAGGGTGGCCAGCCAGGCTTGCGCCCGACGGCTTAAAGCTTTTAACTTAGCCAAGGCTTCTTGCGCCTTATCCGGTGTTAGGTATCCCAAACCGCAGGCTGGGGTGAGTAAACTCTGAGAGAGCAGATTGGACTTGTCCAGGCCGATGTGGACCAATTCCTCTACCTGGGAGGTGAATTTCGCCCACAAAGCTGCTTCTGTCTCGGCTGGGGCCGTGGGACTGGTGGGGACCAGGCCCCAGGCCAGGTAGCCGCCCCGGGCCAGAAATTTTTTCAGGTGTTTGTCATACAATTTTAAATTATTCAAAAAATTCGTACGAATCGAAGCTGAGAATATCGATGGGAGTTTCCAGGAGCACTGACCAATCGGTATTGCCGCAGCAATGCACCCCGAAAAAAGCCTCTCCAGGTTCCCGGGCCGCAGCAATAGTTTCGGTAATCAAATTGATCACCTCTTCCCGGGAAATTTGCATGAAAGCCGACCCCAAACCGGTCAAAGAAGGCTCATCAAAAAAGATGACCGCCTGACGGCCGGTTTCCCGGATTTTGGCCACCTGCCAGGCGGCTTTTAAAGCCAGCCCCTGGGTAACCGCCTGGATCAGTTCCTGATCGAACAGAATGGCCTTCCCGTCCAGACCTTTGACTATGGTGGCAAAAGTCACCGGGCCCACCACCTGGCCTTTGACAAAAGCAGGAGTACCGGCCGGCAGGGGCAGCAGGGCTTCCATAAGGCTATAAAATCCCGAGGCCTCTTCGGGCGACAGGGAGAACGTCTCCAGCTCTCCCTGGAGCGCGGCTTCATAAAATTGGGTCAGGGCCGTATCTCTATCCCCGGCGTCGGTCACCCGCACCAGACGCTGTTCCATATCCCGGTAAATGAGCGGCAAGCCTCCCGCCCCCTGGGATACCATATCTTCCTGAAAACCTTTCTGGGCCATCTGGGGCCAGTAAGGTATTTCCGTGAGATTCTCCAGGATCAGCCGCACGGCTGCCTGATTGTCCAGAAAAGGTACCGAACCGATACCAGTGGCCGCTAAGGCCGGTAAAGACTTCATGCCGTCCTCCATACATCCTAACCTTTTTTAAACAGTAGTATTTTTCCATGGGCTTGTCAACAAGAAGCCTTTCTGCCCTGGAGGTCCAACCTGGGTGCGCTGCTCTGCAGCGGTAATTTTTGACTTTTACGAAGATTAATGCTTAAATTAATATATTTAGAGAAGGTCAAAAAGATAGGTACTGACGGGAATGGCCCTTATTAAAGAAAAGAGGAGAAAAAATTCATGTCCGAAGTCAAATATCCGCCCTGGTATGCGCACCTCAAAGAAAAACATGGTGCCTTTGTCAACGCCCTGGAACAGTTAGGGGAATCGATCCGGCAGGAGGGTCCGGTATCGGGAAAAACCGCCCACCTTATCCAGTTGGCCGCGGCGGCTGCGATCCGTTCCCAAGGTTCGGTGCACAGCCACACGCGCCGGGCTTTGCAAAACGGCGCCAGCCCCGAAGAAATTTATCATGCCCTGATTATGTTGACCAGCACCATCGGCTTTCCAACGGTGTCCGCGGCCTTAAGCTGGGCCTATGACGTCATCGAAAAAGAGAAAAAATAGGACCGCCAAAGAAGTGGCGGAGAGAGAGGGATTCGAACCCTCGGTGGAGGTTTCCCCCCACACTCGCTTAGCAGGCGAGCACCTTCAGCCGACTCGGTCATCTCTCCGAATAGGTAGGCCGGAAATTCTGGCGGAGGGAGTAGGATTCGAACCCACGAACCTTTCGGTTTGCGGTTTTCAAGACCGCCGCCTTAAACCACTCGGCCATCCCTCCAACTTTTAAATTGTAACCAATTTTCTTTCCGGCTGTCAACTGCCTCATCGCCTGGAAGGACTATAAAACTAATGATGCTAGTGTCAAAATTCTCACCCGAATAGTTCACTGAAATGGCATCGTCTGGTGGCACAGGCTTTCCAGCCGGGAGGACAATGTCTGGCCAAGGCGGTGAGAATATCCGGAAAACTCGTTCCTGCGGCACGAGAATACAGCCGGATAGCCTCTAAATCCTGCCTCTGATCCCCTGCCGCAGTAGTTCATTGCTCAGACATAATGTCGCCGGTGTCCCGGCTGTCATAACCACCCATGTCCCGGACCACAGTTTTGAATTCTTCTGATCTGATAATCGCCCACAATTTCTGGAAGCGTTCATCCCCAAAGGTCGTCTCCGGCACTACCAGGTCATAGCGCTCGGTGACCACGGGGATGAAGTCCAGGCCCAGGGACCAGAGGCCAGGGGTCACCAGGCCAGTTCCCTCCCTTCTATAAGGCTGCCAAGTAGAAGAAATGGCGGGCAGGGGCGCCGCTGCAGAGAATGTTCCATTTTCTTAACAATTATAAATAGTTATTATTCTATAGTAACTATATTATGTTCAATTTTTGAACATAAATAATCCAATAATATCAAATAATTACTTATAAGGTTCAAACATCATGTTAATCTTTCTGAACATATTTTCTAAGAAGAGAAAACGATTAATTATAATTAATTGAATTTATTGCATAATTACTTTTACCAACGCAACGGCATATTAATTGCATATATAATATAGAATATTCAGGCCAATGCTGCAAAATATTTACTTTATAAGGAGGCATACCTCAAGCACAGAAACCTGGAAAGCAGTTAAATCGGTTCAGTCGTGTTTCGAACCCTGGGTGGAGCCATTGTAGGCAATTTTGCTGTGCCGCCTGACCGCAGGCTGTCAGGTAGTGCGGTCAATTTCCCCCCAAGAGGAATAAAACCCTTCACCAGAGGAGAGATGGACGCATGAAGAAATCACTAATTTTTGTGCTGCTTTTGGTTTTTGTCCTGGGCGCACGCGGGGCTGGCCCAGGCGGCCACGGAAGCGGAGAAACAGGCCGCCATTGATGCCGGTCTGGCGCATCTGGCCGCACCCAAAACGGGAATGGCTCGTGGAATTACCTTATGGGTATCCGGTCGCTGCCACCGACTCGGCGCTGCTGGCCTTCACGGAACAGTATTATAAGCCGCTGGGTGGAATGGACAGAACTACTTGCCCAATGTCTGCGCCGCGAAAGATTATCTGTTCGCACGCTGCCCAAACAATTGACATCTCCGCCGGCCCCTCCTGGAACTCCGAAGTTGGGGTAAGACTCAGGTTATGTCTGGAACAGCGGGGAAGATATCTACCAGACCGGTCTGGTGCTGCCGGCCATCTCCCGCCTGACTGCGGGCATTGATGGCATCCACACCCAATACTGTCATCGCTTCCACCAATCCTTTAGTCAATGGCAAGACCTACCTGCAGGTCATCCAGGGCACGGTGGACACCTTCGTGTGGGTACAGGTAGGTGAGCCGGCTTATGGTCTGTATGGCGGCTGGCATTATGTGGTGAATTCACTACGATGCCGATAACTCCACCTCGCAGTGGCCGGTCGTGGGCTGTATTCGCCGCTCACGTTCCCGGAGTAACGGTGCCTCAACAAACGAAGAACGAACTGGTAAACTGGATCAACTTACATCCAAGTCCCAACGGTGGCTCGGGATACATGTCCCAATGGTATTGACGACAATGTATCGAAAACGGGCGGATTGCTCCTGGAAATGGCCTTTGCCGGCGGCGGCGGCAGTGCAAGCCAATGCCCTCGCACTATCATCAACACCAATTGGACCAAACTTTGCCAACGGACTGGTGACGGAAACTTCGGACAACCGTATGCCATGTGGTCCGCTTATAAAGGCTTGGAAACCACCATCGGCTTGACAGGTCCAGAGATTTACTAACTTCTTGGATCCCACCCAGTTAAACTGGTGGGAAGATTATTGCGAATGGTTGGTGAATAATCAGAACCCCGATCGGTTCCTGGTATGATTACAGCGGTTATAACTATTGGGGTGATCCACTCTGCACGGCCTGGAATATCAACATCCTCAACGCCACCAAGGTGAGTCACGCTCCCATACCCGGGCAGCCTGCTGCTCCTAGGGCTCCGGTCTGCTGGGTATCGTTGTGGCCCGGCGGAAATTTAAGAAATAATTAATCGCAGCTTACCGATTTACGAAAGGGCGCTCCGGCGCCCTTTCTGATATCGGCACATGGACGTTAAGAAATTTGAACGTTAAAATATTTTAATAATTCAATAAGTTGGGCTTTATTCCGGGTTTGCATGTTTAATAAATGAAACATAACTTGATCAAGACACTTTGATGGGCTCAAACAACCCATTGATAAGATTGCTTAATTTAAGCTCCACAATTATGGCGCAATTATTGCAGAAAAGGATTGGTTAAGAATGTAGCAAAAGGGGGTGAGACCAAAAACTTTTAGGATTTCGTTGAGGAGCAGAAGTTCGAGTTATATTATGCCAAAGGAGGAAAAAAGATGTTAAGAAAAGTAACTTTGTTAACCATGATGGCTTTATTGATCGCCACCGGGGCCTTCGCCACTGATTTCACCAACGGCGGCTTCGAAACCGGTGATTTTACTGGTTGGACGAAAAATGGTGGCCAGTTTACCGGGTGTCTACAATTACACCGGCGACCCGGGTAAATCGGCGGTGGTGGGCGTCGGCAATGATCCTAATACTCTCAACCAGCTGCCTCAGGTTCCCCTTGGGCTACGGCAGCTATTCCGGCCGGGTGAACAATCAGGATAATAACTATCATTTCTCCACCCTGTCGCAGACGGTTGCGGCTCCCACGGGCATCACGAATATCTATTTTGCATGGGCCGCAGTGCTGGAAGAGCCGACCAATGGTGTTGGCCACGACGGTGTTTACCCCAACTTTAGCATTTCCCTGTTTGACAACACCACCAGCACCAGTTTATACAATAAACAGTTTGACGTCTCTAACGCCAGTGGGTTTGTCACCTGGCATATTGGTGCAGTTGAAGGTGGCGGTAATGGCGTTTGGCGCTACAGCGACTGGCAAATCGTGGCTTTAAACGCCGCAGGGCTGGATGGCGATAGCTTGACCTTGACCGTCCTGGCCTCCGACTGCGGCTTGGGCGGCCACGGCGGCTATGCCTACGTGGACGGCTTCGGCTACGTGAAGCCGCCGCCGGTGGTTCCCGCCCCCTCCACCCTCTTGCTGCTGGGCTCCGGTCTGGCGGGTCTGATCGGGATGGCCAGGAGGCGGCTGAGCTAATTACCACCCGAACCCACCCCTTTGCCAGGCAGGTTGACTCTGTCCAGCCTGCCTGGTATTTTCAACCGGCCCTTTTTTAAAGCCTCACCTCTCCCCTCCCCCTGCTCCCCCTTTAAGCAGTTCTCTTCCTCATACATGACACTGCCGGTGTCCCGGGTGTCATAACCGCCCCAGCGCCCCCACCGTGGTTTTAAACTCCTCCGAGCAAATAATTGCCAATAGTTTCTGGAAGCGGTCGTCGGCCCAGGTCGTTTCCGGCACCACCAGGTCATAGCGCTCGGTGACCACCGGGATGAAGTCCAGGCCCAGGGATCAGGGGTCGCCGTAGTTCCCGGTCTTCGACAGTAGATAATGAAGAAACCAGTTTTGAAAAAAAATTTGCCTGTTTCAAGGCATAAGCTGAATGGTTACGTTCAACTTATGGAACAATCATATCGAGCTTGTTAATTTTATGAAACATAAACTATTCTTTATAATATCGAACAGATAGATTTAAAAAAGCTCTTTCATTCCTTAGTCTATGTTAAGATTTATGAACATAGCCTTATACCCAAGACACAGGGGGGCCATCTTAATGTATTATTATTATTACATTAATACGTATTACGCCTGCAGGCACAAAACTTGCATGCTATTAATCCGCATGGTGTAGCCCTCCTCAGGGGGGTAAAAACAAGAACATTTTGATACAAAGGAGAAACAATGAAAAAACTAATGTGCCTCGTATTTGCCTTGATCGTCTGCCTGCCGGTCGCGGCCCAGGCGGTGGCGGTAAATGTGGAGCTAGCCCTGCTCGTGGACGTCTCCGGAAGCATCGATAATGCGGAATTTACTCTGCAACGCAACGGTTACGTCAGTGCTTTTAACAATCTCTTCGTCCCCAGCCCCCTTAAACCCTTACCTTTAGCGGCCACGCTGATATATTGGTCCTACCACGGGTAGCCAGCAGCAAGCGGTGGGCTGGACCCTGATCAACGACCTGGCCTCGAGCCAAGCCTTCGCAACCGCCATCGGCAATGCCGCTCGCCCCTTTGGTGGTTCTACGGCCCCCGGCTCCGCCATCAATTTCGCCGTGCCTCTGTTTAACAACAACGGCTTTGACGGCTTGAGTCAGATTATTGATGTTTCGGGTGACGGAAGGCAGAATGAAGGCGCCAATACGGCTACTGCCCGAGATAATGCACTTCTTGCCGGTATTCAGAAGATCAACGGTTTGGCCATACTCGGGGAAGCTGGTCTGCTGGCGTGGTATGACGCTAATATTAAGGGCGGCGCCGGCGCCTTTGTCGAAGCGGCCACCTTTGATACGTTCGCTGAGGCAATCGAAAAAAGATTACTAGAGAAAGCTTCAACACCCCCATCCCCGGCAGCCTGCTGCTTTTGGGAACTGGCATGCTGGGACTGGTTGGCTTCCGGTCTTCCAGAAAAAACTAATACCCGCTCCACACATAATTAACACGTCATGCACCTTGCCAAAGCAGCGCCTCCAGGCGCTGCTTTTTTCCACGATTTCGGCGCGTTTCAATTAGGCGAGCAGGTTTTGGTTGCCACTCTCCAAGCTCCCCCACAGGCGCCCGAGTGCCGCCACGGCCTGGATATCGGCCAATTGTCGCGGCCGGGTCACAAAAAGGCCGTCCGCCGAGGTCCTGGGTTTAGGTTTAACCCAGATGACCTGTTGGTCCTGATGGGCCAGGTCAGACAACTGCGCCCCATGGGGTTATAGGGCCGGCAAAGGATCATCTCAAACGATCGCCTGGGCACCTGCCCCTATCATAAAATAGGATCAATTTGCAATCCTAAGCGCCTTTTATTGTTCATACATAACAATACCGGTATCTATGGTATCATAACCGCCCAGGCCCGGCCACGGCGGTTTTGAATTCTTCTGATCTGATAATCGCCAACAAGTTCCTGAAAACGGTCATCAGCAAAAGTCGTCTCCGGCACCACCAGGTCATAGCGCTCCGTCACTACCGGCATGAAGTCCAGCCCCAGGGGCCCTGGCCGCGGCCATGATCTCCAAACC
>CAVZSK010000049.1:0-15888 GCA_963777875.1 uncultured delta proteobacterium | reverse complement strand
GTTAAATTCAGAATCGATGTCATAGGGTAAACCGGCGGTAGCGCCGAAAGAATGCACCCCGGCAATCAAACCTCCAATGAAGAGTGACCCCCCCGAATCTCCAAAAGAGGGGGTGGCCTCGGCAGATCCCAGACCGCTATCGCTGGAAACACCGAAATAACTTTGGAGACTATTCTGCAGGGCGGTGCCGTTGTCAAAATCATAGGTATAGGGGGCTCCCGGCATGGGCCAAAAAATTCGCCGATGGTATTTTGCCCCTGGTGGAGGGTGCCTAGGGGGAAGGTGGCACCGGTATCGCCCGTGCCTGAGTAGCCGAATCCGGCTAGATCACCGATGACGGTGGCGCTGATTTCTGTCCGCAGCAGGTCATAGGCCCTGGTGGGAACCGGGGCATCCAACCTGACCAGGGCGATATCGTAGCCATCTTTTACGTCTCCGGTCCAATTGGGGTGGACGTAAAACCTGACTCCGGTGTAAGTGGCGCCCAGACCTGGGAAGGCGGCGGTAAACGATGCCGGCAGCAGCCCCTGATAGTCCACGACATGAGCTGCGGTCAGGACAAATATCTTGCCCCCGGCGTTCAACAGCGATCCTGAAGCCCAAAATACGTTTGAGACGCCAGGAAAGTCTGAGGGTAATTTGGGCCACCCCATCGAAATCACTGGGAGGCCTGACGACATGATTGGCTGGATCATCAACGGTGACAATCAGCGGGGCAATGGCAATTGCTGAGGGATTGGGGTAAGTGAAGGCGAAACCAGAAGCCGGTGCCATTATTGAAGAGTATGGATGAGCAAAACCACCATGAAGCCGAGAGAGCGAAGTTTCTGCATTCCCATTCTCCTATGAACTAATTGGAGCGTCAGCTAGCCCTGCAAACATACACCATGCCACTTTGGCCGAGGCGCACCAAACCGGCTAAACCCACAGGGATACCGGTCAAGAGTCCAGGGCCCACCCACTAGTGGAAAACACCCCCCGGAGTCCCCCAACAACAAAACTCCGTCAGGATGTCAGCTCTTTAGATTGTTTTTATTGAGAATCTGATGAAAATAATTAGTGATGAGTCTACCATAGCATAGATTTAATTTGATTTTCAAGAACTTCTTTTCCGGTTAAAATTCCCTTCTGCAATATGTGGTAAACTTGATCACAAGAGAGATAAAAAACGGCTTACTCGTCATAACGTCGGATGAACCAGACACCCACCAGGAAGCAGGCCAGACTATAGCCCGTGATAACTGCCAAGGAAATGAACGTTTCGGGGGACCAGGTTGGGTGGCGTAAAAGAAAGTTAACGTGGGTCAGGGGTAAAACCAGAATAAGTTTTTGTACCAGCCAGGGCATTTCTTCCATCGGAAAGAAGGTGCCGCTGAAGAAGGCCATGGGCATGATGAAAAAGTTGGTAAAACTGGCTGCATCATCATGGGAGCGCGATATCAGCCCGACGATGACGCCCATCGACGCGGACAAAAAGCAATTCAGCAGCCAGGCTGAGAAAAAAATTACCGACAAAGCCAGATGGCTGCCCACCAGATAACCGCAGACCAGCAAGATAATGGAGGCAAACAGGCCCCGGGCCATGCCGGAGAGCACCTGGCCCCACATGATGGCTGCCGCGCTAACCGGCGCCTGGAGATAAATCTGGAAGGTGCGAAAAAACAGTCGGGACACCGTCATACCATTGGCAATCCAGGTATAGGAGTTGATCATGGAGGTGACGGCCAAAAGTCCCGGCATCAGGAAATCCAGATAGTTGCCCCCGTCTATGGACACCCGCTTCCCGAGTCCGACGCCAAAGACCAGCAAGTATAACAGCGGCGTCAGCATGGTGGACAGGACAAACCCCAGGCGGAGCAACCGGCGTTTGAAGATGAGAATTTCCCTGAGGAAAATTGGATACCAGTTCATGTTGGGAGTATAGTGAAGAGGGGTCAGCGAATAGCTTCGGCTTATGAGAGCCAGGGTCCGTTCTCATACAATTCATCGCCGAAGCTTCATAATTCCAATCACTGACCCCTCCTTATCCCTGTCTTTAAGAGCGCTTTCCCCGCTTTCACCGGTGCGGATCCGAATGGCCTCCGCCACCGGATAGACAAAGATTTTGCCGTCGCCGATGCGTCCGGTGCGGGCCTGTTCCTGAATGATCTTGACGATGTCAGCCACTTTCTCGTCCGGGGCGACGATTTCGATCTTGACCTTGGGGATAAAATCCACCTGGTATTCCATACCCCGGTAAACCTCCCGGATTCCTTTCTGGCGGCCAAAACCTTTCACTTCGGTGACCGTCATGCCTTGAACGCTCATCTTGTGTAGGGCTTCCTTGACCGGTTCCAGTTTAAAAGGTTGAATGATGGCTTCGATTTTTTTCATATGGTCTCCTTGCTGCGGCCAGGATGGGGTGCTATAGTTTCTTTCTGTTCCCGGTAGTATAACGAAAAACCAGAAATTTGCTAAGTTGAAAATAACCTTTAAAAGTTCAGCCACTGGCTTGCAGGCGTTTGACATTATCACCCATCGTGTTTATATTAATCCAAATAATGTCAAGCCCGTAAACTATTCCTGGGAGGAACAGTCTGCCGGCGGTTCTTCCCTTGTTTTTTTGGAAAATGGCGTGGCTAATATGTAAGGAGAATATAATGTCAGAAGTAAAAGATGGCATGTACGTTCAGGTGCATTATGTGGGTTCCCTTGATGATGGCACAATTTTTGACGACAGCCGGGAACGGCAACCCTTGGAATTTCAAATCGGCAATCGCAGCGTCATCCCCGGTTTTGAGCAGGCAGTGAAGGTGATGGGCTTAAACGAGGAAAAGAAGATCTCTTTATCGCCTGAAACTGGTTATGGTGAGCGCCAGGATAATCTAATCCGGGAGTTCCCCACCACGATGATCGGAGAAGACAAAGTCGAAGTCGGACAGGACGTCTGGTTTGACAGCCCGCATGGACCGGTGCCTGGTAAGGTTCTTTCCATGGCCGGGGAAAACTTTACGGTTGATTTTAACCATCCCTTGGCCGGTAAAAATCTGAATTTTCAGCTTACCCTGGTGGGAGTCACCGACCAACCCACCCAGCCCGTAAGTAGTTGCGGTTGTGGTTGTGGGTCTGAACCTTCGGATTGTGGCTCAGGCGGCTGCAACTGCTAAGGCCAAAGGGCCGGGCCACGTGTCCGGCCTTTTTTTATGTACTGCCCCTCAACTCGCCGGCGGCTTCCATACCTTTCAAATAGAGATCTGATAGATTTTTCGTGGTAGACAGTAATCCCATGCAACCAGGTAAAGATAAGAAAATGGTCGACTCGGATAGAGAAACCTTGCTGGCGGAACTGGCTGCTTTGTGCGGGCTGGAACCACAATATTATAACAATGCCGGGCAGCTTCAGGTCACGGAGGCCCAAACCCAGGCCGCCATTCTCACGGTCATGGGATGTCGTTGTCAGACGTTAGACGATCTTCACCAGGAGTTGGCGCGCCGCCGTCGTTGGCCCTGGTCTGAACTGGTGGAGCCGGTCCTGGCCCTGTGCCAATCACAACTGCCAGCTGCCTGGAACCTCTATCTACCCTTGTCGGGCAGTGAGTTGCCCCCTGATCTGGAAATAACCTGGGAACTTACGGACGAAGCCGGTCATTGTCTCCATAAAGCCGTTACGGGCCCAAACCTGCGGCCGGAGGAGATCCGCAACTTTGACGAGGCTGCCTACGGCCGGGTGGTGCTGCCGCTGCCGCCGGTTTTGGCATTGGGTTATTATGATCTGCAAGTCCGAGTGAGTTCCTCCCGGTTCCAGAGGCAGGGGCGTATGCTTATTATTATCGCTCCTGACCGGGTATATATGCCGGAGATCCTGACCAAGGAACGCCTTTGGGGCATCAATCTGCCTCTTTATGCCGTGCGCAGCCCCCACAACTGGGGTATCGGTGACTGTGGAGACCTGCAGCGGTTTCTGGCCTTGGGAAGCAAACTAAAGGCTGATATCATCGGCCTGAACCCTCTCCATCATCTTGGCGTCCACCTTCAGGACAGCATCAGCCCTTATTATCCCACCAGCCGGTGTTATCCCAGCCCCCTCTATCTTGATCTCAACCTGGTCCCGGAGATGTCGGCCTGTCCGGAGGCCCAGGATTATCTGGCCCGGCCTGAAATCCAGGCGAAACTTGCCATTCTGCGGCAAAGCCCACAGGTAAACTATCCTGAAGTCGCCCGGCTGAAATCCACGGTCTTGGCCGAGTTATTGAATGCCTTCGAGAAAAATCATGGTGGGCCCGGTGCGCCTCGAACCGAGCGAGGCCGGGAATTTGCTGTTTTTCTGGATCAGCAGGGTGAATCCTTACGGCGCTTTGCAACTTTTCTAGCGTTATCCGAGTACTGGCAGGCTCAAGAAAAGGCTTACCTGACCTGGAAGGACTGGCCGGCAGCCTATCATGATCCCGCCGGCCCGGCTGTGGCCGAATTTGCCCATAGCCATGAGCGCCAACTCCTGTGCCATATGTACGCGCAATGGCTGCTGGCCGATCAGCTTCAGGCAACGGCGGCCGAGGCTAAAGACCGGAATCTGTCGTTGGGACTCTATTTTGACCTTGCCGTAGGGGTGAATCCCGGTGGCTTTGATACCTGGGCGAATCAAGACCTCTTTGCCCTGGGCATTGATATCGGGGCGCCCCCGGATGATTTCAGTCCCCTGGGTCAAAATTGGGGTCTGGCCCCCCTGCTGCCTCACCAATTGCGAGCCCAGGGCTACCGGTATTTTATCCAGATGCTGCGCCAAAATTGCCCTGGCGGCGGCGCCCTGCGGATTGATCACGTTATGGGCCTCTTTCGCCTCTTTTGGATTCCCCGGGGGGCCAGCCCGGCCCAGGGAGCATATATCCGCTATCCCGCCGAAGAAATGCTGAAAATTGTGGCCCTGGAGAGCGTCCGGCAACGGACCGCAGTCATTGGCGAGGACTTGGGCACTGTGGCCCCGTATATCAGGGAACAACTCACCGAATACCAGGTGCTGTCCACCCGCCTGTTTTATTTTGAGAGGCAGGGAAACGGCGCCTTTTGCCAGGCCGCCCAATACCCTGACTGGGCCTTGGCCTCCATCACCACCCATGATCTTCCCACTCTGGCCGGTTTTTGGCAGGGTCGTGATATCCAGGTGCGCCAACAGTTAAACCTGTTTCCGGACACCAAGGGGGTGGAACGGAGCCGGGATGAGCGCCGCCGGGCCAAGACCGCCATCATCGACTTACTCCGGGACACAGGGTGGCTCAACCAGGAATCTGCTGAGGCCCTGTCGGCTCAGTCAGAGCTGCCGGAGCAGGTGAAATGGGGGGTTATTGCCCACCTGGCTCAAACTCCCTGCTGCCTGGTGCTCCTGAGTCTGGAAGACATCTTCGGCTGGCTGGACCAGCAGAACCTGCCGGGCACCAAGGATGAATACCCCAACTGGCGGCTGAAACTGCCCCTAAGGCTGGATGAAATAGCCCAGGCCCCGGAGCCGGAACAGGCCGCACAGATCATGAGCCGGTTCCGCCGTGGGGGCATCCCGGAAAAGTAATACCAAATCCGGTCAGAAAAGAAGCCCCGGGAACATGAGGAGGTGTCTGTCATTCTAAGTGGAGCACTAGCGGAGTGATGAATCCAGGGAGGATCGGAGTCTAAATTTTTCGCCGCGCTCAGAATTTCAAAATTACTTTTTTGGCGGTAAATTGATATAAGATGTGTACACCTTGCTATCCCATCTGACAGAAGGCCTTCTATGTCCTGTAAAGCACCCTTGATTTATAATCTCTTTCCACCTTTGGCCGGGTCCATACCGGAATGGGAAAATCATCTTCCCCGGATCGCCCGGATGGGCTTTGATTGGATTTATCTCAATCCCTTCCATTATCCCGGCTTTTCCGGCAGCCTGTATGCCGTCAAAGATTATTTTGCCTTTAATCCGCGCTTTATCGCAGGTGTGGAGGGTGACCCTTTCCAGGCCTTGCAGCATTTTTGCCAAATAGCCCAGGAAAAGGGGCTGGCGGTGATGATGGATCTGGTCCTGAACCACACCGCCAGCGACGCCCTGTTGGTGGCCGAACACCCGGAATGGTACGCCAGAAACCCGGACGGCAGCCTCAAGCACCCTTCCTGCATCGACCCCGCCGATGATAACCTGGTGACGGTGTGGGGAGACCTGGCCGAACTGGAATTCTGGCCGCCGCCCGACCCTGACGGCCTGCTGACTTTTTTTCTTGAGGTCATTGCCCGCTATGTGCAGGTAGGCATTCGGGGCTTCCGTTGTGACGCCGCCTACAAAGTTCCGGGGATTTTTTGGGCCAGACTGATTGAGCAGACCCGCCAGATAAATCCGGAGATTTGCTTTGTGGCCGAAACCCTGGGTTGCCGCCTGCCGGAAATCAAACAATTAAAAGAGGCTGGATTTGATCTGCTCTACAATAGTTCCAAGTGGTGGGATTTTCAGGCCACCTGGTGTCTGGAGCAGTACCAGGACAACTGGCAGATCGCGCCCTCCCTCAGCTTCCCGGAGACCCATGATACGTGTCGGCTGATCACCGAGGCCGGGGGCAACCAGGCGGTGGTGAAGCAGAGTTATCTTTTTGCCGCCTTTTTCTCGGCGGGTCTGCTCATGCCCATGGGCTTTGAGTATGGTCTGCCTTCAAAATTGGACGTCATCCGCTCCCACCCGGAGGAGTGGCAGGAAAAACAATATGATCTGACGGAATTTATCGCCCAGGTCAACCAGATGAAACGGAACTGCCCAGTGCTCCAGGAAGAAGGGCCCATCAAAAGACTGACCAAGGCAGGGTCTGCCGGTGGTCATGCTGCGGAAATCTTCGGAAACTCACCCCGGCCGGGTGCTGGCGGTCATCAATGCCACCCTGCACCCCCAACCCGG
Source organism: uncultured delta proteobacterium (assembly GCA_963777875.1). Taxonomy (GTDB): domain Bacteria; phylum Desulfobacterota; class Desulfobaccia; order Desulfobaccales; family Desulfobaccaceae; genus Desulfobacca. The sequence goes on along the minus strand of CAVZSK010000049.1, from coordinate 9,005 downwards.
GATTGAGCTTGATTGGCTCAAACTCCTGGGGCAACCAGGATCTGAGGTTCAGGAGATAACTCCCGGAGCCGCACCTCTGCCGCCCGGGGACGTGGTTCAGGATAGATCTGGAACCCGCGGCGATACGGCTGTTTTATGGCAACAACATCGTTGACAAAAATGTAAAAAAAGAGTATTTTAATAAAAAATAACTGCTTGGAGTGGCTTTCTTAATGTTGGAAACCGGATCCCTGGCCTGTCTTTTCGAAATCACCCAGGCCATTGATAAGCCTGGGTCGCTGAAAAGTGGCTTGCAGAAAATTCTTTCCATCCTCGCCAACTGTATGGGCATGAACCGGGGGACCATTACTATCTTGAATCCGGATACCCGGGAACTGCAGATTGAAATCGCCCACGGACTGACCGCCGAGGCCCGCCGCCGGGGTCGTTATAAATTGGGGGAAGGCATCACCGGCCGGGTGGTGGAAAACGGTGAACCGGCCATTGTCCCCCGCATCAGCCAGGAACCCATGTTTCTAAATCGAACCCGTTCCCGGGGAGATCTCAATAAACAGGATATCTCTTTTATCTGTGTCCCCATTAAAATCGGCCCTCAAACCATCGGCGCCCTTAGTGTGGACCGCTTATACCAGGAAGAAATTCATCTGGATGCCGACCTGCAGCTTTTAACTATCATCGCCTCCATCATCGCCCAGGTGGTGAACAACCTGATGCGCATCGACCAGGATAAACAACGATTACAGGCGGAAAATCTGAATCTGCGGGAAGAATTGCAGGAAAAATATAACATCGACAACATCGTCGGTAATTCCAACAAAATGCGCCAGGTCTTCGAAATGATTCAACGGGTGGCGAAAAGCAACGCCACCGTCTTGATCCGGGGAGAAAGCGGCACCGGCAAAGAGCTGGTGGCCAGCGCCATTCATTATAACAGCAAACGCGCCCACAAACCCTTCATCCGCGTCAATTGCGCGGCCCTGCCTGAGACCCTGGTGGAAAGTGAACTTTTCGGCCATGAAAAGGGCGCCTTCACCGGCGCCACCCAGGCAAAAATGGGGCGATTTGAACTGGCCCAACGAGGCACCATCTTTTTAGACGAAATCGGTGACCTGAGCCCCAACGTCCAGCTCAAATTGTTGCGGGTGATCCAGGAACGCGAGTTTATCCGAGTAGGCGGAACCAAAAGTATGGATGTGGATGTGCGGATTATTGCCGCCACCCACCGGGACCTGGAGGGCCTGCTGGCCAATGGTACCTTCCGGGAGGACCTCTACTACCGGCTGAATGTTTTTCCTATTTACCTGCCGCCCTTACGGGAACGGCAACCAGATATTATCCTCTTAGCCGAACATTTTTTGCTAAAATACAGTCAGGAAACCAATAAAAATATCAAACGTATTTCTGCTCCGGCCATTGATCTGTTGATGCAATACCATTGGCCCGGCAATGTCCGGGAGTTGGAAAATGTCATCGAGCGGGCCCTCCTGGTCTGCGACGAAGACACCATTCGCACTATCCATCTGCCGGCCAGCCTCCAAACTCTGGACCGGCAAGACGGCAAGAAAGCCCCTTCTCTGGCCGCAGCCATCGAGAACCTGGAAAAGGAAATGATCATCGAAGCCCTGCGAGCCGCCCGGGGCAATCAGACCATGGCCGCCGAATACCTCGATACCAGCCTGCGCATCCTGGGGTATAAAATTAAAAACTACAATATCACTCCCAGGCAGTATAAGACCCAATAAACCGGGGCGGCGGCCGAGAATGGGTTTAAAAATTGGTTGAGGGAACTGCCTAAGGAAGTTTTTTTAATTGCCCCCATCCCCCTTAGTTCCAAAATGGAAGGAGCTTTTATGGTTGTTTCCCTTATGTTCGATATCTCAGGGATACTGTTTTATTGGCAGGTAAGATAATTTAACTGGAATATAAAGTAGTTGAGGATAATCTATTTTTTGAGCTTGACAATCAGAAACGAATCAAACTATATATAGTAGCATAAAGTTTCAGGCACCCTACGGGGTTTAATAGGGAAGCCGGTGCAAGTCCGGCGCGGTCCCGCCGCTGTAACCGGGGACGAAACCTGCATATGCCACTGTTCACCAGAAGGAAACGGGAAGGCGCAGGAATTAGAGTGATCCGGGAGTCAGAAGACCTGCCTGCAACTGTGGCGCCGCCACCCAACGTCGGATTGGGTCAGGCTTGGCCGCGGGAGGGATGGTAAAACTCCCCGGCCCCCCCGAGGAACAAGCTAAACTGGGTGCAATCCTTGGGTCCATATTATGGACTCGAGGATTTTTTTTGGCCGGGGGCCTTACCCTTTCCTGACGCGGCGATGCGGCTCACTCCAATTTCTATTTCAAGGAGGGGAGTCATGAAAGAAGGATTGATCGTTTACCTCGTCGGTGGTCAGGAAATTCCCGAACCTTTTGATCTCAACGGGAACTGCCGGCAACTCGGCCTACCGGCCCACCAGGTGGAACTGGTGGGTAAGAGCCAGGGGTTTTTCTCCGTGGATGATGCCTGGCACTTTCTTCTGACCCGGGGCTTCGGCAAAGTCAGTCTCCTGGTGGCCCAGTGGCAGCAAGAGGCCTTAAAGCCTGTCTACCCGCCCGTGCGTCTGTGCGGCTGATCACCCTCTTAAAAAATGGATATTTTCTCGAGGGAGAAAGCAATTGAAAAAATTTGTGGTAGCATTGGCTTTAGGATTACTCTGGCCAGGGATAGTCTCGGCTACAGAGTCTGCTGCCATCACGCCTGAGGAGGCGGGCGCCGCTCATCCTGTCGGCGGTTTTTTTGATTTTAGCAAGTTGCCCACCGATGACGTCGAACGCGTCGAAGTGGTGCGGGGGCCTGTTAAGTTTCGACAACTTGGTCCAGGTTTTTAGTTCTTTCGAACTGAGGAACTGAGTTGCAGAGAACCGAGCCGAGTGGACCAAATTGGGTCGCCAGACCGCTCACTTTGGACTGGCCGAGTGGTTTGATAGTGATTATTATTTGGTCTATCAAGAATTTTCTATGGCCACGAAAAAGGAGATTCTACATGCACAATTGTTTTTGTCCGTTTTGTATGCAGCATATTAATGTTGCTGGCGCCGGTCGCGGTGTCTGCCTCGACCTGGAATATCAACCCGGATCATTCCAGCATTCAGTTTCAGGTGCGCTACATGACCGTGGTCAATGTCAAGGGTGCCTTCGACAAATTCCAGGGAACCGTTAAGTTAGATGAGAAAAACCTGGCTAAGTCCACCGTGAATATTTCCATTGATTCGACGTCCATCAATACCGGCGTCGAAAAGCGGGATGAGCATTTGAGGACTGACGATTTCTTCGATTGTTCCAAATACCCCACCATTACCTTTGTATCCAAAAAGGTGACCCCGGCAGGTAAAGGTAAGCTCAAGGTGATCGGCGACCTCACCATGCTCGGTAAGACCAAGGAAGTGATCCTGGAGGTAGATGGTCCCACCCCGGCGATCAAAGACCCCTGGGGCAATTTTCGGCGAGGGGCTACTGCCAAAACGAAGATAGACCGCAAAGACTTTGGACTAACCTGGAACAAGGTGCTGGATACCGGTGGCATCATGGTCGGCGACCAGGTTAACATTATCATGGAAGTAGAGTTGGTGAAGGAACCCGATGAAAAGGCGTCATGATCGGACTGAAAGGAGAGGAGGTTATAATATGAAAAATACTTTTTTAGGGATTGTCTTAGCCATAGTAATGTTGCTGGCGCCGGTGGGGGCGTCTGCCTCGACCTGGAATATCGATCCCGAGCACAGCAGTATTCAGTTCAAAGTTAGCCATCTGGGGCTGGTGGATGTGAAAGGGATATTCCGGAAATATCAGGGGACGGTCACTTTAGATGAAAAAGACATTGCCAAGTCTTCGGTGAACGTTACCATTGAGGCCGCCTCCGTCGACACGGGCGTCGAAAAACGGGATGAGCATTTAAGGACTGACGATTTCTTTGAGGTGGCCAAGCATCCGACCATCACCTTTGTCTCCAAAAAGGTGACCCCGGCAGGGAAAGGGAAGCTCAAGGTGTCCGGCGACCTCACTATCTACGGGGTGACGAAGGCAGTGGTGCTGGACGTGACCGGTCCAACCAAGGAACTGAAAGACCCCTGGGGAAATATCCGGCGAGGAGTTTCGGCGACGACGACCATTAACCGCACGGACTTCGGGCTGACCTATAACAAAATCCTGGACAACGGCGTAATGGTAATCGGCAATAAGGTGACCATCAGCCTGGAAGCAGAACTGATTAAGGCGAAAGACAGTTGAGCGGCCTAGATTACTTGGATGCTTAGAAATGTGTCAGGCCCCATTAATTTCGTTATTGCCTATAGAGATACTGTGATACATTGAAATAATCTATTTCAAGAAGGAGGTGAACTAGAATGCAGGCCGACAAGCTGAAACGCATCCTGGCAGGATTGACGGTTGCCGGTCTCTTGTCCTCGGGCGGGGTGGTTTATGCTCAGAAACCCGGTTGAGGTGCCGCCGGCTGAGGCGGCTCAAAGAGTGCCGTGAGCACTCCTACACCCAAGAAGAAGGCCCCTGCGAAACCGAAAAAGTCTACTTCGACTACCACGAAGGAAACCGAACCGGAAAAGAAGGCAGCACCTGAGACCCCACCAACTAAATAGTAATCTGCATGATGGGCCTCCTCGGGCCTGGCCAGGCCAGCGTCCGGGGAGGCCTTGAGAATTATGGCTCCCCGAATCCAGCTAGCTAGAATTTTCCCGGTGTGCCGGGAGTTACTAGGCTCCACAAGGTGGCGCCGGACCGTGGCCGCCCACAGTGCGGGTGAATCGCCGGAACACTTCCCAAGCACTTTAGAGTCCCTGGCTGCCGCAGGGAAGCTGCAGCCCCATCTCCCTGACCTGGCCCGTCTGGAATGGACTTTCCACCAGGTGGCGGCGGCAGCGGCTCCCTCTCTCCCCCAGGCAGGTCCGGGGATATTGAACCCGACCCTGGAGTTGGTTCCGTGCGGCTGGCGCAACCTGCCGCAACTCCTGGCCGGGAAAGGCAGCGGCGAAGCGATCAGCCAGGGGGAAGAACTGGTGGCCGTCTGGCAGGACACGAGCGGCCAGGTCCGCCTGGAGGCTGCCACGCCCGGAGATCTGGCGGCCTCTGAAAGTGACCGTGGCGGGAGATTCCCCGGAGGTCGCGGCCAGGGACTCGGGGGTACCCCAGGCCCGCATCGAAGCGGCGCTCCGGCAAGCAATCCGGCGGGGCCTTATTCTGGCTCCGCCCTCGGCCATCCGTCGGGATCCGGCTCGATTTGCCCCCGGTCGAAAAGTGCCGGAGGAGTTCAACACCGCCCAGGTGTTCAGCCTGCAGTGGCATTTAACCCAGGCCTGCGACCTTCACTGCCGTCACTGTTATGACCGCAGCGCCCGGACCATCCCCTCCCTGGCCCAGGGATTGGATGTTTTGCGACAACTTCAGGTTTTTTGTCAGAAACGCCGGGTTGCCGGGCAGGTCTCCTTCACCGGCGGCAATCCTTTCCTGCACCCCAATTTTTTTGAGTTTTACCGGGCTGCGGCTGATTTAGGCTTTGGAACGGGGGTGCTGGGCAACCCGGTGGCCGAGGCAAAGCTGGAGCAGTTGGTGGCCATCACCCCGCCGCTTTCTTATCAGGTAAGCCTGGAGGGGCTGGAAGAACACAACGACGAGATCCGGGGACCCGGCAATTTCAGACGAGTTTTGAGCTTTCTGAAAACCTTGCGGCAGTTCCAGATTCCCGCCATGGTGATGCTGACCCTGACCAGGGCTAATCTTCACCAGGTGCTACCCCTGGCGGAGGTGCTGCGCCCCCTGGCCGATGGTTTAAACTTTAACCGCCTGGCCTTGTTCGGGGAAGGAGCGCAGCTAAAGTTACCCGAATTGGAAGACTATCGGGCTTTTCTGGCCGAGTATGTAGAAGCCGCCACCCACAATCCCATCATGAGCCTGAAAGACAACCTTCTCAGTATCCTCCTGGAACAGGAGGGTCTGGAACCGTTTGGGGGCTGCACCGGCTTTGGCTGCGGCGCGGCTTTCAACTTTCTGGCGTTGTTGTCCGATGGCGAAGTCCACGCCTGCCGGAAGATGCCTTCTTTGATCGGCAATCTCAAGGAAGCCGGCTTGGAAGAGATTTATGACTCGGCAGCGGCTCAACGGTACCGCCGGGGGTGCGCGGCCTGTCGTGACTGCCCTCTTCACCCGACCTGCGGCGGTTGCCTGGCGGTAACTGCCAGTCTGGGCGGCGACCCTTTTACCGAGCGGGATCCTTTCTGCTTTCGGCGGCCTTCCTAAAGTCGTTTCATACCGGGCTTCGATTCAAGGACAATTCTTGGTAGTCGCAGGCTTCAACCTGGTTTTGCCTTTCTGAATGGCAACTTGGGAAAGCGTCACTGGCTCAATAATATAAAAAAAGTGGCTGAAAAAAGAAAGAACGGCTGGGGCAGGAGTTACGGAAAGAGATGCTGCCTTGATCGCCGAGGAACCTATTTTCGGTCGCCGACCTGATTGAGGCCGATGAGGAAGCGGGCTACCCGCCAGCCCAGTTCCGCCATTTTGCTCTGCCAGGTGCGCTGGTAGTAGTTTTCCAGGAATCTGACCAGGTAGGTGAGACCGACGAGGATGAGGGACGAGGCCCAAGAGGATGGCTGGACTGCCGCCCCCCAGCAGGCTCAAAAGGAATTTGGCCGCCAGGAAGGCCAGGAGCAGGCGGACAAAGAGGTTGAAGAGGAATTTCATAGTTGTTTTATGGTGGGCAGTGCCCACCCTACAGATACATCACATATTTGGAGCACAGGCGGGGGCGCCTGTGCTCCATGTTTCTTAGGGTTTGACCGGGTCGTTGGCCCGCTCAGAGCTACTCTTCTTCCTCCCCCTCGCCTTCTTCCTGGGGCTTGAGGTGGTCGGGGATGATGGCCATGCTGATGACCAGCGGCTTCAGGAAGCTCCATTTGATCCCGATTTCGTAAACTTCTTCCAGGTCCCGGATGGCGTCCCAGCAGTTGTGGCAGGGGGCGATGACCAGTTTGGCGCCGGTGTCGAGGATCTGGTCCCGTTTGACCTTCAAGCCCATGTTGCGCTGCTGCCGGTACAGGCCGATGCCGTTCATACCACCGCCGCCGCCGCAACAGAAGTTGTATTCCTTATTGGGGTGCATCTCGATGAAATAACCGGGCTCGACGATGTAGCTCATGATCTCCCGGGTGATGTCCTTGAGACCGTGATTACGGACGTAGTTGCAGGAATCCTGCAGAGTTACCGGCACCTTGAGCCTTTTTTCCGGGTCGATCTTGATCTTGCCGAGGCGCAGGGCTTCGGCCAGCCATTCGATATAGTGGATATAGGGCGCCGGCGGCCGACCGTCCTCCCGTCCGGCCCAGTACGGTCCTTCGACGACGGTGCCCCGGTGGGCGTGGCCGCACTCCGTGCCCAGCACCCGTTTGGGTTTGAGCCGCTCAATGGCGTCAAAGACGGTTGGACCTGCATTTTGCAGCCTTCCCAGTCGCCGGCGAACATGGTCAGAGAGGTCTGTTCCCAACCGACGCTGGGCACGGTCCAGTTTTCCCCGGCGATATGGAAGAGGATGGCGGCCTCGGCAATGTCTTCGGGATAGTGCTTGGGTTCCCGGGCATTGACGGTGTACAAAATGTCGGCCCCTTCCTTGTCCACGGGGATTTCCAGGCCAGGCCATTCCTCCTGCTGCTCGTCGGCCATCCATTCACAGGTCTCCACCCAGTCCTCGGGGGTGACGTCCATCTGGGCCCGGAAGACCCGGTGCATACCTGAGCCAATTTTCATCTCCCAGGGCACAAACCCTTGGGAGAAGCACAGTCCACGCAGATAGCCGAACATGACGCCCATGTCGATGCCGTAGGGGCAAAACGAGCCACAGCGGTTGCAGCAGGTACACTTACCCCAGGCCACATCCATGCAGTGGCGCATGTGGTCGGTGGACACGTTGCCGTTCTTTTTAACGATCTCGCCCAGGGTAGTAAGGATTTTATAAGACGGCACCTGCTTCGGGTCCCGGCGGTTGGCCAGGTAAAAAAAGCAGGTATCGGCGCATAAACCACAATGGGCACACATTTCCAGCCAAGTGCGGATCCGGGACTTGCAGGTATCTTGCAGGGATTTTTGAAGCTTCTCGACGTCAACGTCAAGCTGCTTCATTTCCTCATAATATTGTTTGCCGCCCTTATCACCCAGGGTGGCGTCGAGCTGTTCCTTGGTATTGATGGGGGTCCGGTTGCAGAGAATCCCTTCGGGCATATTACTTTAACTCCTTCAACGTTGCAAGCCGTTCTGCCCGGCAGCATACCAGTTACTGTTACAAAGGTATTACTTATTCTATAATAACTCTGATATATATAATACCATTTTCCTACCAGCAAACCCACCCTTGGCCTTGTAAGCACGTTTGATGCCAAAGTCCATACCGAGTTGAGCCCGGGAGAGAAAGTAACCCACTACATGGAAGAGTTTGGTGAAGGGGATGGCGATGAGCAGGGCCATGCCACTTAAGATATGGGTGTAATTCCAGAAGATATAATCTCCGAACTGATGGACGGCCATAAACCCCGAGAAAAAGGGGAGCACCGTGATCAGGAGTAAAAAGTAATCATAGGCGGTGGTGAGAATGCGAACCTCGGGCAAGGCAAGGCGCCGGATGGCAATAAAAATCGTGGTGGCCATGACTCCGATGGTCAGGACATCGGCCAGGAGCATGGGAATGGTGGGCCAGCTGAGGCCCCAGCGCTCTTCCAGGATGATGGCATGTCCCACCAGGAACAGGGGAGTGACAACCAGGCCGATGTGGAAAACGAAGAAAATGATGGTGTAGAGAGGCTTGGCCCGCCAGCCGTGGGACCCGAAGGGAATCAACCAGTGGATGACAGAGCTGAGGGCGCCCTTGATACCCAATCCCGGATAAGCACGGTAGGCGACACGGTCCAGTCGCCAGTCCAGCCCCCGGATGTAGAGCACCACCCGGACGGCCAGAC
>CAVZSK010000048.1:0-31513 GCA_963777875.1 uncultured delta proteobacterium | reverse complement strand
CCCGACTGCTACCTGACGGACGCGGGAAATCGCCTGAGCTTGGGTTTCAATTTTTTGAGTTTCGAGCCTAAGTTATCTGACGCTGAGTTAAATTATGATACAGAGGGCAAGACCTTAGGAATACCCATGCAAGATGTCAGTTTCACGACGTATGTGAAAGAAATTCTTAAGACCGCCGAATATAGGCGGGATGCTGGAGCTAACTTGTGTTGTCGCGGTTGCTCCGGTTCTGCCCGGCTGTATGACCCAGGCGGACAATTTCGAAGAAGCCCGGGAGAATCTGATTGATGCCATAGAACTCTGGATTACCGTGGGGCTGCGCCAGGGCGAGGATATGCCGGTGGTAAACGGTCTGCGGCTGGCAACGGCCTTGGAGCGCCTGGAAATGCCCTCTGACAAAACCGGCTTGGCCTATGCCTAAAATTCCTTCAGCTTCCAGGGAGGAACTCATTCGCAAACTCCGCACGTTCGGATTTGCGGGACCATTCAGTGGCGGCCGCCACAGTTACATGAAGCGCGGCCAGTACCGACAGATTATTCCTAAATCGACACGGCAAAGACATTTCCTCGGAACTCATCAAAGAGATTTTAAAGCAAAGCGGCATCAACTCGACCGATTGGTTAGCGGCCTGATTGTCTGAAGAAACCGTGCATCCGGTCGAATTGGCCTCATAGGGCGTGCCCCGCCCGCCATTTTGGCGGCCACGGGCCGCCCTATATCCAGCTTCCTTTTCACCCTCGTTCTCAAGTACCAGCTTTTGAAGCCATTCCCGGCAAAGCCCCGGCTCGCCCCTACCCCTGTTTCTCCTCCACCAATCTGATTTCCGCCTCGGTCAGGCCGTACAATTCATAAACCAGGGCGTCGATCTCCCGGTCCGCGGCCTCGATCTGCCGCCGCAGCCGCTCCCGGTCATGGGGCAGGGCCGCCCCGGCCAGCTGCTGTATGCAAGTCCAGCATCCGCGCCACTAAGGCCACCATCCGGTCATGCCGGGCCGCGTCCGCGGGGTCGGCGAAGTCGATAAGGCGGATGGGGAGGTGTTCGATAAACCGTTTAGCATAAGACCAATATCCGCCTCGGAATGGGGTAGCTGATTTTTGAGATAAAACATCCAGCAATTGATTGTAACAGTCCTCCAAGATATATAAAGTGAATATTATTATCATGATGGATTAACGAATGCCGTAACCACCGCCACCACCGATAAAAAATACCTCTTCGTCATCAAGGCATAAAGCACGTTTGGGGCAATGGCCTGGTTAATAAGCTTTGGAAGTTGCATTTCATGTAAGGTTTTGGATATACATACCCATACCATGTTGAGACCACGCATTTTGCCTTTTTCACGATTCTCGCAGGGAAAGCTTGTTCTCCAACAAATACTCCCAGGTGTGAGGATAATTTTCCGAGATCAGCCTCAGATGAATAAGCGTAGCTTTCCCAGCTTGTATTTCATAAGGAAAAATCAGCCGATTTGGTAATCGGTAGATTAAAGCGTTTGTTATCCCCTCCTTTAATCAAATGGATGCAACATACCTGCCTCAAGAACCAATATTCCTTATCTTTATCCTTTGAATAACTTTGACTCTGTCATCTTCGCGTTCCATTTGTTCAAAACAATAAATTTTGTCAGCACTTGTTTGTAAGCCCTCAAAAATATCCGCCACCTCCCCCAACTTCACCGGCATCCGCCTGAGCTTCTCGAATAAATCCGCCCCCCGGCCCACGGTGAAATTCCATTCCCCGGCGCTGATCTCTGCCGCCGGAATCTCCCCCGCCACCGCCTGCCCCTCGCTCCTCCAGGCCGCCAGGTCCGTCACTTTGCTCACCCGGCAGGCTGCTCGCGCCCGCCCTTCTCCAGAAAGAGCAGGCAGGTGTAGGTGGTGGCGCCGGTAAAGACCTGCTGGTCGCCGAAGTGCACCACCGCGGCCAGGGACCGGCCTTGGCTGATAATCTCCCGCAGGGGTTGGCCGTACTGGGAGTTGAAAAATTTGTGCGGCAGGATGAACCCCAGCCGGCCCTGCGCCTGCAGCAGGTCCAGGCCCTTTTCCACAAAGACGACGTAGATGTCGTAATTGCCTTTGCTGGCGGCGGCGTAGTGTTCTTTGTAGAGTTCCACTTCCCGAGGGGCCCATTCCTTCATGGTCTGGATGCGGATATACGGCGGATTGCCGATCACCGCCTCAAACCCGCCCCCGGCCATGATCTCGGGAAATTCCTGGTGCCAGTCAAAGGGGTTGATCCGGGCTAGGTCGTCGTCACGCCAGCAGGCTGGTTTGTTGACCCCGGAAAAAGTCCGGGCCGATGAGGCTGTTGCCGCACTTGATGTTCCGGCCCAGGTCCGGCAGGGCCCGTTCGTGGAAGAGTTTCAACTGGCCCATCGACTGCTCGTCTTCGCCCTCCAGGACCTTGAGAAGCAGGGAGAGTTTGGTCACCTCCACCGCCTGGGGGTCGATGTCCACCCCGAAGATATGGTCCAGCAAAATCCGCTTGCGCTCGTTGATGGTGAGTTTCCAGACCCCTTGGGCCGCCTGGTAGAGCCGGGGCTGTTTGCCCTTGGCCCACTTGGCCGGGTCTCTGACCATACTGCTCCAGGTGCCAGTCCAGGAGAAATTGATAGGCCCCCAACAGAAACGAACCGGAGCCGCAGGCCGGGTCCAGCACCCGTAAGGTCAAGGGGGCACGGGGGCTGATTTTTTTGCCGCTCCAGCCAGTTGGCCCACCGTCTGCCGGACGATATAGTCCACGATATAGGTGGGGGTGTAATAGACGCCCCCGGCCTTGCGCACCTCGGGCTTGTATTCGACTTTGGCCTGGTGGCCGGCGGTCAGGCGGATGACCTTGCCCAGGAACTGCTCATAGACCTGGCCCAGGATGTCGGCGGGCAGGACGGAAAATTCATAGGGGCTGTCCGGATAATAGAGGTTTTTCAGGATGTCTTTGAGAACTGTATCGTCCAGGCTCAGGTTCGGGGTGAGGCCGTCTAGGTCGTCGCTCCGGTCTTTTTCCGCCTGAAAGTGGAAGAGCCCGGAGTTGTACCGGTCGTCGGCCTGGCGGAACAGTTCAAACAGCCGCCGGTACACCTGCCCGCCATTGAGCAGGGCCTGAAGTCGGCCGTAGGGTTCAATGCCCCGGTCCTCGCCCATGCGCAGGAAGATAATCCGGTCGATGGTCTTTTGCACCGCAAAGTTTAACTCCCGCTGGCTCAAGGGCCGGGTTGCGCAGGGCGAAGTTTCGGGCCAGCAGCTCCCGCCAGCGCTCGATCTCCGCCAGAAAGGCCGCGTCCACCTCCGCGGTGCCTTTTTTGATCTTTTTGGCTTCCACGTATCTGTCGAAGGCGCCTTTGAGAACGGCGTTTTTCGACAGGATGGCGGCCAGTTCGGCCCAGCGCTCCGGGTATTCCTGAAAGAAAAAAGACTTGATCCGGGAGTGGGAGGCCTTGTCGCCTTTGACCGGCTTCACCCGGCAGTCATAGACGTGCAGTTCCCCGAAATTCGACAACAGGCTCAAGGGCAGCTTGGCGCTCCAGCCATAGCGCCGCAGTTGCAAGGCCGCCTCCGCGTCCTCCCGGAGATTGGCGCCCGGCTTTTTGGCTTCCAGAAAGAACCGGCGCACCCCGCCGATGCGGAAGCTGTAGTCCGGGGCCTTGGTGGCCCGCCCCATTTTGATGGCGTCCTCATGCACCACGTCCTTATAGGCCTCGGCGTAACCCTGTTCGTTGTCCACGTCCCAGCCCAGGGCCTTGAACAAGGGGTCCAGGAATTCCCGGCGCAGTTGGGTTTCTTTATAAGCCGGTTGCCTGTACTCTGCCTGGTTATTCTCAAAGCGTTCCACGAGTTCCAGGATTTTGTCGGGGACGTCCATCTGCGGCTCAGCCATATTTTTCCAGAATTATTCCGATTGCCAAAAGTTTTGTCCTTTATCCCCTCGCCCCGCTTGCGGGGAGAGGGTTCGGCGGCGAACTCAAGGACCTGGAAAAGGTGATCCGCAAACTTCACAGTAAGGGATCAGAACTTCACTTTGCCTATGAGGCCGGACCCTGCGGCTACCAGATTTTTCGCTTTCTCAAGGACAAGAACTATCCTTGTCTGGTAGCTGCCCCGGCACTGATTCCCCGGCGTCCCGGCGACCGCATCAAATGCGACCGCCGGGACGCCTTGACCCTGGCCCGGCTGTTTCGGGCCGGAGAACTCACGGCGGTCCGGGTGCCCGAGGCCGACGACGAGGCCATGCGGGATCTGACGCGAGCCCGGGAGGATGCCATCAGTGTCGAGCGCCGGGCCAAACAGCGCACCGCCGCCTTTCTGTTGCGCCACGGCCGCCGCTATCCGGGCAAGACCACGTGGAGCCGTGGCCACTGGAGCTGGCTGTTACAGCAAGTCATGGAGCACCCGGCCCAACAGATCGTCCTGCAGGAATACCTGGACGCGGTGCGGGAGGCCGGCGTTCGGGTGCAGCGACTTACTGACCAAATTCGTGAACTCGTCCCCCAGTGGCGCCGAGCCCCTTTCGTCAAGGCCTACCAAGCCCTGCGAGGAGTCTCACTCATTGTGGCGGCCACGGTAGTTGCGGAAGTGGGGGATCTAAGTCGTTTCCACAATCCCAAAGAACTCATGGCCTATCTTGGTCTGGTACCATCGGAGCACTCCAGCGGCGCTTCGGTGCGACGGGGACGTATTACTAAAACCGGGAACGGTCATGCTCGCCGGGTCCTGGTAGAAGCTGCTTGGGCCTACCGCTTACGAGCCCGGGTCTCCCGGACCTTGTTCAAGCGCCAGGAGGATTTGCCGGAAAGTATCCGACAAATTGCCTGGAAAGCCCAGGTCCGCCTCTGTGCCCGTTATCGACGCTTGTTGGCACAGGGCAAAAGCAAGCAAACCATTGTCACCGCCATCGCCCGGGAGCTGGCGGCCTTTATCTGGGCCATCGGTCAGGCTGTGGTGCCCGTGACAGCTTAAAAAAAAACAAAAAGTTAAAAGGCGTCGGTAGGCAATGACTATAAAATGTTAAGGCCTACAAACCGTTACCAGCAATCCCGGTAGGTGATATCTCCCCACCTCTTGTTCAATTTTCGGCCCCAGCTTGTCCCGGGCCACGTCCAGATCATAATCAGCCTGGAGACCCAGCCAGAATTCCGCCGAGGTGCCGAAGTAACGACTTAATCGCAAAGCGGTGTCCGCGGTGATGCTGCGTTTGCCGTGGATAATTTCATTGATCCGGCGAGGTGGCACCCCCAGTTCCCGGCCCAGTCGGTTCTGGCTGAGCTTCAGAGGTTTCAGGAATTCTTCTCCTAAAATTTCCCCTGGATGCACCGGTGCCAACTTTTCTTTCATAAGAGCAATCTCCTCAATGCTAATCAACGATCTCCACCTCATGGGCATTTGTCTCCTTCCAGATGAAGCAAATCCGCCAGCGATTATTAATTCTGATGCTGTATTGTCCCTGTCGATCGCCGGTTAAAGCTTCTAAACGGTTCCCAGGGGGACTTTTTAGGTCTTCCAAGGTTTGAGCCCGGTTGAGCATCCGCAATTTCCGGAGGGCCGCCCGTTGCAGGTCCGGAGGCAGTTTTCGGGACGCCTCCCGAAGAAATAACCCTTGGGCTTCTTTATCCTTGAAGCTTTTGATCATTATGGCATTGTATAACGTGAGGCGTTATATAGCAAGGAAAGATCAAGCTCTATACAAAGTTGAAATCTCCTGCGAAATATAACTAAATTGTCATTCTGAGGGAGCGCCGCGACCTTTCGATACTCACCTTCGCTTCGCCACTATCATTATTGCCGTTATGTTAATGGGAGTAAGCCGACAGCCCCTGAAGAACTGTTAACACCTTACTTTTTATCTCTCCCTCATTGATCATTTGTGACATTTGTCCCATCTGTTCTGTCCCTGTCCTCCCACCCTGTGATACAAGCTCAGTCACGATACACTTTACTCAGAACTCAGAACTCAGAACTCAGAACTCAGAACTCAGAACTCAGAACTAAAAAGGAGAATCCCATGCCCTGCACCATCTGTCAACATCCCAAACGCCAGACCATCGACCAGGCTTTGATCAACGGCTCGGCCACGTTGGCCGCCCTCAGCCAGGAGTACGGCCTCAGCACCTCCGCCCTGCACCGCCACAAAGCCCACCTGCAGGCCAAGGTCAACCGGGCCCAAGCTCAGCTTCAGGATCATCTGCGCCTGGGCTGCCTCTTTCAGCTCAGCCAGGCCCTGGAAATGGTCATGGCTACCGCCGCAGCCGCCCGGGTTGAAGGAAACCTTAAGATGGTTCTCCAGGCCATCCAGCAAGGCACCCGCCTCATCACTATCATCCTGAAACAGGATCTCCCCCTAAACCATAGAGTTGTCTACGAGATCCTGGCCTCGCCCCAATGGTCCACCCAGGCCAGCCTCCTGCCCCATGATCCCAATATTCTTAGCCCTGAGCCGCCGGTCCCTGGCCGAACCCCTCTCCTCTCCCTGTCCGGAAACCCCACCCCCTTCCCCTGATCCCCTAACGGAACTAAACCTTCTCACCGCAAATCTCCGAAACCTGACGCAGCCGGCGGCCAAACCACCAACCGAAAACCGTCTCTTGAAGCAGCGGGAAAAAGGTGGAAAATTACCGGGAAAAAAGCCTTTCCGAAAAGATAATAACGAGGAATATCAGCAAGATAAACTGTTGGAAAAAATTTCCGCCATGGGTGGCCTGCCTTCCCCGGGTACGACCCTGCCCGGCGGGTCCCCACGGCGCCGCTGGCCACGACCTTCCCGTCCTGGACCACGGCCGCAGCCAAAGCGGGCAGGTGGTAGCGGCCGAGATAGGGAGTAAGCAGCTCATTGAGGGAGGTCTGGGCGCCGGCGGGGCCAACCAAGCCCAAGCAGGCCGCCAGGACCAGGATCATCAGGTGAAATGGGAAGCGAGGCCGGGACATGAATAAATCCTCCTTGGATAAGAGAACGGAGGCCCCAAGACCCCCTTTTCCTGAATCTAAGTAAATATAACGCCAGATAGCCTTTTCCTGGACAAATATAATTTAATAATTTTCTTATATTACTATATCTGGACAAATGGCCTTAGGGTGATTAAAAAAAGACACAGATTATATTCAGTTATCTGATACCAAAACAAGGAAGGTATTTACATGGCAAAAAAAGAAACTTTTAACGCGGAAGAATGGAATTTAATCAGGGTAGCGCCTGTACTGGTCATGACCGGAGTTGCGGCGGCTGATCCCGGCGGCCTTATCGGCGCCTTCAAAGAATCCTTCTCGGGTGTGAGCAGCATGATGGGGGCCTTCAAAGAGAGTAGCGGGCTGGAACTTATGGCGGCGCTCCTGGCTGAGAAAAGCATGCCCACCATGCCTGACAAGAAGCAGATGTTGGGCGAAGGCAGTGCGGAGCAGCTGTCGGCGAATTTCAAAAATTCGGTCCTGGGGTATGTGAAGCAGGCCGTGGCCCTGGTCAAGAGCAAAGGCACCCCGGAAGAAGCGGCCGCCTACGAGAAAATGATGGCTGGGGTGGCTGAAAAAGTTGCCAATGCCGCCAAAGAAGGCGGGTTTTTTGGGTTCGGCGGCGAGCGCGTCAGCGCCGGCGAAAAGGCCTTCCTGGATGAGCTGAACGCCGCCCTGAAAGCCTAAACTTGACATAAACCTTTTTCTTCGATTGCATTTGATACGGGCGGGGGATCCCCGCCCGTTTTGTTTGTGGTGGAAAATCAAGTTAATGCATAGACGCCTGATAAAAAGTTGGCTGCGAAGCATACCAGATTCGCTTTGGCTTAGTACAGCATTTCATAAATTCGCTAACGTATTTTCCCCTCTCCCCACGCTTGCGGGGGAGAGGTCAGGGTGAGGGGGGTTTTTCAAAGATGTTGCCATATTTATGAAATTTTGACTTAGTCTTTGCTGGCCGGCCTTAAGGGTTCGCCGTGCCGACGGCAAAATAGCAAGGGCATCTTAGCTGCAATACCGTCGGTTTTTTACTGCCGGTATTTCAGAAGATGCCCTTTAGTTAGGTGAAGCATTCTGAACGGTTGATTGTGAAAGAGTCGTTATCCAGGCGGCGTCCCCATGTTAGCGAACTGCCGCCCAGTGATGGTTTCCGCCCCGGGCCTTTAGACCGCCGCATCCCCGGTTTCACCGGTGCGAATGCGGATGACTTCGGCTACGGGATAGACAAAGATCTTGCCGTCGCCGATGCGCCCGGTCCGGGCCTGTTCAATAATGGTTTTAGTGATGCTCTCCGCTTTCTCATCGGTGACCACGATTTCAATTTTGACCTTGGGAAGGAAATCCACCTGGTATTCCATGCCCCGGTAGACTTCCCGGATGCCTTTCTGGCGGCCAAAACCTTTTACTTCCGTCACCGTCATGCCCTCGATGCTCATCTTGTGCAAGGCCTCTTTGACCGGCTCCAGTTTGAAGGGCTGAATAATGGCTTCTATCTTCTTCATAACAGTATCCTCCTAATAAATTTACAGGCTGTAACCGGTTTCCTGGTGCTCCGCCAGATCCAACCCTGTTTCTTCTTCGTCAGCCTTGACTCTCAGTCCCATGGTGGCGTCCAGAATCTTTAAGAGGATAAGGCTGATGACAAAAGAGTAAACCAGAGTCACTCCAACGGCGATCACCTGGATGCCAAACTGGGCCGCATTGCCGAAGAACAAACCATCGGCGCCGGCGTCATTGATCGCTTTAGAGGCAAACAGACCGGTTGCCAAAGCGCCCCAGATGCCGCCCACCATATGCACGCCCACCACGTCCAAAGCATCATCGTAACCCAGCTTCGGCTTGATCAGGACCGCCATGTAGCAGAAGACTCCTGCCAGGGTTCCGATAATGATAGCGGACATCGGACCCACGTAACCCGCCGCCGGCGTAATCGCTACCAGGCCGGCCACCGCTCCTGAGGCGACGCCCAACATGGTGGGTTTGCCCCGGACCAGCCATTCCACGATCATCCAGCCCAACGCCGCGCCGCAGGTGGCAAAGTGAGTATTGACAAAAGCCACGGCCGCCAGGCCATTCGCCGCCAGGGCGCTGCCGGCATTAAAGCCGAACCAGCCGAACCACAGGATTCCGGCCCCTAACACCGTCATGGGCAGGTTGTGGGGAATCATCGCTTCGGTGCCGTAACCCTGGCGCCGGCCAATGATCAGGGCCGCAGCCAGGGCCGCGATACCGGCGTTAATATGGACGACCGTCCCCCCGGCAAAATCCAGGGCTCCCAGACCTTTGAGCCAACCGCCGTCACCCCAGACCCAGTGCGCCACCGGATCATACACCAGCGTGGCCCATAGTAAGCTGAAGACCAGAAAGGTGCTGAACTTAAACCGCTCCACCCAGGAACCGATGATCAGGGCCGGAGTGATAATGGCAAACATGGCCTGAAAGACCATAAAGGCCTGATGGGGAATGGTTTCAGAATAAGTCTTGAAAGGTTCAGCGCTAACGCCCTGCAGTCCCAGGTAATCGAGATTACCAATAAGGCCGCTGCCGGTGTCCGGGCCAAAAGCCAGACTGTAGCCGAAGAGGGCCCACTGCACCCCGATCAGGGCGATCATAATGTAATTTTGCAGCAAGGTGTTCAAGATGTTCTTGCTGCGCGCCATACCGCCATAAAAAAGCGCCAACCCGGGGGTCATAAACAAGACCAGAGCCGAGGAGACTAAGACAAAGGCAGTGTCACCAGAATTCATAAAAAAACCCTCCTTAAGAATAACAAATGATTTCTTGATTTCCTGCCTAAGATAGCAATATCAATGCCAACTTTAATTTGTAATTAATTCAGCTTGTTATAACTTCGACCAATTACATATTTGTACAATGCCTAACATGGCAAGACAAAATTGTAATATCGGCGAGATTTCAGTGCCAAGAGTTTTGGGGGGAGGTTACAGCAGATGCGGTAGGCTTGGCCTGGGCAGGAGCGTGGGTGAGGTGTTTTGATGAGTCTACAGTTTCAAGTTGTCGTTTGATGGTATGAGATGGAAGCCAGTTTGGGCATCGGCTGGGATAGGCATGGTTGGTCGCCAGCGTTGACCTTGCCAGGACTATTACGCTGCAAGCGTCAGGCGATGATAGCGGTTACAGATTGATAACTAATTGACGAAGTAAACAAGTCCAGATTGGTTGCCCGGTCCTTTAAGGCCTTTTGAATCCGGCGTTCGGCTTATGCTATTTTTTTAGCCTTTTTGCTTCTCGGCCTCTTAGGCATGACCAGTCTCCCTTCGAGCCATTAGCTTAGCTTGACGGCAAGACGGAATTGAGCTATAATCTGACCATAATATATGACCATATATGAGGTTTACGTCATGGAATCAATGTGCGCCTCAAAATTTAAAGCCACCTGCCTGGCCGTTTTGGATGAGATAGCCCGGCAGAAAACCCGGATTATCATCACCAAGCGGGGCAAACCCATTGCCGAGGTGATCCCCTATGAACCGGAAGTGGAGCGCCTGCCCCTAAAGGACACCGTTACTTTTATGGGCGACCTCGTCTCCCCGGTGGCCGGGGAAGACTGGGAAGTCTTGAAGTGACCCAGGTGCTGCTTGACACCCATGTCTGGATCTGGTGGAGCATCGGGGCCAGCCAATCCTTGTCCGTAAGGGCGGAGCGTTGGCGGTCTGCGTGTGCAATCTGGGTCCCATTTCCTTGGAACTGGCTAAGCTGGTGGAACCTGGTCTGCGCCTTCGTCCTGGATCGAAGATCAGCTGCAGGAAGGCCGGCATTAAGAGTAAAGTAGAGCCAACAAGTTGTTCCAAAGCACTACCCTGATTCACCCCCCCTCCCATCCCCAGCCTTTATCTCGACCAGTACACCCTGACAAACTTATTCATGTGGGACCAGCGGAAATCCAGGTTCCCCTTGTAGGCCCGGTACACGGCCTTTCCCAGCCTTTGGGCCAGTCTATCCGTCGTGGTCTCGACGATGAGGCGGTCATTGCCTTCCGGAACCATCTGGAGCACCCGCTCCAGGGGGTTCTTCCGGGCCACCCGTTCCGTCTCCCGGTTCAGGAGGGTCATGATCTCCTCCCGGTGCTGGGCCAGAAACTCACCTTCCAGGGTTAAGACCCCTTCGTAATAATGGTCCTGGACTTTCTGGCAACCCGGGCAGGTAACCCGGTGGGTGGTCTCTTGTTGAAACTTGTCCCGATAGAGGTCTTCATCGTAAAACCAGCTTTTGTTCTGATAAATGGCCTTGCAGGTAGGGCAAATGGCCATTTCATGGCGGCCGCCGGCCGGTAGGTAGGGATCATCCTCTTTGCCGAATTTTTTGCCTTTTTGGCCGCTCCACTTCTGATCTTTATATTTTTCCATGGTGAGCCTCCTGGTTTTCGATAAAGTTTCCATATCCTTAGCTTATGGTTATTTTCTCTCAAGGATGAGGGAAATTCAATTAAATTCGCCTGGGCTTTCTTGCAGTATTTAAAAAGCCCCGGGAATAATTGCCCTGGCCCCATTGGTTTCTTTGACTTTCCTTGCTCTTTATGTTAAAAAAATATTAATTATCGCGTGTTTCAGCAGCTTACCGCCTGGATCCGAGAAAATTCGGACCGGGACCACAAAGGAGAACACAGTATGTTCCGGCTGCAATTGCAAAAAGAACCAGAAACCCTTGACCGGGTGACCGAAAGCGACTTTACCTGGGCCTTGGACCAGATCGTGGGGGAGGTCAGGTTCGTCCTGGCCCGTGTGTCCCCCGGAGAGGCCGAGAACTTTATCCAGGAACTGGAAAAAGCCAACCGTATCTTCTGTTTCGGAGCCGGCCGGTCCGGCTTTGTGCTCCGCACCTTCTGTATGCGCCTTATGCAGTTGGGTTTCAGCGTCTTTTATGTGGGCGAAACCGTTACCCCCCGCATCCAACCAGGCGACCTGCTCATTGCCATTTCCGGCTCCGGCGAGACCGGCCATACCTGCGGCCTGGTTAAACAAGCACACAACCGGCAGGCCCGGACCGTGGCCCTCACTGCCCACCGGGACTCAGCCATCGGCCAACTTGCCGACCTGACCCTGGTCATCCCCGGCACCACCAAACTGACCTTAGCTAAAGAAGAGGACTCGCATCAATGCCCAGGCAGTCTATTTGAACAGGCTGCCTTCCTTTTTATGGAAGCGGTGGTCATGCAGCTCTTTCACCTGCGGCTGGGGCGGGATCGGGAGCAGATGCTATCCCGGCATGCCGACCTGGAATAATCAGGCATTTCCGGCAGTTGAGTAATGATAAAAGATCTCGGCTGAGGCCGCCGCAAGCAGTGCCCCTGCGGCCGGGTCTTTAATTTTTCGGTAGTTATTATTGAGATTTCTCATTAAACGCTTATAGGTTACGAACTGCTATGCATATACCCTTACAACTGGCCCTGGATTTTGTGGATATCTCCCGGGCGTTGACCGTGGCGGAGTTGGCGGTCCCGGCCGGCGTCAACTGGCTGGAAGCCGGCACGCCGCTCATTAAAAGTGAAGGCCTGAATGCGGTCCGGGAACTGCGGCGCCGCTTTCCCCAGCACACCATCGTGGCCGATATGAAGATCATGGATGCCGGCCGTATCGAAGTGGAATGTGCGGCCAAAGCCGGGGCTAATCTGGTGGACGTCCTGGGTGCGGCCAGCGATGCCACAATTGCCGAGTGCGTCCAGGCGGGCAAGAATTACGGCGCCAAAATCGTGGTGGACCTTATCAGCGTCCCCGATCCGGTGGCCCGGGCTATCCAGGTTGAAGCTCTGGGAGCGGACTACATTACTGTTCATGTGGCCATTGACGAGCAAATGACCGGCCGGAACCCCTTTGAGATTCTGCGTCAAGTCAGCCAGGCCGTCTCCATTCCCGTGGGAGTGGCCGGCGGTATTCACTCCGGTACTGCCTGGCAGGCCGTGGAAGCCGGGGCCGGTTTTGTCATCGTCGGCGGGGCCATTACCAAGGCCACCGATCCGGCCCAGGCAACCCGGGAAATCCGCCGGGCCATGGACGAACAGGCCGTCATCCCCACCACCTT
Organism: uncultured delta proteobacterium; assembly: GCA_963777875.1. Taxonomy (GTDB): domain Bacteria; phylum Desulfobacterota; class Desulfobaccia; order Desulfobaccales; family Desulfobaccaceae; genus Desulfobacca. The sequence goes on along the minus strand of CAVZSK010000048.1, from coordinate 18,537 downwards.
GTTCCAACGGGTGGGAGCCACGGATATCGGCAAGGCTCTCAGCCAGGTATCTGCAGCTAATCTTTCCGATGCCCTGCATCGAGGCGGCGTTCTGCCGGGCATCCGGCCCCTGGCTCCCGGCCTCAAAGTTATGGGCCAGGCCCTGACCGTGCGGACCTATCCCGGAGATTGGGCCAAACCGGTGCAAGCCATCGACCAGGCCAAACCCGGGGAGGTTATTGTCGTAGATGCCGGAGGGGTCGGCCCGGCCATTTGGGGAGAACTGGCCACCCATTCCGCCATTCAACGCCAGGTCGCCGGGGTGGTGATCCATGGCGCCCTGCGTGATGCCGGCGACATCGCTCAACTCCGCTTTCCCGCCTTTTCCAGCCTGGTAATGCCCAACGCCGGAGAACCCAAGGGGTTTGGCGAAATCGGCGTCCCCATCCGTATCGCCCAGATGACCATCGAAACCGGCGATTGGGTGCTGGGAGACGATGACGGCGTGGTTATCCTGCCCCAAAAGCTGGCCGTGGAATATGCCAACCGGGCCATGGATGTTTTAGAGCGGGAGAATCGGATCCGGGAGGAAATTAAGGGAGGCCGAACTTTGGGGGCGGTGACGGAATTGTTGCGGTGGGAAAAAAAGGTCTAGTCCACAACCATGAGAGCCAACTGATAACGACAATTTCTGTCTTAAAAAGGGCTCCCGCAGGCCCGGGTCTGAGACCCGCCATGGGCAAAAGCTTATCGTGATTCCGACTTTTTGGCGAATTTGGCGGCATCTTTGGGGGATAAGAGACGTGACGGCACAGAAAACTATGGGGGATCCCCTGGCTGCGGCCCGGGAGCGCATGGTCCAAATCCAGCTGGTTCCCCGGGGCATTCGCGACCCGAAGGTGCTGTACGCCATGCGTAAGGTGCCACGTCACCTCTTTGTGGAAGATGCCTTGCAAAACCAGGCTTACGGCGACTTCCCCCTGCCCATTGGTGAGCAGCAGACCATTTCCCAACCATATATCGTCGCCTTCATGACCGAAGCCCTGGAGTTGATCGGAGAGGAAAAGGTCCTGGAAATCGGCACCGGCTGCGGTTATCAGGCCGCCATCCTGGCCGAGTTGGCGCCAGAAGTTTTCAGCATTGAAAGAATCCACATCCTGGCCTCCCATGCCCGACGCACTTTGGAGTCTCTCCGCTATTTCAACGTCAATATCAAGGTTGGGGACGGCACCCTGGGCTGGCCCGAAGAAGCCCCCTTTGACGCCATTATCGTTACCGCTGCGGCCCCTGCCATCCCGAGACCGCTTTTAGATCAATTAGCCCTGGGGGGACGACTGGTCATCCCGGTGGGCGACCTCCACAGCCAAACCCTGGATGTGGTGCACAAAACTCCCGAGGGTCTGAAACATGATTACCGGGGTGGCTGCCGCTTTGTCAAACTCATCGGCAGCTACGGCTGGGAAAAATAATCTTCCCCACCTCTCACAGTTTGGCCGCATCTTTGGCTTTTAATTGGAAAAATTCCCGCATCACCTCTCGAGCCACCGGTGCTGCCGTTTTGCCCCCATGGCCGCCATGTTCGATGATGACGGCGACGGCGATTTGGCTGTTTTCCACCGGGGCGAAAGAGACAAACCAGGCATGGTCTTGGGTCTTGCGCTTATTTTTCCCTTTGCCTTCCTTGCCTAAAGAGACCACCTGAGAGGTTCCGGTCTTGCCCCCCACGTCCACAAAGCCAAGTCGAGCCGCAGTTCCGGTCCCACCCTCAACCACATCCCGGCAGGCCCGGCGCACTGCTTCCAGGGTCTTGGGGGAGGCATTCAGTCGGGACGAGATTTTCGGTTCAAACTGGTGGGCAATCTCGCCATCCGGATTGATAATTTTCTCCACCACGGTGGGTTCGTAAATGATCCCGCCATTACTCAAGGCACCAGCGACTCGCGCCATTTGCAGGGGGGTGGTAAGATTATACCCCTGGCCGATGGAGACCGATGGGGTTTCCCCTTCATACCAGGGCTGGTTGAAACGCTTTTTTTTCCATTCCGAAGAAGGAACGAGACCAGCTTTTTCCGAGTCCAGGATCACACCGGTGGGGGCTCCCAGGCCAAACTTTTTGCCCCACTTGGCGATTCGGTCCACTCCCAATTTCAGGCCAACATTATAATAGTAGACATCGCACGATTGCACTAGGCTGCGGTGCAGCGCCACACTGCCGTGCCCCCTCCGGGCGTGACAATTAAAAACATGGTTGCCCAGCGGCATGGCCCCGCGGCAGTTAAACACCGATCCTGGGATTAATCACCCCCTCTTCCAGTCCAGCCACAGCCATGACGATTTTAAAGGTTGAGCCGGGGGGGTATTGCCCCTTAAGCACCCGGTTTTCCAAGGGATGGTCTTTATTGTTAATTAGTCCTTTCCAATACTCTGCTGAAATTGTTCTGGAAAACATCTTCTGGTCATACGTCGGCGAAGAAGCCATGGCCAGAATTTTCCCGGTCTGAGGATTAATGGCCACGACTGCCCCGACCTTGCCCTTTAAAACTGCCTCGGCTTTGGCCTGCAGACGCCAATCAATGGTTAGATGGATATTAGCCCCGGGGCTGGAAGGCGTGTTTTGCAGGCGGCGAAGTTCCCGGCCATGCGCGTCAACTTCAATTTGCCGGGCCCCTCGCTGACCGGTGAGAACATCATTATAGCCCAGTTCAACGCCGCATTTGCCCACGTCATCGCCAATCTTATTATTAGGAAACTTGCCGCTTTTCAATTGGGCCTCGGTAATCTCGCCCAAATAACCGATGATATGGCACCCCAGGGAATCCGTCCGATATTCCCGTTTCGGCTGAATTTGGATAACCACCCCCGGCAGTTCGTATTTAAAGGTTTCCAGGAGGGCCACCTCGTCCAGACTTAGGTCCTCTTTGATCCTGATGGTGCGGGAGATATTATCCTCCTGGGCGGTCATAATTCTGGTGAGGATATCCAAATAGTTCATTTTCAGCAGTTGTCCCAGATTCTTGGCTAATTCTTTAGCATTGGGGACGTCTTCCAATATTACCAAAACATCATAAGATTCCCGGTTGTTCACCAATACCATGCCATTCGCATCAAAAATCATGCCTCGCCAGGGTGGCAAATCCCGATAACGCACCCGGTTGCTTTCCGATTTTTGGCTGAATTCATTCCCTTTTACCAGTTGCAAAAACCAGAGCCGCAGGATCAGAAAGCCAAAAAGCAGACTCACCAGCCAAAACCACGTACAAAATCATTCTGCGAGCGGTTTCATACGTCTCCGGGGCCATAGGACCTGGAGTTCCCAGACCTCGAGAGACTTTCACGGCGGCCGGCCGGGCTGATAATAAGCTTCCTTTCATGATCTCAGGCAGTATAATGGCAGGACGTAGCCGCTATCATACCCTTTCATGTTTTAATAAAAAACCAGCGCCGCCACAATTTCTCCAGCCCGCCGAATAATGCCAGGACGATGGGAGCGCTCAGGGCGGTAATGCCAATTTGTAAGAGTCCTTGCCGAACCACGGCAGGATAAATAACCGGCACCGGCATCAGGAGGTGCAGCAACAGTGCCATGGCCAGTGCCTGCACTATGGTTATGGCAGCCACGCCGACGATCTGAGGGAAAAAATACAGAAAATTTAAATGTCGACGCAGAATTTCAACGCCCAAGACTGCCAGAAGTAACATCCCGGCTTGCAAGCCCAACGGCGCCATGCCGTAGCAGTCCATCGCAGTCCCGAGAATGAGAGCCATTGTGACCGAAACGATGAAGCTGGCCCGCAGACTGACAAAAACCATCAGCAGGGTCAGCAGATCCAGTCGCATCTGGGACGGGAGAGGCAGCATATTCTGGAGGAAAAAAAGCAGAAAGGCCAATGCCAGATAGAAAAATAACATCGTGAGAGTAATTAGTGCTTACTGAGAACGGACTGGACCGTTTTCACCACTAAAACTTCTTCCAAACGCGTAAAATCAACGGCCGGTTCGACCTCAATTTCCTGAAAGATCCCCGGAACTTTCTTGTCCACGGCCGTAGCCGTACCCAATATCATACCACGGGGATAAGCTCCCCCGAGCCCGGATGCCAATATGACATCTCCCACCTGAACATCCTGGTTCTTGTGGACATATCTCAAAAAACAACGGTTGGCGCCAACCCCCTCCAAAATTCCCCGAAGGCGATTTCGTTGCACGATGGCATCCACGGCACTGCTGCGATCTATTAAGAGCAGCACTTTGGAATAGTCAGGATAACTTTCCACCACCCGGCCGACGACACCCGCCGCGTTAATGACCGGCATCCCCCATTTTATACCGTCATCCCCGCCTTTATCTAAAAAGGCGCATTTAAACCAGATGGAAAAATCAAACCCGATAATCCGGGCCCCGGATACTGGCAGAGCAGCTTGAGCTCTGAACTCCATTAATTGGCGCAGCCGCTCTTTTTCTAACAACGTTTCCTGGTACAGAGCCTCCTTGCTTTGATTTTCAAGAGTTTTCTGTTTGAGAATTTCATTTTCGGCCTGCACTCCCACCAGATAGAAATACCCCCGCCAAATCCGGTTGAAAGCCGCACCAGTCTGCAGGAAGAAATTAAATACTGGCGCGGTAACATTGATGACCACGGTCTCTAAGGGCTTCAAAGGATGATGGTCCCTTAGACTGACGGAGATCAGGGTGAATATCAAAAGGACGGAAACTGCGAGAACGATGGGAATTTGGAAACGCCGCCAGATATCAAATCCAGTCTTTTTATTCAACCGTCACTTCTCTTAAGATATCAATATTGTCCAACGCCTTGCCAGAGCCCAAGACCACTGCGGAAAGAGGATCGTCCGCAATTTTTATGGGTACACCGGTTTCCTGGTGGAGAAGAACATCCAGATGCTTCAGGAGGGCGCCCCCGCCGGTGAGGTAAATTCCCCGATCCACGATGTCTGCCGCCAATTCCGGGGGAGTCTGTTCCAGCGCGGTTTTCACCGTGTTGACGATGGTGTCGATCTGTTCCTGGATTGCTTCTCGCACTTCCTCGGAATTGATGGTCAAGATTTTGGGAATGCCGGTGACCAGGTCACGGCCTTTGACCTCGAATTCCTCTACTTCACCCATAGGATAGGCATTGCCAATGGAAGTTTTAATGATTTCTGAGGTTCTTTCCCCGATCAACAGATTATATTTTCTCTTGATGTAGTGCAAGATGGATTCGTCCATCTTATCGCCGCCGGTGCGCTCTGATTTGGAGTAGACGATCCCTGCCAAAGATATCACGGCCACCTCCGTGGTGCCGCCGCCGATATCCACCACCATGTTGCAGGTAGGTTCCGTAATCGGCAGACCAGCTCCAATCGCCGCGGCCATCGGTTCTTCGATGAGATACACCTCCCTGGCTCCAGCCGATTCCGCGGATTCCCGCACCGCCCTTTTCTCAACCGGCGTAATGCCCGAAGGAACACAAATAATGATTCGGGGGCGAATCAAAGTGCGCCGATTGTGAACCTTTTGGATAAAATGCCGCAGCATGGCCTCGGTAATTTCAAAATCAGCAATTACCCCATCCTTCATGGGGCGGATGGCGACAATATTTCCCGGGGTGCGGCCTAAGCATCATTTTGGCCTCTTTACCTACCGCCAAAACTTTATTCCGGTCACGGGCGTTCTTGCGCACCGCCACCACTGATGGCTCACTGAGAACAATACCTTTGCCCTTAACTTACACCAGGGTGTTGGCAGTACCCAGATCAATGGCTAAGTCATTCGAAAAAATTCCCAGAATCGGGTCTAAAAACATAAAAAACTCCTTATATCATGCTTTCCCGGTGGTTTTGGCACCCCGGCAGCAAGAATATCCGGTCGCAGTATAAAAAAAACATTTTTTGTGCTTTTTCTAGACTAAACCTGATATACTAATTATGCTTCTCTGGCTGAAATATTATCATATTTTGCCGGATAGTCGAAGAAGAGTTTTGCTGAAGCGCAGGTATCATCATTTATTTTGCCACGATCCCTAAAAAATTCAATATTAAAAATACATTATGGCTTAGTAAATTATTTTCCGGCCGGGAAATCGGCAGAGTCTCTTGACAAACCGTGCGAATAATGTTTTAAATTTTATTTTTAGTTAATAATTTGAGATAAAGGTAATGGTATTGTAATTATGAAGCGAACATATCAGCCCCATAATCTTAAGCGCTCTCGGGCCTACGGCTTTTTGACTCGTATGAGCACCCGGGGCGGTCGTCTGGTTATCAAACGCCGCCGGGCCAAAGGCCGTAAAAGACTGGGCATTTAAAACGGATTTAGGTTAAGTCGATAGCCACTTCCCAACTCATCCACACCATTGCAGGTAAGGCAATTTTTCGGGGCCAGGCCAAGTTTTCCAGAGCTGACCGACTGCTGAAACGGGTTGAATTTCAGCGGGTCAAACTTTTAGGTAGAAATCGGCACACCGCTCATTTTATTATCTCTCTGGCCGAAAATGATCTTCATCGCCCCCGCTTAGGAGTGGTTACGACTAAACGACTGGGTAAAGCCGTACGACGGAATCGGGTTAAACGACTACTGCGGGAATTTTTCAGACTCCACAAAAGAGTTCTGCCCCCTCAAGATATCGTTATCATTGCCAAGAGAGGTGCCCCTGACCTGAATTATGCCAAGGTTCTGGCAGAGTTGGGAGGCGTGCTCTTGTTGTCTGGAGCTAAAGATGGGCCATGTGGTTAAATTCACCCTCTTGCTCCTCAGGGGTTATCAGATCTTTATTTCTCCCCTTTTCCCTCATTCCTGCCGTTTTTTCCCCAGTTGTTCCGAATACGCCTGCCAGGCCTTAATAAAATTCGGTTTCGGGAAAGGTCTGCTGCTAAGCTGTCAACGGATTATAAAATGCCATCCCTTTCACCCGGGTGGTCTGGACCCTCTGCCCTAACTTTTGGCACATGGACGGACAGCAACTTAACCGGTTGAGGTCTGGAGGGAGAATCATGTCTTGATCAGGCCCCGAGGCCTGGCTTCAGGCAAATTTTTCCTACCTATTGAGATTCCGCGGCATGATAATTGTCCGCTGAGGAGAAGTTTATGGAAAAACGAGCGCTGTTAGCTCTAGCGATAAGTTTCATCGTTTTTATCGGGTTCGGATATGTGCAACAACATTTCTTCCCTCCCCCGGCGCCGGTAGCCAAGCCGGGAGAACAACAACCGGTGGCGGCCAAGGCAACCCCCAGTCCCGGACCCACAGTGCCCGTTTCGCCACCTGCCGTTTTACCCACCGGCACCCAGCAACCCAAAGACATAGTTGTTGATACTCCTCTGTATCGAGCGGTCTTCACGGAGCAAGGGGCCCGAGTAAAAAGCTTCCAGCTTAAAAAGTTTTGGAATAAGTTGCCCTTCCAAAAAATTGCTGAATTTAGCCTCTGGATGTTCAATATTGACATCCAAAAGTATCGGCCATTAGGCGAGATCACCGATCCCAAGGAATTAATCCGAAGCAGCAACCCGGAAATGCTCCCGTTGGGCCTGACCTGGAAAGCCGCGGCTGGCTCCATCGGCCCCAATGAAATCTATAGCGCGGATAAAAAAGCGATTACCCTCTCAGGGAACGACGAAGCCCGCCTCAGCTTCACCTTTGTCCAGCCTGACGGCGTCACTTTGGTGAGAACCTTTACCTTTAAAGGGGACAGCTATCGTCTGGACATGGCGGCAACCGTCAAAAACCAAGGCAGTCAACCCCTGCAGGGGAATCTGGCTCTGAGTCTGTATGACGATCTCAGCCATACCGAGGGCTCAGGATTCTCAGGCTTCGTCTGGTCCGAAAGAAATAGCCGGAACGACCTCGCCAGTGGCAAACTAAAGGAACCTAAGATCATCACCGATTTTGACTGGGCCTCCCTGGAGACCGGTTACTTTATGATGGCGGTAGTGCCCCCGCCGGCAGAATTTAAACCGAGCGCCGTTATCCAGGATTTACCACCAACCATGATGTCTGCCACTGTTAAGACCGAGGTTGATTCCCTCCCCCCGGGGCAGGAGCTTGCTGTTCCCTATATTTTCTACTTCGGCCCCAAAGATCGAACCATCCTGGCAACTGTCGGCTTCGGATTGGAACGGACGGTGGACTTCGGGTGGTTCCACGTTCTGGCCATGCCCCTGTTGTATGTCTTACAATTCTTTTATCGCTATCTCCATAATTATGGCTGGGCCATCATCGCCCTGACTTTCGTTATCCGGGTGCTCTTTATCTATCCCAACCACAAAAGTTTCAAATCCATGCAGGATATGCAGAAGCTGCAACCCAAAATAGCCAAATTACGGGAGAAGCTTAAAGATGACCGTGAAGGGCTGAACAAAGAACTCATGGGATTATACCGGACCTACAAGGTCAACCCCATGGGCGGCTGTTTGCCCATGGTGCTGCAGTTGCCGGTCTTCATCGCCCTTTACAATATCCTGGGATATTCCATCGAGTTGCGGAACGCCCCCTTTATCTCTACCTTGCCCTTCACCAACATCGTCTGGTTGGCCGATCTGTCCGCTAAGGACCCGCTGCTGATCACGCCCCTCATCATGGGAGCCAGCATGTTCATTCAGCAGAAGATGACGCCTTCTCCCGGTGATCCTGCTCAGGCCAAGATGATGTTGTTTATGCCCATTATCTTCACCTTTATGTTCCTCAATTTTGCATCCGGTCTGGTGTTATATTGGCTGCTCAATAATGTGCTGTCCATCATCCAGCAATATTACACCAATAAGTATATGTCCTAACCATGGTGGAGGTCTGAATGAATTTTTTGGAATTCGAAGGAAAAGATCCTGAAGACGCCATTTCGCAAGCGGCAGCTCATTTCAACGTCCCCCAGGAAGAGTTAGAAATCGAAATCATCTCTTTAGGCTCCTCCGGCCTTTTTGGTTTATTAGGTGGGAAAAAAGCCAAAATTCGCGCCGCCCTTCAAGTTTGAACCGGTTATTGAAAAAACTGTAGAAATCAAAGAAAAAGCTGTCAAAAAACCTGAAGCCGAGACTGAAGAAAAAGCTGTCGAAAAACCTGAAGCCGAGACTGAAGGAGATATCGATTTAGCACCCCTGGCTCAGGAAATCCTGACCAACATTCTCCAGAAGATGGGGGAAACCTGCACCATCCAGGGCGTCCAGGAACTCAATCAGGTCAATCTCGTCATCGAAGGCGAAGATGCCGGTCTGCTCATCGGCAAACAAGGTCAAACCCTGGAAGCCCTCCAATATCTGGTGACCAAGATTCTGTCCAAACAAACCAAAAGAAAGCCCCGGGTGGTCATCGACATCGAATCGTACCGGGAACGGCATAAACAATCCTTGATTGAACTGGCCCTGAAGCAAGGCGAAAAAGCCAAACGCATCGGCAAACCAGTAACCCTCAATCCCATGAATGCCCATGACCGGCGCATCGTCCATTTGGCTTTGCAGCAGGACAAAGAAATCAAAACGAAAAGTCGGGGTGAAGGTCTTTATAAAAAAATCATCATCTACCCGGTAAAAAGGAAACGAGCCTTGGAGGCAGTGAACGAACTCGGGTGAAAGACGATACCATTGCCGCCATTTCTACTCCACCGGGACAGGCCGGCATTGGTGTCGTCCGCCTCAGCGGTCCGCAGGCCCAGGCCATTGCCGCCCGACTTTTTCGGCCGTATACCCCCCATAACCTTCCCTACCCCACTCATCGTCTGATTTTAGGGCACATTATCTCCCCTGAAGACGGCCACGTGGTGGATGAGGTCCTCCTCTCATCCATGCGCGCCCCCCACAGCTATACCCGGGAGGATGTGGTGGAAATAAATTGCCATTCCGGCTACGCCGTCCTCCAGCATATCCTGCACCTGACCCTGCAGCAGGGCGCCCGTCTGGCCAACCCCGGGGAATTCACCTTACGGGCTTTCCTCTCCGGCCGTCTTGATCTCACCCAGGCTGAAGCAGTGTTGGAAATCATCCAGGCCCGCAGCGACACGGGTCTCAAAGTGGCCGCCGCCCACCTGGCCGGCGGATTGGGCCAAAAGATCACCCGTCTGCGTGAATCTCTCCTGGATCTGCTGGCCCGGGTAGAAGCTGATTTGGATTTCGGGGAAGAGTTACCGGAATTAAAATATCCCGAATTGATCCTGTCCCTCCAGGCTCTGGAAGCGGAGATTGCTGTTCTGTGCCAATCCTATGCCCAGGGCCGCCTGCTCCGGGAAGGGCTTCAGGTTGTCCTGGCCGGCCGCCCCAATGTGGGCAAATCCAGTCTGTTAAATCAGTTGCTGCAAACCGACCGGGCCCTGGTCACTGATATTCCAGGCACGACCCGGGATGTCATCGCCGAAAATCTGGTCATCCAGGGTTTGCCGGTCTGCCTCCTGGACACGGCCGGACTGCGGCAGGCCCACAACAAGGTGGAAGAACTGGGGATTGAGCGGACTGAGCACCACCTGACCCAGGCTGATCTGGTACTTTTCATAGTTGACGCCACTGAGCCCTGGCATCCGGAAGATACCAGCCGACTGGCAGCTCTGGCAGAGCAACCAGCCCTGCTGGTGCTCAATAAATGCGATCTGCCGCCGCGGTTGACCGAAACCTCGGTGCCAGCCACCTGGCCGCATCCTGTCTTAAAAATTTCCGCTCTCACCGGCTCCGGCCTGCCCGCTCTGAAAGAAGCCATTTTTCAAGCTGCCATGGGGAACACCAGACCCCTGACCCCCCAAATTGTCACCCAGGCGCGCCATAATCGACACCTGGAAAGGTGCCGGGAATACCTCGATCAGGCCCTGGAGATCATGGAGACTGGCCACCCGCCGGAACTCCTGGCCCTGGAAATGCAAGCCGGAGCCCAGGAATTAGGAGCCATTCTCGGCCTGGAGATCGGCGAGGACGTGCTTGAGCGGATTTTCTCCCGGTTCTGTTTGGGGAAATAAGACGGTTTTCCGGTTTCTGGTTTCCGGTTTCCGGTTAAACGACTTTGAATTATTAGACCATTTGAGATTAAGTTTTATGGCGATGTAAACCCGAAGTTGCTATAACCCTACAAAAGCGATGGCCGCCCAGTGACTTCTAAACGCACCTTGCCCACTGCTGCACCTGAAGAACTCCTCCTGGCTGGATCTGAAGCGTTGGGGCTGGACCTGAGTCCGGGGACTAGCAGCCAGTTTCTCTTGTACTGCGACGAACTTCTGAAATGGAATACCCGGATCAACCTCACCGGACTCAAATCCCCCCAGGAAATTGTAATTAAACATTTTCTGGATTCCCTGGCGGTCTGGGCCTGGGTCAAGGACCTGGCCAGCCTGGCCGATATCGGCACCGGCGCCGGCTTTCCAGGCCTGCCCTTGAAGTTGGCCCTGCCGCACCTGCACCTGACTCTGATAGAGCCCACCGGCAAAAAAACTGCCTTCCTGCACTATGTCATAGCTCTGCTTGGCCTGTCAGACGTGGAAGTACGCCAGATCCACCTTACCGCTCCGGAGGCCCACCGTTGGGGGCCCCGGTTTCAGGGGGTGATTACCCGGGCCACCTTTCCCCTGGCCCAGTACCTGGAAATCGGCTCCCCCCTGGTCAAACCAGGTGGACGCCTGATGGCCTTAAAGGGCCCCGGACTGGGTGACGCCGAGTGGCAGGAGGCGGTGGGTCGGGCGGGAAAATTCGATTGCCAGCTTCCGGAAAAATGGGAATATACTCTCCCTCTAGCCGAAGAACGGCGGCTGCTGGTCATCTGGAAGAAGCTGGGATCAAGCCAGGAAATGCAAAGGTGAAACTTCCGTGCGAGGTCTCAGCAGGAAAATGGCGGCCGGTTTGGGCGCTGATTTCCCGGTAATTTCCCAGTTGTGGTGGGAAAATTTCGCGCTGGTTGGGCACGAAGATTTTATTATAGCATATCTTATTGATAACATTACTATTGTTAATGTTAATAGGGCATTTTGGCGCAATTTTCGCGGTATTTTCGCGCTAAATTCGCGTTAGTTATTCTCGGTTTTTTAAAACCTGACGGAAAATGTCGGATAATATTTTAGCATAAGGTCAAAGAAGGCACGGGAGCGCCGGGCTCCTCGGAGAAGAAATTATTTTGTGAATTGGCATCAGCACCAAGGCGGCAACCGGTAAAGATATTAGAGCAGAAAGGCCAAATAAAGGACAGCACAGGTGGGGCGAATGTCACGGAAAAATTGGTCGTCTTAGAAAAATGCAGATATGAAAAAGAAAGTGTAATGGGGATGGATGGTGAGGGGGGCTCGGGTTTATAGCAGAACTAAAAACCTCAACCCCCTTGTGGGGAGAACTCCTTCCGGATTGGTTTCTCTAATGCTCATATTTCCTCCCAAGGAGAGCCCTAATATTTTAGACCCGAAACGGGATTCGGCCCTGCGGGGTAACCGACCAAAATCTAATTGCCCTCTTGACACTATTAAGTCTGTTCTTACTTTAAAATAAAATAAAAAATAATTTTTAGTGGTCAGAAATTATTTGTAAAACTTTCTATTTTCGCATAAACAAAAGCAAGGAACCATTTAGTAATAAGATGTTGGAATTCGATATCTTCCGGCGTCAGGAGGATGGCTCCTGGAAGATTCTATCGGGCAATTTTCACCAACGCCGAGCTGTAGAAAGGGAACACCAGAAAGGAGGGAAACCAAAATGAGTTTGCCAAGCCTTTTAGACAAGACCTACAAGGTCATCATGAAACACCTGGTAGAGACCGGTCAGGCCCCGCACTATACCGAGATGGCGATAGAGTTGGGGATTTCGGTTGAGGAGGCAAGAAAGGCGCTCCATGATCTGATGGCGGCAGGAGTGCCGGGTCTCTGGTTATTTCCTGAAACGGACTATATCAGCAGTTTTGCACCCTTCAGCAACCTGCCAACCCAGGACCCGGATCACGGTGGAGGGCGAGCAGAAATGGTTTGCTCAGTGAGGTTTTGAATCGCTGGCAGTTTGCTGGCTGTTTTCGGGGAAAATAGTCCAGATCAATGCTCCCTGCCTTGATTGCGGTGCACCTCTGCAGGTGGAAATGCAGGATGGAGTTGTATTAAGAACCAACCCACAAGGAATTATGGCTTATGTGGCGGTGCCGTTCTCAAAATGGTTGCAGCGACTTCCCTATGCCTGAAGCACCATGAACCTCTTCCGGTCGGAAGAGCATATTCGAAACTGGGCTCGATTCGATCCTGCCACTGAAGAAGGCATCTTGTCACTTGATGACTTGGTCAGATTGTTCTCCGGGAATCTTTTCAAAAGACGTCTACACCGGGGATTATGTTTCACGCAGCCAAGAATATTTGGGCGAGTGGGTGACCGAACTATCGAAAATCGCTAAAGTGCTGTCCTTTTTGGACGCCGGGCCTATTTAGCTCGTTAGTGAACTTTGGTATGATGACCCTACTCAAACTGATCTATGGGCAAGTGGGCTTAATCGGCCTTAATAAGTTCAAAAGAAGCCTGTAGCACATCGAATTTTATAGGCAGGGTCAGCCATGGCCCTGCCTATTCCGCGACTTATAGCTCTGCCATATAACTTGCCACGTCCGAGAATTATCGTCTAAGTGGTAAAAATGCTAAATATGATCTGGTGATTGCAACCTACCGATTTTTTTCAAAAGTTTCGGAGGATAGCAGTGATTGATTTGTTTTAGTGTAAATAACATTATGAACCTTCACCGCATAATATCGTCTGTCGCTATTTTTGTACTTTGCCATGGAACCTCCTGCATTTACGGAACCAAAGAGATCTTGTAGCGCAGGCTTACCTGTCGGCTCAACGTAAAGCTAACTGGGCGCGGCCCGAGAAGTAAAAAAATGAATAAAGAGCCACATGGCTGCGCCCCGGTTGAGCGCAATGTTAGGCATTTAATTTTTACTCTGACCCCAATTATCCTAACCACACCGCGTCTCCTACACGTCGACGCTGGTCAGAGACCGGGCCAACTGCCCGTGAACCGGAGTCCCTCGATGGAATGAGCCGTTGTTCACGATCCAGGAGACACGATGGACGGAACGGAAAGGTTCATCTAGAACATCACCTACCTCACCAAACGGTCGAAGGCAAGAACCCTGGCCCTCAACGTTGTCACAGGTAGAACTGCTGGCCAGCCCGCCGTGCCAGTCCCACTGAACGAGGTTGGCTCCTGAGCTCCTGGTACGTGTGGTGCTTGCCCCTCCACTCTCGAGCACCTTCCCCGAGTCGAGAGCTCTGGCAGCCAACCGGGACCCCCACCCAGTGGCTACGCCACAGGACATCTGAATACCTGGTTGGGACCCCCCGTGAGTGTCCCACTGGACCAAAGTGGGCCCCCGTTCTGCCTTGCTGATTCCCTAACACGTCCAAGACCTTGCCCGAGTGCTGGGCCTCCAGAGAGTAACCCCACGCTTTATTACCTCAGCCGCGCGCCGCGCCCTCTTGGTCCGGAGAAAGTCGCCGCGTTTGGCCCACCATGCCAGGGCCACAGAATAAGCCGGCGGGCCCCCGACGCCTGCGAAGCTCCCGCCACATCAAAAACCATGCCTGAGAACTCGGGGATTGCGGAGACGACACGGTACCACCCGTTGCCCAAGATGCTCCAACCGAAAGAGGCCCTGCCCTGAAGCTGATAACACCATCTCCGACCATTTGGTACGATTTCCGTGCCGGGCGGAATAATCACCGGTTTAAACTCCGATTTACCAACGAGCCAGCCCTGTGAATGCTGGGCGATCAGGTTGGTTACGGCTGTCATTGCTCTTCTCCTTCCTGCGGGTAGGCCAGGTCGTCTGGCACCTCTTGCCATTCACGCGAACCGAATTGCACCGGTAAGCCTTTCTGAAATAGCGTCACGCGACGTCCATTGCTGCTGACCTGCGCGAACAGATCATCCCGCCCGGCAGCAAGTTCAAGACGATGATCGCGCCGATACTCCGCAACCACATCCGTTCGTCCCGACTGTTGCGATAACACGATGAAGTGTCGCTGCTTCCCTCGCCACGCCACGAGCCCCCGCCGGGTCGCATTGTCCTTCGAGACATTTACCTCCTGGGCCGAAATCGGCATCGCAAGACCAGCGACGTATGGCGAAGGAATGGCGTGGGCGAACTGCCGGCTGTGCACCGTGTGGACCACCAGGGCGCTGTGCCTGCCCGAATCGACGAGATGGAGTGTCTCGATCGGCTCGTCAAATTCGAGGTGGTCAATCTCGGTCAGCATCGTCTGTCGCATGGCCACCTCCACCGCAGCCAAAGGAGCGTCCGGTGCACTGGTGATGGACAGTTGCCGCACGTCCCGCGCGCAGGAACGGCCTGTCATCCAATCCTATCAAGAGCGAGCCTGCCAGCTCGTTGCTCCGCAATACGAGCGGAACATCAACTCTGCTCGTTTGGTCGGCGAAGGCCTGCACCAGCAGAGCGCCCGTGTCCTGATTCCACACGGTGGCTTTGCGTCCCGCTCGAGACCCCGGACGTGCACGTCCCATTGTTGTGCGATGACGGCACGCTCCGTGGCGGATCGCACCCGCCACTTGAGCTCGAGGTAGTTTTTCAACAAGAGGAGCTACCCCGGTGCTTGCATTTGTTGATGCGTTCGAACGCCTGGGCCTGCGTCTCGGTGAAGTCCTGAAGCTGCGGTGGCGCCTTGAACTGATACTCCGTGTACCCCGCCGTTGGTGAAGAAGCGCAAACGCAAAGGGTAGGGAAAGGACCCAAAGGACGGCAGGCCCGTGAATTTGGGCTTGCGCAGTGTCGATGCCTTGAGCGTGACCTCAACGAGGCCGGGAATGCCGGGAATATAAATTTGGCGGTTCCCGCTCGTTGCGTCTTGATAGTGCCGAGGCTGTCGTTTAGAACCTGATAGACGAGATTACCTCCATCTCCAGGCCGTATCCCCCACTTGAGCGAAATGGTCGGTACCTTCACCGGCTGCACCCTGGCCGCTGCTCCGCTCCGTAGCCGGGAGTCAGTGAGAGCGCCACGCTTCCCCTCGCGACCTGGCCTTCGCCCGGCTCGCACTGGTCGACCATCGTCCACTTGGAGAAACCTTCCAGGTCTGCCGCGGTCAACCGTGGAAGCACCGCGTCCGGGTACGTTCAAAGCGCCGGTGAGCAACATGCGCCCCCCTGAGCCGGTGCAATGCTTCAGCACGAGCCAGTCTTTCGTCAACCCGCTCTTGGGAGCCAGAGCCTTGTCGAAGGCGAACCCTCCGTCCTTCAGCTTGGTGACATTCGGCTTGTCCTTGAGGCGGTCGGCAACGATGCCCTCCGCGACTGTCTGATCGAAGCCCGACGAACATCAATCCCATTGCGGCAATCACCGCAACCGCCTTGGTCGGAAACACGAAGCTGATTGCGAGTTCCGCGAGCCCGATGCCGAGTTGGCCGTTATCGACCGCGGTGATGAAAATCGATAGTGGGTTCACAACCGTCAGGCCGAGGCAGCGGGCGACATCCCAGTTGTCCTTGTCGATGTCAAAGCTCAGAGTTCCGCGCAGGAGGTTGTCGGAGGGAACGGTGAAGTCGAGATTGACGAACAAATCGAAGTTGATGTCGTTGCCGGCACACGCATTCACAACCAGCCCATGCTTCGTGAGAACGACGCGGTGGCGTGGCGTTGTCGATGTAGCCCGAATTGATGCCCGAATTGAAGTCGATGGGCTTCTCGTCCTTGAGCGACGGATTGACGATCAAGGCAAGCGCAGACGCTGACAGCTCCCCCGTCCAGGTCCATGCTCCAGTCGTCTTCTCCGAGGTTCGCGAAACTGGCACCGAAGAAATTCTGCCAATCGTTGCGCGTGCGCCATCGCGGACTGCCAGACGGTGCCTGGAAACTCGAACCTCAGCACGATCGCCCCGGCCGTGTCTCGTGTGATGCCCGCATTCAGGACTTTGCTGTTCCCTGGTGGGAAGATGTCCTTGAGATTTTCGCCAATGTCGAATGGAAACGGTTCCTGCACCGGCCGCGGCGATACCGGCGATAACCGGGGCATGGCAGCCCAGCCGCAACCAGAGGGGCGGTGTCGAGTCCCATACTCTGCAGCTGTGGAATGCCATTCTTATCGACACTGGCACGGACGACGATGTGAAAGATGCCCGGGACTCTAATCGTGCGGAGGCGGGGCAAGACCTGCGGCGGCGACATCTTCAACGCGAGCCAGAAGATAGCCGCGGTCAACTCCATGGCCAGAGCCCCCGCATTATAGCCGTACCCTGCGGTATTCGGACTGATCGAGCCATCTGGGCTCGAACCTCGTTCACGACGACGAACCGATCGTTTTCAACGCGATTGAATAAAACCTGCGTCACAATCACACCGTCGAGCCAACTCGGCGCGTTCTGGGAAAATTTATCGGAGTGGCTAAGGCCTGAACAAATCAGCGATGCGGTACTTGATCAGTCGTTCGGAACGACTCCGGCGAGAATGACATTTGACAATACATAAAGCCTCCTGAGTAGTCAAATTGAGGGCTTAGAATGATCTGGTTTGTGACGCCCTGCGGTTCAGGGATGATGTCTCTTGCATCGTGTTCACTTATTCCGAGTGTGTGCCTTCGTGGCCGGGCGACAACCTTTTTTTATGGTTTCCGTCGGTGTTTGGCAAGCCCATGTGCATCTCGCCTAACAATAATTAGATTGATCCGCAGAAGATGGCCGGAGATCCGGTTTCCTGCCCGATAAAACGCCATTGCATCGCGTCTTCCGGTGACAATAAATCTACTGATATCGCTTTGTTATATCGATACTCCCTCCTTGTCACAGCATCATAGGCGGATCGGCATAATAACTTTCGCGATCGCCTCAAAGCTCATCAACCGGACTGCGAACGCCCGCCGGTCCACAATTATGGACATTTTACTATAAAGTTATCTAAAATAATTTTTTATTTAACTTAAATCATACTTAATAGTTAGAACCCAGGTCCTTCAGTGTTGTGGACCTTAAGAACCGCTAGCCAGCACCGCCTGGTAAGGGTGAGCTGAGCCAGGGAAAAAACGGAGGGCCTGTGGACAGTTCATGTTTCTAGATAAAAATCCCAAGTTACATGCCAAAATTATAGGGTTTCTCAAAAGATTTTTCGTGTTGGGGGATTTTTTTCTCGGCGCAGGCTAAAGCCTGCGGCTACCAATGAGAAATTATTTTTTAGAACCGCTATATACTTGTTCTCAAAAATATTTTCACATCGATTAGGCGGGTCTGATACTAGTCGCAGTCAAAAAATACATTTAGTTTTAACGGGATTACTTCTGGAATTGCACAGGCTGGAAAGCCTATGCCACCGTTTGATTGCACCTTGGTATGAGACCTCACCCCTACGAGCAAAATCTCCGAGAGGAAATAATTTTCGAGAATCACTATAAATCCCATAAAATTTTAGTTCATAACAAGAGAGCCTCTTGCAAAATAGCGGTTTTTTGTCATCCTGAACGTAGTGAAGGATCTAGATCTAATTGAAAAGACTAGATTCTTCGCTACGCTCAGAATGACAATCAGGGGATAAGGTGACTTTTGCAAGAGCCTCAAGAAAGATCACCTTAACGATATGAGTTATTCCTAAAGGTGCTCAAGAATCGAATGGCTTATGAGATTGAGACAAAAGAAAAAGAAC
>CAVZSK010000047.1:0-21418 GCA_963777875.1 uncultured delta proteobacterium | reverse complement strand
TTTGTGACAATTGTCCTATGTGTGTTGGGATTTTTTGCCTTAATTAATTATAACAACTTAAAAATCGCTACAAATATTAGGAGGGGCAGACATGGAAGTCATAGCCTTGGATCAGCGAAGAAGGCGGCAGGTTAACCGACCTCAGAGTGCGGAGGGTCCGGGTAAGGTCCTGTGGATGGATCAGCTTTCCAACGCGGTGATGCTCCGGGTACTAAAACGGCAAGCAGCCCGGGAAATGGAACAGTTAAAATTTTTAATTATGGTTACCGGCGGGGACCCAACGATGCTTCCGACTCTGGAGCAGATGGAAGAGATCGAAAATGGCACGATTGAATTTTAAAGACAACGAGGCTGGGGAAAAAGGATTTCAGGCCTGGATCATTGAGGATTCCTGGGAAGGAACCAGGTATCTGGAAGCTCGGGTGATCAAAACCTGGCAGGGATTATGTGGCAGCAACAAACTCCTGGAGGGTCGGGAAGGGCATTTTTATTGGTGGGCGGTCTTCTATGCGCCTGACGGCGGGAGAGCGCTGCAGCGGCTCGTAACCTTCCTGGACTGGGACAGCATGGCCGCGGAAATGGGGATAACGGACTCATGGAGCCAGGAGATCGAAGAAAGGGTTAGCTCCTTTCACTAACCCTGAGGAGAAACCGTCAGTCCATAATAGATATTAAAGATCAATGCCTGGAATTGAGATCTAGGTCAGGGATGGAATCCCACCGCTTTTTCCCATTCCGTCAGAGTCAAGGTAAGGAGGGAAGCCGGGCCGGCTGCGGGGACGGCCTGTTGGGCCAAGACCAGGTAAGGAACGCAGGCCAGGGCGCAGCCCACGTATCCCGCTTCGATCCAGGCGTGTTTGTAGCCGACAAAGATCTCTTTGTAACGGACTTGGGAATTGTCACCGCAGCGTAGAATGCTCAGAGCGATTTTTTCCAGGAGCCGGTCTAAAAAAAACTCTCGGGCTGATTCATCGGCAGCCGGGATGGCTGCGCCGACGTCCTCGATAAACAAGTGGGCATCCCTGGTGTGATCCTCGGCGATGGCCACTGCCAGAGCAGCCCAGACGGAGTTAGGTCCCCGGACTGAACGGGATTTGAGGGCACAGGTGACTGGGGCCCCCGGGATTACCGGGAAACGTCGGTGATCCCGGCTTCCCAGAAGCTTTTGCCCTGCTTCCAGGAGCGGCTCCAAGGGGTAAACGGGGATCTCCACCCCATCGCCCCGGGTTTGATACAATATGGGCAACAGGGAGCCGTTGGCGATCTGAGGGGCGGGAGCGACGTCATAACCCCACAGTGCGCCGCCAGGGCCGCAGAAGGAGGAGGCAGTGACGGCATTGATCTGGCCCAGATACGTGCCGGTGGTTTCGGCACTGTCATAAGAGACGATCTCGGCCAGGATCTCGTCCATTTCCCCCAGGGGAGCCTCACCGATTTCCAACTTTAAAACTGCCAGATAACCTAAACCCCTGGCCCCAGGGTTACCGTAACCATCACAGAACCTCTCATAAGGCCCGATGGCCCCGGAGACGATGTCGGCCAGCGTCATAACCATAGGTAAATTCCTGAAAAAAATTATTTACTGTTGGGCATTTAATTATATATCAAAAATGTTGGCAAAGGAAAGGCCTGAGAAAGGCTGACAACTTTTAGCGTCAGTTTTAACATTGCCAAAACAACTATCTCATAAAAAAACGATATACTCGCCAACCAATACCTGGTAAGATAAAATTGAAATACGTTTTAATTTAGTTTCGTTCCCGCTTCGCTCTCAGCCAGGTATAAAAAAAGATATGTGTGGGAAGAACCTTCGGGTGGCTGTTATTCACCTCCGGTGGGATATGCCGAAAACACCGCAGTCTAGGGGATGGATGGAAACGTGAAAAAAATATACATTCTGGACACTAATGTCCTGCTGCATGATCCGGAATCCCTGTTCGCTTTTGAAGACAATGACATCGTCTTGCCGGTGTCGGTCATTGAAGAATTGGACAATCAAAAGACTCGGAGTGATGAGATCGGCCGCCACGCCCGGGAGGTCTCCCGGCAACTGGACGCCTTGCGCAGTTCTGGTCCACTGTCAGGAGGGGTGAAAGTACCCCAGGGGGGCAGCATCCGGATTGAATTGAACAGCCGCAAGGTCTTCGAGAATAGTTATGATATTGATTTGAACACCACTGATAACCGCATTTTAGCGATGGCTTTCTATCTTCAGCAACACACCCGGGAACCGGTCATACTGGTGACCAAAGACCTGAATCTGCGCATCAAAGCCGACGTTTTGGGAGTGAAGGCGGAGGATTTTTACAGCGATAAGGTTGATTATTACAAGTTGTACAGCGGCGTCAGTGAAATGACGGTGACCGAATCGGAACTGGACAGCTTTTATAAACACGGTTTTTTGGAATACCGCCACAACGGCCTGATGGCGCATCAGTTTTGTGTCCTGAAAACGGCCGAAAATCCCTCACAATCGGCGTTGGCCCGCTTCAACCAGGGCAGACTGCTGAAGCTGACCCTAACTAGTCCGGTGTATGGTCTGAAGGCTTTGAATAAAGAACAAAAATTTGCCCTGGAATTGTTGTTGGATGACAACGTCAAGATCGTTACCCTGGTGGGCAAGGCCGGTACCGGGAAGACCATTCTGGCCCTGGCCGCAGGATTAGAAAAGGTTTTCGAAGAAAGCGCCGGCTACAATCGGTTGCTGATTACCCGCCCCATTGTGCCCCTGGGTAATGATCTGGGCTATTTGCCGGGCGACAAAGAAGAGAAGATTCGTCCTTGGATGCAACCCATCTACGACAACCTGGAATTTCTCTGCAACGAACATATCCAAGCCAACGGCTGTGTGGAATACCTGTTTAACACCGGCAAAATCGAACTGGAGGTCCTGACCTACATTCGGGGACGAAGCATTCCCCGCCAATTCATCATCTGTGATGAGTCCCAAAATTTGAGCCCCCACGCCGTCAAAACCATCCTGACCCGGGTGGGCCGGGGCAGTAAGATCGTTTTTACCGGCGATCCGGAGCAGATCGACCACCCTTATCTGGACGCTTCTTCCAACGGTTTGAGTTACCTGGTGGACCGTATTAAAGCTGAGGATATCTCGGGGCATGTGACCCTGGTAAAAGGGGAGCGGTCGGGGATCGCCGAATTAGGGGCGCGGCTGTTATAGGCCCCACGACTTATCGTCAGCCATTGCCAGCTAAGCAGTTTTGCATATCCCAGCAGTAAAGTTGGCGCTGGGGGGTTAAGAAAAATTTTGCCTCGGAAAGGTAGTCATTCCTTCAACCTCGGGTCGATAGCCTCCCTGATCCCTTCTCCCAACAGGTTGTATCCCATCACGGTAATGAGAATGGCCAGGCCGGGGAAAACGGAGAGCCACCAGGCGATTTCGATGTTGTCCTTGCCCGCGGTGAGGATGTTGCCCCAACTGGGGGTGGGGGGCTGGACTCCCAGGCCCAGGAAGCTCAGGGCGCTTTCGGTGAGAATGGCCCCGGCTACCCCCAAGGTGGCGGAGACCATGACCGGGGCCAGGGCGTTGGGCAGGAGATGCCGGAAGATGATACGGCCGT
This sequence comes from uncultured delta proteobacterium, assembly GCA_963777875.1. Classification (GTDB taxonomy): domain Bacteria; phylum Desulfobacterota; class Desulfobaccia; order Desulfobaccales; family Desulfobaccaceae; genus Desulfobacca. The sequence goes on along the minus strand of CAVZSK010000047.1, from coordinate 17,840 downwards.
CTTTGGCCCCTAAGGCCCGGGCGGCCTGCACAAACTCCCGTTCCCTCAGGGTGAGAAACTCGGCCCGGACCAGACGCGCTACTCCCATCCAACTGGTTAAACCGATGATGATCATGATATTCCAGATGCTGGGCTCCAGGACGGCAATGACCGCCAGGATGAGGAAGAAGGTGGGAAAACAGAGCATCAGGTCCACCGCCCGCATGAGCAGATTATCCACCCAGCCGCCGTAATAGCCGGCTATCGCTCCCAGGCAGACACCGATAAGCGTAGCCAGACCGACGGCCACAAAACCCACCTTCAGAGAAATTTGCGCCCCGAAAATAATCCGGGAGAAGACATCCCGACCCAGAGAGTCGGTGCCCATGAGGTGAATGCCGCTGGGCGGCATAAGAATGGCCTTGATGTCGATAAAATTGGGGTCGTAAGGGGCCAGCCAGGGGGCCAGCAGGGAGACGAGGAACAGACCCGCCACCAGCACCAGGCCGCTTAAAGCCAGGCGGTTGCGTCGAAACCGGGGCCAGAATTCTCGTTTTAAAAATGTGCCTGCCATGAATTAGCCCATCCGAAGCCTGGGGTCTACCAGGGCATAGGAAATATCAGCCAGGAGATTGCCGAACAGGGTCAAGACCGCGCCGATGACCAAAGCGCCCATGACCAGGGGATAATCCCGGGCCATGACCGCGCTGTAAAACAGTTGCCCCATGCCGGGAATGGCAAAGATGGACTCGAAGATGACGCTGCCGCCGATAAGACCGGGCACCGACAAGCCCAGGATGGTCACCACCGGGAGCAGGGCGTTGCGCATGGCGTGTTTAAAAATGACCGTAGGTTCGGCCAGGCCTTTGGCCCGGGCGGTGGTGATGTAATCCTGACGGATTACTTCCAGCATATTCCCCCGCATGTAACGGGACATCCCTGCCAGGCCGCCGAAGGCGGAGACCAGCACCGGCAGCATCAGGTGCCGGCTCATATCCCAGACCTTTTCCCAAAAAGTCAAGCGGTCGAAAAACAGGGAGGTTAAACCGGACAAGGGGAGCCAATCCAGGTGCACCCCGAATAACATCATTAACAGCAAGGCCAGCCAGAAACCGGGCATGGCAAAGCCCAGAAAGACAAATAGAGTCGTGCCCCGGTCAAACCAGGAATGGGGGTGGGTGGCGGCGATGACTCCGATGGGTATGGCTACCGCCAGAATCAGCAGCATGGTCAAAAGGTTAATGGAAATAGTCACGGGCAGCCGTTCCTTGATCTTATCCCAAACCGGTCGGCCATCCGGGGAAAAAGACCGTCCCAGGTCCAGGCGCACCAGCCGGGACAGCCAATCCAGGTATTGCACGTGCAGGGGCTTATCCAGCCCGTAAAGTTCCCGCAGCCGCTTTTGGGCCTCCAGGGAGGCCTTGGGGTTCATCATAGTCTGAAGGTCCGTGGGGGAGCCCGGGGCCAAATGGATCACCGTGAAAGAAATGAGGGTAATCCCTAAGAGCATGGGAATCAGCAGCAAAAGTCGGTTGATCAGATAGTGGAGCATAAGGCTTGCAAAGTTCCTTGAATTGGTTCATCATTAAAACATTTTTCCCGACTGCAGGCAATGGTTAAGCAACTTCCCAAGGATTATTCCAAACCCACGGTGGGTTTTCTGAGACCTGTAAAGCAAAAAATAAATTGATTATTTTTCGATCCGACTGCAATAATATAGACCAGTTTAAGAAAGACTTTTAAAGAAAATGGTTAGGTGTGACGATAATGTCCATAATTTTTCAACAAAGTCACACTTTGGACTTTGAGACGCCATCAGCCATGTAAGCTGCCGGCTGCAAGGTTACCGTTGAATACCTGAGTTTTCTAGGGCGCTGGATGATCGATTTTTTCTATAACTCCTGGCATAATTCGTTGGCACAGGCCAAAATAGTGTTTCCATCAGGGTATTTTTACCCCTGAGGTGGGCAAACAGGCCCTTATTCTCATGGGGGCTATGGGCCTGGCGTATATCCTGACCTGGATTATCAACCGAGCTTCTTTGCCTCGACTGCGCCAGCACTGGGGGGAAGACTCTCTGTGGTTTTCTCTGGCGGATAAAGGCGCCGGTTATATTTTGCCGCTGTTAACGGCTATTGCTCTGGAAGTTGCGGTTTTGGCTTTTTGCGAAGAGTTCCCAAACTGCCATGTGCTTGTTATCAGCGCCAAGCTGGCCTGGGCCTGGCTGCTGGTGCGGTTGTTTACCTCCTTCGTCGTCCAGAGAACGCTCTCCCGGACCCTGATCCTGGTCATCTATTTTTTGCTGGCCCTGGAAATCTTCGGCCTTTTGAATCCCTTGACTCTCTTTTTAGATAGATTCGGTATTCAATTAGATAATTACCGGTTGTCGCTGTTAAGCATTGTCAAGGGCGGCATTATAGCCACCTTCCTGCTGATGTTCGTCAATTTTGTCTGTAATTTCCTGGAAACGAACCTGCCCAAGAGTTCTAAACTCAGTCCTCGGCATGCAGATACTGCTATTAAAAACATACTAAATTAATATTATACACTTTGGCGATAGTTGTCGCCCTGGACAGCGTCGGCCTGGATTTTTATCTCGTGTCGGTGTTCAGTGGCGCTCTGGGATTAGGTGTGGGGTTTGGTTTGCAACGGGTGGTCTCCAACCTGGTTTCCGGTTTCGTCATCTTGATGGACAAGTCCATACGGCCGGGAGATGTGATTGAAACTGACGGTTTATACGGCTGGATTGAATCACTGCACGGCCGTTTCGTTTCCATGATTACCCGGGACGGCAAATCGCATCTGATCCCGAACGAACAACTGGTCACCAACAAGGTGATCAACTGGTCCTTCAGCAACCCCAACGTCAGAATTAAAATACCCGTGGGTATTTCCTACGGCTCGGATATTCATCTGGCCATGGAACTCATGCTGGCCGCGGCCGCAAAACATCCCCGAGTCCTGAAATACCCGCCAAGCGGTGACGCGTCTGATGGGTTTCGGCGACAGCGCCATCAATCTGGAGCTACGGATCTGGATCAACGACCCCCAAAATGGCATTACCGACGTTACCAGTGCCATCCAGATTGCTATCTGGGATGATTTTCGGGCCCACGACATATCCTTTCCGTTTCCCCAGCGGGACGTGCATTTACGGACGCCGCCGGAGCTTACGGTAGTGGTGCAGAACCAGGGTGGTCCACAGGAGGAAAAGCCTCCATCCTCAGAAGGCGGCGAGTTTGAGGAGTCACTTTTACCGACTCGGCCAGGCGGTGACCCACCACCCAGACGATCTGGTCCCGGCTCAGCAGGAGGGGAATGAAAGGCCTTTGAGAGCGTGGAATTTTGGTGTCCACAAAGAAGTCCTGAAGTTTTTTGGTCCCGGTCATACCCAGGGGCTGGAAACGATCTCCGGCCCGAAAGGTTCGGAGCCGCAAGGGAAACTGGAGCCGTTGGTAGTCCATCAGGGCAGTGCCAGGGTTGGCAGGGGTAACATTTTCCTCGCCGGTGGCCGGGCAGGTGGTCCAGGTGAAGGTCCAACCCAGGAGAGTGCAGGCACCGGCCTCCTGATCAGGAAGGACATATTCAGACCTTGGGGGCAGGGGAGGGGGCTCGGTCTGCCAGACGACCTGGTTACCCTCCCGTACCAGCCGCCAATTGCCCGGCAGGGAGATTTCCCCAGCCGGCTGTGGTTGCTGACACAGGTGCAAGGCCGCGGCCATATGCCGAAAAGTCAGACGATCTAAAGGTACGCCGGCCTGGGCGCAGGCCAAACGCAATACCCTTTTTTGGAGGGCGGGATGCAGGGCCAGCAATCTCGTCACCGACAGGTGCAGCCGGGTCTGGTTGGCGTTCATTCTTAGGCCCGACAAGGCATGAGAGGTTTCCTGCTGCAGATAGTCTTCCTGCTCTTGCAGCAAGGTCTGGAAACGGGCCACCGCGTCACCCAGTCGGGGATTATAAGCCATCATCTGGGGTAAAAGGTCCAGACGCAGTTGGTTCCGACGGTAGCAACGGCTCAGATTGCTGGTGTCCAGACGGTAGGAGAGGCCCTCCGACTCCAACCAGGCAACAATCTGGGTTTTGGAGGTTTCCAGGAGGGGCCGAATGGTACCTGTCGGATTGAACGGCCACATTCCTTTCATCCCTTCCGGTCCCGCTCCCCGTAAGAGCCTCAGGAAGAAAAGTTCCACCTGGTCATCGGCGGTGTGCCCCAGGGCCACAGTATGGTAGTGGTGCTGCTGCTTGATCTCATCGAAAAAATGCCAACGCAGCTCTCGGGCTGCGGTTTGGAGAGAAATCTTTCTTTCCTGCTGGTGGCGGCGCACATCGCCCGACCCCAGATAACAAGGGAGGTTGAGGGAGTCAGCCAGGTCGGCTACCCAGAGCGCGTCGGCGCGAGAAGCCGCACCTCGGAGGGTATGATCAAAATGGGCCACCCCCAGAGAAATGGGCCAAAGGTGGGCTGACCGGTGCAGCAGGTGGAGCAGGGCGGTGGAATCTGGTCCACCCGAGACGCCCACCAAAATCCGGTCATGGGGTTTAATCAGCGCCTGGGATCGAATAAAGGCAAGAACCTGCTGGAGGAGAGAAGCGGTCAACACACTGTTGCCATGGGTTAACCAGGGATAAGGTTCGGCGCCGGACACAATTCCAGCAAAGTGTTTAAAAGGGCCGTTTTGGAGAAGGGTTTGGCCAGGAATCGATCCACCGCGGCCGACAGGTCGCAGGGCTGATGTCGGGGCTGGTATTCGGAAGAGATGAGGACAATACGGCAATCCGGCAGATTGTTTCGCAGGCTTTGGGCGATTTCCAGGCCGTTTCGGGACGGTAAATGGTAATCGATGATGGCCGCGGCAAAATCATTACGGACCAACAGATCCTCTATCCCATCTCCCGAGGCCAAAGAGGTCACGTCATATCCGGCCCGATGTAAAATCTCCACCAGGGCCTCCCTGGTCCGCTGGTCATCATCAACTACCAGAACCTTGCAAGCCACAACTTTCCCCCCGTGTCTATAATCATAATAGAATTTTTTTCTGCAAGCAAGATGCCAGAAGGAGGAAGTTCACCAGGAGGGTGGCAAATCCCGCCGCGCTGAAAGTTCCAGCCCCCGTTGGATATCTTTTTGAGAAAGCGGCTGCAGCAGCTTGGGCGCCGATGTCACTTTATGAGAAATTTTAGTTAGGGTTTTCCTGATCGACTTCTCCTTTTTGAGGTAAGAGAAGGTGCATTTGGGTTCCCTGGCCAGGCTGGCTTTCGGCCCAAATTTTCCCCTGATGTGCTTCGATAATAGTTTTGCAGATGTAAAGCCCCAAACCTGAGCCTCCGGCCCGGTGGCTGCCTCGGTTCAGATATTTTTCAAAGAGATTTTCTAAATTTTTCGCCTCGATGCCGCAGCCGCTGTCCGCGACGATGATTTCTAAGGCCGGCACGCCGCCATCAAGACTACCGACCTGGGCGGCAATTTCGATGTGGCCGCCGGCCGGCGTTGCTTCCAAAGAATTGGCCATGAGATTAAACAAGACCCGATCCAGGTAGCGTTCATCAGCCCACACCGGCGGCAGGGTTGGGGCCGCCCGGGCAGTCAAGGCTATGCCCTGATTCCTGGCCATCTCGGTATAGTGGTTCACCAGTCGCTGGATGATAAAACCCACATACACCTCTTCGGGCTGCAGTTTTAATTGGCCCAGTTCATGTCGGGAAATATCCAGGACATTATGGAGATGGAGGAGCAACCCTTCGCTGCTTTCGATGATGCCCTGGAGTTTATGGTTAATATCGGCAGGCAGGGTCTCATCCTGCAGGGTTTCGATGGTAAGTCTGACGCCGGTGAGAGGGGCTTTGATATCGTGCACGATCATGGAGAGAAAATCGGCATTGGCCGCAATGCGATCCCGTTCCTCCTGCAGGAGACGGGTTTTTTCCCGCAGGGACCGGGTCATGGTGTTGAAGGACTCGGCCAGCTCCCCAAGCTCATCGGTGCTGGTCACCGGAATATCCCCGGCCAACTCTTCCTTGGTCGCCTGACGAGTGCCCTCGGCCAGGTGGGAGATCTGCCGGCGCATACCCAAAGAGAGCATGAAACTCAGGAACATTCCCACCAGGGCGGCGCCGCCGCCAACGCTGAAAATCACCAGATGCAGGGCTCTTTCCGCGGCACTGACCTCTTCCTGGCTGACCCCCACAACCAGCAGGTTTTCCCAGGGATTCTCCTCCTGTTCCAGGGGTAAAAAGGTAAGAGTATAGTTTTTCCCTCCCAGGGAGAGGCTTTGGGTCCGATCCAGTCCTACGGCAGCCCGATTTTTGCCGAACTTCAAGACCTGGAAGGCGTCTTCCGGCAGATTTTTAAAGGAATTCACCACCGGATGGTCGGCAAAAAAAATGGCCACCTCGGCTCCGGTGCCCCGGGAAAGGGATTCCACAAAACTCTTATCCACCAACATGCCCGTGAGGACCACACCCACTACTTCGTCCCCGTAATAGAGAGGCGCCGCGGCGCTCAGGGAGACACTGTCTTTCCATTGGGTCATACGGCTGCTGCGTTTCCCCTTCAGGGCCGATTTGACGAGGGGGTTGCCGGAGATATCCACGCCAATGGCTTTGGGGGCGTGGACCCGCACCGCGATGACGCCTCTCCGGTCGGTAATGGTGAGGATATTGAGACCTGCGTCCCGCATCTGGAGACCAGCCAACCGGGCCAGAGTTTCCAGATCATTGTTGTTCAGAAGTTCGGCATAATTGTAGTTATTGCCTAAAATATCGGCATACTGGACCACCCGCTGATTTTTCCCCTGGTATTCGGCCAGGACGAGATTGGCCACCAATCCCACCTGCTGCCGGTGCCAGGCTAACATCTCCTTTTTAGCCAGGTATTGTATGACAATCAGCAGGCTGATAAGGGCGAACAGCAGTGAGGCCAGATTGACGCCCATTAATTTCATGCCGACTTTGTTTTTTAGAGACATAGAGGGCTCAAAGAGAGTTTGGGTTATTTTGACTTTTTCAGGCACTCCATCAATACTTAATATCATACAAACTTATTTGTCTAAGGTGAATTTTAAAATGATATAATCAAACGTTATAAAAAGTCCCAAAGATAAAAGATCTTTTTTAAAAAGGAACCATAATATGCCCAGTTCTAGCAAAATCCCGGCGGTTCCGGAAGAGAGAGTAACTATTGCCGGCTCAGATGTCAATTTGGAAGGCCGGTTAGCCTTGGGTGACGCCCCCGGAGGGGTAATCGTTACTCATCCTCACCCCATGTATGGCGGCACTATGGATAACAATGTGGTCTGGACTGCGGTTCAGGCTTTTCAGGCCCGCCATTGGACCACGTTGAGGTTTAACTTTCGGGGGGTGGGTTTGAGTTCCGGGGAGTACGGCGACGGTCTGGCAGAGATGGCGGATGTGCAGGCGGCCCTGTCTTTTTTGGATTCTCGTCAAATCGGTCCCCGGTATGTGGTGGGCTACTCCTTCGGCGCGGCCGTGGCCGGGCGGGCCATGGTCCAGGGGGTGTCGGCGGCCGGCATCATCATGATTGCCCCCCCCATCGCCATGATGGAAATGAATTTTCTCCCCAAGGTGCCCCGGCTGCGCCTCATTGTGGTGGGGGACCGGGATGAATTCTGCCCGCTGCCGCAGTTGGAAAAAATGTTTGACGATCAACCGGCAGACCGACGCCCGGAAATCAAAGTGGTGAGCGGCTCCAGCCATTTTTTTGCCGGCCGGGAAAAGCCGTTATATAATATTTTATTGGAGTATCCGCTGGTTTAAAATAATGTTATCGGTTCTACCCCGAAAATCCCCCTAAATCCCCCTTTAATAAAGGGGGACTTTAAAAAGGTTGCCTCATTCCCCCCTTTTCTAAAGGGGGGCCGGGGGGGATTTTAATTATCGGGGGGCCAACGTCTGGTCATGATGGTTTCAGTTAACAGATTAAATATATTAGTAATTCAAATGATTCTGGTGCTGCCTGGCCAATCGAAATCGGTATAACCAGCCCTGACCAAGACCGCCTTGGCGATGGTGTCTTTTGGCTTGATGACTCGTCGTTGAGGTATTATTTTCAAGTTTTTGCTCAAAGCTGATCGCTGACCGCCTTATTAACGTTTCCTACGAAAGGTCTATCAAACATTTGTCTGCCGTGACCCAAGCCCAAGATCAATCTTCCACCTATAAAGCCTTACTCACCGCCACCTGCAGTATCGCCTTTGCCAGTTATTTTGCCACCAGCCTGAGGCTGCCGGTGATGCCTTTATTCGCGGTGACGCTGGGGGCGACGACCTCGGAAGTGGGCTTTATCAATTCCAGTTTTTTACTGATGTGTGGTCTGCTGGCCTTGCCTATGGGCCTTCTGGGGGATCGCTGGGGCCGGAAGCGGATCATCAGCCTGGGCCTGGTAATCGCCTCCGGGACCTCCCTGTTGCTTTACTGGAGCCGCACCCCCCTGGAGTTGGTGGGAATATACCTGGGGTTTGGCGTGGGTCTGGCCATGATCGGCCCCAGCCTGATGGCCCAGGTGGCCGATATTGCCCCGGCCACCCATCTGGGCCGGGCCTACGGGTGGTACACCACCGCCATTTACACTGCCATGAGCCTGGGGCCGGCGGTGGGTGGCGTCCTGGCCCAGGTCTGGGGGTATCGGCCGGTGTTTCTGGTCGTGGCTGTGGCCCTGTTTTTGCTTCTGGGACCGGTCCTGTTCATTCTCCCTCGCAGCCAGGCAAACCCGGGACATAATCGTCCAGGCGTCCTGGCCAGTCTGGTGCAGGAAGGCTGGCATAACCACGCCCTGCAAGGCTGCTGGGCGGTGACGCTGGGTTCGTGCATTGCCTTGGGCGTCTTTTTTACTTTTTTCCCTTTATACGCCTTGCAGTATGGACTTGACGCCGGTCAGATCGGCATGATCTTTGCGGCCCAGGCGATTGTCAACGCCCTTTCCCGCATTCCTCTGGGAAGAATAACCGACCAGGCGGACAAAACCAAATTGGCTGTCTGGGGCTTCCTGGGGCTCAGCGCCGTCCTGGTGGGTTTTGGATTAACCCACACCTTAACGGCTTTCATCATCCTGGCCATGGTGTCCGGGGCGGTGCAGGGTCTGGGGTTCACGCCGCTGGGGGCCCTCATTTCCGAGGTGGTGCCCATGGAGTCCCGGGGGCTGGCCATGGGCGGCTACAATACGGCCATTTATCTGGGGATGATGCTGGGTGCCGCCGGCATGGGACCGGTGATCCAGCAGATCGGCTTTGAAAAGAGTTTTGTCCTGGCGGCCTTGATTAATCTGGTGTTCACCGGGGTTTTTTATCTGGTTTTCAGGGGAACCAAGAGCTGAGGCCAGGGAGAAGGGAACAGGGAAGAGGGAAAGGGAAAAGGGAATAGGGAAAAGAGGTTCTTGGGCATGTCATTAGTAGGTACCATTGAATTTTCGGGGGTTGCCGTTAAAGGACGGTTTTCGGTTTCCAGTTTTCGGTTTTCGGTTAAAAGAAAAAAGGACGTTCGTCAGTAGGCGCCTTGGAATTTTCTGGGGTTGCCGAAGTCTTCTTCCCAGCGGCGGTCGGGGATGTGTTTGGGGGGTTGTCCCGGCGGTAGCCATGCGTCAGGGTGAAGAGGTAATCAGCCGGGTGAGTGAGGGGGTTGAGTGGTTTGTCGGGGTCCGGCGGGTTAGGGTCGGGCCGGGGACAGAAGCGATCGTAATCCTCTTTGGTCATGGTCGTGGGGGAATCGGGGTCGAAAGAGGGATCGGGGAAAGACAGTTCTGAGTCCTGAGTTCCGAGTTCTGAGGGAGAAGCAGAACGGTCGGCTGAAATGGCGTCGGAGGCGGAAGAGGTCAAAACGGCGGGTGGGGCGGCGCACGGATTGAGGACTGAGTGAGGGGCGGATTGGGGATCTTCTGGAAGGGCGGGAGGGTCAGGGACGCCGGCGGCTTCTTTTTCTTTGAGATATTCTTCATAGAACTTCTCGGAATCACAGGAATATCCCGAGGCGGGGGCGGTTGTGGCCCACTTGCGGCGCAGGCGGTCAAAGAGGGATTCGTGGGGGGGAGTTTCGAGTTCCGAATTTTGAGTTCCAAGTTCCGAGTTTCGAGTTTCGAGAGGATGACGAAGGGGTTGCGGTGACGCGGCGGGCGGCGCGAAACGGGAATTTTTTCGGGTGTTTTTTTTGCATAAGGCTTATCTTTTTGATTTTGTTGATTATTATGTTGGCGGGAAGCGGTTTTTGGCGCTGATTTCGCGCTGATTTCGCGCTGGCGTCGCGGTGGGGCCGCGGGGTCTGGCGGTGGGGTGAGGGTGTCCAGCAGGGACGCCAGCAGGTCCGGATGGAGGGCGGCGAGGATCTCCGGAGAAAGGGAAGAAAGCGCCGGGCTCTTGGGCTCGACACGGTCCAGATCGTCGTCGTCTTCGGCGTCCAGGTCGGGGGTAGGCTCCGGGCAGGGGTGGAAGAGGGCCTCGGCCAGGATTTTATGGCCGGCGGCGAGGAACTCGGGTTCGGTGGGCAGGAGGCAGTCCTGGCTCTGCCACTGGGTGGAGGCCATAAGGCGGTAGACCGTATTCGTATCCCAGGGCGTCTCCATTTTACTGAGATCGCGGATCAGGCGGTTTTTCACCCGGGCGCCTTTGAAGACCTGGTCGACGTTATCCGCGGCCTGGGCTTTGGCCGAGGCGATCTCAACCTCGGCCAGGGTCTGGTTGAGCTTGAAGAGATAGCCCTGGCGCAGGTTGTGGTCCAGGCACCGGCGGGCCTCGAAGATTTTTTCCTGGAGATGTTTCTTATGCCGGTGCAGGGCCGAGGGGCTGGGCCCGTATTGCCGGCTGAGGGCTTCAAGAGTGCCGTTACCGGCCAGGAGGGCCTGGTCGATGGCCTGGAAGTCGGGGTGGGTGCAGACGGTGCATTTGGGCATGGGGAACTCCGGTGAAAAAGTGAAAAGTGAAAAGTGAAAAGTGCAAAGTAAAAAGTGTAAAAGGCTGTCAGCGATCAGCGGTCAGCTAAAAAGACAGTTTCTATTTGCCGGTTAAAAAACTATTTCTTGCAACTCACAGTTTTTATTGATTATATAGTATTATGCATATCATAAAAGTGGGTAACTTTTCCAGCACAGTTAAGGCGAATGTCACGAAAACGGTTTTTGACAGAAGTTTTTCCAGGGTAGAGACTAAGGGAGACAGGGGGTGCATTTTGGAGGCTGGTAGCGATTGGCTTGGTTACTAGGCCAGACATGAAATTATTATGGGAATAGTCTTATAAGTTTTATAGGTAGCGCATCGATAGCAGAAAGTTGGTAAGACAGAGCAATTTTTGTTATATTATTTTGTTGTAAACTTGCAGCCCTTATTTTTTGCGTAGGGCGGGAAAGCGCAGCGCACCCCGCCTTAAAATATTGATGAAAAACAGAAATCATACCACAATACATACGGGACTTTGTTCCATGCGGTACATTTTTTTCACGGTTACGATATTGGAGCGGTGCCGCAAGTTTTTGACCGAGCATATTGACATTCTTCGTCGGGAGTTCAAGCCGGACCGTCAAAGACGACCATTTATCATAGAAGGCATAGTTATTTTGCCTGATTACCTTAATTGCATTTGGACTTTGCCAGCCGGGGAGGTAGATTTTTCAACCCGCTGACATGTTATTAAATCACGGTTTGCAGAACAAATTCCGGAAAGTGAAAGACTTTAAACCCGGCACCTGAAAAAGGGAGAAAGCGGCATTTGGCAACGACGCTTCTGGGAACAAGTTTTTCGTGATGAGCTATACTATGAATGTCACATGGATTATATTCATTACAATCCGGTAAAGCACGGTTACGTGACGAGGGGCATGGATTGGCCTTATTCCAGCTTTTGCTGGTATATACAACTCAGCATTTATAACTCTGAGTGGGCGGCAGAAGACGATCTCCGCCTGATGGAAATAGAATGATCAAAATGCGGGATGTGCTGCGCTTTCCCGCCCTGCGGCTCCTCCGCATTCTATGCGGATAAATCCAATTATTGTTTAATAGGAGGCGAGATGATCTACTTGGCAACTGCATTGATCTGTTTATTTCCTGCCGCAGCTTTTGGCTCGGAATTAGGTTCAGCGGGCGAAAAAGGATTTGATTGGGAGATCCTGCTTAAGACACTCGGCTTCGTCGTATCCATAATTTTGGCGTACAATTAGGGTTGAGCGGCTATTACCTCAACTCCCACGCGGTTCGCTCAAGACTTTGATTTGGAGATCTTGAACCTCTTAGAGGCTACTGATCCCAACTATCAATCTGTCAAGAAAGCAGTTGATTGGCGAATCGCTTATTTTTATTACCCCTTTAAAAAATTACCTCGCCTTGATACCATCACCTATCAAGCATTATTTTGGTTTAATACTCGCCATCGGGTAATGTTTATTGGTATGGGATTATTCGTTGCCTGTGGGGGTTTCTACGGAACGTTCAAATTGGCTCAGCCATCCTTCAGTTGGTGGGCGATACTCCCAGGTTTTTATACTCTTTATGGCATTTACTTAATTTTTGGTGGGATTAGGGGGAGGATACCTTTCTTTGTGCTACCTCAAATTATCAAAATAATTGAATTACAAGAAAGTGTAGACGGCAAGTACTCAGCTTCGAGGCGTGGATAGGGTGAAGCTGTGCGTCCACGTGGTAACTAACGCCTCCATCATCATGTCCGATAACCTATGTAAAAGCGTTAGTGGTCACGAATATGCCACCACTACCGATGGCTTCCCTCTTGTTTCGGCACAGATGCCACGAGTTATGTCCTCAACTCCGTGACCCTTTTTATGTATCAGTCCAGTAGCGGCGTGGCGGAGGTCGAAATTTACACTAACAGCTCATCTGCACAAGGGTCTCTGGTCGGAGCCGTGACTTCCCCAGCAAATTACCCCAGCAATGAGGCCAACGTCACCTTGGATGCTAGCGGGATCACCCTTAACTTTAAATCCACCTACTGGGTCGCGCTGAAAGCCCGGAGCGGTCAATTTTGGTGGGCTTGGACAGACGACAACACCAGTTCAGGCGGAGGCTTACAGCATACATGGGTCCCAGTGACGACTCCGGCGGCACATAGACTACATACGATATACAACCCCAGATAATGGAAGTGGTGGCAAGCACCAGCACCGGTACCGTGCATTCCAGTCTGATTTTTTGGGAACAGTTCTATTCAGCCTGAGGGCCTTAGGAAGGTGGTATCGGGGTTAGGGTTTTTGGATTGGTCTGAACCGAGGCAGGGTCAACCATGGCACCGTCTATGGGGAAGGTTATTTCAGAATCTATTGGGGAAGCTTTAGAGAGCGAATATCTTGCCACTACACGTAATAAAAAGATGATTGACTCGAACTGATTCGAATGCCATCATCTACCTGTTTTTTCTAAACAATTAGAAAAAGGAGGGATCGATGAGCTTCGAGACAGTTTCAGAGGAAAGCAGACTACTTCGAGGGAAAACCTCACCCGCAATTTCTCACTTAGATTCAAAATCACGCCAATCTGCACCAAACGTGTCGGACTCCAGGGAATCATCAGACCTGGAGTCGAGGCATCTTCAGATCAATACCTATCTCAAAAACCTGCAAGACCGGGGATTGTTCGGCTGGGTGCAGGTGATGGACTATCTGTCAGACCAGAAGCGACGCAACTGTCGGCCGAACACTCTGAAATCCTCTTTTGGGACCCTGGCGCTCTTTTTATCTTTCCTGAAGGACAGGGGTCATAGTGGTATCGAGACCATTACCCGGGAAGACCTGAGCAGTTATATCGAGTACCGAACAGGACCGGGGTATGAAGCCAAGGACCGTTTCTACCCGGTTGCGGCATCTCTATGCCTTTCTGAGATTTCTCGAAGATCGGGAGGTAGTGCATCCTGATCTGCTGAAAAAGAAAGCTGCACGTCAAAGTTCCCGAGGGCTTGCCCCGGGCCATGGATCCGGAGGATGTCCGACGACTGCTGAGAGTCATCGACAAGCCAGCGCGATCGGGCCATGGTGCTGGTATTGCTGCGGACCGGGATGCGCATCGGGGAATTGTTGGCTACCCGGGTGAGCCAGGTAGACCTGAAAGATAAGCGTCTCCTGATTATGGAAGCCCAGAAAACCCGGATCGGGCGGGTGGTCTACTAAGCGAGGATGCCTGTCGGGCCTTAAGAGTCTGGCTTAAGATGAGAGACCCGGAGAAAGCCTTGTTGTTTTATGGGCAGGGGCGACCAAGCTTGAGCTACACGGCGGTACGGGTGATGTTCGCCAAAAATCTGCAGATAGTCGGTTTATCGTCCCGGGGGTATAGTCTGCACTGTCTACGGCATACCTGTGCCAGCGAACTGTTAAACGCCGGGATGCGATTAGAGTGTCTCCAACAGCTTTTAGGCCACAGCAGCATCGAGATGACCCGACGCTACGCCAGGCTGACGGATAACACCCGTCGGGAAGAATACTTCCAGGCCATGGCCATCATCGAAAAGGGAGAAATTTATGGCCATTACCACCGCCCTGATCAATTACCGCCGGTTCTTGAAGAGACGGAATTATTCCAGCCATACACTTAAGCATTACATGAACACACTGAAGCATTTTGTCCTGTGGTTGGATGTGCGGCTCGAAACCGTAGACCATAAAAAGTTGCTGACCTATATCGATTATCTTCTGGACCGGGGGCTGCAGCCGAAAACGATCAACTGCCATCTTGACAGTATCCGAGGGTTTTATCACTACCTCATCGAGGAGGAGCAGGTGCAGATGGTCAATCCGGTGAAACGGGGGTATGCTCTGCGGCTGTCCCGGCCGCTGCCCCGGCATCTCAGAGATGAAGAAGTGGTGCAGCTCCTCGGGGTGATCGAGGACCGCCGGGATCGGGCTATGTTCATGCTGATGCTGCGCTGCGGGTTGCGGGTCGAGGAGGTAACCCGGCTCAAGCTGCCGGCGGTGGACTGGCGCCGACGCCAACTCTTTGTACACCAGGGGAAAGGCGCTAAAGATCGAGTTGTCTATCTGAGCGATGACAGCTATGAAGCCTTGCTGCAGTACCTCCGGATCAGACCGACCAGCCGGGCCAAAGAAGTCTTCCTGGTGGGTAAAGGGAGATGTAAAGGCAAAGGTATCTCGGTGCGGGGCATCCAGAAACGCCTGGAACATTATGCCCGGGAGGCAGGCCTCAAGGTGTCGTGTCATCAACTGCGGCACACCATGGCCACGCAGCTGCTCAATGCCGACGCGGCTCTGGTAACCATCCAGGACCTTTTGGGGCATACCCGGATAAAAACCACCCAGCGCTATTGCCGGGTCTCCAACACCAAAGTGCAGCGGGATTATCACCGGGCTATGGTGGTGGTCATGGAAAGAACTTCTGAGGGAGAGGTATGAAGAGGCTGTTTTATCCCCCCGAGCCGCTCCGGCAGAGGCGCCTGCTCCGACGAGCTAGTTGGGGCCCATTCTCGCAGGCGCCTCTGCCTCCGCTACCCCCTTCCGGGAAAGAAGATTACTATGGAGGTAAAATATGATAAAAACATAAAAAAGGATGAAAAAGAAAATCACCCGTAACTAACTTCATTTATTAGAAAAAGCAGGATTTATTACGTATAGCTTGCCACTATACGCATCAAACCAATAATCCACAAAATTCCAGATAGCTTCCGAATATAGAACGATTTTATGCTTGCCGGTCCCGGAAGATCAATCCTCCGATAATGTGGTCTCACGAAGCCGCCACCAGTCGTTTGACGTTGAGATTTCCCCGGTGTTGCTCCGCCTTCCAAAGATCGTAGATGACCTGTTGGTTCAACCAGCTTTCGGCCGTCGTGTCAAACGCCAGGGATAAACGGATGGCCATTTCCGGACTGATGCCGGCACGGCCATTGACGATGGCAGACAATGATTTCCGACTTATCCCGAGAGCTTTGGCAGCCGCAGTGACAGTTAGTCCCAGAGGTTCCAGGCAAAGCTGCTTGAGAATTTCACCGGGATGGGGTGGATTGTGCATGAGCATATTAAACCTCAATGATAATCTTCATAATTGACGCCATAGGCATCCTGTCCGGCAAAACTAAAGGTAAGACGCCAATTGCCACTGACCTTTACTGCCCAAGTGCCTTGACGATCGCCAATCAATTCGTGCAAATTCAAACCCGGAAGGTTCATGTCTTGCGGACAAGTAGAAGCATGCAGGCGGCCCAATATGAGACGCAATCTTTCCGCATGCTTGGGCTGAATGCCAGCCAAACTTCCCTCAGTGAAAAAACGTTCCAAGCCCTTGTGTTTGAAGCTAACGATCACTGGAATAGTGTAACCCGTTAAGTATCAAGTGTCAATATGAATGGGACTAGAACCTTTGAATGTGGTATTCATGAGGGAAAAAAAGATACTGTATTCGGGTTTTCAAGTTATAGAGGGGGAGAGAGGATAAGAGACAGTAACTAATAGGTTTATAGACGTACAGATAACGCTTCGCCCCGCTTAACCCTTCAAGGGGAGAGGGGAGACTAAGGACGGAACGTGCGGCAATTAAACCATAGGAGCGCGGCTCCTGGGGGCGGCATAAAGGATCCGCTTACCTGAGGTGGCGCGGTCCTATGGCAGTTCTGGGGCAATCACAAACCATGGTGCTGGAGACGCTCTCACTTCTTATGGTCAGGCCGGCAACTCTCCCCCCGTAGCAAACTCATTTCCAATAAGTCACTAACCTTGCAATCAAAATACCGGCAGAGGGCTTCCAGATGTTCGCGTTTTATTTGGTGCCACTGGTTTTCGGCCAGGTGCTGCAGGGTTTCTTTGGGAATTTCCGTTTCTTTGGACAATTGCCCATAGTCATACAGGTTATTTTTGATCATGAGTTCTCTGAGGTTGCGGTACATCATGGGGATTCTCCTTTTGAGCGTTCAGTGGTAGAAAAATGTCTTCAGCTTGCAGAGGCAGCAGACACCTGACAATTATTTTAACCCAGTAAAAGTCCCATTAAAAACCTGAATATCGGCATGATTAAAACGGACCACAAGCCGCTGTAGAGCAGGATCAGAATCAGAACAAACCCCACCGGCTCCAGTTGGGCATAGGTTGCTGCCAGCTTCGGGGCAACAGGGGCATGACGATTTTGGAACCATCCAGGGGCGGGATGGGGATGAGGTTAAAGAGCATCAGGTATAAATTGATAATCACCCCATACTTACAAATAAGAAAAAACCCGGGGTTGTTTCCGGCCCAGGGCAGGAGTTGGGCGGACACGGCAGCCAGGAAAAAATTGCTTAAGGGGCCCGAGGCGCTGACACTGAGCTCACCGGTTTTATAATTCCGGAAATTCATCGGGTTTACCGGTACCGGCTTAGCCCAGCCGAAGAGAATCCCGCTGTGGGAAAGAAATAAGATGGCCGGCACCAGGATGGTTCCTACCGGGTCAATGTGAGGTAGGGGATTAAAGGTCAAGCGGCCGGAGAGTTTGGCGGTGGCATCGCCGTTGAGCAGGGCGACATAGCCATGCGCCACCTCGTGGACGATGACCGAGAAAAATAGCACCACCAGCATGATCAGCTGTTCCATGTCGGTTTAGTTTCCTTTGATAAAGCTGTGGGCGGCCTGCTGGAGTCTGTCCAAATCATCCGGGCTGTGGGCTTCCAGGTAGAGCCGGACCACCGGTTCGGTGCCGGAAGGACGCAGGCAGAGCCAACTGCCGTCGGCCAGGATATATTTATGGCCATCCAGGGTGATGTGCTGAGTGACCGGTTGGCCGGCCAGAGCTTTGGGGTGGGGCTGTTTTAGTTTCGCCAGCAGTTTGGCCTTGGCGTCGGGAGATAGGGACAGGTTCAGTCGCCGGGTATATACGGGTCCCACCTTGGCAAACAGTTCATCCCGGAGCTGGGGCAGGTCTTTCTTGGTCCGGGCC
>CAVZSK010000046.1:0-33855 GCA_963777875.1 uncultured delta proteobacterium | reverse complement strand
TCTATTCCCTCTTCCCTTTTCCCTTTTCCCTGTTTTTGTGACATCTGTCCCACCTGTTCTGTCCTTTTTTCCCGTAATTTAGTATAGCTGAGGAGAAAGATCATTTTCCTTTTGGCTCTTTTCGGCTGCAAGCTGAACACTGATCGCTGACAGCCTTTTACACTTTTTTCTTTTTTCTTTGCACTTTGCACTTTGCACTTTTCACTTTGACTTTTCACCGGAGTCCACCATGCCCAAATGCACCGTCTGCACCCACCCCGACTTCCAGGCCATCGACCAGGCCCTCCTGGCCGGTAACGGCACTCTTGAAGCCCTCAGCCGGCAATACGGGCCCAGCCCCTCGGCCCTGCACCGGCATAAGAAACATCTCCAGGAAAAAATCTTCGAAGCCCGCCGGTGCCTGGACCACAACCTGCGCCAGGGCTATCTCTTCAAGCTCAACCAGACCCTGGCCGAGGTTGAGACCGCCTCGGCCAAAGCCCAGGCCGCGGATAACGTCGACCAGGTCTTCAAAGGCGCCCGGGTGAAAAACCGCCTGATCCGCGATCTCAGTAAAATGGAGACGCCCTGGGATACGACTACGGTCTACCGCCTTATGGCCTCCACCCAGTGGCAGAGCCAGGACTGCCTCCTGCCCACCGAACCCGAGTTCCTCGCCGCCGGCCATAAAATCCTGGCCGCTGCCCTCTTCCACCCCTGCCCGGAGCCGTCCCCCCGACCTGGACGCCGACAGATGACGACGATCTGGACCTGTGTCGAGCCCAAGAGCCCGGCGCTTTCTTCCCTTTCTCCGGAGATCCTCGCCGACCTCCATCCGGACCTGCTGGCGTCCCTGCTGGAGCACCCGTCACCCCACCGCCAGACCCCGGGACCCGCACCGCAACGCCAGCGCGAAATCAGCGCGAAATCAGCGCCAAAAACCGCTTCCCGGAAACATAATAATCAACAAAATCAAAAAGATAACCTTTGCAAAAAAAACACCCGAAAAAATTCCCCTGTAGGGCGGGACCCGCAGGGCGGCGAAAGCCAAAGCGAAGCGCCTCCCGCCGTTAAGCCGTCCTGCTCCCCGCCTGTGACCTGCAATCCGGAACTCCCTCCGGAAACCGGAAACCAGAAACCGGAAACCGTTCTTCCGGAACACGAATCTCTCTTTGACCGCCTGCGCCGCAAGTGGGCCACAACCGCCCCCGCCTCGAGATATTCCTGCGATTCCGAGAATTTCTATGCAGAATATCTCAAAGAAAAAGAAGCCGCCGGCGTCCCGGACCCCCTGCCCCAGGAATCCTGCCCTGACCCGGCCCCGGCAACTGCAAACCAGCCGACCGGTCTGCAACTCCCTCAAAACTCGAAACTCAGAACTCAGAACTGTCTTGCCCCGATCCCTCTTTCGACCCCGATTCCCCCGTACCATGACCAAAGAGGATTACGAACGCTTTGTCCCCGGCCGACCCTAACCCGCCGGACCCCGACAAACCCCTCAACCCCGTTACGCACCCCAAAGAATACTTCTTCGCCCTGAACACGGCTACCGCATCGAAAACCCTCCCAAGCACATACCCGACCGCCGCTGGGAGGAAGACTTCGGCAACCCCAGAAGATTCAAAGGCAGCCTACTAAAAAACTTTTAGTCTTTTAACCGAAAACTGGAAACCGAAAACTGGTAGGTCTATTTGAGCCGAAACTTGATATCTTTGACGACATTTTCCCCCAATTCCCGCTGCATGGCAGCTAAAATCCGGGGCTTGAGGAAATGCAACTCCTGCATCCAGGGGTTGGCGGCCACTTCCACATAAAGTGTTTTTCTATTAAAATCAACCAACTGAGTGTGCTGGCCCAGTGAAGGGCTGATGCTTTGTTCCCAGACCTGGCGCAAACGGGCGTGAAGTTCGAGTTGGCGCAGGTCCCCGGGCTTGAGGAGCTTGTTGAGGATCTCCCGAATGGGGGCCGGGGCCGGGAGGTTGGGGCGTTTGGCCATGGCTGGAAATAGCTTCCCTTATACGCAGCTTCAATGTGGATTGCAATGAACGTAATCCATAACTATTGGAACAATACCAAATCATTTAACCGAAAACTGAAAACCGGCCAAACTGCTATGCTCTTTCATCCGCTCACCCGGGAGAACGCCCGGGCAAATCCGGGAGCGGCGCCGGCGATGGTGCTTTCCGGGACGCAGAAGGTCAGCCGGAAATAGCCGGGGCGGCCGAAACCCCGGCCGGGCACGGCCAGAATGTTTTCTTGTTTCAATTCCTGGACAAAGGCCACATCATCTGCCACCGGCGATGTGGGAAAGAGGTAGAAGGCGCCTTTAGGTTTGACAAAATCATAACCGATTTCTGCCAGAATCCGGCAAAGAAGTTCTCGACGCCGGGCATACGGAGCAATATCCACCGTGGTATCCATCAGTTTCACCAACACCCGCTGCATTAAGGCCGGGGCGTTGACATAACCCAGGATCCTGTTGGCCAGGATCATACCGCTCACAAGTTCCCGACGAAACGTCGCCTGGGGGTTGAGAGCGATATAGCCGATGCGTTCCCCCGGCAGGGACAGGTCTTTGGAAAATGAGGTGGCCACCAGGGTTTCCGGGTACGCCTGGAAAATGCTGGGCAGGGAAAGGCCGTCATACACCAGCCGGCGATACGGTTCATCGTTGATGAGGTAAATGGGGCGGCCGAAGCGGGCGCTGCGTTCGGCCAGCACCTCCCCCAGGGACCGCAGCAGGGCCTCGTCGTAGACCTGGCCGGTGGGATTATTGGGGGAATTGATGATGACGGCCCGGGTATGGTCATTAATGGCCTGCTCCACTGCCTTTACCACCGGCAGAAAGTGTGTATCGGTCTCCACCACCCGGGCCACCCCGCCGTGGTTTTCGATATAGAAGAGATACTCCGGGAAAAAAGGCGCCAGGATAATGACCTCTTCCCAGGGATCCAGCAGAGCTTTCAAAATGACGTTCAGGGCCCCGGCCGCCCCGCAGGTCATAATAATGTCATCCGGGGCAAAGGGGAGTTGATGCACTCCAGCCAGATGTTCGGCCAGGGCCTGGCGGGTGGCCGGGAGACCGGCGTTGGGCATGTAGCCGTGCAAACCTGGACGGCTGTCCCGCACCGCCTCTAACAAGGCTGCTTTTACGGCGTCCGGAGGCTCCAGATCCGGGTTGCCCAGGGTAAAGTCATAGATGTTTTCAGCTCCCAGGCGGGCCTTTAATTCCGCGCCTTCCTCAAACATGCGGCGGATCCAGGAGGAAGACTGGATGGCTGCCGTCATTTTGCTGGCAATGGTCATGGGCTGATCCTATTCTCGAATCTTTCTTGGCGCTGCCGCCACGTTTAACCTAATACCGCTGGCCAAAAGTTTTGTCTTTTACCGTTCGCCCTCTCCCCTTGAGGGCAGCGGCTCACGGCGTACCGGGTGAATCAGACACTTACTTTTGGCAACGATTATAATTGCGTTATGGTACAGAATTAACCGAAAACTGAAAACTGAAAACTATCTATACTTACCGTCGGCCAACCCGCAAATCATCCCCGGCCTTGGAGGGTAGACCTCGCTTCAGGATAGCCTGGATGGTGCGCTCAATATCGTACTCCACCCGACGGATGTCTACCTTTAGTTCCTGGCCTAATTCCAGAACTGCGTAGGCGGCCCGGGGGTTGCCGTCTTTGGGGAAGCCGACGCTGCCCGGGTTGAGCAGCCATTTACCATTCACCGACCGGACCAGGGGGATGTGAGTATGGCCGGTGAGGAGAATATCCTCCTTCACCTCGGCTAACAAATCCCCGACCATGTCATCCGGCCAGGACGGCCTGACATAATCTTTGATATGCCGAGGGCTGCCGTGGGTCAGCAGCAGGCGCCAGGTGCCCCTGGCAAGAGAAAGGCAGCGTGGCTGTGCTGCCAGGAACTCACGGCTCTGCATACTGACTTCCCGCCTCGTCCAGGCATAGATTTCCCGGCCCATGGGGGTGATTTTGGCATTGAGCAACTCGCCGATGGGATCAGGGACCTGGGCCAGGACGGCCTGATCATAGTTGCCGGTTATGCCGGGGATGCGGCGCTGGGCGATTAAGGCTATGGTTTCATTGGGAAAAGGATTATAGCCCACCAAATCGCCCAGATGGTAGATCTCGGTGACGTCCTGGGCGTCGATGTCCGCCAGGACGGCTTCCAGGGCCGGCAGGTTGCCGTGGATATCGGAGATGATGGCTAATCGGCTCATGGGTGCCTAGATCTGTTTTTATAGAATAATTATATCGATTGCCAGAAGGTTTGTCCTTTATATTCTCCTCCCCTTGGAGGGGCACCCAGGAACAATATCTTTCCTTTTAAATCAAAGGTTCGGAGATAGTGTCGGGTTCCTCTCGGCCTGACTGCAACGCGGCCCGCCAAGCCAACAGATAGAGAAGGTTGGGGCCAGTCATTACGCAGGGTATGGGGGATGCCGGGAGGAATGACCACTAGAGTGCGGTTATTGTCCAGCACACACTGTTGCTGCGATCCATCATGGCGGCGCCAAAACAACTGCCCCTGGCCATGAAAGACATACAACCATTCGGTTTTGTGGGGATGCTGATGCTGGCCGCGGAGTTGCCCGGGTAAGATGGAAATTAAGTGGCAACTGGTGCACATTTCGGCCCGCGGCATTGAGTCGGGCAGGTTTTGAAAAGGAAAATAAACCTCGCCGCGCTCATCTTGGCGCAGGGAATCACCCAAGTCCAAAAATTGGATGTCAGCAACTGGCAAAACGGGACCTCCAGGAGAATCTCATGTCTGGGAAAACTTGCTTTAAGAAATGGTTATTGATAGATTAATATGTATGAAAATAATATAAGTATCCGGGGTGCGCATGGCAACGATCAACGACCTGGTGCTGGTGCATATTGAAAGTAAACCGGCATTTTTTGCCCGGATAAACGATATCAATCCTGATGTCAAAAAAAGCTGGTATCAGGTGGAGCTTTTGGTTCTTGGTTTGCCCCTCCAAAGCATCGTCTGGATATTGGAGGAAGCTCATTTACAAGGTGAGGAGTTTACCATGGGCGGCACTCCGGTGCGCCTGGAATATATTCCTCCCAAAGTAAATGTACCTCCTCCTCCTGAGATCGAAACAGACAACAAGGGGAAGATCATTCCTTTGAAGCGGAAGACTTAACGTACTTCCATCGCTGTGGCTTGGCTCGTAGGGCCTCTCCCTTGGACAAAACCCTGTGGTTGCAGGAGTAAACCATCCAACACTATCCACAGGTTAATATCGTGCGGCAAAAATCAATTCCCTCTACTCTTGTTGTGGGAAAGACCAGGTATAATCGGTGTAACGATACATCCACCATCGCCGCCAAAGGGGGATTTTCCTCAACAAAAACGACAAGGAAAGGTAATAGGTCAGCCGATGCCGGCGAATGGCTTGCCATACCTCTTGGGCGTGGCTTGGGTCCGAAATCTGCTCCCGGGGTTGGTCGGCCCGGGCTAGCACGAGAAAACTATCCCGACGATAAACCCTGATTTTCTCAACCCGCCAGCCGGTCTTAGCCAGACTGGCACCCAGGGTTTGAGGTGAGAAATAAAAATTATGGGCCAGAGAAAACACCCGGCGTGGTCCCACTTTCGGCGCCAGGATATTGGGAGTTTCAAGAAACAATAGGGCCTGAGGCGCAGCCAGGGAGCGAATTTTCTCCAGGAAGGACAAAGGCTCTGGAAAATGTTCGATGACGTGGGAAGCAGCGAAGAAATCAAACCCCAGAGGAAAATCGGTTTCTTCAAAGCGGTTGTTAATGACCTCAAAGCCGCCCCGCCGTCTGGCATAATCCGCCTGCTGGCGGTCCGGCTCAACTCCGACAACAGTACACCCTCGCCGGCTTAGCCACTGACTCAATAGTCCCAAGCCGCAGCCGATTTCCAAGGTCCGCCAATTGGGCTGGATAACGGCTTGTAAATAATCAATCTGTTGATCCACACGACGTTGCACTCGTCGCAGTTGACGCGGGTTGATGGGCTCGTTGGTGTGAAGCTGGCGGTGAGTTAATCCAAGTTTTTGCCGATCATCATCTTCCACCACCGGGTTATGGTAAACTAAACCACACGATTGGCAAAGGACAGTGTTTACTGTTAAGCCGTCGTAGACTTTTCGCCATACGGGCAGAGATTTTTCTTCTTGGCACAAAGGGCAGAGAATGGTTCGCATATGGATGTAATTGTGTTAGTTGAAGTCAACCAGTTAGGTCATACGTTATAATGATGTCAGGCCATGAGAAGTTAAATAATGTTGTCATGGTTCTCTTCCCATGGGCCACCTTGTTATTATGGTAATATCTCGGCTGACTGCGGCGGCCTGACAGGGGTTCTTAGGTGCAACAACGGCAACCTGAGGAAAATATATTGATTTTTAATCAATTGGCAATTAAAAAATAGAGAGCGAGATTGTTCTCGCGTACATGTTGATGGGGAGTACTCTTTAGTGAGAATTTTGTTAGTGCAGCCGACAACCTATTACCCCGGAAAAAAAGCGCTTCGCAGTAAGACCCGCTGGCTGTTGGGGCTCACCTTGCCTTATTTAGCAGGTCTGACGCCGAAACACATTACCGTGGAACTGGCCGACGATCGGTTAGGCCCCATACCCTTTGATCGACGTTACGATCTGGTGGGGATAACGGCTACCTGTGCCACTGCTGAACGAGGGTTTGAGATTGCCCAGGAGTTTCGCCGGCGCCAGGTGCCCGTGGTCATGGGCGGCTTTCATGTGACTTTGCACCCGGAAGAGGCCCTGGAACACTGCGACGCCGTGGTGGTCGGAGAGGCGGAATCAGTATGGGAACAGGTGCTGGAAGATGCCCAGCGGAAACATTTGAAACCACGCTACCAGGCCGAAGATTTTCACGATCTGTCGGGTCTGCCCAGGCCTCGCCTGGAACTCATAGATTTCCGCAAATACCGGGTGAAAATCGTTCCGACCCAGACTAGTCGAGGGTGTCCCTATCATTGCAGTTTTTGCGAGGTTCCCATAGTCTACGGCCACACCTACCGACGGCGGCCCATTGGGGAGGTTTTGGAAGAAATCAAGACCCTGGTTAGAATTACCGGTCTCAAAAAAATTTACTTTGTGGATGATAATCTCACCGGTCACCGGGAATATGCCAAAGAACTCTTCCGGGGATTATTACCTCTGGATATTCGTTGGAGTTGTCTCTGGACCATCAACACTTCCCGGGACGAAGAACTCTTGGATCTGGCCAAGAAAGCCGGGTGCTACCACGTCAATATCGGCATCGAAAACGTCTGCCCTGAGAGCATCGATGCCATTGCCAAGGTTCAGAACCCGGTACAGGAATACGACTGGCTATTGAAAAAGTTACAAGAGCGGGGCCTTTTTTATTCCCTCAACTTCATGTTCGGCCTCGATGGGGATACGACGGCCTTATTCGATGAAACCCTGGAATTTCTGGAACGCATCAAAGCTCCCATGGCTTTTTTCAATTCTGTCACCCCCAGGCGAGGGACACCATTGTGGGAGCAATTGCATCGGGAAGGCCGGATGCACAATCCGGAGGCTGAGAAATATCTGGGCATGGTCTGCAATTTTGTCCCGAAAAATATGACCCCGGAACAATGCGAAGCAGGAGTGTGGCGATGCTTCCAACAGTTTTATTCTTACCCCTCCATCTGCCGACGCTTGCTGATGCCGCCCAACGGCTATTTTTTTCAAGGTCTGCCCAGCAATGTCTATTTCCATTTTGTGGTTAACCGGCGAATTGATCCGGTGGATTTTTATTGACGAAAACCTCGAACTACGTCACTGTCAGGAAGGGGACTGTGGGGGCAGGACATTGAGTGGTGGCCGGTATCAACCGGTCTGATGAAAAGTTATCAAAGAGCTAATATTTTAAAGGGCTTCAATTCTTGGGTAATTTGCAGAAAAGGGGCCAGGTCGAGATAGACAAGGGAAACCCATGGCGAAGCATCAAGTAAATAAAACGTATCAAGAAATCAATGAGAAAATAAAAAAAGGCCAGGCGGTGGTAGTAACTGCCGACGAGATTATCGATCTAGTGCGCCGCAAGGGGGAAGCGGCTGCGGCCCGCACTGTGGACGTGGTGACCACCGGCACCTTCTCCCCTATGTGTTCCTCCGGGGCTCTGCTGAATGTGGGTCACAGCCATCCACCCATCAAAATCTCTCGGGCCTGGCTGAATAATGTGCCGGCTTACGCCGGGCTGGCCGCAGTTGATGTTTACCTGGGGGCCACCGAACCGACAGTGGATGATCCCTTGAATAAAGTCTATCCAGGAGAGTTTAAATACGGCGGCGGACACGTTATTCACGATTTGGTGGCCGGCAAAACGGTTCATCTCCAGGCGGAAGCTTACGGTACGGATTGCTACCCCCGGAAGAAGTGGGACCGACATCTGAATATGGCTGAACTGACCGACGCTATTCTATTAAATCCTAGAAATTGTTACCAAAATTATAACTGTGCGGTCAATAAGACGAAAAAAATCGTCTACACCTATATGGGACCCTTGCGACCCAAAATGGGGAATGCCAACTATTGTACTTCCGGCCAACTCAGTCCTTTGCTCAACGACCCCTACTACCTTACCATCGGCATCGGCACCCGAATTTTTCTAGGGGGAGGCATCGGTTACGTCTCCTGGCCGGGAACGCAGCACAATCCCCAGGCGCCCAGAGCCGAGAACGGCATTCCCTCAAAGGCGGCCGGGACCTTGATGGTTATGGGAGACCTCAAGCAGATGCATCCCCGATACCTGATGGGGGTCAGTTTAATAGGCTACGGATGTTCTCTGGCAGTGGGCCTGGGTATACCCATCCCGCTCTTAAACGAAGAAATTGCTCATTATTGCGCCCTAACCGACGAAGATATTCTTGTGCCCGTGGTGGATTACGGAGAGGATTATCCTAATGCCACCGGCCGCATCCTGACCCACGTCACCTACGCCCAGTTAAGGGCAGGAGTTATCGAAGTGGAAGGTCAGCATATCCAGACTGTGCCTCTGTCCAGCCTGGGGCGGGCCCGGGAAATTGCCGGCACCCTGAAACAATGGATTGAGGCGGGAAATTTCCTCTTAGGCGAACCGGTGGAATTGTTGCCATCATGTCCCCGACAAGAGTATTGCCCGCCCCGGGGAGAGGATTCCGAGGAAATATCCTGACCAACCGACTCAACCCCGCCTTGACGGCTAACCTGGAACGTTTGCAGGAACTCCTGGGGACCTGGCGACGGGTAGTGGTGCTCTTTTCGGGAGGCGTTGATTCCGCCCTGCTTCTGAAAGCCGCGGCCGAGGTTATGGGGCCAGGGGTGGTGGCACTGACCTTCCAGGGACCCCACTGCCCGTCCGAGGAGACGGCCGCAGCCCAGGAAATAGCCCGTCACCTGGGGGTGCGCCACCTGGTGGAGACATTTGACCCGTTTTTCCTGCCGGATTTTCGAGATAATACCCCCAAACGCTGCTACGTCTGTAAACAGGCCATTTATCGAAGAAGTTTAGAAATTGCGGCCACTTTAGAGGCTGAAGCTTTGCTGGACGGGGCTAATGCAGACGACGCCGTTACCGACCGGCCAGGGCTGCTAGCGGCCGCGGAAATGGGCGTCCGTAGTCCCCTCCGGGAAACCGGCTGGCACAAAGACCAGATCAGGGAATTAAGCCGGATCTGGCGGCTGCCGGGGTGGGACCGTCCAGCCCAGAGTTGTTTGGCCACCCGCTTTCCGACTCATACCCATCTTGACGTTAAGGCTCTCCACAAAGTTGACCAGGTAGAAACCTGGTTGCGGCAGCAGGGTTTTGGGCCGGTACGGCTGCGAGTGCATGGTTCACTAGTGCGGTTGGAGCTGCCGCCGGAGCAATGGCAACAGCTTATGGGTCCGGAGGTCCGGGAGGCGTTGCATCGTCTGGTCACCGACCTGGGATGGCGTTTTCTCACTCTGGATTTGCTCGGGTATCAGAGCGGTAGCATGAATATGAAGGCGGCAGGAGCAGCGGGAAGGGGAAACTATTGGCTCAGGATAAGACCATGGTTGGTGCAGAAATTCTTATGCTACAAGCATATGAATCTAAAGAACCACTACTTCTTTCCCCGAAAGTCTGGTGTGCTGCTGACAAACAGCTTTTCAACCAGCATTAGCCAATTTCGGCTTCCCGGCCGAGAATTCCATCGTAAACCCGCTGGGAGACGAAAAGGTCCACCAGGTCTTTATCCAGTTTGCCCCTGGCAGCTTCTTCTTGCAAGATGGTCACAGCTTTCTCGTTCTCATAGGAGGAACGGTAGGGCCGGTCCGTGGAGGTGAGGGCGTCAAAGATATCGGCTATAGCCAGAATACGGGCCTGATAGGGAAGATCGGGGGAGGTCAAGTGGAAAGGATAACCGGAGCCGTCCAGCCGCTCATGATGGGAGGCGGCGAATCGGGGAACCTGGGAGAGATGTTTGGAAAAGGGTATTTTCTCTAAAATATTCAGAGTTTGTAGGGCGTGCCCTTGAATTTCGGCATATTCCTGGGGGGTCAAATTTCCCCGTAAAACCAACAGTGCCGTCAGTTCGTCCGGGGTCAGCAGGGGCTGGCGCAACACCTGCAATTCTGCGATTGTCAGTAATGGCTGGGTGGCGTCCTCCAGGTATATGCGTTGCCCGGCAATTTTGGTTAACCGACTCGGAGCTTCGGCCGGCAAGTAATTCAGACAATTAATTTTTTCCAAAAAAACAAAATCTTCCTCCAGGGCGGCCCGCTCTTCGTCGCTCTGGGCCTGTACCTTAGCCAGACAAAAACGCCAGCGAATAGCTTCCAGGTGACAGTCATTAAGTTTTTGTTTTTTTTCCAAGAGGGCGTCACGCACCCCGATTTTCCCGATATCATGCAACCAGGCGCTGAAGCGCAGCTCTTCAAGTTCCAGGTCGCTAAAGGAAACAGGGGCTAACGGACCCTGATGACAAGCATTAACGGCCTGGGCCAGTGCCATGCCATACCCCGCCACCCGGCGGGAATGACCGGCCGTGTGCGGACTTCGGGCGTCAATGGCCGACACGGAATAAATCATGAGGGCTTCAAAAAGATTTTTTATAGTATTGAGCAAACGGACGTTATTGATGGCTACAGCCGCCTGAGATGCCAAGGCGAGGATCAGCGTCTCATCTTCCCGGGAAAATGGTGTCACCCCTCCGGACTCATTCGTGGGGTTGATCAACTGCAGGACGCCCACCACTTCTCCCTGGTGGTCTTTTAACGGCGCCACCAGCATGGCTTGGGTACGGTAGTGATTGCGCTGGTCGAAGGAAGGATCGAAGTGATAGGGCAGGGAATCCGGGAGTTGATAAACATCGGCGATGTTGAGAGTTTCGCCGGTAAGGGCGACATAGCCGGCCAGGCTCTTTTGATTAATGGGAAGTTCATGGTATTTAAAACAGAGATAATCACTGCCAAAACACTGGGCCAAAATGTCGTTTTGGGCCACTTCGAATTTTAACTGTTTCTTGTCAGTAAGATAGAGGCTGCCCCCCTGGGCGCCGGTCAATTGACGCAGTTCGGTGATTATCTTGGACAGCAGGCGGTTCAGATTGGTTTCGCTGGTCAGAGCAATACTGGTTTCGATGAGCTTCTGTTTTTCTAACAGAGTTCGTTCGGCAGAACAGCTGGTCGTCATCATTTAGCCCCAGGGTTTGGCTCGGGATCCAGGCTTTTAAGTCTTTGGCATAAGCCAAACAATCCTATATAGGTATTATAAGAATTATTATGAAACGAGCAAGGGCTTTAGGATTATTTTCCGGCGGGTTAGACAGCATGCTGGCGGCTTTGGTGTTGCGGGCCCAGGGTATTGAGGTTACCGGTATGGTCTGGGTGACCCCCTTTTTTACCTCGGAGAGGGCCGAAGAGTCGGCGGCGGCCATTAATCTACCCGTAAAGGTGGAGGATTTTACGGACCGCTACCTGCACCTGCTCTATGAGCCGCCCCGGGGGTTCGGCAAATGGATGAATCCCTGCATCGACTGCCACCTGCTGATGCTCCGGGAAGCGGGCAGGATTATGGAAGCGGCAGGGTATGATTTCCTTTTCACCGGTGAAGTGGTGGGACAGCGACCCTTCAGCCAGAACAAGGGGGCCCTCAATCTCATTGCCCGGGAATCGGGCTATGGTGATCTGTTGCTGCGGCCGCTCAGTGCCCGTTTACTCAAAACGACCCGGCCGGAACGGGAAGGCCTGGTTGATCGGGATCGGCTCCTCAATATCAGCGGCCGGGGGCGCAAACGGCAGATGGAGTTAGCAGCGCAGTTCGGTATAACCTCGTATCCCGTTCCGGCCGGGGGGTGTCTGCTCACCACCCCGGGATATGCGGCGCGGGTGCGAGACCTGGTGCAACATCGGCCCCAGTCCGAACTCACTCGCTGGGATCTGGACCTGTTGAAATGGGGCCGGCACTTTCGCCTCACCCCCGACATGAAGGTAGTAGTGGGCCGGGACCAGCGGAATAATGAGGCCATGGAGAGGCTGATCCGGCCCGGGGATGTGATTCTTAAAGCGGAACTCTTCCCCGGGCCCCTGGTGGTTATCCCCCAGGCCCCAGCCGACGCGGATTTAACTATGGCTGCGGCCTTGTGCGCCAGTTACAGCAACGCGCCGCCGGGTGAAATGGTGGCGGTGCTAGTGGAGGGCCGACCGGATGCCAAAATTATCATGAGCCGCCGGGACTCCCGAGAGATTTTTCAGGAGTTTCTGCTCTAAGATCATGCCATTATTTTTACGGCCAGGGCCAGGCCGTCTTTTTCCGGGGAGTGCTGCGGCAGCATGGTCAAGAGATTAACTGCACGCCAGCGCCGATCGGTCATGAGGGCCTGGTTAAAGTCGGCCGCCCCCTGAAAACCGGTGTTGTCCACCACCAGCAAGCCCCCCAAGCGAAGGAGACGATGACAGCCAGCCAGCGACGGCAGGTAGCCTTCTTTATCAATATCCATAAAAATCAGGTCAAAAGAGACGTTCAGGGTGGCCATGAGAGTCAAGGCGTCCCCAATTTTCACTTTCACCCGGTCCGACAAGCCTGCCTTGGCAATATTATCTTTCGCCCGCTGGGCCATGGCTGGATCTACTTCCAGGGTGACCACCTCGACCAGACATCGGGGGCCACGGCCTGGGCCAGGCAGATGGCAGAATACCCGGTGGCTGTGCCCAATTCCAAAATCTGGCGGGCGCCCATGGCCCTGGCCAGGATAAACAGCAGTTCTCCCACTACCGGCCCCACGATGGGGATGCGCTCCTGATCAGCTTCTACTTCCAGGCGTCGCATGAGTTCCGTCCGCTGTGGTACTAAACCTTTAAAATATTGCTCTAAATCAGGTATCATGGCCATAGGTTAGTCCCCCGGGTTATCCATACTTTAACAGAGACCATCGCAAAAAGTACGAGCACAGTGAAATAAATTCACTCATTCTTAACTTATACCATAAGACCAGCCACAAGGTAAAATGAAGCGCCTGGCTGGCAGAGAAGGATGCTTTTCTTTATGGACACCTGTGCCTGATATCAAGTAGGGTCGAGGTGAGGGGTGAATAAGACACTACTTTCGGCACCGACTAGTGATATTGTGGGGCCGGGGAAAAAATAGTATAGTATGAATTTTTTGGCCCTTTGTAAAAATTGGTTAACCTTAAACTCGGAACTCGGAACTCATTAAGGATATTATTTTCATGAAAGAACATATCATTGACTGCCGGGGGTTGGCCTGTCCGGCCCCGGTATTGCGAGCCAAGGAGACCATTGACCGGGGGCAGGTGGACTGCCTGGTGATGCTGGTGGACAACGAGGCGGCCCGGGAAAATGTCAGCCGGTTTCTGAGCCGGGCCGGGTATGCGGTGCGACTGGAGGAGTGGGAAGGCGCGGCGGCGGTGGTCGGGGAGCGCGTTGGCGCCGCGGCCGTATTTGCCAGGCCCATCCCGGAAAAATCAGTGGCACCGATAAAGCCCCCGGCCGAGCCTAAAATCATGGTGCTGGCGGGAACGGACCGGCTGGGCACCGGGGATGATTTTCTGGGGGAGCGGCTCATGGTAAGTTTCCTGGGGACCCTCAAGGAAATGGGCCGGGAGTTGTGGACTTTGGTGCTGCTGAATGCCGGGGTGAAGCTGGCCTGCACCGGTTCGGAGGTGCTGACGGCCCTCTCTGAGCTGGAGGCGGCGGGGGTGCAGGTGCTGGTATGCGGCACCTGCCTGAACCATTTTAACCTCCTGGAGCAGAAACAGGTGGGGGAGACCACGAATATGCTGGATATTGTAAGTCACATGCAGTTGGCGGACAAGGTGGTGTCGGTGACGTGAGGCCAAATGAAGGGTGGGAACTTCCCAGCGGCTATGATTTTCACACGTATGAGCAGTGGTTCCGGGACTTTACCCAAAAATATCTTCAGGGAGCCGAGTTTGACGTTGCCAACGTGCAGTTAAAAATAGACCATACGCTTCGTGTGCTGGCGTTTGCCCGGCGGCTAACCTCGACCCTGGCCCCGGAGCCGGGGCTGGGGGAGCTGGCCCATTTGGCCGCTTTGTTCCATGACGTCGGACGATTTCCCCAATACGCCCGTTACCGGACCTTTCACGATAAGATGTCGGTCAACCATGCCTGCCAAGGGGTCTTGACCCTGAAGCAGCATCAGGTGCTGGCGGGGCTGGCGCCGTCGGCCCGCAAGCTGGTCCTGGGGGCCGTGGCCCTGCACAACCGCCGCTTCCTGCCCCGGGGCCTGCCGCCGGAGGTCAGATATCTCACCCAGATCGTCCGGGACGCAGACAAACTAGATATCTTTGCGGTTATGCTGGCCCATTTCGACCCCGCGGCGCCGCCTAACCGGGTAGTCAACCTGGAACTCAAACCCCACCCGGACAACTATACGCCCGAGATCTTCGCACAAGGTCCTTCGGCGGCAGATGGTGAATTACCAGGATATGGTTTGGGTGAATGACTTTAAACTGCTGTTGTGCAGTTGGGTGTACGACCTCAATTACGGCGTCAGCAGGGTGGTGGTCAGGGAAAGAGGCTACCTGGAGGAACTGATGGAGTATTTGCCCCGGAGTCCGGAGTTTGCGCGGTTGGGGCGACAGCTGCGGGAGGATTTGGCAGCGGGGGGATGAACCCGGCATCAGCAACAACTATATAGCCTACTTGTTTAGAGTAGAGCGCTGCTGAGAAACATACCATGACGATGAGCAGCTCGTTGCACGCAACTAATACATTCCATGCCATGAGAAGCACTCATCAGCGTCGGAAAAGACAATTACCAAGGATAGAACCTTACATCTGTCAAGAACCGCCAAAGCTCCGCCTGACGCACCATTCTGAGCGTCGTGAAGGACCTCAACCGTAATAGAATCATAAGATTCTTCGCAACGTTCAAAATGGCCATCAGGAGCAATGGTGAAGTTTTACCAGAACCTCAAGGTGTAAGATTTTATCCTGAGCTTGGCGGATATGAGTACCTGCCCAAAGACAACGTCAGCCCGGGGGCAAAATCACCCTCCAGCTCGAGCGCTCAGCCCCGCCAGCAGCCCCGCGGCCGCAGTGACACCCACGGTGAGGGCGGCTTCATCGGGGTCGAAGTCCGGGGAGTGCAGGGTCTGGTTGTCGGCGCCGGGGCTGCGGGTGCCCAGAAAGAAGTAAAAGCCCGGGACTTTCCTGGCGTAGAAGGAGAAGTCCTCGCTGCCCAGAACCGGGCGCATCTGGACCAACGCCTGGGGGCCGAAGCTCGGGTGCAAAATCTCCAAAGCCTGTTGGGTCAGGTCTGGGTCGTTAAAGAGGATGGGGTACAGGGACTGGCTTTCCAGGCGGTATCGGGCGCCGCTGCCGGCGCTGACCCCTTCCAGGAGGCGGTGGGCCTTGTCCAGGAGGGTTTCCCGGACCTTGGGGTCGTGGTAGCGCAGGGTGCCTTCCAGGACCACTTGGTCGGCCAGAATATTGAACCGGGAGCCCCCGGCAATGGTGCCGAAGGTCAGGACCGCGGGAGCCCGGGCGTCTTTGCCCTGGGAGAGCACGGCCTGCAACAGGGTGAGGGCCTGGGCCGCCACCACGATGGCGTCCACCCCGTGGTGGGGCGTGGCCGCGTGGGCCTGGCGGCCGCCGATCTCCAGCCGGAGCTGATCGGCCCCGGCCATGACGATGCCGGAGCAGTAGCCGAGCTGGCCCACCGCCAGCCCGGGGGCGACGTGGAGCCCGGCGATGGCGTCCACCTGGTCCAGCACGCCCAACTGCACCATCAACTCGGCGCCACCCACCGTGCCCGCCGGCAGGCCTTCTTCCGCCGGCTGGAGGATAATGCGGCAGCAGCCGGCCAGGTCGTTTTTCAATTCGCTGAGCAACTTGGCCACACCCAAAGCGATGCTAACGTGCATGTCGTGGCCGCAGGCGTGCATCACTCCCGGCGTTTGGGAGCACCAGGGTCTGTCCGCCCTCTCCTGGATGGGCAGGGCGTCCAGGTCGGCCCGCCAGGCATAGGTCCGGCCGGGCCTGGCACCAACCAGGTCCGCCACCACGCCGTGCCCGGCCACCCCGGTTCTGACCTCCAGCCCCAGCCCGGCCAGATACTCGGCCGCCACCCGGCCGGTGCGGGCCTCCTGGTTGGAGAGTTCCGGGTGCTGGTGAAAATCCCGTCGCAGGTGCTGGAGTTCCGGGAAGAGGGCCTCGGCCCGCCGGGCGATACGGTCCTGGAGGTGGGGAGTGTGGGGCATGGAAAATCCTTGTGTATGCTTCGAATTTTTTATCAATATGACAAAAGGTGTATATGAAAAGGGCCTCGGATCTTAGCTCAATTATAAATCAAAACAATTAAAAACAGAATGTCTTTATGGTTTCGAGATAATTGCCTTGCGATTATGAAAAATCACTCATATAGGATGATAAAATAAGCATGGAGGCCTCAGTTGAGCTTCCCGGGAAATGCCTTCCCAAGCGGGAGATTGGGATCAAGCCATTCAAAGTCCATACCCCGGAAAATTTAATCTGCATCATGCCACTCTCTTATAGAAAAAGCCGTTGACCCCGGCAGTGATTCTTGTTAGTCTTCCAAAGATACACTTAAGATTGACTCAATCAGGCCAACGGATCTCTGGAATTGCCAGGGGTCAGTATTGCATAAGGAAGATGGGGATGTTCTCATTCGGGTGGTTCTCCAGCGGCCGGGGTCAGGGTTCCATAGATCTGTTGACCACGGCCCATCAGAAGATGACCGAAGGCTTTATTCCCGGCCGGATTGCCTATGTTTTTTGCGATCGGGGCCCCGGGGAAACTCCGGGCGCGGATCGGTTCCACGAGGTGGTCAGATCCTTGCATCTGCCCCTGATTACCCTTTCTTCCCTGAGTCTGCGGCAAAAAATCCGGCAAAAGTCCCTGGACGTTGAACAAGCGCGCTCCAAGTTTGACCAACGGGTTATGGCACTGCTGGCTGGATATGAAGTGCACGTGGTGGTGCTGGCCGGCTACATGCTGGTCTTGAGTCCCCATCTCTGTGAACACCTTCTTTGCCTGAATCTGCACCCGGCCGTGCCGGGGGGGCCCCAGGGTACCTGGCGCCAGGTGATGTGGCACCTCATGGAAACCGGGGCCCGGGAAGCCGGGGCAATGATGCATCTGGTCACCCCAGTGCTGGATAAAGGGCCGCCGGTGACCTATTTTCATTTCCCCTTGCAGGGCCCCGGCTTTGATCCCCTGTGGCGGGCCTACCGGGAGAAAAGGCTCCAACTCTCCCAGGAAGACATCAAAGCCCAGGAAGGCGACCAGGAACCACTCTTCGCCTACCTGCGGGCTGAAGAACTGCGCCGGGAGTTCCCGCTAATTCTCTTAACTCTCAAAAATCTGGCCTCCGGGCGTTTGGTGCTGACCTCTGCGGGGGTAAGCGAGGCGGGCCGATTGGTTCCGGGCGGGTTTGACATCACCGAGGAAGTGGAAACGTATTTGAGTTCTTAGAGTTCGAGTTTCGAGAAAAAGCAATTTGTTGGTAGATGATATCAGGAGCTAAGGATATGGCTCAATCCGTCCCTAAGGCAAGTGGCATGGAAGATTTAGTAGCACATCTCCGGTCTGCGGGGGTATATGGTTGGGAAGTTCGCCGGGTGCGCGAGACCAGTGACCAGCTTTATCTGATCTTCGACCAGGTGGAGTCTATACGCCGGGTGGAATCAGAGATGTTCTTCGTGCAACTATACCTCCACCTGGAAAAGGACGGTCGAGAATGGTTGGGCGAATCCGGCTGGACGGCAAATCCGGGTGACGACTTTGCCGCAGATTTGGCCAAGGCCCTGGAACGGGCACCTTTGGCGCTGAACCCGGTCTTCCATCTGCCCGGTCCGGAACAGCGGTATCAACAACTCAATTTAGTTGACCCGGACCTGAAAGAACAGCCCCGCCAGGTCCTTTGGCATGTGCGCCACGACCTCAATAGCGCGGTGACCAGATTAGATTCTATTCAATTGGCGTCCGCCGAATTATATGTGAATTATCGGGAGATCGAATTTTTGAACCATACCGGCCTGGGAGGGTCTTATGGGGAGACGGAACTGCAAACCCAGTTCGCTTTGCTGGCCTCAGTAGCGGGACAGGAGGCCGAAAGTCTGGGGTGGCGGCGGGCGGTTTTTTACCGAGATTTGCAGATCAGTGACATGGTGCAACGCTACAGCCGCTATGCCCTGGAAAACGCCGGGGCCGAACTACCCCCCAGTGGCCAATACCCCGTCGTGTTCGGAGAAGAGGCCCTGGATACCATATTCCATCATGTGTGCGGCCAGGCTGGCGGCCAGGCGGCCTTCCAGGGCTGGTCACGTTTCAAAAAGGGAGAACCGGTAATCAATAATCCCCGCCGGGACCTCCTCACCCTGACCAGTGATCCCTGGCTTCCCGGCGGCCTCAACTCACGGCCTTTCGATAGCCGAGGTCTGGCTTTGCGGCCGGCGACTTTTATTGCCGATAACATTTTTCAACAACCTTTAGCCGACCAACGGTATGCCGCTTATCTCCAGATGACGCCCACCGGCGGACTCACAAATCTGCAGGTGGCCCCGGGCCGGGCGACCCTGGCAGAGATGTTGTATGCCGGGACAGTCCTGCATCTGTTGCGATTCTCCACCCTGGAACCCAACCCGGTGACCGGGGCCATTTCCGGGGAGATTCGCACCGGCTACCTATTACATCACGGCAATGCCGTCCCCATCAAAGGTGGTTCGGTGAGCGGTCAGTTAGATGAAGCCTTCCGTTACCTGACCCTTTCCCGGGAGACGGAACAGCGGGAGACCTACCTGGGTCCGGCGGGAATTCGAGTGGAGGAGATGGATATTGCGGGAGCCTAATTTTCAAGGAACACTGAGAAACACTCACAGGAAGGTGATTTCCCTGGCAGGTCTGGTTACGTTCGTCATCCTCCTGACCTCGGCAGCAGGTGCGGGAACCCTGGAACAGGCGGACCGTCTGCTGGTTGATCCTAACGTGGATAAAGATAAAGCACTCCAGGCATTCACCATATTCGAAAGTCTGCTGCCGCCGGCCGGAGCTCAACGGTTGCCGGTATTGGAGCGATTGGCCCGGGCCAGCTTTATTTTAGGGGACATCGCTGACAAAGGTCAGCGGCGCTTATATTATGAACAAGGGCGTCAGTACGCCCAAACCATTCTCCAAGAATATCCCCAAAGGGTGGAAGGCCATTACTGGCTGGGAATGCACCTGGCCGGTCTGGCAGATGTCAATCGGCTGCAGGGCAGACGATTATTGCCCCAGATTTTGGAGGAACTGGAGCGCTCCGCGGCCATAGATCCCAGCTACGATCAGGCCGGGGCCTATCGCGTCCTGGGGCGCATCTACTACGAGGCCCCAGGCCGCCCGATTTCGGTGGGAGATGTGAATAAGTCACTGGATCTGTTAAAAAAAGCCACGACGTTAGCCCCCGCCAACTCCACCAACCACTTGTATCTGGCGGAGACGCTCATGAAATTAGGTCAAAAGGACCAGGCTAAACAGGAACTCCAAAAGGTTCTGACAGCTTCCCAGAATGCCGATGGCCCCCGTGGTCTGGAGGCAGATAATGTGAGGGCTAAAGAGATCTTAAAAGGACTATAAGGTTGTCCTGGAGTTCGCCGATCTGGTTATCATGGTCTGATGTGGTTTTTGGGCTAGCCAGTAAGATATAAACCCGGGACATTCGTTACCCAAACAACCGGAGAGAGGTTAAGATGTTTGCTGTAACTAATTTATTCTCAGCATTGGCTCAGATACTCGATATGGTTTTAAGTATTTATATGTGGCTTATCATCGGCCGGGCTATCCTCTCCTGGGTGAATCCTGATCCGTATAATTCAATTGTCCGATTTTTATACAATGTCACCGAACCGGTGCTGGGATTTTTCCGGCGCACCTTCCCTTTGGTGTATGGCGGCCTGGATCTAGCGCCTTTGGTAGTCCTGTTGATAATTTATTTTTTACGACTATACGTGGTGCAAACCCTATTTGATCTGGCCCGGAGTATGGGCGGCTGAGAGGTCATATGAGTGAGATGGAGAGGTTAACTCCGGCAGATATCCGCCAACAGCAGTTTTCCACCGGCTGGCGAGGTTTCGCCGTAACAGAAGTCAAGGCCTTCCTGGACGAGGTAGCAGATGCCTTCAGCGGCTTATTACAGGCAAATGAATCTTTACGCACTGATCTGGAGCGTCAGCAGGCAGAATTGGGCGAATTCAAAAAAAGAGACCAACTCCTCAAGGATACGCTGATTAATGCCCAACAGGTTATTGAGACCATGAAGGCCAATGCCCAAAAGGAAGGCGAACTACTTATCCATGAAGCTGAACTCAAGGCTGAAAAAATACTTCAGGAGGCCTTCTCCCGGCAGGGAAAGATACGTAATGACATCGATGAGTTAAAGCGCCTCAAAGCCACCTTTACCGCCCAGTTGAGGGGTATCCTGGACAGCCATCAGCGCCTGTTGGCAGAGAGTGAGGCTTCCCAATAACTTTAATATCGGGGAGCAATGGTACAGACAGACCAGGGCAGCAGGAGATACAGCGCCTGATAAGATTGGCCTTCTGGGCGGTAGGTTTATGATGGAGTGGATTCATTCTACCTGCACTGGGTATCTGATAAAAATTCAAGTGGCGCCGGGTGCGGCCGAAAATCAGATTGTCGGCCCCTATGGCGACCGGCTAAAAATTCGGATTGCGGCGGTGCCGGAAAAAGGGGCAGCCAATAAAGTTCTCCTGGATTTTTTAGCTCAGCGGTTAGGATTAACCAAAAATTCCCTTCGCCTGAAAAGCGGCTCCCGGGATCGGACCAAGGTAGTGGAAATTATCAGTTTGGAACCTCAAATCCGGGAACGACTCCTGTCTTTGTGGCCACCGTCTTCAGTATCTCGCCCGGACTGTCCCAAAAGGCCCGGCTAGTACCCCTTGCTAAACCCCTTTCCTCTACCATCCCCCTGAGTTATGTTGCGGTCTTGGGGGATGTCTTTGCGCCTCCGGTCTTGACATTCGCCCTCAGGGGATAAATCTTTCCTTTAGGAATTATGTTTCTTGTATTAAGCTCTGAAATATTTTTATATTTTTGAAAATTTTTCTGGCAAGGGTGGGGGTTTAACTTGGTATGGGGGATAGAGTCGATTATTATCAAGTCCTGGGAGTTGCTAAAGACGCCGACCCTGAAGAGATTAAACGGGCTTATCGACGGTTGGCTTTAAAATATCACCCTGATCGAAATCCCGGGGATCAGAATGCAAATGAAAAGTTCAGAGAAGCGGCTGCGGCTTACGAAATTCTGAGAGATCCCCAGAAGCGAAGTCTTTATAACCAATTTGGCCACGCCGGTTTAGAAGGCCTTAATTTTGGCACCTTTAACAATTTTGAAAATATTTTTGCCAGTTTTGGTGAAATTTTTGACGATTTTTTCGGTTTTAGTCAACGCCCGCCACATCAACGCCGCAAGCAATCAGGGAAAGATTTACACTATCAGTTAGAAATTGATTTTCAGGATGCCGTCTTTGGACGTGAAACCAGTGTCGAAGTTATAAAAAACGTGATTTGCCAGCCTTGTCAAGGCAGCGGTCGGTTAGCTGGGGGTCCGAAGCAAACCTGCTCTTTCTGTCAAGGCTATGGGACAGTCAGCCAGTTTGATGGATTTTTTCGAATCAATACTACCTGTCCCCACTGTTTAGGGACCGGCGGTGAAGTAGCAGATCCCTGCCCCGAATGTCACGGTCTGGGTCTACAAAAACAGAAAAAAGATGTTACGATAAAAATTCCTGCCGGCGTCGATGAGGGAACCAGACTGCGCCTGCGGGGAGAGGGTGAAGTCGGGCAGTTTGGCGGCCCTCCAGGTGACTTGTATATCGATTTAAAAGTGACCCCCCACCAACTATTTAAACGTGACGGCCATAATCTGATCCATCGGGTTCAGTTATCCTTCGTGGAAGCAGCCCTGGGCATCGACATCGATGTTCCCACCTTGAACGGCTCCCTCCCCCTCACCATCCCGGCAGGAACTCAATCAGGAGCCAAATTTACTATCTATGGAGAGGGAGTACCGGTTCTCCGGGGCAATGGCAGGGGCAATCTCATTATCGAACTGGAATTACAGACGCCCACCGACCTGACTTCCCGGCAAGCAGATTTACTACGAAAATTTCTGGCATCGAATCAGAAGAAAGCATCCGCAAAAACGAAATCCCGTCGGACCAGGGCAGTGGCTTCCAAAACTGCAGCATAAATACCCTGCCGCCCCACTGAGGTTATCGGGGGACCGGCACGGAAACGGGAATCACCTCACCAGGAAAGCGGCTTATCCCCTTCATTACCGTAAACCGGTAGTCTCCAGGCTTTTTATCTGATCCCGCAATTCGGCGGCGCGCTCGAATTCCAGCTTTTTGGCAGCGGCTTGCATCTCTTTTTTCAAGCGGGAGACATGGCGAGGAATATCCTGGGGCAGGAGATAAGGAGCGGACTCCTCAGCGGCCAGGGGCACTGTCAGATAATCCTTCTCGTAAACCGAGGACAGGATGTCCTGGATGCCTTTTTGGATGGAAACCGGGGTGATGCCATGACGGCGGTTATAATGTTGTTGCAATGTCCGACGACGATTGGTTTCATCAATGGCGAACTGCATGGA
Source organism: uncultured delta proteobacterium (assembly GCA_963777875.1). GTDB lineage: Bacteria > Desulfobacterota > Desulfobaccia > Desulfobaccales > Desulfobaccaceae > Desulfobacca. The sequence goes on along the minus strand of CAVZSK010000046.1, from coordinate 10,751 downwards.
ACGAGTGATGGTATCAGCGTAGAGCAATACCTCCCCCCGGACGTTCCGGGCCGCCCGACCACAGGTTTGAATCAAGGATCGCTCGGAACGTAAAAAACCTTCTTTATCGGCGTCCAAAATAGCCACCAGGGAAACTTCCGGCAGATCTAAACCTTCCCGCAGCAGATTGATGCCGATTAAGACCTCGAAAACTCCCAGTCGCAGGTCCCGAAGAATCTCCATTCTTTCCAGAGTAGTGATGTCGGAATGCAAGTAACGCACGTTGAGTCCCACATTTTTATAGTATTCCGTCAGGTCTTCGGCCATACGCTTCGTCAGAGTAGTTACCAGCACCCGTTCCTGACGGCTTATCCGGGCCCGGATTTCCCCCAGAAGGTCATCCACCTGATTGGTGGCAGGTTTCACGGTAATCTGTGGGTCCATCAGACCGGTGGGGCGAACAATCTGCTCTATCACCCGTCCGGCCGCCCGTTCAAGTTCGTAGGGTCCGGGAGTTGCCGAAACATAAATCACCTGATGCACCCGGCTCTCAAACTCCTGGAAATTTAACGGTCGGTTATCCAGGGCAGAGGGCAGACGGAAGCCAAACTCTGTTAAGGTTTCTTTCCGGGAGCGATCACCATTATACATCCCTCGGAGTTGCGGGACGGAAATGTGACTTTCGTCAATGACTACCAAAGATTTGCGGGGCAAATAGTCCAGTAAGGTGGGGGGAGGTTCCCCGGGTTGGCGACCAGTGAGATGACGGGAATAATTTTCAATGCCATGGCAAAAGCCCACTTCCCGGAGCATTTCTAAGTCGAACCGGGTCCTCTCCCAGATACGTTGGGCCTCCAATAATTTCCCTTGGGCTTTAAACCAGGCGACCCTTTCATTCAATTCCGCTTCAATGGCAACCAGAGCCTTTTGTCTCTGAGAATCGGGGGTAACATAATGGCTGGCGGGGTAGATGGTAATTTTCTCCAATTGGCGTCGGCTTTGGCGCCGCAATGGATCAATTTCTTGAATAGACTCCACGAGATCGCCCCAGAAGTCAATGGCGATGGCCCGTTCCTCTTCATAAGCCGGAAAAATTTCCACCCGATCACCCCGCACCCGGAACGTGCCCCGGTGGAAATCGATGTCATTACGTTCATATAATATCTCAACTAACTTGGCCAAGACTTCTTCCCGACTTCGGGTCATACCGGTTTCAAGATATAACAACATACCTTGATAAGCTTCCGGGGACCCCAGGCCATAAATACAAGAAACACTGGCGACGATGATGACATCGTTGCGGTCCAGGAGCGAACGGGTGGCTGAATGTCGCATCCGATCGATGGCTTCGTTGATGGAGGAATCTTTTTCAATGTAGAGATCGGCTTGGGGAATATAGGCCTCGGGCTGGTAGTAATCATAATAACTGACAAAAAACTCCACGGCATTGTCTGGAAAAAATTCCTTAAATTCGCCATAGAGTTGTGCGGCCAGAGTTTTATTGGGCGCCAGTACCAGCGTCGGCAACGCCACCTGAGCGATGACATTGGCAATGGTAAAAGTTTTCCCAGATCCGGTAACGCCGAGCAGAACCTGATGGGTCGCGCCGGCTTGGAGCCCAGACACCAGTTGTTGAATGGCTTTGGGCTGATCGCCTTTGGGTTTAAAGGGAATTTTTAGCTGAAAATGATCCACCATGATATTAATTTATGATTTTTTTTAACAAAGGGCAACATTTCTTCCAGAGGTCGTATGATAGGTAGATTTTTCGATCAGGGATGAATAGCGCCTCTGGAGGAATACCCTCCTGGTTCTAATTTCACCTCATGGGGGGAAAATTACCCCAATAATTTTATATTTCGATGACTTTTAGGGGGGGATATTTTCCATGGCCTGATTTCTATAACCAGGTAGGTTTGTTTAAGGGAAAAAATAGTAGCGGCATACCTTGTTTTTTAACTATTCATGTTTACAATATCTAATGGTGTTAAATATATAACTTTACTAACGATCAGCTTCCTGTTCGTTCTTAGACATATTCACCAACCTAAGGGGAAATAAAAGCTTAAGAAAATAGTCTGAAGCACTTAAGCAGGTTTGACAGACGTCAAACAATAACTGGAAGTTAGACAAATCAGCAATAAATTTGGCCTCGTATCGAAAACTTATTGAACAAAAACATCTTATGAATGAATTAAGATTATCTTGCTTCCCAGAGGTTAAACAGCAGCATCTTATTTGTGGCATATAATTTGCATTAATATAAAATACTATTTCGACAAGGGAGGTTTAAAAATGCCCAGTTATGAGTATAAATGTATTCACTGCGGTGCTGAAGAAGAGCGCATTGGCGGTTTGGATGACAATACGGCTCTGTGTGTTGATTGCGGGAATTTGATGTTGCGCCTGAATGAAGACGTTTTTCGGCCCTATTTCGAACAGACGGTGGAGGAGAAACCGGCTACGGGAATAAAGGTGGCTTTATAAATTATGTGATTAATCTTTGACGCTTATGATAGAATTTTGACGGTTGAGATAGTTTTGCTGACCAATTGAGGAAGGTTAGATTTTTCTTCAAAAAATGATCGGCAAGAATTTTATCCCCTCGTTTTATCCAACATCCCATCTCCTACTAGACCAAAGTAGTCCTTAGATCAGCCTTACGGCTTGTTCGGCGCCGACGTTTGATCTTCTCGACATACTCAATTTGAGAATGAGGCGATTCAGATATAGATTAATGGCTGTCCGCCATTTTTCCGGTGGACGATCTCGCCGAGGACATAGGCAGTTTCTCTTAACGCTTTTAAACGCTGAATGATATCAACCATATATTCTTCACCAACGACGATCACCATGCCGATGCCGTTGTTGAAGACCTGCCACATCTCTTCTTCAGGAATATCACCTTTTTCCTGAAGCAGAGTGAAAATGGGGGGGCGAACCCATTGTCGGCGGTGGATCACCGCCTGGCACGATTGGGGCAGGATGCGAGGGATATTATCTGTTAACCCGCCGCCAGTAATATGGGCGATGCCTGCCAGGGGAAAATCTCTCCGAAGATTGAGTATGGTTTCCACATAAATTCTTGTGGGCTGCAGGAGTTCCTCTCCCAGAGTCCGTCCTAAAAGAGGGAGGTGATCTGCCAGGTTATAGCGGTGTTGTTCAAGTAAGACCTTTCGCACCAACGAAAAGCCGTTAGCATGGAGGCCGCTGGCCGCGATGCCGATGATACGGTCACCCACGGCGATTTCGGAACCATCGATAATCCGATTTCGTTCCACCACACCGACGACGAATCCGGCCAGGTCATAATCATCATTTTGATAAATTCCGGGCATCTCCGCAGTTTCACCCCCGATGAGAGCGCACTGGGCTTGTAGACAACCCTCGGTGATACCTTTGATAATCTGGGTGGCCACTTCCTGCTGCAACCTTCCCATGGCCAGATAGTCCAGGAAAAAAAGGGGAGAAGCGCCATGGACGATGATATCGTTGACACACATGGCCACTAAATCTATGCCGATGGTGTCATGTTTATTCATGGCAATGGCGATTTTTATTTTTGTGCCCACGCCATCAGTGGACGAAACCAGTACCGGATCGAGATATTTATGAGTATTAAGATGGAAAAAAGCGCCAAACCCACCGATATCCCCCAGAACTCCGCTTCGATAGGTTGATTTCACTAAGGACCGTATATTTTTTAAAAACGTATCAGCTTCAGCAATATCTACCCCGGCATCGCGATATGTCGCTGCCATGCTGTTCTCCCCACCATAAAAGGTTCAAAACCAAATATCATCTCAAGACCGATATTTTCAATAATGTTAAAAATTAGCTGCTTGGGAAACAAGATGGTAAGTTATCGAAAAAACCGTTGGATGGAAGTCCCTTGGCATTTAGGGCAGTTTTGAGGAACGTTGGGAGCGCTGGCCTCATCATCCCAGGCGTACTCGCAATCCAGGCAGATAAAACGGCGCTGGGTCACCAGGTAATCCCCCCCTGCAATTTTTATGGCTTTGCCATAAACCAGCGCTTCGGCAACAGCGCGATGGGCTCGGGCCAACATACGGGTGACCGTTGGCCTGGACACATTCATCTCTTGGGCCACATCTTCCTGATTGAGTCCGAGGAAATCGGAGAGACGAAGGGCTTCCAGTTCATCGACACTAATGACAACCTGTTCCAACCCCCGCATGGGAATGCCTTGAGGCTTGAAAAAAGTTATTCCCGGCTCAAACTCAACCCAACGGCATTTGCGTGGTCGCGCCATTTATGTTAACTAACCTCTGCTTTTTTCGTTTTATTTTAGCTTTATAAATTAACATACTTTTTGATAAATACCTAATATTAATTCTAAGCAGCAAGCGCTCGACTAAGGGAAATCGGTTAAACTCAATTATTATGAAAAGACATTATGATTTTTAATAAACCCCTTCAGTTATCCTTGGGAGACAGTGTATCTTTTCCCCATAACTTTGACGCTCACCCATTAATTTTTACAGAAACTGTCATGGAGGTTATATCTATGGAAATTAACATGTTCCGCCGCCAGGTGGAAGAGGCGGCAGCTTTTCTCCGCAAAGAATTAGACCCCAAACCGGTTTGCGGCATCATTTTAGGAACCGGGGCCGGAGGTCTGGGGACCTATGTAGAAGAGGCGATTACCATTCCATACGGCGCCATCCCCCATTTTCCTCAGGCCTCCGCTCCCAGTCATGCCGGACAATTGAAATATGGCAAGCTGGAGGGGCGTGCCGTGCTGATTTTTCAGGGCCGCTTTCACGCCTACGAAGGCTATTCACTGCTCCAGGTAACTTTTCCAGTCCGACTTTTGGCCGCTTTAGGAGTGAATGTTCTTATTCTCACCAATGCCGCCGGGGGGCTGCAGCCAGTTTTTAAGTCCGGCGATCTGATGTTGATCCGTGATCAGATTAATATGCTGGGAGATAATCCCTTAATAGGAGGTAATATCGACGCCTGGGGACCTCGTTTCCCTGACATGAGTCAGGTGTATGACCGGCAATTGGCCGAACTGGCAGTAGACACAGCTCTGGAGCGTGGCATCAGACTGCGTGAAGGGGTCTATGTGGCGGTTAAGGGCCCGAGTCTGGAAACACCGGCCGAGACCAGGTTGCTGCGTCTGCTGGGCGCCGATGCCGTGGGTATGTCCACTGTTGCGGAAGCCATTGCCGCAGTGCATGCAGGTTTGCGTCTATTAGGCCTATCCGTGATCAGCAACGTCAACCTGCCGGATGCCATGGCGCCTGTGGCCCTGGAAGAGATAATCAAGGTGGTCCAGCAGGCCGAGCAGCCCCTATTAGGGCTATTGAGAGGGATTGTGGCAAAATTGCCCAGTTGAGCCGTCCCTGTTATCATTTAAACAGCACCAGGAGGTCGGCTGGAGTCTTGAGCAGGATATGGGCTCCAGCCGCGCTCAGTTCCTCAGCCCCGCGAAAACCCCACAAAGCGCCGGCGGCATACATGCCGGCAGCCGAGGCAGTCTGCATATCGGTCCCGGAATCACCAACCAAAACAATGGTTGCCGGAGGCAGAGCCAACTGTTGGGCCAGGGCCCAGGCCCCGGCAGGATCAGGTTTCAAGGGGAGAGAGGGATTCGCCCCGACCACGCCAGTAAAGCTAATATCAGGGAAGTAGGCGGCCACTATTGATTTCGCCAGGCTTTCCGGCTTATTGGTAAGCACCCCAAGTTTAATCCTGCGTGTGCTCAGCGTCTCCAGGAGTTCCGGAATACCAGGATAGGGCCTGGTCTGGCTCCGCCAACGTCGGCGGTATTCTTCCCGCATGGCCGCGGCAGCCGGCTCGATAACGTCGTCCCGGCGCTGTTCCGCCGGCAGGGCCCGACGGGCAAGATTTGCCATGCCATCACCCACAAAATATTTATACGCTTCCGGGAGATGTTCCGGAAAACCCAGATGGTGCAATACCTGATTCATGGACGCGGCCAGGTCTTTTAAGGTGTCCAGCAAGGTTCCATCAAGGTCAAAGATGACGGCGCGGTATATCATAATCTCATGATTTTCCTTAAATCGGCGTTAAAGGGTTGACCAGCGAATTGTTCCATGGCTGATAATATGATAGATACTTTATCAGATCAGGCAAGGAGGGTTGTATGGAAAAAGTTTTCCCAGCCGGCAGCAGAGAGGCGATTTTAGGGTTTCACCTGGCAGACCGTATGAAAGCCGAATTACATGTGGCTTCCAATCTCCTGCAAAGTCTTAAACAAATGACCGGGGCTGAGGCTCTGGGGGCTCGACGTCTGTTCCTGGATTTCCTCAAGTCCCTGGATCAAGAGGTCACGCTCTGCCAATCCGTCATCAGTGAAGCCGAAATGATACGTCTGAAAACGGTTTTCACCGGGCTGTTGGGTTTAGTCGCCGAAGGGCAATTGGATGAGATTCAGTCCCATTTTACCTGGATGATAACTATTATGACGACGTATGCCCAACGAGCCATGGAATATTTGCATAAGGAAAAACTGCTGTAAGACTATTTGCCCCGGAGCCGGAATTATGGCGCCACGCTGAGAGTTACGCCAATTGCCAAGTTAGGTCCTTTATTTTCCCCTAGCCCTTTGAAGGGAGAGGGTCAGGGTAAGGGGTGCCTAAGCTAATACTTTTGACAACGAATATGAGGCCGATTCCCAGGAGTTGCCGACATGAATAAACGTTGGGGACAGCTTTTAATGGTTGGTATCCCAGGTCTGGAACCCGATGAGACTACCCGAGCCATTATTCAAGATCTGCAGGTGGGAGGTATTATTCTCTTCAAACGCAATATTGCTCATCCCCACCAGGTGGCGGCTTTAATTCACGCCTGTCAAGAAATGGCCCTAACTGCCGCGGCTATCCTCTTTTTGTGGCGGTTGATCAAGAAGGCGGTCCGGTACAACGGTTTCGTCAACCTTTTCCGGAAATGCCCTCAGCGCGCCAGTTCGGGATCGCCGGCGACCTGGCGGCCGTGGCCCTGGCAGCTCAACAAGTGGCTGGAGAGTTGTGCTCCTTAGGGGTAAACATCAATCTGGCGCCGGTTCTGGATGTCCCCCGTAGTCTGGATTGTCCTCTCTGGGAACGCTCCTACAGCACCGATCCGGAACAGGTGGCCCGGTTCGGCCTGGCCGCAGTTCAGGGCTATCGCGACGGCGGGGTCCTGCCGGTGGTGAAACATTTTCCTGGCCTGGGGGCTACCGAACTGGACTCGCATCTGGATTTACCTGCAGCCGCCAACGGACCGGCCCAAAGAGATCTGGACCTCCTCCCCTTTCGCCGGGCGGTTGCCGCCGGCGTACCCGGGGTTATGTGCGCCCATGTCTTGGTCCCAGAATGGGATACCCTGCCCGCTTCTCTCTCCCATGTGGCAACCACCAAAGTCTTGCGAGGACAATTGGGTTTTTCCGGACTGGCCTTTACCGATGACCTGGAGATGGGTGCCATCACCAAACATTGGCCGGTGGCCCAGGCGGCCAAATTAGCGGTTGCCGCGGGCCAAGATATCTTGTTAATTTGCGAACAGTTTGAAAATATGCAACAGACCTTAGCGGCACTGTCCGAAACTTCGGAACTGGAGACACACCTCCAGGCTTCCTGGCAACGGGTGTTGCATCATAAACGCCGCCTCTTTGGTAATACGGGGGAATTCCAGGGGACGAGGGTTTAATTGCTCCCCACCCGACTTAAGTATCATTCTGACAATCTAAGTTAAGCTGGGTAGCATTGGCTGGGTTTTTCGGCAAAATAAAAAGGCCGGGAGGGGGTAGCCCGGCCTTTTGGGGAGAAAGGAGAAAACGTTTACTATATTTGAGTTAAGGGGGAACTCTTTATTTGCCTTATAATCTATTGCATACTGTATGCCAGAATAAGGAAAGTTTCGATATTTTTATATTTCATTGAAATATATGGTTAAAAAGGACCATGGAAATTGAAGTTTTTTAATGCTTGGTTAAATTTTTTGAACCGATTTGGCGGCAACATTTGTCGAAAAATATTATCGTCTTGATATATCTTAATTTTTTAAGATACAAAATTCTGGTCTAGATATTCGAAAATTTAAAAATTAGAACCAAACCGCTTCGGCTGTTAGTTTTAACTCGAAACACGAAATTATTTTTAGGAGGTGCGGCATGGTCAAACCGCCGACGCAGCTAAAAGTCTTGCAGAAACGCTTGATCTGGTTTTTCGCCTTTATCTCGATCATCGGTTTAGGCGCTGGCTATTATTTCAAAAGTGCCATGTATACATTGGTTGGATTATTGGGGCTGGGAGTGGTCATTGGCGGAGTTTTGCGGATAGTGCTGGACCGTCGCCAGTTGAAATAGAATGCGGTGCATTGTATGGCCCACGCTGCTGTCCGAAAGCCGCTGTTCCCCTCAAAGGGAAGATAGTTTAATTTATTATACTTGCAATCCTAATCGAAAATTGTAACTTAAAAAGTTTTGTTCTTTTTATTACCCACTCCATGCAGGGGCAGAGGGTCAGGTGAGGGGTGAAAGAGACCCTAGTTGGGGCACTAGCAATAAACTAAAATATGTAGGGATTGATTATGCCGAAATGCGGAATCTGCGGGGTTGAGGCGCCTAAGCAGCCTTGCATCACTGAGGATGGCAAGTGCGACCTGTGCGGAAAAAAGTGAAGCTGGCAGAAGAGGACAAAGAGGGGAAAGAATATAACTAAATTCTTCCAGGGGCAGTTTACCTTTCTTTCTGCACTGCTCGTGGAGGCCCGTAGCCCCGGGTCCTGCCGGTGCTGGGAGGTTACCATTGTTCCTGGGGCAGAGTCACGGGCAGACGCGGGACTGTCATGGCCTGGTCCATGGGGTAAAGAAGCAGAAAACTGAGGATTAAAAATTCCTCTCGCCCAAAGCGCCGTTGTTTCTCTTGGCTTCTTCCTCCGCCATGATTGCCCTGCGGGAGGCCAGCAGTAAATTGGAAGAATTCGGGCGGGCATGATAGCCGATGACAAAAGGCAGGGGTTTGGGATTCTGCCCATTGCGATAGATATCGGCCATGTCTGCTTGAAAACATTTGGCGAACACTTGGATGGGACAGGAATATTTACCATAAAAACGACGATCCCACTTATCCGGTTCAAAGTATCTCAAGGGAACTCCCTCATCAGTTTGCAAAACCACTTGGCTCTGGTCCAGAAGAAACTGCCGGATATCCCCAAATTGGGGGTTAAACATGAGATAAGAGGCCGCCTTAACAAAACTCCGAAAAGGAGCAAAGCCCGTGAGGAATTTTACAAATTGGGGGTTACTCCGCCAAGAGTTATCCTGGAGATTGAACCGAAAATAGTAAAGGGTCTGTTCCGGTTCACCTTCCCCCCGTTGAAAAAGGATTTTCACCCCTGGAATGCCTACACCGGTCAGTTTTTCTCCACCCTTAGCCGGTTTTTCGGTTATAGTCCCGTCCGGCTGCATCTGCCAGTAATTCACCTCCAGGACTCTGACATTCTCCCGCCCTAAAAAGTACAACAGCACCGGCAAAACTCCATCCAGCTCCCTTTTTACCAAATCGCTTGCCATCATATGGGTAATGAAATAATTGAGCCGCAGCAGTTCGCCCAGGGATTGCTCCAGGCCACTATAAAACGGCTCATTTTTCCCAGGCTGAAGAATGGGAAGAGACCCCACCGGTTCCAGACCAATCAGCAAATAATTTTTGGCCTGGGGAAAAAAGGCAAGTATATTAGCCACATCCGGACCACTGAAGGGATAAAAGACCGTTCCTTCCACGGCTTGGGAAGAGCCAAGCTCCTGGGTTGCCCAAGCTCGTATGGGTTTGAGTTGTTTTTGTTCAAACCGATTCCAAATTTGATTCATATCTTCGGCGTACTCGAGCCACCCTTCCGGATTTACCCATTTTGCTAAAATGGTAGCATCCATGTTGTTGCCAGCGATCAAATTAGTGTAATCCTGATAAGTGAGTTGGACTTCTTCGTTCTGTCCCGGTGAGGAACTACAGGGTTCCTGGATTTTGTCACCCTGCGCTGCCAGGGCGCCACTCCAGATCAGAGGGCCGCATGCCATAACCATAAAGCATAATGCGCCAACCCCCAGCCAACTTTTCCCCCTTTTCATTTCTTTCCCCCCGATTTTTATGTGAGATGAATCTCATCTAATGGAGATGCCATGATCATGCCCCCCACAACTTCTCATCACGTTTGTGAAACAGCAGTAACTGCCTTAGTATTACCCAGCCCAGAATGACAAACACCATTGGACCAGTATAAATGGCTTTGAACAGAGTGTAAAGGTCCACAATTAGACACAGTTAAGGGTTAAATCAGACGGCCAGGGGCAGCGCCTGAAGTTGTTCCTGCCCCACGGTGCTGGAACTTTCAGACCAATATTGGTATTATCCTGCTTTAAATTCAGCACCTTCCCACGCTGGAAAAAACGCTCAAGGTGGGCGGACGTTAATGTGGTATTGGCTTCACAATGAAAATGACACGGCAAACAAGCGCGAAATTACTGTGAAAAAAGCGCGAAAAATCCATTCCGTTATTATTTTAGCATGTTATTTAAATATGTTGAAAGATATAAAAATTTTCGCGAAAAATTGCTTTTGGGCGGGATCTGCCAGGCTGTTAGAAGGTGGCTACATTGTCATCCTGAAGGAAGTGAAGATCTATAGTTGATTGATAAGGAAGATTCTTTGCGACGCTCAGAATGACAAATAGGGATGGGGAATTTTTCAGGAGCTTTTTAGAGTTCATCCCCTACTCCCCTCTGAAAAACCCGGTTAACCGCGG
>CAVZSK010000045.1:0-124822 GCA_963777875.1 uncultured delta proteobacterium | reverse complement strand
GCGATTGTGAAAGTTGCGAAGCACATTTTCATAATCGGCATCATGAACTAAGGGTGGTTAATCGGCAGGATTTGGAATAGTTTTGGGCTATGGGGATCCAATGACAGGGGTTTGTCGTGGAGCTGGCGATTTTTGAGAATTGAGGACTGGGGACGGGTTCAATGGCTGGACCTTTTGGGCCAAGAAGATGAAAAGAGGGACAAGGATGGGCCCAGATAGGATCGAAGCAGAAATTTTGGACGAAAGCATCCCTGTCGTGCTCTGGAAGGCACTCCTGGCAGAAGGAATAAGGTTAAAACGACAGAAACAGGAGATCATGAGGAATCCCAGATTGCCGGTGCAAGGGCAGGTTCACCTACAGTTAGTTGGCAACGGATCAACCTGCCCTGACCGCATTGTGGACAGACGGTGAAATCCACACCGGTGAGAGCCCGCATCATCTCCTGCCAGGTTTTGGTTTCTGGCGGTGCATCGAGATTGTGGTCTTTGAGTTCATCATGAGAAGCGGACTCTGGTGGACCGAGAAGAGACCGGGCTTTTTCCAGTTTGGTTTTGGCATTGGCAGGGGCCATGAGGCCAAAGTGCCTGATTTTGACGAACCGAGGCGGAAGGATGTGCAAGAGAAAGCGGCGGATAAACTCCTGGGCGGTGATAGTCACCAGCCTCTGCTGACCGGGTCGGCTATTGTCCCTGGCTCGGAAGGTGACCTTGCCATCCGCCAGGCTCACCAGTCGATGATTGGAGATGGCCACCCGGTGGGTGTAGCGGCTGAGGTAATGATAAGCTTTCTGGGACGCCATTGAAAAGCTCTTTGGAGTAGACGACCCATTTTTTCCGTTTGAGCTTCCTGAGGAACCGTCGGAACGGCACCGGGCCGGCCAGACAGGGAACCTTGCCCTGCAATCTGCCCTCCTGAAAAGCCTGGTCCAGGGCCTCCAGAAACTTGGCCCGGATAATCTTTGAGAGGGCCTTGACGGGCAGGAGGAAACTGTTGCCGGCGGCGATCCAGGTATCGGCATCGGCACTCAGCCCGCCGCCCGTTACCACGATATGCAGATGGGGATGAAAGTTGAGATTCTGATCCCAGGTGTGGAGCACTGCCGTGAAGCCGACCTGGGCCCGCAGGCGCTCATAGTCCCGGGCAAACTGCAGGAGGGCGCGGGAGGCGGCTGCAAAGAGGAGATTGAAGACGAGTTCCTTGTTGAACAAGGCCAGCGGGTTGAGTTCGTGGGGCAGGGTGACCACCAGGTGGAAGTAGTGAGTGGGCAGGAGTCGCTCCCGACGTTCTTCCAGCCACTTGGCCTGCTTGAGGCTCTGGCACTTGGGACAGTGGCGATTGCGGCAGGAGTTATAGGAGATCGCCAGGTAGCCGCAGCCATGGCTGCAAAAGTCCACGTGTCCGCCCAAACGGGAGGTGCGGCACCGTTCGATATCCCGCATGGCCTGGTGCTGCTCCGGGCTGAGACCATGGTTTTGCCGGTAGTCTGGGCCATGGTGGCGAAAGATCTGGGCCACCTCCAGGGCTGGTCTGGGCATGGGGCAGCCCCAGTTAAGAGGCGGGCTGGATCATATCCAGGGGGCTTACCAGTTTCTGGACCAGTCGGTCGGTGATGTGAGTGTAACGCAGCGTGGTGCGGATGGAGCTGTGACCCAGGAGGACCTGCAGGATACGGATATCGGTGCCGGCCTCCAGCAGATGGGTGGCAAAGCAGTGACGCAAGGTGTGCATGGTGACCCTCTTGGTCAAACCCGTCTCCCGGATGACTCTTCTCAAAACCTGGCTCACCGACGTGGTGCAGATGGGGCGATGGGGTTTTTGTCCCGGGAAAAGATACTCTCCTTGTGGCCGGGCGGCTTCTGGTAGTACTGGCGCAACAGGACCAGGAGGCTCTCTCCCAGCATGACATAGCGATCTTTTTTACCTTTTCCCGAGCGGACGTGGATGCGCATCCGCTGACTGTCAATATCGGCGATGCGCAGTCCGCATACTTCCGAAATCCTGAGACCGGCCGCATAGGCGGTGGCAATGATGGCTTTGTACTTAACCGAGCGGATGGCCGCAAAAATCCGGAGCACTTCTTCCGGGCTGAGAATGACCGGGAGGGTCTTGGGCCGTTTGGGATGGGAAATATCCTTTACAACCTCAGGTCGTTTGAGGGTAACGGTGTAGAGAAACTTGAGGGCGTTGACATACATGTCCTGCGTGGCGGGTGAGGCTTTACGATCCCGGACCAGATGCAGGAGGAAGCCGCGAATCTCCTGCTCCCCCATCTCTTCGGGAGACCTCATGTAGTGGCTGGCGAAATGGCGGGCGCAGCGCAGGTATGATCCTCTGGGTGTGAGGACTGTAGGCCTTAAGAAGTAAATCCTCTCGCATCTGATCGTGTAGTTTTCCCATGGTTTTCCTCCTGGTTGGATTTGGATGTATGGAGGAAACTACACGTAACTATTGGGGAAGACGAGGAAAAAGGTGGAGAAATTCTTATTCTGAGAAGTTTACGTTCTGTCGGCAGGGTTGTTACAGGGGAATCGGGCGGTTTACCTTCCACGCGAAGCGTTTAGTTGAATACATATCTCTACAGAATCCGGGAGCGTCTGTGGGCCGAAGGGACTCGTTTCCTGGTGTGGTGGGGCAGTTTTGCGGCCCTACTGGCGGGAACGACCAACTGTCCATGCTGTGGTCAGCCAAGTTGCCCTATGGGCGTGGCCAGCGCCGGTATCCTGGGGGGGATCTTTGCAACCCTGATCAGTCTTTTCAAAAGGCGGCGGTCAGATAATAATTCGAATACGACAGCAGATCACTCCCCTTTCCTTGAATAAAATCGGGGCATTTAGAAAGGGAACAGCGCCCCGAGGATCGGCAAGCTCCGGAACAAAAACTAAAGGGAGACCGCGAATGCTGTTCTTCAAGTTCCATCTCAAAGAAAGCAAGCCCGGCCTCCCTTTCCTTAGGAAGATTCTCTTCCGTTCTTTTTACTTCTTGTGCTCGTGGGTATGATGTTCTTCGTCGTGGGCGTGTTCATGGGTGTGTTCCTCCGCCTTGTGGCCGTGTTCGTGGCCACCGTGGCTATGGGCAACCTCCTCGTGTTCATGCCCATGCGTATGCTTGTCTTTCTCCTCATGCCCATGAGTGTGATGACCTTGCGTCATGGGCGTGTTCGTGACGTGCTCCTCCGCCTTATGGGTGTGCTCATGGCCGTGGCTATGAGTAACCTCCTCATGCTCATGTTCATGGGCATGTTTTTCTTTATCCTCGGCGCACATTGCTGCTCCCTCCTCTTTTCATGTTCCTGGACTTTCGGTGAATTGCACCCAGAGCACGGCACCATCATTGGCGTCCTGGCCGTCAGGTGGTGCTATGGCATTTTTCTCCTCATTTCAGGATGATCCCTCCTTTCTTTATTTAGCCGGCCAATCAGTAAACTGGGCCCAGAGCACGGCGCCGTATTCCGCGTCTTTTTTCTTGCCGTCCTGGACGATGGCATTCTTTTCTTCGTTCAGGGCCGCAAAGCCCCACCAGCCGGCCTTGGGCACGGCAAAGGTAAAGACGCCGTTCTTATCGGTTTTCACCACCTGGGCGTTGAAATAGTCATTGGGCGGGCTCACCTTTTTGTCGGCGTTCCAGTATTCCACTTCCACATCGGCGTTGGGCACGGGTTTGCCTTTGAATTTGACCACGCCCTGGAAGACGTTGCCGGCATAGAGGCCGAAGGGCCGGGTCAGGGGGATGATCTCAGCCTTGAGGCCCACTTCCTGGTCCCAGTTTTCTTCTTCCCCCAGGGCCGCGACGTAGGTTTTGGTCTGGTGGATGATGAATTTATTTTCCGCGGGTTCCCAGTAGGGCGCCGGGTCGACATAGAAGGCGTAAACTCCGGGTTTCTTCAAGGCGTAGGAAGTCTTCCAGGCCTGGTTGTCCAGGACCTTGGTCTCCTGGAGAGTGCCTAAGAGATCGGTTTTTTCTTTGCCTGACTTCACCCCGAAGGCCTTGGGTTTGGCCATGGGCATGCCTTTCTGCTCCATGGGATGGAGGAAGGCCAGGGTCAGTCCCAGGTTGGGGTCGTCGCCCTGCATGACCATGGATTTGTCGGGCAGGATCATGCCGAAATGGGCCTGACAGACTGAGGTTAATCCCAGAATAACAAAGGCAATCACCAGTAATTTAGCTAAGATGCGCATGATAGTTCTCCTTTATACATAAAATGAGCCAACCGGTCAGATTAAAAGCAATAGATCAGGGAAAATAACGGGGCGACGCTGGCGTTATTGTTCTTGCCGATGACATCGACGGCCACTCCCAGGGCAAAAGAGAGTTTCTCCGTGGCCATGAATTCGATGCCCGGGGAGACGGCCAGAAAAGACCCCCGTTGCTCATTTGATCTGGTGCCGGTAATCTGTAGACCGGTATCCCAACTGCTGATAACTTCAAAGAGCGCCACCCACTTTTTCGTTATGGGATATTCCGCCGCAAAGTTGACGATGACCCCATTACGGGGATGGACACTTACCTGGGTGGGGTTGCCGGCCGCATCCTGGCCATCAGCCCGATATGATGTTCCCACTCTATACCAGATATTGCCATACAGAATAAATGGCTCCACATACTTTTGAAGATTCAGGCCCGTAAAAAACGTAACCCCTCCCTGGCCGATTTCATCAGTCCCCAGACGGCTGGGATTCAAATGCCGGTAGTGGCCGGTGGGCAACAAGGTGGAAAAAATACCAGTCACGGTGGGAACTGTTGGACTTTCCTGAACGAATTGATACTTAAACGTCAGTAGAGTATTGCCAATGCTGCCGAAATCAGCCGAAGTCTCGCCCCGGGGGCCGGGTTCGTTGACATTCCTGGCCCACCTGTGCTCATAGGTGTTCATTTGGACATTGATTTCCAGGTTATCCCACAACCCGTAGGATAATTTCACTAATTGATTGAAACTGGTGTAGTTGCCTCCGGCTGATTCCCGCCGCCAATTTGGAGAAAAAGCATCGGTGACGAAGAAAAGCCCCCAGGTGGGCTGGATGGCGAATTTGCCTTTGGCAATGGGCACCGCGGCATCAGCGATAATGGGCCCAAAGGTGGCAGGGCATTCCACTCCCTCTTTGGCTTCCTCGGCTTTGGTTTCGAAGCCCTCGCCAGGGCCTCCTTTTGCCTCTCCCTCTGCTTCCTTTTCTGCCGCGGCTGCCGCTTCCTCCGCTGCCGGCCCGGCGGCCTCTGTGGCCGACCACCCCGGTTTCGGCGCCATCAGCAGCAATACAAGCAGCAGCAGAAAAAAATACCGTACACTCCTCATGACAAACTCCCCCTTTGAGTTATTGGTAAGGTCTCACAAAAAGTAGTATGCACATGGCAGCATTCCTTGACGGTATGCTCCAAAAATTCATGTTCATGGGAAACAATCAAATACGAGATCTCCAGATTTTGCAGGATGTGGATGAGGCGGTGCCTGGTGGCCTCATCCAACCCGGTGGTGGGCTCATCCAACAGGAGCAATTGCGGCTGCATGGCCAGGACGGTGGCCAGGGAGACCAGCTTCTTCTCGCCCCCGGAAAGCTTGTAGGTCACCCGATCTTCGAAGCCGGCCAACCCTAGCCCTGCCATGGTTTCCCGAGCGCTGGCAATTGCCTCGGCCGGAGTTTTCCCCTGATTCAAAGGCCCAAAGGCCACATCTTCCAGGACGGTGGGGCAGAAGAGCTGATCGTCGGCATTTTGAAAGAGCAAGCCCACCTTTTGCCGGACATCAAGAAAATCCTTCTCTTTTTTGACTTCCTGCCCCAAGATGACTATTCTTCCCGCCTGGGGCCGCAACAATCCCATAATCAGGTGCAACAGGGTGGTCTTGCCGCTGCCGTTGGGACCGACCAGGCCCAGATGTTTGCCGGGCAGGAGCTGAAAATTAAAATCCTCAAAAACCGGCTGGGTGGCTCCGGGGTAGGTATAGCGTGATGTTGTGCAACTCAATTAGTGGTTCATTCATCTTAAACTCACAGGAGGCTCTGACTCTGCCACTCCAGAAGGAGCAACAGCGCCAAAGCCAGCAAGGACACGATTAGAAAAACTCCATCCCGGCGCTGCCAGGCAAAGGTCTGCAGGCTGTAAAAAACGCCGTGAAAGCCCCGGCACAGCATGGCCTGAAAAACGCTCTCGGCCCGGTCATAGCTGCGCACCAGCAGCATGGCGGCCAGATAGGCGTAGGAGCGGTAGGTGTGGAGATTGGTGCGCGGCTGAAAGCCCCGGATTTTCATGGCCTGGACCAGGCGCTGGTATTCCAGCTCAAAAACATACAGGTAGCGGTAGGTAAACAGCAGCAGATGACACAACTTGTCGGGCAGCCGCAGACTATGCATGGCCTGCCCCAGGGTAACGACCGGCACCGTGGCGATGAGGGCAATCAGACCGATGATGATGGCGTTGGATTTCAGGGTGATCAAAGCGGCGAAAATCAAACCCTGGCGAGTGGCGACCAGGGGCCCGAGACCCCAGACCGGATCTCCCGGATAGGTGAACGGCAGGACCAACCAGAGGAAAAATATAAAGCTGTTCACCGCCAGCAGCCTGGCGAGCACTTTTTTCAGAGGCAGACGCGCCAGAACCAGCCAGCCGAGAGCCAGGGCCAGTCCGGCCAGGGCCGCGGGAAAGGACTTGGCCACTGCCACCAGGATGGAAAACAGGGCGGCAACCACAATTTTCCCCCGGGGGTCCAGGCGGTGCATCAGGGAGGCGCCTTCGGAAAATGGCTCTTGAATGGCGCTCATGGTTTAGGTTGCTTTTTACTCATAAAATAGGCCCAGAGGCCGAAGATGCCCATGATATAACCGAGGCCGCCGATGATGTCGGTGAGAGAGGTCCGGTGGATGGTCAAGTCCGTGAGCATCTCCTTGAGGGGGGCGAGGTGGCGCTCCAGGGATTTATCCAGGGCCGCTTCCAGAGCTTGCTGGTCGACGCTGGCGGCCTTGGCCCCGGAAGCTACCGCCGGCGAGGTCGATGGCGCGGGCGTGGCTGGCGTGGAGACGCCGGGAGCAGCCGCGGCTGTCGTGGACTTCCCCCCGGCAAGATAGCTGTCGGCTTTGAGCAGCCATTCGCCTTGGTGGCCCATGGAGGCCTCGGTCACGATGAGCAGATCCAGCTTCTGGGCCGTGGCTTCGGGGGGAATTTTAAAAGAGAATTTGCCCTGGTCGTCGGTGGTCCCGGTCAACAGGGTCTGGCCGGTTTTTTTGTCCTGGACCAGCACCTGGCCTTTTTGGACCGCACCGCTGCCCACAAATTTGCTCTCGGTGTGGATGGTGTCGCCTTCGGCAAAGGCGATAGACCAGAACCCGGTGGGCCAGGGCCGGGGTGGCCAGGCTGAGGAGGAAAAGACACAACATGGCGGCCATAAGATAACGGCTGCATACCTTAAACAAGTGCGATGATGTCCTGAGCATAAATTCCCTCCAGCATTTCGGGGCGGACTTTTTTGAGAAAGAGAAAGACCAACAGGGTAATGATACCCTCAATAATCATCAGCGGGATATGGGCCAGGACGGCAAGTTCGGCCACCTGTGAAAAAGGCCTGGCCGGTGCCGATCAGGGCCACCGCGATCAGCAGGCCCCCCAGCAAAATGGCCGTAAAGCCGCAGGCAAAAGCCGCCACCGCGGCCACGGTGCCTTGACGGCGCAGGAAGGGCCGGAACAGATAAAAACAGACGACGGCCGGCAGGGCCATGATGACGGTATTCACCCCCAACACCGTCAACCCGCCGAACTGGAAGAGCAGGGCCTGCAAAAACAGGGCGATGAGAATGGCGGGGACGGCCAGCCAGCCCAACAGCAGGCCCATGAGGCCATTGAGCACCAGGTGCAGGCCCACCGGCCCCACCGGCACATGAATCAGGGTGGCCACAAAAAAAGCCGCGGAGAGGATGGCCACCCGGGGGATGGCCTCGTAGTCCATTTTTTTCAGGCCGATGGCGGTCCCTACCGCCGCCAGGGCCGCTCCGCCGGCCAAGACCGCCGGGACTGAGCACTCCTTCGGAAATATGCATGTTTTATGTTCCTAGATTTGATTCAGAGCTGTCAGGCGCACTCTGTTAACCACAAAAAAAAAGGCCATGAAGGCATAATCCTCCCTTGGAGGATCGCAAGCCTTCATGGCCTGGCAGTTTCTTGATTTGGTGGTGCTTGAATGTCCCGGGGATTCGCCCCCAGAGTAAATGAATTATATATAAGAAATATCGACTAAGTTCAAGCGAATTCTCCGGGACGGCTCCACCAAAGCTTATTTTTCTATGAGGATAATTTTATGGTTCACCAGGTTAAGCCGGTGGATATCGGCCCTGACAACCTTTTGCTCGCCGAAAATGCTCACCAGCCGCAGACCGTCTCCTTCCGGTTCAATGATATCAACTTCCGACAGGAACAGTTCCTCTTGACCGTTTTTCAAAATATAGGCAGTAGCTTCACACATTTTCCAGAAACTCCTTTAATCGTCCGAAAACTGCTTTGTCCACCATGTGGGGCAGTGGTTCCGAGGTGAGTCCGACAATTTCCAACCCTGACCCAGCCAGAGGCAGGAGAATCTTCAGAGCCGGGGCCGAGGCAATGGCCGCAGCAATGGCGGGGGTCACTTCCCCCATCATCGCGTTGGCCAGGATGATGGATAGGCTTCCCAAGATAACGTCGGCCCTGGCCACAGTCCAGATGATGGCAGCTTCGCCGCTGGCCCCGCGATTGGCATGGGCCTTCATCATTTGAGCGGTTGCGACCCCGTTGGTCCCCAAAGCAATGACTTCGTGCTCCTCCTGGTAGACCTCTTTCAGACGTCGGATCAAGACCGCGCCAATGCCGCCTCCCTGGCCATCAACGACGCATATGCGCCGTTTTCTTTGCACGCCCCGCCCCCCGCTTCTTTGAGATGCTCACTGTATCCGGAAACCGGCCTTGTATGACCTACCCATAAAGACCAACACTCTGGCAGGTATCGGGACCCACCCTTATTTCCATAAAAAAAACCACGATTGCCCGGCGTTTTCAAACGCCCAAGCCTTCGTGGCTGTCAGTTAACTTCGTTATACATACAGTTAGTCGGGATTCATTCCCAACGGTAATTAATTATAGACCGGAAAGGTGAAAATGTCAAGATGTGAAAATCCAGGCCCATTTCCTGGCCTGTTTCCTTATGAGGCAAGGTTATGACGGAAAGGTTTATTTTCCCACCTGTCTATAATCTTCAGGTCATCTTGACATCGCTAAAATGAGATTTATAATAAGCTTAATACTGATTGTAAAGGAGGTGAAACGAAATGTGCTGCCACAACAAAGACAAACATGAGCACGAGCATGACCACAAGGCCATGGCTCATACCCATGATGGTCATGAGCATAGCCATGAGGCGGGGAAACATTCTCACGAGCACGTGCATGGCGAAGGTCATCATGACCACGACCATAAGTGCTGCCACTAAAGGAAAGCCACGTCTGCTAAAATAAAGCCACGAAGGCCCTATCTGGTCTGAAGACCGGGTGCGCGTTCCCTTTTTACTTAGCAAGATTCACCAGCCCTCTGCAGGAATGTGAAACCAGGCTGCCTCCTCCCATGCCGCATTTGCGATTGTTGGGGACAATAAATATCTTCACCACGGCATTTTCTCCAGTGGATTGTCGAACAGATGCCGGGCCCAGCCGCCTCCTTTGATTCACCGGGTTTGACCCGCACAATGGCTTCGCAATCGCTCTATTGTCATTCAAACATCTGGACGAATTTTCCTGCACTTCCAAATTATTTTGTCAACTTTTTTCCCCACGGCACTCCTTTTTTTAGATAAATAATCCTGACCAATCGAGGTCCGACCAGATCCTCGAGCTGAGTCAATATGTAAACTCTAATTTTTTGCCCTTCTTGCTTTCTTCTCCTTCTTCTTCTTCTCGACGAACGTGTCCAGGGCGGTGGCCAGGTGGTCCAGGTAGACCTGGATGACACCGTCATTGTAGCCCAGGCCCTTGTCGATGGCCTGAATCTCATAGGGCTTGGCGGCCAGGAGTTCGGACTTGATACTGTCTTTGTCGCCCATGATATCATTTTCAAAGTGGTCTCCGGCCACAATCATGAACGGCACAATGGTCACTTTGCTGGCCGAGGATTTTTTTAGCGCGGCCAGGGCATTTTTTATGGGCGGTTGGCCTTCGATGGTGCCAAAAAAGACATTTTTTCCTCTGAATTTTGAGAGCTTCAGGGTGTACAAGGAGAGATATTCCCTGGTGCCCGCCGGCGAGGGACTGCCGTGGCCCACCAGGAGGACGGCATTTTCCTTAAGGTCGGCGGGGAAATCCTTGGCCAGGGCTTCCAGGACCCGTTTCCGATCAGCCAGGGAACTCAACAAAGGTTTGCCCAGGGAGATTTTTAACCCCGGGGTTTCCTGACAAATCTTCACCTTCTTTTCCCACTCCTCGCCGGGAACCACGTGCAGGGACTGAACGGCCACCTGGGTGACGCCCTTGGCTTTTAAGTCCTCCAATGTCTGGGCCAGGTCCGGGAGTTCCCGCTGTTGTTCTTCCTTGAGTTTTTCCCGGACGATCTTGGAGGTGTAGGCCCAGCGGATTTCGTGATCCGGAAAGCGCTCCTTGACCTTGGCTTCGAAATGCTTGTAGGTGTCAAAAGCCTTAGTGCTGGTGCCAAAGGCCACCAGAACGATGGCGGGTTTGTCCGCCGCAACGGCCGCGGTGGTCAGCAGTAAGAGACAGCCCAGGACTGCACGCGGCCCAAAATCTGCGAGTTGTTAAAGCCATGGGAAAAACCTCCTTTGTGGAAAAATAAAAAATCCCTAAGTCATTAAGACTTAAGGATTGCACCCTGTTTCTTGGTCCTTAGTCGGCGCTGCTCCGGGGTGCCTCGCCCCGGCGGTCGCTGGTTATTGGGCAGGTCTTCTGGCTCCCGGTTCAACCTACTGCAACGCCCCTTCCCCTCACCGTAGCGGCAGAGTGGCCTGCAGCGTTGTTCGTCCCCGGTTACAGCGGCGGGACCGCGCCGGATTCACACCGGCTTCCCTATTAAGCCCGATCGGGCGCCCAAAATAATTATCGATGATAATAATGATTCATGGTCTGGTTTGTCTATTGCGGAATAGTGTGGGGTCGCCTGCTCTTCATTTCTGTGGGTGGGTTCAGGGTCAGGCAGCCTCCGGCGGCAGGGGTGTCTCCGGGGGAATGTCCGCCTCTTTGCTTTTACGCCCGCCGATGAGCCGGATCACCAGGATACTGATTTCATACATGCCGTACAGGGGCAGGGCCACCATGGCCATGGTGATGACATCGGCATGGAAGGCCGCCACGACCAGGCTTAAGAGCAGGGCCAGACGGCGCTGCCTGACCAGGAACTCCAGCTTGACCAGCCCCAGCCGGGCCAGAATCAACAGAATCAGGGGCAGTTCGAAGATGAGGCCGAAGAGCAGCAGCAGGCGCAGGCAGAAATTAACGTATTGGGTGAGGTTGAGCAGCGGGAACAGGGTGGCGCTTTCATAGCCCAGGGAAAAGGCCACAATCAGGGGCCAGACGATATACAGAAAAAAGAGATCACCCAGGATAAAGGCCAGGGTGCCAACAGGTACAAAGACGTACACATATTTCTTTTCGTGGGCGTACAGGCCTGGGGCGATGAACTGCCAGGTCTGATAGAGGAGCACCGGCAAGGCCAGGATGAGTCCCATGATCAGGGACAGCTTCATCTGGACGAAGAAGGGCTCCAGGGGGGCCATGTAATTGAGCTTGCGCTCGGGGACGTCCAGGGCCGGCGGCTCCAGCTGGATTTTTTCGGCTATCTGGGGGAAGGACTTTTGGACCCGGCTCACCAGGTCGTACTGCAGGCGTTTGATCAGGGACGGCTGGGCCAGAGGCCGTTGGATGACGGTGAGGGCCGACAGGGCAAAGGTCCAGGCCAGGGCCATGCCGATGAACAGGGCGATGAGGGAGATGATGAGCCGGGAGCGCAGTTCCTGGAGATGCTCCAGAAAAGGCATTTCAGGTTGGGTCACGACTACTCCTTGGTGACCGCAGAGATGCCCTGCCCGGTGAGCATGATAATACTGGGACGCGGCGCACTCCAGGCAGAGCGGCTTCTCCGCCGCCCCCACGGCCCGGGAGGCCATGATCTGTTCCCCGCACCGGCTGCAGATTTTGTCGTCAAAGATGCGGGCGTACTCCGGCAGGGTAATAGTCAGGTCTTGGATCAGGAACTGCTCCTCCA
This sequence comes from uncultured delta proteobacterium, assembly GCA_963777875.1. GTDB lineage: Bacteria > Desulfobacterota > Desulfobaccia > Desulfobaccales > Desulfobaccaceae > Desulfobacca. Next base: position 112,610 of record CAVZSK010000045.1, on the reverse strand, counting down.
GGGGCGTTTTCAGTTCCCGGCGGGCGATGGCCTCCCACATGTGCTCGAAGCGGTGCCAGTCCTCCGGCGTGCCCTGGCGCTCCACCACGATTTTCTGGAATAAGGGTTCGGTGTTGGGATAGCGGGCGAACATCTGCTCCCGGTAGTCCGGCCGCACCAGCAGGCGCACCGCCTGGCCATCCTCCCGCCGGGCCACGGTCACCGCCGTCTTCCCCAGGTCTTTAAAGATCAGGGCATTATTGCCGAAGGTGCAGCCGGTGACCACCTGGATGCCGTCGGTGAAACAGTTGTTGCACTCCACGATGGCGACGATCTCCTCCATGCCGGTGTTGGGGCGGTCCAGGGCGGCCATGGCATACTGCCCGGCCTTAACCCCCAAAGAAACAAAGGGGCAGAGATGGCCGTGGAAGGTTTCGGCCAGCCGCAGCAGCCCCCCCAGGTCCTGGCTGCGAATCATGGCTTCAATGGCCTTGCGGCCGTGGGCATGGTCGTGCATGCGTCCTCCATAATAGTTTCCGGTTTCCGGTTTCTGGTTATACGAATAGTGTCTTATGAGCCGGTTACAGTTAGGTTGGCGGCATTTCTCAGGGCAGCCTGGTCAGCCGTCGGTCCTGCCTTCATTATCACACATCCAGATTTTTGGTCAAATGAATTTGAAACGGCACGCCGGGCTTTACGGCGTCAGAGGCACGAAGCTGATGGCCGAGCCTGGTCTGGAGGCTGTTATTTTCCTTGAATCATTTCCCCTTGATAAGTTATAAAATCAAGTTAACTTAACGTTAGCCCCCAAATTCCCGAATCGGCGCTCATTACCCATGTCTGAAAACCGCCAGTTATATAACCGCCTCTTCCAGCAGCTCAAACCCTATTGGCGCCGGATTACCATCGCCATGCTGGCCATGCTCGGGGTTTCCGCCATCACCGCGCTCATCGCCTTTCTCATCAAGCCGGCCCTGGACGATATCTTTTTCGGCAAACGTCAGGATATGCTCTATATCCTGCCGCCCCTGGTCATTGTCCTCTACTTTTTCAAAGGGCTATTTTTTTATACTCATGAATACTTGATGAATTATGTGGGGGGCATGATTATCACCCAGATGCGGGACGCCCTCTACCGCCAGTATATGGCCCTGCCCCAGGTGTTTTACGACCGCACCGCCACCGGTCTACTGGTGTCCCGGGTGACCTATGACGTCAATATCCTCCAGAGTTCGGTGTCCACCGTGGTCACCAACCTGCTCAAGGACATCTTCACCATCATCGGTCTGGTGGGGGTGATTTTTTACCGGGAATGGCGCCTGGCCCTCATCGCCATGGTGGTGTTCCCCGTCGCCGTCCTGCCCATCATCAAATTCGGCAAGCGTCTGCGCCGCATCTCCACCTCCAGCCAGGTCTCCATGAGCCGGTTGAACACCCATTTGCAGGAAACCCTGGTGGGCAATAACATCGTCAAGGCCTTCTGCCGGGAAGACTATGAAATCGATCGGTTCCACCAGGAGAATCTGGAATTTTTCCGGCTGCGCATGAAAAATGTCTCCACCCGGGCCATCTCCCCGCCGGTGATGGAACTGCTGGGCGGGTTCGGTATCGCCGCCATCATGTTTTACGGCGGCTACCAGGTGATCCAAGGCACCTCCACCCCGGGGACCTTTTTTTCCTTTCTGGCCGCCTTGCTGATGTTGTATCAACCCATTAAAAGTCTCAGCAATATCAACAATTCGGTGCAGGAAGGCATGGCCGCGGCCAAGCGGGTCTATGAAATTTTGGACCTGCCCACGGAGATCGACGATAACCCGGACGCCGTCTCCTTGCCCCCCATCAGTCGGGAAATCCGCCTGGAGCAGGTAAATTTTGCCTATGCTGACCGACTTGCCCTGCAGAACATTAATTTAACCGTACCTAAAGGTGAGATCGTGGCCCTGGTGGGCCCCAGCGGCGCCGGCAAGACCACCCTGGTGAGCCTGGTGCCCCGGTTCTACGAGGTTACCAGCGGCGCTATCTCCATAGACGGGCATGACCTCCGGGACGTGACCCTGGCCTCCCTCCGGGGCCAGATCGGGGTGGTGACCCAGCAGACCTTTTTATTTAACGATACGGTGCGCAACAATATCGCCTACGGCCGGCCCGAAGCCACCGAGGCACAGATCATCGAGGCGGCCCAGGCAGCCTTTGCCTGGGATTTTATCCAACATCTGCCCAAGGGGCTGGACACGGTCATCGGCGAGCAGGGAGTGATGCTGTCCGGCGGCGAACGCCAGCGGGTGGCCATCGCCCGGGCCCTGCTGAAAGACCCGCCCATTCTCATCCTCGATGAAGCCACCTCCTCCCTGGATTCCGAGGCGGAGCGGGAGGTGCAGAAGGCCTTGGATAATTTGATCCAGGGCCGGACCACCCTGGTCATTGCCCACCGCCTCTCCACCATCCGGAATGCCGACCGCATCGTCGTCCTGGAAGACGGCAAAATTGTGGAAGCAGGGCGACACGAAGACCTGCTCACCAGGGGCGGGGTCTATGCGAAATTATACTACTTGCAGTTCCGGCCGGGAGAGGAGGAAACCGCGCCGGAGTCCCCGGCAACCCCGGTCAGCAGCCCGGCGTCTGGTTCATGACTTCCACCTGGCACACCGCGTTTCGCACCTTGCAGGAGGAACCGGGCGGCCCGACTCCGGGCCCGGCCCTGCGCGCCGGCGCCACCGCCCTAGCCTGTCTCTACGGCCTGGGGGCCCGGGCGCGCCGGCGTCTGTATGACCGGGGTTGGCGGCAACCCCAAACGCCTGCCCGCCCCCGTGCTGAGCCTGGGCAACCTGGTGGTGGGCGGCGTCGGCAAAACCCCCCTGACCGCCTGGCTGGCCCAGCGTTTCCAGGCAGCCGGCTGCCGGGTGGTTATTCTCAGTCGGGGCTACGGCGGCCTGGCCCCGGGGATCAACGTGGTCAGCGATGGCCGCCGGATTTTCCTGCAGCCGCCCCAGGCCGGGGATGAAGCCTATCTTCTGGCCCAAAAACTTCCGGGTATTCCGGTCATCACCGGAGCTGACCGCTACCAGGCCGGTCTCCAGGCCTGGGAAGCCTTCCGGCCCGATCTGTTTCTATTAGATGACGGCTTTCAACACTTTCAACTCCACCGGGACCTGGATGTGGTGCTGCTGGATGCGGCCCGCCCCTTTGGCAACGGCCGACTGCTCCCCCGGGGGCCCCTGCGGGAACCGGTCAACACTCTGCACCGCCCCCTGATCCTGGTGCTGACCCGTTATGAGTCCCACCACCATCAGAGCACCTGGGAGGCCGTGCAGTCCGCCTTTCCGGCCGCCGTGGTCCTGCGCGCCGCGTTTGAGTTATCGCACGCCGTCAAGTATCCCGGTTCCCAGAAGGTGAGCCTGGCCGCGTTAGCCCCAATGAGCCTGGCCGGGCTGGCCGGGCTGGCCCGCCCGGAGGTTTTTGCCGACAGTCTGCGGCAGGTGGGTATTGACCTGAAACACTTTTTCAGCTTTCCGGACCATCATGCCTTTGCCCCCGCCGAACTGGCCGGGTTGGTTGCCGCAGCCCGCCGGCTGGGCGCCCAGGGCCTGATAACCACTGAAAAAGACTGGATGAGACTGGCAGGAAAGTGGCGTGCCGACCTGCCCTTATATGTCGTCCACCTCCAAGTCAATCTTTTAGACCCCTGGCCCCTCCAGCTGCTGCCGCCAGGCTGTGCCCAGAAGTTGAGAACACCATGAATAAGATATCTGCCAAGCAACCCGTTGCCATCGGCGATCACCATTCCCCCCTGCCCCTGGCCGTGCAAGCCTGCTTTCAGCAGTTGACAGTGCACCGGCGCCGGCAGTTTTATCCGCATCAGATACAATCCATCCTGGTGCGCGCCGTCAATTGGCTGGGGGATGCCATCTTGACCCTGCCGGCCATCCGGCAGCTCAAAAGGTTCTTTCCCCAGGCCAGCATCAGTATCCTGGCCCTGGACCGGGTCGCCCCGGTTTTTCTCCAGCAGCCGGAGGTGGCTGAGGTTATCCGCTACCTTCCCAAACCCCCGGCCTCCAGCCTGAAGGACTGGCTGCAATCAATCTACCGGCTGCGGCAGCGACGGTTCGATCTGGCCGTAATTTTCCCCAATTCCCTGGAATCCGCCCTGGTGGCGTGGCTCCTGGGAGTGCCACACCGGGTGGGCTACAACACCGAAGGTCGATCCTTCCTGTTGACCCAGGTTGTCCACGGGCCTGAAAAAATGGCGGGGCTGCACCAGGTCTACCGGCACGAGGGCATTGTGCAGACCTTTGGCCCGGTGTCTGGCGACAGTTTTCCCGAACTGGTGCTGACTGCGACGGAATTGGCGGCGGCATCACAACTCTTAATGGCCAACGGCTGGCAGCCCCCCCCAGAAAATTATCGGCCTGAGCCCGGGCGCGGCCTATGGGCCGGCCAAACAGTGGTTCCCGGATCGTTTCGCGGCCGTCGCCGACCGCTTGCAGGAGGAATTTGGCGCCCTGGTGGTGCTTTTGGGGTCTGGCGGCGACCAGGAAGCGGCCCGAAAAATTACCGACGCCATGCAGTCTCCGCCGGTTAATTTAACGGGGTGGACCGATCTCCGCACCGCCTTTGCGCTAATAAACCAGTTAAACCTGTTAATCACCAATGATTCCGGCCTCATGCATGCCGCCGCGGCCTTGTGGACCCCTCTGGTGGCCCTGTTCGGCTCCACTGACCCCTTTGCCACCGGACCCTTCACCCCTCTGGCCTCGGTCCTGCGGCAGCCGCTTCCCTGCAGCCCCTGCTTGCAACGCCAGTGTCCGGAAAACCACTACCAGTGTCTGGACCTGATCTCCGTGGACGATGTCATGGCACAGGCCCGCTACTGGTTAACGAGGCAGCATAATGCAAGGCGGTATTTTTAGATCGGGACGGTACCATCAACGAGGAAATGGGCTATATTAATCATCTGAGCCGGTTCCGCCTGCTGCCGGGCAGCGCCGCAGGCCATCGCCCGCCTCAACCAGGCGGGTCTGAAAGTGGTGGTGGCGACCAATCAATCCGGCGTGGCCCGGAAGTACTTCCCGGCTTCCCTCATCGGCCAGGTACACAACCTGATGCTGGAGTTGCTGGCCCAACAAAGCGCCCGGCTGGATGGCATCTATATCTGCCAGCACGCTCCCGAGGCGAACTGCTCCTGCCGCAAACCCCGGCCGGGTCTGCTGCACCAGGCGGCCCAGGAATTGGCTCTAGATCTGAACCGCTCCTATGTGGTGGGCGACCGCTATAATGACCTTCACCTGGCGGCCAAGGTGGGCGCCAAAGGAATTTTGGTCCTCACCGGCTACGGCCGGGGAGAATTGGAAAACTATCAGGGCCAACGGCTGGTGGAACCTGAGTATATTGCCGCCGACCTGTCGGCCGCGGCCGCCTGGATCTTGAAAGATGTGGCGGACACCGGAGGGCTTTGAGATGACGGCCGGCACCCGATTTAGGGGTAAAGACCTCAGGAAAGGTTGTGGGGTGGATTTGACATTCTTTTGCAAGAACAATAACTTCCGAAAGGCGGGATGCGCTTTGCTTTCCCGCCCTACAGGGTTGGATTGAACCCGCCCGTGCCAGCCAGGATTCTCCTCATCAAACTGAGCGCCCTGGGGGATGTAATCCAGACGCTGCCCACCCTGGAGGCCATCCGGGCGGCCTGCCCCCGGGCCGAAATCACCTGGCTGGTGGAGGAGGCCGCCGCCCCCATACTCGCAGACCATCCGGCCCTGGACACCCTGCTCATTTCCCGGCGCCGGTCCTGGCTGGCAGCCTGGCGGCAGGGAGAGGGACGTAAAGCCGCCTGGCAGGAATTCCGCCTCTTGGTGCGAACCCTCCGCCGCCGCCCCTACGACCTGGTCATTGATCTCCAGGGTTTGCTCAAAAGCGCCTTCTGGACCTCCCTGGCCCGCAGTCCCCGGAAAATCGGCTTTGACCGCACCCGGGAATACAGCTACCTGGCCCTCACCGAGCGTTTGCCGCCCTATGACCCTGACGAGCACGCCATCCGGCGCTATCTGCGAGTGGCCCAACATTTAGGCGCGGCCGGTGAGCCGGTGCGCTTCCGGCTGGCCCTGCCGGCCGGGACCGGCCAGGACCTGGAATATGTCTGGACCGAAAAAACCGGTCCCCTCATCGTCATGCACCCCGGAACCCGGTGGCCGAGCAAGCACTGGCCGCCGGCATCTTTCGCGGCCCTGGCCGATGCCCTCACCCGGGAACGGCAGGCCCGGGTGGTCTTTACCGGCAGCCCGGCCGACCGGCCTTTGATCTCCCATATCCGGTCTCTCATGCAGACGCAGGCCCACGACCTGAGCGGCCGGACCGATTTAAAATCCCTGGCCCGATTATTCTATCAGGCAGACGCCGCCGTCACCACCGACACCGGCCCCATGCATCTGGCCGCGGCCGTGGGCACCCCGGTGGCCGCCGTCTTCGGCCCCACCGCGCCCTGGCGCACCGGGCCCTTTGGCCGCCAGCACCGGGTGGTGCGCACCGCCTTGCCGTGCAGCCCTTGTTTCCAACGCCGCTGCCCGGCCCCGGATTGTCTCACCGGTTTGGGGACAGCCGAAGTCCTGGCAGCCGTCCGGGAAATCCTGGACCAAAGCAGCCCCGGGGCAAAACCATCACTGCCCCGCCAGGTGATACAGGGCCAGGTCCTGCGAAATTATTGATCATCTGGCATAACTAGGTTCCAGCCCGTATTGTCGGGCGGGAAAGCGCTAAGCGCCTCCCGCCTTTTAGCCTTACCCGATATTGTTGCAACAGGACTTCAGTCATGGAATGGTTATTCGAATCCCAAACCTGGATCGCCTTAATTACCCTGACGATCCTGGAAATTATCCTGGGCATTGACAACATCGTGGTCATTTCCATCCTGGCCCAGAAAGTTCCGGTGTCCCAACAGGCCAAAGCCCGAACCATCGGCCTCGGTCTGGCCCTGCTCACCCGGTTATTATTGCTGCTCAGCCTGTCCTGGCTGGCCGGCCTGACCAAACCGTTGTTTACCCTGGCAGCTTTGAAAATTTCCACCCGGGATCTCATCCTGATTACCGGAGGCCTGTTTTTACTCTGGAAGGCCACCCGGGAAATCCATCATGCCATGGAAATACCCGAAGCCGAGCGTCAGCCCCAGGTAGTAGCCACCATGGCCGGCGTCATTACGCAGATCATCCTGCTGGACATCGTCTTTTCCCTGGATTCGGTCATCACCGCCATCGGTATGGCCCAGAGAGTGGAGGTGATGATGGCGGCCATCATCATCGCCATCTTCGTCATGCTTCTCGGGTCCGGGGCTATCAGCGGCTTTATCCATCAGCACCCCTCCGTCAAGATTTTGGCCCTGAGTTTTCTGCTGCTCATCGGCGTCACCCTCATCGCCGAGGGCTTTACCCTGCATATTCCCAAGGGTTATATTTATTTTGCCATGGGGTTCTCCGGCGCGGTGGAGACCATCAATCTCATGTCGGGCCACCGCCGGGCTTTGCAACGCCAGGCATCCCTGGGTCATGATAAGGCTTGATTTAAAAGTCGGTGGAAACCTCCCAAAGAAATCAGGCGCTTGCGATTCTGAGGGAGCGACGCCACCGAAGAATAAAATATTTTTGATAATCCCCATAATTCTGATAGCATGGATATGATCGGCGCTCTTGCCGGTCCACCAGATCGTCAGCCCGGAGGCTTTGTATGGCAATCAGCAAGGAACTATTGGAAATTTTGGCCTGTCCCCAATGTAAAGGCGAGGTCAAGCTCAATGAGGCAGGTAATGGCCTGATCTGCCAAAACTGCCAGCTCATGTATGAGATCAAGGATGATATCCCCATCATGCTCATTGACAAGGCCAAAAAGCTTCCGTAAGCGGCCATGTCCAGTCTCTCCGTGACGGTCATCACCCTCAACGAAGAAGCCAATATCGTCCCGTGTCTGGAGTCGGCCAGTTGGGCGGCTGAGATTGTCGTCCTGGATTCCGGCAGCACCGACCGCACCGTGGAATTGGCCCGGCAGTTTACCGACCGGGTCCTCTCCGTGCCCTGGCAGGGATTCGGCAAAACCAAAAATCAGGCCGTGGCCGAGGCCCGGATGCCCTGGGTCTTTGTCCTGGATGCCGATGAGCGGATCACGCCGCCCCTGCGCCGGGAGATTGAACATATCCTCCAGGCCGATGGCCCGTTGGACGGCTACCGCGTCCCCCGCCGCAACCATTTTTGCGGCCGCTTCATAAAACACCTGGGTTGGTATCCGGATTATTCCATCCGGCTGTTCCGGAAAGCCCAACGGCCGTTTTGTCGAACGAGAGGTCCATGAAAGTGTGGCAGTAACCGGCCAGGTGGGCACCCTGCAGCATCCCATGCTGCATTATACCTACAATTCCATCAGCGATTTTGTCCTCCGCATGGACCGCTATTCCACTCTCGCGGCCGGGGAACTGCTGCGGCGGGGAAAACGGCCGGTCCCGGGGGAATTGGTCTGGCGGCCTTTTCTCACCTTCCTCAAGCTCTATGTGCTGCAAAGAGGCTTCCTGGAAGGGCGGGACGGCTATACCCTGGCCTTTCTTTATAGCACCTATAATTTTCTGAAATATTATAAATTTCGCGAGCTCAAGCAACAGCAGGCCAGTGAAGGAGGCCCAGCGGCATGAAAATCGATGCCACCGCCAGAATCGCCACCAATGTGGAACTGGCGCCCGAAGTTGAAATCGGCCCGGGAGTTATCATCGACGGCCCCACCCGCATCGGCGCCGGCACCAGAATCCAGGCCCATGCCTATATCGGACCCTACACCACCATGGGCGAGGACAACCTCATCTCTTTCGGGGCCATTGTCGGTCACGAACCCCAGGACTATGCCTTCAAAGGCGAAGAGAGCTATACCATCATCGGCAATCACAATATCATCCGGGAATATGCCACCATTCACCGGGGCACCGTGCCCGGCAGCGCCACCCGCGTGGGAGACCATAACTTTATCATGGCCCTGTCCCATATGGCCCATAACTCCTCCCTGGGAAATAACGTTATCGTCATTAACGGGGCGTTGATCGGCGGCTATGTGGAAGTGCAGGACCGGGCCCTGATTTCCGGCAATTGCGTCGTCCATCAATTCTGTCGGGTGGGGCGACTGGCCATGATGCGGGGAGGTTCCCGGGCCTCCCGGGACATACCGCCCTTTTGCATCAGTGACTTGGAGCATACCGTGCGGGCCTTAAATCTCGTGGGTTTAAAGCGGGCCGGCTTTGACCGGGAACAGATCCGGGCCTTGAAAACGGCCTTTAAAATCCTCTTTCACCAACGGGTGAATCTCAAACAAGCCATGCAACGGGTGGAAGCGGAAGTACCCCTGACTGCGGAAGTCCAGTATCTCCTGGAATTTATCCGCGCCTCCAAACGCGGTGTGGCCATGGGCCCCAAATCCCCGGCCGGCGATGACGTATAACCATATCCTCATCATTCAGCTCAAGCATCTGGGCGATATCCTTCTCACCACCCCGGTGATCTCGGCCCTGAAAGCCGCCTGGCCCCAGGCCGCCGTCAGCGCCCTGGTTCCCCTGGGCATGGAGGCCATGCTCACCGAACATCCCCGGCTCACCGAAGTGCTCACCATGGACCGCCGGGACCGCTCCCCCTGGAATTTCCTCACGTTTGCGGCCGGACTGCGCCGGCGCCGCTTTGATCTGGTGCTGGAATTTTCCGGCGGCGATCGGGGCGCCCTCTATACCTGGCTCACCCGCGCCAGGACCCGGGTGGGATTCCAGCATCCCCGGCGGCCGCTCTGGCAGCGGCGTTTTGCCTTTACGAGGCTGGCCCCCCCGCCCCCTTTATGCAACCATACCGTAGAAAAAAATCTGGACCTGGTGCGGGCTCTGGGGGTGGCAGCCCACCACCACGGACCGGAATTCTTCTGGAACCAACGGACCGAACAGGAAGTTCAGGATCTCCTGCGCCGGCATGGCCTCACCCCCAAAAACTTTATTCTCATCCATCCCCCGGCCCGCTGGTTGTTCAAATGCTGGACCGCCCAGGGGTATGCCCGGTCATCGACGCCCTGCAAAACGACTATAAGCTGCCGGTGGTGCTGACCGCGGCCCCCGTTCCCCAGGAAATGCAGTTCATGCAGGACATTGCCCGCCGGTTGCATACCACCCCGGTCAATCTGGCCGGACAGTTGGACCTGAAGGCCCTGGGCGCCATGATTGCCCAAGCCCGGCTGTTTATCGGCGTGGACAGCGCCCCCATGCACCTGGCCGCGGCCGTCGGCACTCCCACGGTGGTCCTTTTCGGTCCCTCCGGACCCTACAACTGGCGGCCCTGGGGCCAGGGGCATCTCGTTCTCACCAAAGATTTCGACTGTCAACCCTGCGGCCGGGACGGCTGCGACGGCGCCAAGATCAGCCGCTGCCTCACCACCATCACTCCCGCCGAGGTGCTGGCCGCCGTGGACCGGCAACTACAGGCATGCGCTTAGCCCTCGTCCGCCAGCGCTGGAGCGCCCTGGGCGGCGCCGAAAACACCCTCCTGGCCCTGACCCGGGAACTGCTGCGCCAGGGCCATGAAGTCACCCTGGTCACCGCCGAACCCCAGCCCCCGCCGGCCCTGGCCTCCCTGGCCAACCTGCACTGGCGGCCGGCCCCGGTCTGGCCGGGAAAGTTAGGCAGGGTCCTGGGCTTTGCCGTCAACACCCGGCGGGTGCTGCAACAGGGTCGCTTCGACGTGGTTTTCAGCCTGGAGCGGACCCTGCGCCAGGATGCCTACCGGGCCGGAGACGGCTGCCACCGGGAATGGCTGGCGCGCCGCCGGCCCTATGATTCCCGGCTCGAGCGCCTCCACCTGGCCCTCAGCCCCTTTCACCTGACCCTTCTCAGCCTGGAAAAACGACTGTTTCAAGACCCCGCCCTCAAACTGGTCATTGCCAATTCCCGGCAGGTCCAGGCCGAAGTCCGGCGGCATTATCAGGTGGCTCCCGAAAAAATCCGGGTAATTTATAACGGTGTGGACCGGGAGCGCTTTTCACCCCAACGGTTGGCGGCACTGCCCCCGGGGCCGTTGGGCGGCCTGGGTCTTGAGCCCGGCCTACCCTCCATCCTCTTTGTCGGGTCCGGTTTTAAACGCAAAGGTCTGCACTTTCTCATCACCGCCCTGGCCGGGATGCAGCGCCGGGAAAGCCGCCTGCTGGTGGTCGGTCACGGCCGGACTGCCCCCTACCAACGTCTGGCCCAACAACTGGAGGTGGCCCACCGGGTCAGGTTCCTGGGCCCCCAACCCCAGGTGGAACGATTCTACGCCGAGGCCCGGGTCCTGGCCCTGCCCACCATCTATGATCCCTGCAGCAATGTTGTCCTGGAAGCCCTGGCCTGCGGCCGGCCGGTCATCACCACCGCGGCCAACGGCGCCTCCGAATTCATTCATCCCGGTGCCAATGGGGCCATCCTCGCCCGGCCCGACGATTCCAAAGGCCTGGCCGCAGCCCTGGATGAGTATCTGGAGCGAGCCGCCGACCCCGCCGTCCAACACGCGGCCGTCACCGCGGTGGCAGACCTTTCCTGGCCCCGAACCGTGGCCGAGACCCTGGCCGCCCTGGAGGCCATTGCCGGTAATTAGCTGTTAGCGATCATCTTGCAGTTATCGATAAAATTAATTATATTTGACACATGAAAACAGTGATGACAATCGTCTCACGTTTTCCGGACCATGATTTGTTCCTTTGCTAAACCCATAGGAGACAAATGATTACCACACTCGATTTTATGGTTATTTCTCGAAACTCGAAACTCCCATGCTCGCTCTAACCTTCGATGGTGAACTAAAATTGCAGGATGTCCCCCCGCCCCAACCCCGGGCCGGGGAGGCCCTGATTCGCGTCCGTCTGGCCGGGATCTGCCAGACCGATATCAATATTACCCGGGGCTACGCAGATTTTCATGGCATTTTGGGGCATGAATTCGTGGGCGAGGTAGTGGCGGCCCCCGCTGGCCAGTGGGTGGGTCAAAGGGTGGTGGGCGAGATCAATATCGGCTGCGGCCACTGCGAACGGTGCCGACAGGGGTTGAGCCGCCATTGTTCGGCGCGCCGGGTCCTGGGCCTCCGGGATAAAGCCGGCTGTCTGGCCGAATTCATCACCCTGCCCATGGCCAATCTGCATCCGGTGCCGGCGAATGTGCCCGACGCCTTTGCGGTCTTCACCGAACCCCTGGCTGCGGCCCTGGAAATCCTGGCCCAAACCCATCTTGGCCCTGACTCCCGGGTCCTGATCATCGGCGACGGCAAATTGGGGTTGCTCATTGCCCTGGTCTTGCGGCTGCACGGTTGCGACCTGCATCTGCTGGGCCGGCATCCCCGCAAAATGGACCTCATCGCCGCCCGGGGAGTCCACACGCATCTGCCCAGGGCTTTGCGCTCAAGGATTTTGATCTGGTTGTCGAGGCCACCGGCTCTCCCGCCGGCTGGCAGACCGCCTTGGCCGCGGTGCGTCCCCGGGGCCTCGTGGTGGTGAAAAGCACCTACCACGGCGGCCTGGACTTTAATCCCGCCGAGTTGGTGGTCCCCGAAATCACTGTCATCGGCTCCCGCTGCGGGCCCTTTCCCCCCGGCCCTGCGCCTTGCCCGATTGTCCCGCCAGAGACTTATCTCTCGATCAACCCCTAAAAAACTTATCTCCCGATTATCCCCTGGCCCAGGCCCGGGAGGCCTGCGAATACGCCGCCCAGCGGGGGGTGTTAAAAGTTCTGGTGGAGATGCCGCCCTCTGAGTCCGGTGCATCAATAGTATCACCTCCTGCCCATGAGAATCTGCCGGCCTGCCTCCCGTTACGGCGTGCCGTGCCCATTTAGGCTCATGGGAAAAATCTTTCGAGAACCGCTCTAGCTGACCGCAGACAGCCATTATGAATACTCAAAACGACACCAAACTCCGGGACCATTTCGAATACATCAAGAAAATCATCGCCGCTCAAGAAATGCTGGAGCGGGTGCCGGCCGAGCATCTGGAATTTTCCCCCCAGCATCTGGAGGATCTGGTAAAATTTGCGTATTTTGGTGGTTTCATTCAACTGGGTGAGGCTCGGCAGCTCCTGCTCCTGCCCAAGTCAGAGTTAAAACCCCGGCTGCGGCAGTGGTATGAGGAAATCCGGGAAAAATGGCTGCTGGCTCTGCTGATCTGCCTGTTATATTTTGAAAGAGATAATTCTCCCTGGAGCTTTTTTTATTTGCTGAAAGCTGATTCCGCTGACAGCCTTTTCTAATGAGGCACCGCATGGACGACCAAGACACCCTGGCAGCCCTGAAACGCCGGGTCATCGAGTTTCGCGACGCCCGGGCCTGGGGGCCTTTTCACACCCCCAAAAATCTGGCCATGGCCCTGGCCATCGAAGCCGGCGAACTTCAGGAATTGTTCCTCTGGAAAGAGGACTCGGAAATTCTCACCTCCTTGCAGAATGATCCCTTTGGCATCCGAGTCCGGGAAGAGATGGCTGATATCCTGATCTTTTTATTATACCTGGCCGAGGCCGCCGGCGTTGACCTGTCCGAAGCCGTCAAGGCCAAACTCATTAAAAATCAGGCCAAGTACCCGGTCTCCAAAAGCTTTGGCAGCAGCAAAAAATACAACGAGTTAGATTGAGAAAAGCGCCGATTACGGGCTATGCCTTGTGAAATTATTGTAAATCTGTTAAAAGATAAGATCATCCGGTAGCTCTCTGTTGATGCCATTGTGCCGTCAAATGGTAGCATAGGCTTTCCAGCCTGTGTCGCCCAGAATAATCAAAAACCGGAAACCAGAAACCTATAACCGGAAACCATAATTTGAAAGTCTATCCTGTTTTTCTCAATATCGACGGCAAACCCTGCCTGGTAGTCGGCGGCGGCGCCATAGGCGAACGCAAGGTTGAAGACCTGTTGTTAGCCGGCGCCCAGGTCACCCTGATAAGCCGGGAAGTCACCCCCGTCCTGGCAGCCATGGCCGCCCAGGGGTTGATCACCTACCGCCGGGAGGATTTCGCCCCGGACCATCTCAACGGCATGGTCCTGGCCATCGCCGCCACCAATGACCTGAACACCAACCAGAGCGTCAGTATTGCGGCCCAGGCCCGGGGACTGCCGGTAAATATCGTGGACCAGCCGGCCCTGTGCTCCTTCGTGGTGCCGGCCACCATCCGGCGGGGCGACCTGACCCTGGCCATCGGCACCGGCGGCCGCAGTCCCGCCCTGGCCAAAAAGCTGCGCCGGGACCTGGAGCAGGTCTACGGACCCGAATACGGCCCCTATCTGGAACTTTTGGGCGCCATCCGGGAAAAAGTGCTGGCCTGCCGCCGGGATCACCCCGAAAACCTCGACCTCTTCACCCGGATTGTCTCCAGCCCCCTGTTCCATCTCCTGAACACCCGGGACCTGACAGGGCTCCGGACCCTCCTGACCGAACTGCTGGACGCGGTCCTGCCGGCCGCCCAGGTGCAGGACCTGCAGACCCTGGCCGCCGGCCTCTGCCGCGCCAATCCGACGGCTAAGAAATAATTATTGAGTGAAACCATGGACTTCTGGCTCCTGATCCTGACCCTGGCCTGCTATTTTCTGGCCACCCTCATCTGGTTGGGTTATTTGTGGTTCCAAAAAGATGCTCTGCACCGGTATGGCAGTTGGGTGGTGGCAGCCGGTTGGTGCTGCCATAGTCTGTCTCTGATCCTGCAGACGGTGGCCCATGGTTTTTTCCCGGTGGCCAACCTGGGCGGCAGCCTGAGCTTCTTCAGTTGGACCCTGGTGACCGCCTTTCTCATCCTCAACTGGCGCTACCCCGTCAAAGTCCTGGGCGCCCTGGCCACCCCCATGGCGGCTCTGCTGTTGTGCGGCTCCCTGATTCTGCCCCGCCCCGGCGAGATCCCGCCCCTGCTGCACAGCTTCTGGCTCACCTTTCATGTCGCTGCCGCCCTCCTGGGTAACGCCGCCTTTACCCTGGCTTTTCTGGGGGGCATTCTTTACCTGGTCCAGGACCATCAGCTCAAATCGAAAAATTTCGGCTTTTTTTATAAGCGCCTCCCTTCCCTGGAGATGCTGGACGCCTTGAATTATTATTGCATCACCATCGGCTTCGTCCTGCTGACCCTGGGAATCATCACCGGCTCCCTCTACGCCCAATATACCCTGGGCGCCTTCTGGCAATGGGATCCCAAAGAGACCATGACCCTCATCGCCTGGCTGCTCTATGCCGGTCTGCTGCATGGACGCCTGGTCAAGGGCTGGCGGGGCCGCCGGGCCGCTCTCCTGGCCATTGCCGGGTTTATGGTCCTGATGGTGACCTTTGTGGGGGCTGATTTCTGGCAGCGGGGCTATCACCGCTTCGGCGAGTGGCTGCCGTGACCCTGATTCTCCTGGGCCTCAATCACAAAACCGCTCCCGTGGCACTCCGGGAAAAACTTGCCTGCCTGGCCCCTGATCCCGCCGCGGCCTATCAACGCCTGCGCCAGATTCCCGAACTCCAGGAAGTCCTGCTCTACGCCACCTGCAACCGGGTGGAAGTACTTTTTGCCACCCACGACCCTGAAACCGCCACCCTCCAGGTGAAGAATTTCTTCCTGTCGCAACCAGAGTTAGCTGCCGCCGACATCACCGCCGCCTTGTATGAATACCGGGAGGCCCAGGCCGTCAACCATCTCTTTGCCGTGGCCTGCGGCCTGGACTCCATGGTCATGGGCGAACCCCAGGTTTTGGGCCAGATCAAGTCCGCCTACCGGGAAGGCGCCACCCAGCAGGCCACCGGCCCCCTCCTCAACCGCCTGCTGCACAAAACCTTTTCCGTGGCCAAAAAAGTGCGCACCCAAACCGGCATCGGCGGCCTGGCCGTCAGCGTCAGCTACGCCGCCGTGGAGTTGGCCCGCAAGATCTTCGGCGATCTCAAGGACAAGACCGGCCTGCTCATCGGCGCCGGGGAAATGGCCGAACTGGCCGTGGAGCACCTCAAAAGGCACGGAGTGACCCGCCTCATCGTCGCCAACCGCACCCTGAGCCGGGGTCTGGACTTGGCCGGGCGGTTCGGGGGCGAAGCCGTCTCCCTGGCCGAACTGGAGAACCAGCTCCTCACCGCCGATATCGTCATCAGCTCCACCGGCGCCCCGGAAGTCATTCTCACCAAAGACCAGGTGAAGAGCGCCTTGCGCCGGCGCAAACAACGGCCCCTGTTCCTCATCGATATCGCCGTGCCCCGGGACCTGGATCCGGGCATCAATGACCTGGATAACGTCTACCTCTACAACATCGACGATCTCCAAGGGGTGATTCAGACCAACCTGGAGCATCGCCAGGAAGAGGCGGTCAAGGCGGCCCGGATCATCGAGGCCGAAACCCACAAGTTCCTGACCTGGCAGGAAACCCTGGCAGTGACCCCCACCATCGTCGCCCTCCGGGACAAGGCCCAGCAGATCTGCGAGGCCGAACTGAAAAAGACCCTGTCCCAACTGGGGCCCTTAACCCCGGAACAACAAAAATCCCTGGAAGTGCTGGCCGAATCCATCGCCCTGAAACTCCTGCACGACCCCTTCCTCTACCTCAAACGCCACCACCACCCCAAAAACCGCTCCCGGGAACTGGACCTCACCCGCCGCCTCTTCAACCTGGACCCCGACCGCCAGGAAGACCTGCTCTAAACCTCTCCAACACCCCCTTCCCTTGCCCCGTTAATCCTTGCAGACAGGAAAACCCGGACTGAACAGTCCAGAACCGGCGATCTGTGATTGTTATCGAGAAGTTATCTGGAATTTTTTCGGCCAGGGAGTAGATTGGGATAATGGCAAGTGATGTGGTATCGTACCAGGCCTCCTATTGTTGATCGGAAGGGCCTTTCAGAAGAGTGACTCATGTCAACAGGAGGGTGATATTTCTTGGCGCTATTCGATTCCTCTATTTGTGTCTACTTCTTTTATATTTATTCAGATTTTTGGATGAAAGGCTTAGCTTTCTGCAATCCTGGCATATTAGCTAACCTTGCAAATGCCACTATTCCTTATTCTTTATAGATAAGGTAAAGACCTCTTCAAGGTCTAATCATATCCGCTTCCATTGTCCCGGGATAGATAACGATACGAAATTTATGGCAATTGTGTCTTGCTGTCAATAATTGCGCTTCTGAGTTGACCCACTAGTTAAACCGCTCACCCCGGTTAAATCGGCTCCGTTCATTTTAGTCCCTTGCATCTCGGCATTTCCCAGATAAGCCCCGGTGAGAGTTAGCCCCGGAAAGTCGGCCCCCTTGAGATTTGTCCGACGCAGTTCGGAAAAGGAGAGATCGGCTTTGCGAAGATCGGCGCCCTGGGAAATCCGCATCCCACCAGAAATTTTGCTTCGGATTTGAGATCAGCACCTTTCAGGTCATATTGGCCAGTCGATTGGTTAAAACCCAATCGATGAGGTCTGGTGGCAACTCCAGTCTCTTAATCATAACATCATCATAAGGGCGAGACTCCAGTTTTTCCCGGATTTTATCTGTTTTTTGTCCAAACCTCTGGCGCCTATGAAATCGGCTAGCCACAGATTGGCGTCAGTGAGATCTGCTTTCTCGAGATTCCGGCCTCTCGGCATTTAGCTCCCATAAGGTTGGCTTTATTGAGGTTGGCGCCTTGGAGATTGGCTTTTAAAGGTTGGCTTCCCGGAGGTTGGCCCCCCGGAGGTCGCTTTTGTTGAGACTCGCCTCGAGTGAAATCAAATTTCACCAGATCTGTACGGTGTAAATCTAACTATCCCGATCCCTTTGGGAAGTTTTTTCTGTTTTTCCAGCTGGATCATTGTGAGTCTGGCGCCAGCTTCAGATTTTGCAACGATCTCGGCGTCATAAGAGGCAAGAATCCAGGCCCGGGCTTCTTGTAGCTGGCGGACCTTGAGACCCTTAGCGTTGGTTAAACGGCCCCCTGAGATTTGGCCGCCGAAGAATGGCCCCGCTAAGTTTGACATTCTTCCAGGATGGCAGAGCTGAGATTGGCTTCTGCCAGCACTGCCTCCTCCAGATCAGCGCCTTGCAGATTGCTCCTACCAGGGAAGCCCGATAAAGGTTGGCTCTAAACAAGCAGGCATCGGTAAGGTCGGCATTGAAGAGAGTCGCCTTTTCCAGTTTGGCGGCATCATCGGGATAGCCGACTTCACCCAACTTGGCTTTGCGCAGGTCGGCTCCCCGGCAATAAGACAACTCTAAATTGGCGGCCCGCAGATCGGCCTTGGCCATGAAAGCGCCCTTGGCCCGGACATACCTTAAATCACTGCCCTTGAGAGATGCGCCTTTGGCCATGACTTTCTTATTCCCGCTCGCGTCTTTGTCATCGTCTTTATCTGTATTCGCTGGAAACCTCGGCTTCTTCAAAATTTGCTGCAATGTTGGTGTGCCCAGGCAGATAATTAAGAATCTCGGGGACGAACTCTCTATGGAAATACCCTCCGACACGGTCGAAGATCATCTCCAGTGTAGCCGGTATGCCGTTGATAAAACCATCGGAGAAACCATAGATCAATACCAGGAAGAGGCCGG
This sequence comes from uncultured delta proteobacterium, assembly GCA_963777875.1. Taxonomy (GTDB): domain Bacteria; phylum Desulfobacterota; class Desulfobaccia; order Desulfobaccales; family Desulfobaccaceae; genus Desulfobacca. Next base: position 94,116 of record CAVZSK010000045.1, on the reverse strand, counting down.
TGTACAGGAAGTTGAAGATGAATCTTTTTGGGCTTTTGACGATGTTCCCCCCTGTACAGTGGCTTTGCAACTGAGGTAAAAATGGCAGCCAAACCAGACGGAGCCGTCAGCAGCGCCACATGCCAGTAAGTTACCCTGAAATTGCGCACAAAGAGGTACCTGAACCATAAGATCATCAGGGTGAGAGGGACAAAAAACCAGGCAAAAAAAACCGCGATGCCTCTTTCCAGGACCCAATAAGCAGGACGAAAACCCTGGAGTTGTTTGATCTGGATGAAATACATGGAGGGCAGCCAATTGAACAGCCAGGGATAGACCTTCTGATCAAGCCGTTTCCCGTCGGGAAATACCGCTGGCAAAGTTCCCTGATAGCTTCCCACAAATGTTGCAGGTTTAAGTGGAAATAGATATACATGGCCAGCAGGAGAAAGGGGCCGGTGATGTAAAAAAAAAGGCTATGTTGGTCACAACATTTAAAAAGGGCAGAGAGGTCGTACCGGTATTGGTGACCAGGGCCACATCAGTGGTGGAAATGCAGTGAAACAGGCGAAGCCACAGGCCAGCATCATGGTGGTGAAAGCGAACTGGTAATGCCCGACGCCTCTTTTACATAATCTAGCCCGCTAAATTTCTTAATAGCTTCCGGCAACTGGCAATCATCCAGATTGGCTCGAGCCAATTGTCCATCGGCAAGACCTATGCTGGGGCCAGATCAGCTTTCTCGAGATCTGCATCCCGGAAATCCGCGTCCGGTGATATCGGCCTCCGAAAATTTCGCTCCGCGCAGACTGGCCCGTTTCAAGTTGGCGTTGGCGAGACAGGCCCCCTGAAAATCGGCTTCCTCGAGAATTGCTCCCTCAAGCGCTGCCTGGAATAAATGCAGGCCCTGGAAGTCATACTTCGATAGAATGGCCTGTTTGCCCTGTTGGCCGCCGGTCTTCAACCACTGAACATGGTAATCAAAGATCTGGCGCAGTTCAGGAGGTATTTCTTTATATTGGGGCGACATCGTCTCAGTTCTCCCAAAATTTGATTATCACAAAGGACTTCAGAGCTTCATGATTTCCTCGCAATTAACCATATGATTGCTAAAACTCTCCTCTATACGTAACAAAATGATGATAGAGCATTAAATAAATAATGGCCATTATCTATCTATTTTTATTAGTAAAATTAGGAAAAGGAGGCCGGCATGGTCCTCACAAGTTCAACATTTGGGTGTCGAAATCATCCTAACGTAAAGTGTTATGCCTGATTGATTCTCTCACAAGCACCATTTTCAAATCGCCGCAAAGAGGCGGCCGTGGTTATGAAGCGGGAATAGGTTCAGGGGTAAAATGGTTTTGGGTAGTATATGACTCTTATCTAAACTCCTTAAGGAAACATCGTTTGCGCAACTTGTTGCAACTCCTTGAGATCTGCAATAGTCGCATTGACTGCTCCGGCAGGCCCGGCGGCTTCCACAGCCGCCATCGGTGCCCCCAACAAGCGTTCCGCCTTTTGCCTCTTGGCCTCGATGAGGGCAACGAGATTTTTGCCATTGGTCATAGCTGCGGTTTTCGAATTTTCTGCCTCTCTTCTATTACTCTCGGCGGTGTCAGCCCTTTTCGCCGCTTCGTCCGCCCTGGTTCGATGCACTTCTTTCCCAAAGAGAAAACCGGCCGCCGCAAAAACAATCACTACCACGCCGCTGAGCAGGTATACTGCTCTGGTCCATTCCAGGTCAGGAGTTGTGTTGGGTGTTTTCTTCAGCAGATAGGTAATGAAACAGGCAAAAGCCGCCAGAGAAGCCACGGCCACCCATATACCACGGCATCCTTCCATCCTGCCGAGGTCTGGCCGGACTCTTGAGAGGCATTCTCCACCATGATGTCCCCCTGATTCAGCTGACACTACAAAATTTTGCCAACAACCTAGGTTCCTCAGCCGATAATATATGTTTGTTATGAAAACTTGATTTGAGCTTGGCAAACCTAGGCCTAACAGTCTATTGCTCGGTTTCACTGGTATTCGTGAGTAAATCTCCGATTTTTTTTACTGGCTTTCCTGTTTCGATTTTCATCAGCGGATTGCCGTAGAGGGTGAACAAAAGGCCCAGGGGATTGTTATTGTTCTCTCTTTTTAAGTATTTCTGCCGCACATTGAACAGTGATACACTTGCGTTGTTTTTAAAATAAAAAAGTTCATTAATCAGGTCCTCTCCAAAACTTTTGCCAAAGGGGGCGAAGACCGGCCAATCCGCTGCTATGACAGCACCTGCCCCTAAACGGGCTATTGCGCCGACAAGCCCATTGTTGTCCATCTGACCGCGGCCAGGGGTGCCGCCCTTTCGCAGGCATCGAGGATGACGATGGGTTTTGCTTCTAATCTTCCTTTACCGGCTAATACATCAATTTCTGGAGGACGTAAGTATTCGTAATTGGAGAACTTTAAACAGGGACCTGACCAACTTCTTTGTTCTACGGGGTCCAATTCTTCACGGCTAATGTCCGCGTATTCACCCCTTTGATCATATGTCTTCTTAAGCTCCTCCTGGAAATTTTTCCACGTCTTTCCTTCGGCTTTAAACTCCCCCATAGCAACAGGGTTAATCGTGCCTTTATCGGATATTTGATAGTCTTCCTTATCATTGCCTTTACGTATACGTATGATGTCTCTAATATGCAGTTCGTACTTACGCGATTCACGCTTCTTTCTTACCCGTCCCCTGTCCTCTGGTGAGGTTCCGCTGGTTGCATGCCCATAGAAAAGGAGAAATTTGGTATTTTTTTTCCCCAGGGATTCCTTTAATCCTTTCGTAAAATTGCTTAAACTATAATAACTCTTTACTGGCCCGCCAAATGCTTCATTGAGTCGGTTTTCAAAGTCCTTTGCATTCTTATGTACTGCTTCAGAATCTTCCTCCCCGTAACCTGCAAAAATGATTTCCCCCGGTGAATTGTAATCTATAGTGAAGGGGTTCGGCTGCTCTACTTTGGGTTCAAAGGGATCAGTGTGGAAGGCCAAGGCATAACGAAATCCCAGAACTTTCAGGGGCAGGATTTTCATGGGTGGACTCATCTGGATAGAGTATCTGCCAGGGGGCATAGATGTCGGATGACCTTACTACGATTAGCAGGGGTTTTGGATTCCTGCAGCTCTCGATCTTTTTCATCGCCTTTGCAAGTTCGGGGTCGCCTTCTAAAAAAACCCTCCAATAAAAACGATATCCTTCCTTGCCGAGATTATTTTTATAGGTTTTATACGATCTAGGCAAATCAGCTAACTCACTTAACTCACCGGTCACTGCCTCTTTGCCCGTCTTTTCGTATAATGCTTGTAATCGCGGATTATCAATCCTGAAACCACGGTAGATATCTCCACATATGCCTTCTAAATCTCCTTTGCTCACTCCTGAATCGAATTCCCATTCCATGTCAAGCCCCTCACCACTAACTTTTCTGCTTGGGTACCTTTTGCAGGATTTAAATGTGTCGGATTTCCACGTATCTTTAAAATCCTCGTGCAGAGCAAGGATTCTCGGATTGTCTTGATTTTAATGGTCAACTTTTTATTTAAACTCTCCTCTACTCTAATAATAATATGCGGGCTCTTCCCCTTGTTAATCGAATCAATATTATCCAGATCAGCTTTATAAAATTCTATACGAGGTGGTTCCCGATATTTTTCGGTTGTACCTATCCCTTTAAAAAATGCCTGAACCGGTATCCTATTAATAATGTTTCCGTTGTATTCGACAGTAAAAGTCAGTTCGGCTACTTCAGGTAATTTTTGTCCAGCTTCGGATGACGGTCCAGATGGTAAATATCGCCTTGCTTGATTCGCCTGTCTTTGGGTCAAAGGTTATCATTTGCGTATCGGGCCTTTTTTCATCGGCAGTGTTCTTTCTATTAAAAGAGCAGTTCATGCTTATTTTAAGCTGATATTTTAGACTTGGGTCTGACTTTGGCAGTCGGCCCGCATCCGCCTGTTCAGGCCCGATGTAGAAAATTAACTGGTTCTTTTTCTCAGGCTTAAGAACCAATGGAGACTCCAGTTTATTTCTAAATCTTTTATCCTCGAGATAAGAGATGGGTTTGCGTTTTATTACTTCTAAGTGGTAGTAGATTTTTTGTGCTACCGAACCACTATCAACAACAGTTGATTCACTCGGCCCCGGATAGATTTTTCTAACTCTCGTCGAAAGCCCCAAATTCTCCTCTGCTGCCCCTGTAACTGGTGTCAGTGTTTCTGCACGGTCGGGAAGACCCGTTGCACAGCCATTCGCCAAAACCAGCATGACTGTGAGTAGAAATTTCTTCACGACTTTTCCCCATTCCTTTCAATACATCAGCAGTTAATAAGGATCAAACAGATAGACATGATAATTTGCCGGGAGCGCCGTCGCTTTGTCGGCGCCCCTCGGGTAAGATCTTCTGGACTTTCACCGCTGCCGTTGTCGTGTCTTCGATTTTAATTCATCTCCACCCCTTCCTTGCTGAGGAAGAATGCCCTGATTGTGTCATCTGCAGTAACTTCCTCTCCTTTAAGCCCCTCACCCAGTGTAGGCACCGGAGTTCCTTTCCCCAACCTTGCCACCCTTTTGACCGCAAAAACCACCGGCTTGTCAACTTCCATTTTGCCCTCGTTTGTAGGCTTATACGTTCCCCCTCCAAAGTAGATAAATTTGCGATGACATCAGGGGCTTTCAGGTCGACTACATTATTGTTATTATCTTTCAGAGTGTGAGTTCCCTTTCTGACAATAAAAGCCTCGTTAATGATATAGTGGTCCGGAGCCTCATATTTTTTCCTGACCTCGCTCAGAATTTTGTTAGCATCCTTAGGATTATCATTTTCCCACTTTGTGAGTGCATCTATATCAAGGGTCTCTATTCCAGCCTCAGTTATCACGAACTCTAACTTTTTATCATTAATAAATTCAATCTTCGGATTCCAGCCATAGATCTTTAAGCCGAGTTTCGCGTTTCAATTCCCTCCCTGTATTTAATGTTATCTTAGGGACATCGCCGGGTATAGTTTTGATAGCTTCGGGTGGATAGTAGGTTCTTAAATTCCCACTGTATTCTATTTTGCGTTGTTTGCCGTCGTACATACCTTGATAATTGCTCCTGGCATAAACCTGGAATCAGGGAGGGGCAGCGGTACCCAACCACCTTGTTTTATCAAAAAATCTACCAACGCTTGGGGTGATAATAAATTTGGTATGTTGGGTTGCCGCGCTCGCAGCAAAGGCCCCAGCCGGCAAAAACAGCACAGCCACCAAACCACGCCCACCACCATTCCGATCATGTTCCTGCTCTCCCTGCTTTCATGGTACTATCCTCCTGTTTATTAATAGAATTGATCTCAAACCGAATCATTAACATCCTTGGTTATTTCCTTATAAAACTATCTATGATTTTTGACCTAGGATAAAAATAAATTGAATATTCTCATTTAAGGTAAATTTAATAAAATTGTCAAGCACTATAAGCATATTTGAAAATACACTAAAGTTAATTGGGTTTGTTAATAAAAAGTGGGATTCCCTGGTCCAGAATAGCGCTTTCAGAATATGGAGATTTTCTGAGAAATGCTATCAGGAACCGTCCCGCACTGCACGGATGTGTCCTGGAAACAAAACTAACAGGCAGGATAATTACCGCCGAGTAGAAATTTTGCCCCTAAAGAATTCAACCTAGCTGCTATCTATACGTAACAAAAGATTCAATGATGTTATTTCAATAACATTTTCTTACCGATATTCTCTGGGGCTTTTGTTCTAAAGGTTCACCTGTCATGAGCAAAAAAATATCTTACGTTGAACTACCTGCTTTTAAGTTAAATAAAACAATTTCTGGCCAAAGCTTGCCAATGAAAGAAAGGTCTTGGGTCTTGAGATGAAAAACTTCACCATTAGGTTACCCGACGATTAGGATAGCCAACTTACCGGCAATGGCTGCCGGATTGGGAACGAGTCTGGAGAAATTGGCCAGGGCCAGCCTTGAAGACCTGTTGGGGCGGCCTGACGAGGATTTCGAAAGGGCGGCGCCATATCTTCTCCAAAAAAATGCCGAACCCTATAACCGTCTTGCCTGAGGCGCTATCTTGGTTAATCCCGGGTATTGCCACTCCACCGCCATGTGCTATCTAGTAACTGTACACCCCGCCGGCCCCCATCCACGTTCAGAATATAACACCCCAAGTTCAATTTTGTATCCCAGTTGCTGCGTATTCATCCGACTCGGATTAAATTCTCCAACCTCAATGTGCCCGGCTAAATGGTTAACTCTTATTTTAAGGTCTCAAGCCGATGGCTAGATAAATCTCAAAAAACATTTTATTTTCTTGACATTATGAAATATTCTTGTAAAATATTATAAGTTTAGCATGTCAGACGCCATTCAGGGCTGCAAGTCCTGGACAGAAATCGGAGGGGGTGCGATCTCCCACCGTTTTTTTTTGCCTGACGGCTGGGCGCCCTGCTTTTTGGCAGGATATCAATGCAGTATCTGCAGGAGGTTTCACAATGAAGGAAAATGGTACGGTAAAATGGTTTAATGATTCCAAGGGCTTCGGCTTTATCGCCCGGGAAAGCGGTCCGGATGTGTTTGTGCACCACAGCGCCATTCAAGGCGATGGCTACCGCTCTCTGTCCGAAGAACAGTCAGTAGAGTTTGAAGTGGTCGACGGTCCCAAGGGGCCTCAGGCCCAAAATGTCTTCAAACTGTAGGCCATACATTCTGCTGGCCAGAACTCCGGCGGTTTCGGGACCCCGGAGTTCCGGTCCTTTGACCCAGAAAAGATAACCTAGAACTTGACACCCAGCCTGCTCCAGCCAGTCCATCCCCCCAACGTCGGCAAATCGTCCCGGAGGAGAGTATGAGTAAAAGATTATCAATAAATAGTCTGCCCAACCATATAACCGGGGAACATCTGAAGATTCTTTTTTCTGAAGCCGGCTCTGTGGCCTTTGCCAAGGTCATCCCTTATATGCACAACGGCGAACCCTGTGGTTTTGGCTTTGTGGAGATGGACACCAATGAGGCGGGCCAAAAGGCCATGTCCCTGCTCAACGGCCGGAACCTGGACGGGCACCACCTCGCCATCAAGGAAGACAATCAGCAGTCAAAATGCTTCTTTGGCATCCGCTCTCGCAAAGCCCTGTAATCGCATGGCTCCCCGGCCACAGTCGGGAGAGGCATCGGCAATGAAAATCACCGCTAGTCCTCATGCGATTTAAACGATCTCAAGGTAAGGAAACTAGGAATTCCCTCCACACTACAAGCAAAGACGGCAAGGTGTCTATTGTGCCGAGGCCGGAAATGGCTGATTCGGGTAAAACCGGGGCGGCCATTTTCTTTTCGCCATCCATTCTGGGTTCATACCAATTGCCAGAATTTTCCAATCCCCCTCCCTCAGGCCCAACCCCTCCTTGCTGTAAAAGGTGATCATGGCGGACAGCGCCCTCCCTGCACAATATTCCCCTTCCCCTCTTAACTCCATCGCCCCTCTCCAACCCTCGCCTCTCTCTATTCCCTCTTCCCTTCTCCCTTTTCCCTGTTTCTTGCGACATCTGTCCCACCTGTTCTGTCATTTTTCCCCCTTTTCTGGTATAGCTATATCCTAGATGAAACTATGTTTTTTCCTGATATCTTCTCGAAACTGTTTACGCATCCAGGCACGGCGGCCGTGGCCGCCATAACGGCGTACCTGGCACGCCCTATAATTGACTTATCTCTTAGTAGCTGACCGCTGATCGCTGACAGCCTTTTACACTTTTTACTTTGCACTTTCCACTTTTCACTTTTCACTCGGAGTCCACCATGCCCAATGCACCGTCTGTAACCATCCCCGCCATCACGCCATCGATCACGCTCTTCTCGCCGGGAACGGCACCCTTTCAGCCCTCAGTCAGAATTACGGCCCCAGCCTCTCGGCCCTCTGGCGCCATAAAAAACACCTCCAGGAAAAAATGCGCCAGGCCGAAAAACGTCTCGAGCACAATCTGCGCCAGGGCTATCTGTTTAAATTTAACAACTTCCTGGAAGTTGCCACGGACACCGTCAAAACCGCCGGCGCCGACGGCAACTCCCGGCTGGTCCTCCAGGCCGTCCGCGAAGGCACCCGGATTCTCAACTTCATGACCAAACTTGAGGTGAAATGGACCAGGACACGGTCTACCGCCTCCTGGCCTCCCCCCAGTGGACCACCCAGAGCAGCCTCCTGCCCACCGACCCCCAGTTCATTGCCGCCACCCACCAGACCCTGGCCGACAGTCTCTTCTGCCCCTGCCCGGAGCCTCCCCCGACCTGGCTGACGAGGCTGAAGATGAAGACGATGACGACTGACTGGGATGAAGATGCTGACGAAGATGAGATTGGGCCGGGGATACCTGCACCCGACTCCGATCGAGACTCATCTCGGATACTCAAACCCTGAACCTGCTCCAGAAGCTGTCTTCCCGAGCCTGGCTCCGAAGCTCCCAACCGCGAGCACTCCGGGAACCGCAGCCGGAAACCAACCGCCGAAACCAGCGCGAAATTAGCGCGAAATTACCGCGAAAAACCTCCCCTCATCAAACATAATAACAATGAAAATCAACAAGATAAGGATGCGCAAAAAAAACACCCGAAAAAAATCCCCTGTAGGGCGGGAAAGCAAAGCGCCATCCCGCCGTTCAGCCATCCTGCTCCCCGCCTGAAAAATCCGCCTCCTTCCGGAAACCGGAAACCAGAAACCGGAACCGTTCTTCGGAACTCGAAACTCCCCACCACGAATCTCTCTTTGACCGTCTGCGCCGCAAGTGGGCCACCACCCCCAACGCCTCGAAATATTCCTGCGATTCCGAGAAGCTCTATGAAGAATATCTCCAGGAAAAAGAAGCCGCCGGCCTCCCGATACCCCGCCTGCGGACCCGGAACCGGAAACGCGCCACCCCGCCGCCGCGAAACCCCGAACTCGAACTCAGAACTCAGCCCGAAACTCCCCAGCCCGAACCCCCTAAAACCTGGGAACCCCTCAACCCCTTACGCACCCCAAAGAATACTTCTTCGCCCTGGAACACGGCTATCGCATCGAAAACACTCCCAAGCACATACCCGATCGCCGCTGGGAGGAAGACTTCGGCAACCCCAGAAAATTCAAAGGCTCCTACTAATGAACGTCTTTTATCCTTTTATCCGAAAAGCTATCTTTTCACATTGCTTTTCACTTGATTCCGAAAACTGCCTTTTCACTGTACTTTTCACTTTTCCCTTCTTCCGTCGCCGTTCCCCCAGTCTTTGCATGAGCACGAAGAAGACCGGCACAAAAGGGACCGCCAACAGCGTGGAGGCGATCATGCCGCCGAAGACCACCGTGCCGATGGCCCTCTGACTGGCGGCCCCGGCCCCCCCCGCCACCAGCAACGGCACCACCCCTAAAATAAAGGCAAAGGAGGTCATGAGGATGGGACGAAAACGGCGTCGGGTCGCCTCGATCGCGGCCTCGGGGACGGAGAGGCCATGCTCATGCAGTTCCCGGGCGAATTCCACGATCAGGATAGCGTTCTTGCTGGCCAGGGCGATCATCAGCACCAGCCCCACCTGGGTGTAGAGGTTATTATCGTAGCCCCGGATTATCAAAGCAATCAGCACTCCCACCAGGGCCATGGGCACCACCAGGATGACCGCCGCCGGGCTGGTCCAGCTTTCATACAGCGCGGCCAGCACCATGAACACCAGGGTGATGGACAGGGCGTAGATGAAATAGGCCATGGCACCCACCTTCTTTTCCTGGTAGGCCGTGGCCGTCCAGTCATAGGACATACCCCGGGGCAGGGTGTCTTTCACCACCTGTTCCATGAGGTTCAGGGCCTGCCCGGTGCTGAAGCCCGGCGCCGCGGTCCCGAAAATCTGGGCCGCGGGATAGAGATTGTAGCGCAGCACCAGTTCGGAGCCCAGGGAGCGCTGGACCTTCAAGATAGCCCCCAGCGGCACCATTTCGCCCAGCTCATTGCGCACGTACAAATCCTTAATATCATCCGGCTGCAGCCGAAAAGGCGCATCGGCCTGGACGTACACCTGAAAGACCTGGTTGAATTTGTTAAAGAGATTGACAAAGGTCGAACCCAGAAAGGCCTGCAGGGTTTCAAAAACATTGCCCAGGGGGATCTGCAGCGACTTGGCCTTGGTCCGGTCGATGTCCAGGAAGAGCTGCGGGCTCCGGGCGCTAAAGGTGGTGGCCAGGTAGCGCAGACCCGACTGGGAATTGCCGGTGTTTATCACCTCCAGGACGGTCTTCTGCAGTTCGGCCAGACCCAGGCTGGCCCGATCCTCGATCATCAACTGGAAACCGCCGGACGCTCCCAAACCCCGGATGGGCGGCGGCACCGCCACAAAAACCCCGGCCTCCTCGATGGCGGCCAACTCTTGCCGCAGTTTGGCGATAATCACGTCCTGACTCAAGGCCGCGCCCCGCTTGTCCCAGTCATCATAAACAATAAAAGTGGTGATGAAGTTCGAGACATTGGCAAAATCCAGAATGGAAAAACCGCCGATGGTCACCCAGGCTTTCAGTCCCTTGGTTTCCCGGAGAATGGCGCTGATTTTTTCGGAAACCGCCATTACCCGGGGCTGCGAAGAGGCGTCCGGGAGCCTGGTGATAACCATGGCGAAGCCCTGGTCGTCGGTGGGCATAAAGCCCGTGGGATGGCTCGCAAAGCGCCAGCCGGTTATCCCGATGATGGTGATAAAAAGGAGCAACATGAGCATGGGGCGCTGCACCATCCTGGTAACCAGCCTGACATAGGCCGCCTCAATGACCGCGTAGACCCGGTTAAACCCCCGAAAGAACAGGTTGGGCTTTTTCTTCTCATCGATTGGGCGGAGCCACAAGGCACACTGGGCCGGCTTCAGGGTGAGGGCGTTGATGGCGCTGATGATGGCGATGGAGGCGATTACCAGAGCAAATTGGCGGAACAGCGGCCCGGTGATCCCCGGCAGAAACGCCGCCGGCAGAAAGACCGCGGTCAGCACCAGGGTGATCCCCATGACCGGGCCGGTCATCTCTTCCATGGCCTTGATGGTGGCCTCTTTGGGAGGCAGCCCCTGCTCGATATGGTACGAGGCATTTTCCACAATGACGATGGCGTCGTCCACCACAATGCCGATGGACAGGATCAGGGCAAACAGGGTCAGCAGATTGATGCCGAAACCCATGACGGCCATGGCCGCAAACGCGCCGATGATGGTCACCGGCACGGTGGTGGCCGGGACCAGGGTCGCCCGCCAATTCTGCAGAAAGACGATGATGACGATGAGCACCAGAATGCCGGCCTCGAACAAAGTCCGATAGACATCGCCAATGGCCCGTTCCACAAACTTCGTGGTGTCATAATGGGTCGCGTAGGTCAGGCCTGCCGGGAAGTCCTTGCTCATTTCGGCCACGGCCTGGCGCACCGATTTGGCCACCTCTATGGCATTGGCGCCGGGCAGGGAAAAGACCAGGATCTGGGCCGCCGTGTGGCCGCTCATGGCGGCAAAGGTGCTGAAACTCTGCTGGCTCAATTCCACCCGGGCCACGTCCCGAACTCGCACAATGTTGGCGCTCTCACCCCGGGGACTCTTGACAATGATGTCCGAGAACTGGGCCACGTCCGCCAGCCGGCCCAGGGCGTTGACCGTAAATTGGGAGGTATGCTCCGGAGGCACCGGCGGCCCGCCCAATTGCCCGGCCACCACCTGCACATTCTGACTCTGGATGGCCTGCACCACATCCAGGGTGGTCAGGTTGTAATCCCGGAGTTTGTTGGGATCAAGCCAGATCCGCATGCTGTAGGGTCCGGCGCCCACGACCCTGATCTGCCCGACGCCGGGCAGGCGGGCCAGGGGATTTTGCAGATTGATGACCGCGTAATTGGACAGAAACGAGGCGTCAAATTTGTCCTGTTCGGAATACAGGCTGACCACCAGCAGGATGTCGGTGGAGACCTTTTTGACCGTCACCCCCTGGCTCTGCACCCCCACGGGGAGTTGGGCATTGGCGCTGGCCACCAGGTTCTGCACCAGAGACGCGGCATTATTGAGATTGGTGCCGATCTCGAACGTGATGGTTAAGGTGTAGGTCCCGTCGCTGGCGCTGGTGGAAGACATGTAGATGGAGCCTTCCACCCCGTTCACCGCCTGCTCAATGGGAATCCCCACCGTCGCCGCCACCACCTCGGCGCTGGCCCCGGGATATCGGCTGCTTACCTGGATGGTGGGCGGGACAATGGGCGGATACTGCGACACCGGCAGCGTATAGAAACTCACCAGCCCTAAAATGATGGTGACCAGGGCGATGACGTTGGCAAAGATGGGCCGTTCGATAAAGAACTTGGAAATCATGGGGCGCTCGTCATCGGCCGGGGCCCGGAGATGTGGGAACGCCGCCGGCCTGAGACCCCGGTGGGGTATCCTTGACCGGAGTAACCGGTTTGCCGGGGAAGGCGCGCAATAACCCGTTGGTAATTATCCATTCATTGCCGGTCAAACCTTCCTGGACCACCCTGAGGTCACCCACCGCAATGCCGGTTTTTACCGAACGACGCTGGACCAGGTTATTGTCCTCCACCACCAGGACATAGGGACCCTGTTGGTCGTAGCCCAGGGCCACAGCCGGCACCAGCAGGTTTTCCTTGGTCCGGCCCATCACCGCGCCCCGGATGCGGCCAAACAAACCCGGCACGATCTTGCCATCCGGATTCGGGAAGATGCCGCGCAACTGCAAGCTACCGGTCGTGGGCGTCAGGCTAATGGCCGCGAAATCCAGGTATCCCTGGTGCGGATACCCCTCTTCGTTGGCCAGACCCAGAGATAACGGCACCTTGATCTTTTCCGATTCCAAAGGCGATCTGCCGCTCTTGGTCATGACCTGCAACAGATCCGCCTCATTCATGGTAAAGTAGAAATAAATGGGGTCGATCTGATTAATTTCGGCCAGCAGCGTGTATTCTCCAGCCCCCACCAGGTTGCCCACATCCTTGAGCCGCCGGTCGATGCGGCCGTTAAAGGGCGCCGTGACCCTGGTATAACTCAAATCCAGTCTGGCCAGGTCCCGCTTCGCCTCCGCGGCCTTAAGCGCCGCCTTGGCCGAGTCCAACTGGAACCGCCAGTTATCCAGATCCGATTGGGCCGCCGCCTTTTGATTAATGAGGCGGGTAAACCGCTGGACTTCGGCCCGGGCATGATCCAGGGCGGCTTTTTGCTTCAGGATGTCCGCCTCCGCCTCCTCCAGTTTGGCCTGATAGGTGTTGGGTTGGATCAGGAACAGCAATTGTCCCTTTTTTACCAGGTCACCGTCCTTGAAGAAGACCTTCTCCAGATACCCCGGCACCCGGGCCCGGAGCTGGGCGGTATTGATGGCCTGGGCATTGCCGGTAAATTCCAGATAATCAGTCACCGGCTGGCGCACCGGCTGACTCACCGTGACCTTGGGGGGCGGCGGCGGCGCATAGACGTTCTTATCGCCGCAGCCCGCCGCCATGACCAGCCCCCCTGCCACCAGGACCCAACCGACCAGCCGTTTCAGCGTCAACAATCTTGGCTTAGCAGCAGACATAGACATAAGCTCCACAAACGATGACTGTATAATATGTCATTTTATCCCCATAGTCCAACAACTCACCATGACCATGTCGAAAATCACTGCGAAACCTGAAAACAGTCGCATAATTCAGGAGTGTTCTTTCTACTCACCGCTCACTCTATCTCACTTTTCACTTTTCACTTTCCACTTTTCACTTCACGGTCTACCAATCCGGCGCCCGGATCTGCGGTTTGGGCTGGTCCGCCTCGGGTGGCGCCTGGCTCGGCGGCGTCAACAAGCCGCCCCAGTTGGTGCGCCGTCCCATGGTTGCCCGGGTGGCTGCTGGGACAAAATCCTGGCCTTCCCGGATCTCCCAGCCCCCGCCCAGGGCCCGGTAGACGCCCACCAGACTGCTGGCGATAGTGCCCCGGGCGCTGGCCAGCCTGTCCTGGACGCTCAGGAGGCTTTGCTGGGCCGTCAAGACGGTGGTAAAATCCGTGATCCCTTCCCGATATTGGATGACGGCCAGGTTCAGCGAGTTCTGGGCCGCGTTGGCGCTTTCGGTCAGAGACTGGACCTGCTCCTGGGTCCGCAGAAAGGCTGCCAGGTTGTCTTCCACCTCCTGCTGGGCTTTGAGGACGGTCTGCTGGTAATCAATGAGCAACTCCTGGAAGCGGGCATCCTGCACCCGCACCAGGTTGGTGATCTGACCGTAGTTCAAAATGTTCCACTGGACCGCAGGTCCACCCGCGCCCATGCGGTTGCGCCAGTTGACCAGATCACCCAAACTGTTCCGGCCCACGTCACTTGACATGACCCCAAAGTTCCCGGTCAAGGAAAAAGCCGGATACAACTGGGCCTTGGCCACGCCGATCTGGGCACATTGAGCCGCGGCATTATATTCGGCGGCCCGAATATCCGGCCGTCGGCGCAGCAGGTCGGCCGGAATCCCCACCACCACCCGGGCCGGTGGGACGGGAATGACGCCATAACCCTTCACCAGTTCCTTGAGTTGATTCGGGGGCATGCCCAGAAGCACACAGAGGGCGTCTTTCGCCTGGCGCAAGCGTATCTGCAAAACGGGGATGGTGGCCTGGGTGCTGGCCAGCACCGTCTTGGCCTGTTCCACGTCACGTTGGGAGGTGGTGCCGCCCTCAAATCGGGCCTCGGCAATGGTCAGGCTTTCCTTCTGGGTCTGGACGTTTTCCGTGGCGATGGCCAGAAGCCGTTCCAGGGTCCGGATCGAGGTATAAGTGGTAGCCACATTGGCAGTGAGACTCACCAGAGTGCTGTCATAATCCGCGATGCTGGCCTGGAGGCTGGCATCCGCGGACTCGATGGCCCGGCGGAACTTGCCCCAGAAGTCAAGCTCCCAACTGGCCGTCAGGCCAACCTGGGATTGCCAATAGCTCAGTCCGCCGAATTTCGGGGCACTTACTGAAGTCCCTGGAATAGGGGTACCAGCACTTTCGCGCCCCTTCTCCACCGAACCGGTGGCTTGCTGGGTTTGCGGATAGAATTGGCCGGTGGCCACACCGAGTTGAGCCCGGGCCTCCAGAACGCGCACCCCGGCCCGGCGAACATCCAGGTTCTCCCGGTAGGCGGTGTCGATCAGCTGGTCCAGGGCAGGGTCTTTGAATACCTTCCACCAGTTCCGGTAGTCCGCCGGGTCAGTCTTGAGCCGAGTATCTGCCGCCTCCAGCCAGTCTGAGGCCACGTTGGTTTCAGGCCGGACGTAATCCGGTCCCACCTTGGTGCAGCCGGCCAGGATGGCCACTAACAGCAACGCCAGGAAAAGTTTTATATTGTTACAGCCCAGAGGCGCCATTGCCTACCAACCCTTTCAGAAAGCCACAGTGCGACCATGCCGGAATTTTACATCCTCCAAAGAAATAAACCAATAAGACTCGGTTGTCAAAGGTTAATCTTCACACCCCCGAGTACAGTGTTTCGAGGCGCAAAATCGCAGTAGGTATGAGCCCACCCAACTTGACAGAAACTGGTTTGTTGGTTACTGTTAGGTATCCATTTAAGAAAGGAAAAAGCCTGATAACATCGAGGCCAGGTGAAGATTATGCGCATAAAGAACGGTTGGCTGAAGCAAACTACGGCGCCCTTGGGGATGATCGTGCTTTTGGCATTGGGTCTGGGTCTGGGACAGGTATCCCAGGGGTGGGCAATCACACCCGAGGAGGTAATTACCCAGGTGCAGAAGCAATATGATTCCACCGGCGTCTTCAAGACCCGTTTCCGCCAGGAGTCCAAACTCAAAAGTCAGGCCGCCGGAGACAGCGCCGAAGGGTTGCTCTACTTTAAAAAGCCCTCCCAGATGCGTTGGGACTATCAATCCCCCGCAGCCCAGAAAAAGGAAGTGATCGCCGACGGCCGTGACGTCTACATTTACATACCCCAGGACAAAACGGTGATGGTCTATCCCATGAAACAGGTGATGCGCTCTGACCTGGTAATGCGGTTCTTTTCCGGTATCGGCGACATCCAGCGGGACTTCACGGTAGGCTGGCATACCCCGTATCAGGGATCCGGACCCATGAGAATCCTGTTGAAACCCACTAAGGCCCAGCCGGATCTGAAAGACCTGGTGCTGACCATCGACCCAACCACGAATTTGGTCCAGACCCTGGAATTCACCAATGCCTACGGCGATTTCACCCGGATGAATTTCAGCGGCACCCAACTCAATGTTTCTTTAGACCCAAACTTTTTCAAGTTTACCCCGCCGCCGGGAGTGCAGGTGGTTCGGGATAAGATGTAACTGCAAGTGGTCAGTGGTCAGAAAAAGAATGGTGATAGCTTAGGCGATGGGTAGGGGCGGGTTGTGAACTGCCCCTGCAGAATAGATGATGATGGATCTATCCTTATTACCTGAGGGAGGGCCTCCGGATGGCTTTTTCAGCCGCGCAACGTGAAGTCCGGGAGTGGTTGGTCAAACGGGAGGCCATTCTCCTGGCCCACAATTATCAGCCCGGCGAGATTCAAGATATCGCCGACCTCACCGGCGACTCCCTCGGCTTATCCCAGGCCGCTGCCAAAACCGAGGCCCGGGTGATCGTTTTCTGCGGCGTCCATTTTATGGCTGAGACCGCGGCGATTCTTTGCCCGGACAAAACAGTGCTGCTGCCCCGGGTTGACGCCGGCTGTTATATGGCAGACACCATTACCGCGGCTTCTCTGCAGGCCAGGAAGGCCGAACTGCCGGGAGTGCCGGTGGTGACCTATGTCAACTCCAGTGCCGCAGTCAAGGCCGAAAGCGACATCTGTTGCACCTCTGCCAACGCCGTGCGGGTGGTCAACTCCCTGCCCCAGGACCAGGTCCTCATGGTGCCCGACCGCAACCTGGCCCTGTACACCCAACGCTATTCCACCAAGAAGATCTTCCTCTGGGAAGGCTGTTGCAATGTTCACGACGCTTTGACTCGGGAGGAGGTGCTGGCCTGCCAGGCAGCCCATCCCGGCGCCCCGTTTATCGCCCATCCCGAGTGCCGCCCCGAGGTCCTGGATCTGGCCGACGTCATCCGCAGCACCGCCGGTATGCTGTCCTATGTCAAGGAAGCCCCCCAGGAAGAATTTATCATCGGCACCGAAAAGGGCATTCTCCACACCCTGGCCAAAGAAAACCCCGAAAAACGCTTTTTCTCTCCCTCGGACCGGATGCTGTGCCCGGACATGAAGAAAATCTCCCTGGAGGATGTGTTGACGGCTCTCCGGGACCTGGCCCCGGTGGTGACCGTCCCCGAAGAGATCCGCCTCCGGGCCTTGCAGGCCGTAAACCGTATGCTGGCGGTGCCTCGGGACTAATAAAGCCGGGAACCCGGTCACTTCCTCTGTGCCCTCTACTCACCTCTCCACAGACGATAGAGGAGCCGAAAAGCCGGCGTGATGGGCAAGCTGGTATCTCGTAACATCCCTTCGATCTCCTCCAAGGTATAAAACGCCCCGGTTTCAATCTCTTCGGGATTGGGCGTCGGCTCCTTGGCAGTCCGGCACTGGAACAGGACCACGTGCTCCCAGCCGGTCTGGGGGCAGGCGGTCACTTCGGCCAGGACCTCAAGTTTTTCCTGAATTCCCAACTCTTCTGCCAACTCCCGGGCCGCAGCCGCTCCATAACTTTCTCCCGGAGACACATGTCCCGCGGCAGAGGTGTCCCAGTGTCTCGGGTACTGATCCTTATGTTCCCGGCGCAGTTGCAAATACAGCCTGCCGGTAAGGTCAAAAACAAAGATATGCACCGACCGGTGCCGCAGTCCTAAACGGTGAATGTTTCCCCGGGTCGCCTGCCCGATGCGGCGGTTATGGCGATCAAAGACCTCCAGAATTTCCTGCTGTTCTTCCATATATTATCCAGGCTTTGAGCTCGCTTCCAGGACACTGGACTGCCCCGGTAAGCAAATACTGGGGAATGGGTTCACAAAAGTATAGACTCTTGCCGCCAATATTTGTATCAAGCTACCTGCAGATATTAAACGAATAGTAAGGCCATATCGAATAAATCTAAAAAGTTTTAGGGAAATATCTGCTTTGGCATAAATATTGCTTAATTATAAAGATAGAAATGGTTAGCATCCGCTTGAAAAAGGAACCAGAGATTATTAGAGAAAGAATGTCCTCAAGTGTGAAAAATATCTAATCTTTATACTGTGGGTTGCCGATATTTCTTAATGAATACTAATGCTCAATTTGTTGCAATAAATTCACCTCTCTTCGGGTGCCGCGTGAACGGCGACTTGCCTAATTATCTGAAATCCATGCGTCTGATGTTACACGATCTGGCCCAGCCTTTGTCGGTGATGGCCGGGACGGTTGATCTCCTGATGATTGAATCCGACCCCAACTCACACCGGTATGATGATATAAAACATATCAGTGACCAGTTGCAGTTAATTATAGATAAAATGAACCAGATTCGGCAGTTGGCCCGGCAGATAAATTCCTCGGTGCAAGCACCGGAATAGTTTTGGAAACCCACCTAAAGCTGATAACGAGTCGCAGTCACTCATTACAGTAGTTCATCAAATCGCTAACGTATTTTCCCCTCTCCCCACGCTTGCGGGGGGGAGAGGGTTAGGGCGAAAGGGGCTTTTTGAGGACGTTGCCATAGGTATGAAATTTTGTAATAAGTAATGCTTAGGCGCCATCCTCTCGATATTGCTTTCTTTAAGCAGAACAACTCGTTTAGCTGACGGTAATCCGGAATTTCTCTTCCAGGCGTTCGGGATGATAGGATAGTTTTGCCATCCTGAGACCATCTTCTCCCAGGTCCTGTTCCCGATTGATAAATTCCACCTCTTTCCAGGCATGTTCGCAAAACTGTTGATTCATCAGGGTATAGAACCCGCCGATTTCCGGATTGGCTTTCTCGATGTGAATGACCGCGGTGCGTTGGTTGAGCAGTTCCCCCAGGGAAAACGCTTCCACTTTGCCCTTCACCAGGATGGCCCCGCCCTGGAGAGACAATTCCCGAAAATGACGGAGGGCCAGGCGAATGGCCTCCCATTCTCCGGTAAGATTCAGGTCTTCGTCGCACCGTTTGAATTCGCACCAGCGAGTCCGCCAGATGTAAACAGGACCCCAGGTGTTCCTCCTGCAGCGGCTCGTAAACCCAGGGGTAAGACCGCTTCAGACTGTTGATGTGATTGCGTTTGCTGTGGTATTTGTTCCCAGTCAGGTTGATGAGGTCCGCACTGCGGTAGACATAATCGAAATGATCCCGCACCGGTTCGGCTTGCAGATCGGGAAAAGAGGCGATTTCCCCGGCCAGGCGGGCATCGGCCCGGTCAATATAAGGGTTGGCAACGCCTTTGACATCCTGCAACCAGCCCAGGAGCCGACGACACACTTCCCCCCGGCCCGCCGGTCCGATGGGAGGTAAGAACCAGGGAGCGCCGTGTGGGGGTTCTGCCAACAAGACCAGCCAGTCTTCGTATATACTCCAGGACAAACCATAGTGGCCCTGCCAGAGGAAGAGATTGGTGAAGGTCAACTCCGACGTCGAGGGTTGGTAGTGCCACAAGATTTTCTGCACTTTTTCTCGATGTTCCAGACCGAGGGGCAGAAACTGTGGGAAGTGAGGAACTTCCATAGTATACGTCTACCTTTCACAATTTATCGAGATACGGTTGACCGAACCCCGATAAGCAAGATAAAATCTTTTGAAGATAACATAAGTAAGAGCTATTCCTGTCGAGGGAGCATTATTGCCTTTTGCATTGCCATGGGCTATAACATCATATCAGATACAGGCTGGTGGCACCTCTGAAAAGATGGCCCCTTCCAGCCCATGAAAAATGAGGAGTTGTTCAGGCATGACCATAACAGAAGCGAAGGCCCGTATCCAAGCTGCTGCCCCAAATGGCAAAATTCCCTGCGCTGCCGCCTTTAAGTTAGCCGAAGAATTGGGGATAACCCGCAGCCAATTTGGAGAATTATTAAACGAACTAAACGTCAAAATAATCCAATGCCAACTTGGCTGTTTTCCATAAGATACCCGGTCGCATGAAATATCTATTCGGGCCGGTTCCTTCCCGGCGTTTGGGCCTGTCCCTGGGGGTTGACCTGATTCCCCCGAAGACCTGTCCTTTTGATTGTATTTATTGTGAAGTTGGTCCCACCACGGTCAAAACCAGGGAGCGACGTGAGTATATTCCGGCGGCAGCAATTCTGGCCGAATTGGAAGACTATTTTGGCGGTGCCGGACCTATACCTGATTACGTCACGCTGGCAGGTTCCGGTGAGCCGACCTTAAACCGCGGGTTGGGACGTATTATAGCACGGCTCAAGGAAATCACCACTGCACCGGTGGCGGTGCTCACCAACGGCGCCCTCCTCAATGATCCGGAAGTCCGCCGGGAACTCAGGCAGGCCGACGTCATCCTGCCGTCGTTGGATGCCGTCAGCCCGGAGCTGTTCCAGACCATCAACCGCCCGGTGGCCGGACTGACCGCGGCAGATCTGATCGACGGCTTAAAAGCCCTGCGGGCAGAATATGCCGGCCAGATCTGGTTGGAGGTGCTGCTGTTGCGTCGGCTCAACGATTCTCCCGAGGAACTGGCCAAACTGAAGGAAACTCTCGAGCTGATCCGGCCTGACAAAATCCATCTCAATACTGCGGTGCGGCCGGTCGTGGAGGAGTACGCCTTGCCCCTGTCCACAGAGGAACTCACGGAGGTGGCGGCATTTTTTGGGGAACGAGCCGAAGTCATTGCGGCCTTTAGCAGCAGCCAGCATCCCAAATTCGAGTTGAGTGAGGCCGATTTTCTTGCCACCCTGGCCCGCAGACCCCAGACGGCCGGGGATTTGGCCCAGGTGTTAGGGCTACCGGTGGTGGTCGTGGTAAAGCGGTTAGATCACCTGATCAGGCAGGGACGCGTGACGCGCTCAAAGCACCAGGATAAGGTTTTCTATCACCCGTCTTGAAGTATTTTGGCAGTGTCCCATAACCCCAATTGCTACGATTGCACCGACAAAATATCTGCATCACCATTTCTGTAGTCGTAGCCTGGTGATGTGGCACCGATAGAAGCACCAGCCGTTGATGGGAATTTTTATTACACCAGGTAAAATCTTTCCTTGCAGAAATTCGGCTAAATTAGATATATTGACGATGTATTATTGCAATACGTGCAGACAATTCCGGGGATTCCTCCTGCAGCGCCTAATACGCAAATTTAAAAGCAGATATTCAAATCTGGCAAGCCCAACCCAAGGGAATAGATAACGTCTATTTTTTAGCTGCCAGTGATTTACCATGCCAGGCAGGCTGGTTTCCTTATCGACATCCCCCAGGCATTTGAATTATCTCACTATCGACATATTTGAGGATCATTTCATGAAACAATATCTTGATCTGGGCATGGACATCGGTTCGGTGAGCATTAATACGGTGGTTCTCAATCCCGCCGGTGAGGTTATTTTCGAGGACTACCGGCGGACCCAGGGAGAGCCCTTGCCCACTGCCCTGAACCTGTTAAAAGAACTCAATAATAAATTTGCCGATTATCACTTCCGGCTGGCGGCCTTTACCGGCATCGGGGGCAAAATGCCGGCCCAAACCCTGGGCGGTCTTTTTGTCAATGAAGTCATCGCCCTGGCCCGGGGGACCTTTATGTTTCTGCCCCAGGCCCGGACGGTCATCGACATGGGCGGCGAAGACGCCAAACTTATCCTCGTAGATGAGGACCCCCAAGGCGGCCTGGTTATTGAGGACTTCGCCATGAATACCATGTGCGCCGCCGGCACCGGCTCTTTTTTGGATCAACAGTCCCACCGCCTGGGCTACAGCATCGAAGACTTCAGCCAACTGGCCCTGAAATCCACCACGCCCCCCCGGGTGGCCGGGCGCTGCAGCGTCTTTGCCAAGACCGATATGATTCACCTGCAGCAGGGAGCCGTTCCGGATTATGAGATCATCGCCGGTCTGTGCCTGGCCATGGCCCGTAACCTCAAGAGCAACATCGCCAAAGGCAAAACCATTCGCAAACCGGTGGTTTTCCAGGGTGGCGTCGCCCATAACCTGGGTGTCCGGCAGGCCTTCCGGACAGTTTTCTGCCCTGGAGGCTGACGAGTTTATCATTCCGCCACATTTCTGCTCCCTGGGAGCCATCGGCGCGGTTATGGTGGCCAGGGAAAACCCTCCGGCCGATTTCCAGCTTAATGTCAAGGCCTTGGAGGACTACCTGGCCCAGGCTCAAAAAGAGACCCGGCACCATCCACCCCTGGTTGCGCCGGCAGCGCTGACTGAGGAACATTACCGGGTCGTGGAATTGGGTCCGGATGAAGCCGCCCAGGGGTATCTGGGCGTCGATGTCGGCTCCATCAGCACCAACATCGTGGTCATTGATCCTCACATGCAGGTTCTGGCCCGGGAATACCTCATGACCGCCGGGCGCCCCCTGGAGGCGGTAACCGATGGTCTCAGGCGCATCGGCGCAAAATGGGGCAACCGGTTGACGATTCTGGGTGCGGCCACCACCGGGTCCGGCCGCTATCTCACCGCCGATTTTATCGGGGCCGACCTGGTGCGCAATGAAATCACGGCCCAGGCCACAGCTTCCGCGGCCATCAATCCGGCCGTAGATACCATTCTCGAAATCGGCGGCCAGGATTCGAAATTTATCAGCCTGGAAAACGGGGCCATCGTTGATTTTATGATGAACAAGGTCTGCGCCGCCGGCACCGGTTCCTTCCTGGAAGAACAGGCGGAAAAACTGGGCATCGCCATTAAAGAGGAATTTGGCCGCCTGGCCCTGGAAAGTCAAAAACCGGTCCCCCTCGGGGAACGCTGCACCGTGTTTATGGAATCCGACCTGGTGCACCACCAGCAGCAAGGCGCGGCCAAAGAGGACCTGGTGGCCGGTTTGGCCTACTCCATCGTGCAGAACTATCTCAACAAAGTCAAAGAAGAACGCCGGGTGGGCGACACCATTTTTTATCAGGGCGCCACGGCCGCCAACCAAGGTATTGTGGCAGCCTTTGAGGCAGTGTTGGGCAAAAAGATCATCGTGCCGCCCCACCACGACGTCACCGGGGCCATCGGCGCCGCCATCCTGGCCATGCGGGAACGGACCTGGAAGACCTCCGGCTTTAAGGGTTTTGACCTGGTCAACCGGGAATACGCCATATCCTCCTTTGAATGCCAGAGCTGCCCCAACACCTGCGAAATCCGCCAGGTAAAGATTTCCGGCGAAAAACCTCTGTTTTACGGTGGCCGCTGCGAGAAATACGAAGTGCGCCGGGACCAGCAGTTGCTGGACCTGCCGGACCTGTTCAGCCAGCGGGACGACTGGCTGTATGGTTCGGAGCCGCCGGCCGCGGGCCAGCGAGGTGTCATCGGCCTGCCCCGGGCCATGTTCTTCCAGGAGCTTATGCCCTTCTTCCGGGCCTTTTTCGAGTCCCTGGGTTACGGCGTCGTCTATTCCCAAAAAACCAATAAATCAGTAATCCACCGGGGCGTGGAGTGTATGGCTGCGGAAACCTGCTACCCGGTGAAGGTTGCCCACGGCCACATTCTGGATCTGCTGGAGGCCGGGGTCAAGGACATCTTTCTGCCCAGCATCATCGATATTCGCCACCCCCATCCCGAAATCGAACAGGGTTCGGTCTGTCCGCTGGCCCAGACCCTTTCCTATACCGTCCCATCCACCATCGACTTTTCCGCGTATGGGGCAAAACTGCATACCCCGGTGATTTATTTCGGCCGAGGTCGGCGGGTTTTGCGCCGCTCCCTGCAGTCCGTGGGAAAAGAGCTGGGCGTCTCCTCCTGGGCCGTGAACCGGGCCCTGCGGGCTGCTGAAGCCGCGCAGACAGCTTTCTCGGCAAAGCTGCAGGCCCGGGGCCGGGAGATCTTAGCCGGTTTGGGTCCGGAAGATCAGGCCATGGTGATCGTCAGCCGACCGTACAACGGCTTTGACTGCGGCATGAATCTCAATCTGCCCCGGAAACTGCGGCAGTTGGGAGTGTTGGCCATCCCCATGGATTTTCTGCCCTTGGATGAAGCCGGGGAACTGGCCGAAATCAAGCCCATGTATTGGCGCTTCGGGCAAAAGATTCTGGCCGCGGCCGACCTGATTCGCCAAGATGCCCGTTTGCACGCAGTGTATGTCACTAATTTCAGTTGCGGCCCAGACTCCTTCATACAACACTTTTTTAAAGACATGATGCGGGGCAAACCCTTTCTGGAAATTGAGATTGATGAACATTCCGCGGATGTGGGGGCCATCACCCGGTTGGAGGCCTTCCTGGACAGCCTGAAAAATGTTGTCCCGCAAACCAAAATTCAGTCCAGACAATCCATCACCATTCGAGTGGCGAACCCCAAGCGCCGCAAAGTCTATCTGCCGCCCATGACTGATCACGCCCTGGCTCTGGTGGCGGCTTTCCAGGCCTGCGGCACCGATGCCGAACTGTTGCCGCAATCAGACGCCGAGACCTTGATCTTGGGCCGCCGTCTTACTTCGGGCAAAGAGTGTTATCCCTTGATTTTGACCACCGGGGACATGGTGAAGATGACCCAGCGGTCTGACTTTGACCCGGAGCACAGCGCCTTCTTTATGCCCAGCGGCGATGGACCCTGCCGTTTCGGCCAATATAACCGCCTCCAACGGTTGATTCTGGATGAAATCGGCTACCCCCACGTGCCGATTATCGCTCCCAATCAGACCGAAACCTTATACCAGGAAGTAGGTATGGTGGGGGATGACTACTCCCGGATAGCCTGGCAGGGAGTGGTGGCCATTGACCTGCTGGAGAAAAAAGTCCGGGAAACCCGGCCCTACGAACGGTATTCCGGGGAAGCTGACCAGGTCTATGACCGATCTTTGCAACAGGTCTATGAAACCTTGCGGGACCGGGGCGATCTGGAGGCCACCCTTCGGCGGGCCCGGCAGGCCTTCGACGGCGTCTCCCGGAACGGCCTCCGGGATAAGCCGGTGGTGGGCGTTGTAGGGGAAATCTACACCCGGGCCAATACCTTTTCCAATGAAAACACCATCCGGGAAATTGAAGCCCTGGGCGGCGAGGTCTGGATGGCGCCCATCGGCGAATGGCTGTTGTACGTAAATTTCACCGCCAAACGCCGGGCCTGGCAGATGCGCAAGTGGAAGAACTTTCTCCAGGTCTTTCTCACGGAACGGGTGCAGCTCAAAGATGAACACCGTCTGGAAGAAATATTCCGGGGCTGCCTCAAAAATCTCACCGAGCCGCCCATTGCCGATCTGATCGCCAACGCCTCGGGCTACCTGGATGCCTCTTTTGAAGGGGAAGGCATCCTGAGCATCGGCAAATCCAAGGACTTTGTCCGCAAAGGGGTCAGCGGCCTGGTAAATATCATGCCGTTCACCTGTATGCCGGGCACCGTAGTGAATGCCTTGTATAAACGCTTCCGGGAGGAGCATGACAATATTCCGTTCCTGAACCTGGCCTACGACGGCCAGGAACAGACCAACACCCGCACCCGGATGGAGGCCTTTATGTACCAAGTCCGAAAATTTCTGGAACAACACCATTAATAAGGAGACCGGCCATGGCAGACGAACCCCTGATGAAGCTGGAAGATACTATTCCTCCCGATTACCGTATTCGGCCGGGTTATTATCTCAAGGCCGGCTGGGAGCTATTCAAACAGAATGCCGCGGGATTTATCGGCTTCAGCGTGGTGGCCCTGATTGTGGTTTTTGCCCTGAACGCCAAGGCGGGATTGGGGCAGATATTGGCCTATGTCATCGGTCCGCCGTTGTGGGCCGGGTTCCTTATCGTCGCCATGAAATTGTGCCTGAATCAACCCACCCAAGTGAATGACTTCACTAACGGCTTTAAGTACCTCCTGCCCCTGTTGCTCTATAGTGTCGTGTCTTCAATTTTTATCAGCGTCGGCTTCGTGCTGCTCATCGTCCCGGGTTTATATCTGCTCGTGGGCTACATTTTCACCACCTGGCTGATTGTGGACCGCGGCCTGGATTTCTGGCCGGCCATGGAACTGAGCCGCAAAACGGTGCATCAGCATTTTTTTGAGGTTTTCGGCTTTTTCCTGTTGCTTTGTCTCATCAACCTGGGCGGGCTACTCCTCCTGGGCTTTGGGCTGCTAATTACCGTGCCCTGGACGTTATGCTCACTGACCATCGCCTACAAAGACGTGTTCGGGATTCAGTCCAGTTCCTTTTAACGGAAGCGTTCAGCGGTCAGCTTTCAGCCGTCAGCTTAAAGGTCCGTAGGGCGGGAAAGCAAAGCGCATCCCGCCTTTTGCCATTTGGATGCCTTTCAGGATGCCGCCCGGATTATTTTGCCTAACCATAAACATCCAATCACCAATGCCTTCAAACCCGGCGACCTGGTGGAGGTGGCGGTCACCCTGCCCCTCTGGCAGACCCTTACCTACAGGTTGCCGGAGGAGTTGACCGACGACGCCTGTCCCGGCGTGGCCATCCTGGTGCCGGTGGGACGGCGCCGGGTCGTGGGCTATCTCTTGGGTCACGCCCGAAACACCCCTGATGTCGCCATAAAAGATATTATCGCGGTCATCGATCCAGCGCCCAGATTCGGCCCGGAACTCATCGACTTTTACCGCTGGCTGGCGGACTATTACCAGCACCCCATTGGTGAGGTCTTCAAGACCGCCATCCCCGCTGCTCCCGTGGGCAAAAAAGTGGGCCTGGAACGCTGGGTATCCTTGCCGCCGCCAGGTGAGACCCCAGCGCCAGGCCGGCTTGGCCCCAAGGCGAAGTCAATCCTGGAATTTTTAGCAAACACCGGCAGTTGCCCGTTGCAGGAACTGGCCCTGCAGATTCCCCGCCCCCAGGACGTCCTCCGCCGACTGGCGCACGCCGGGTTGGTCTGCCTGGAGGACCGGCCCCGGCGGTTAGAGGAATTACTTGCCCCAACGTCTCTGGATGGGGAGGCGCCGCCGTTATTAAGTCCGGACCAGGAGCGGGCCTGCCAGGCCATCAACGCCGCCATCAAGCAGCAGGCCTTTGCCCCGTTTCTGCTGCACGGGGTGACCGCCAGCGGCAAAACCGAGGTGTACCTGCAGGCTGCCCAGGAAGCGCTGGCCTTGGGAAAAGGCGTTCTGGTGCTATTGCCCGAAATTGCCCTGACCGATCCGGTGGGCCAGGCCTTCCGGCAGCGCTTCGGCCCCCGGGTGGCCCTGCTGCACAGCGGTCTTTCCTTGGGCGCCCGCCTGGATCAGTGGCGGCGTCTGGCCCAGGCAGAGATGGACATTGTGGTGGGGGCCAGATCAGCCGTATTTGCGCCGGTTTCCAACCTGGGTCTTATCGTGGTGGATGAAGAACATGACCCGGCCTATAAAAACGAAGGGGGACTGCCCTACCAGGCCCGGGATGCCGCCCTGTACCGGGGGCAACTGGCCCAGGCCGCGGTGGTCCTGGGTTCGGCCACCCCGGCGGTGACCACCTTTTACCGGGCCCGGGAAGGAAAATACCACTACCTGAATCTGCCCCAGCGGGTCACCCCCCAGGCCCTGCCCCAGATTCATCTGGTGCATTTAAAAGAACACCGGGAGCGTCGGCGGCTGCCCATCGTCTCCACTCCCTTGCGGTTGGCCCTGACCGAAACCCTGGCCCGGGGGGAACAGGCGCTCCTCTTCCTCAACCGCCGGGGCTATGCCAATGTTTATTTTTGCCTGTTCTGCGGCCACGTTGTGCAATGCCGATCCTGCAGCGTCACCCTGACCCTGCACCGCCAGGAAGAACGGCTGCGCTGCCACTATTGCGGCTATCAGGAATCGGTCCCCGCCGTCTGCCCGGAGTGCCAGTCCGCGGCCTTGAAGCACTACGGCCTGGGCACCGAGCGCCTGGAAAAAGAGGTGCAAGCGCTCTTTCCCGAGGCCCGGGTGGCCCGGCTGGACCGGGACACCGCCTCCCGGAGCGGCAAGGCTCTGGAGATATTAGGCAAGCTGAAAGAACAGCGCCTGGATATCCTCATCGGCACCCAGATGATCACCAAGGGGCACGATTTCCCCCAGGTCACCCTGGTGGGAGTGGTGGCCGCGGATCTCAGCCTCTTCTTTCCGGAGTATCACGCCGGGGAGCGCACCTTTCAGCTTTTGACCCAGGTGGCGGGACGGGCGGGACGGGGAGACAGTCCCGGGCAGGTGTTCATTCAAACCTTTCATCCCGAGCACTTTGCCTTAACAGCCACGCAAAACCACGACTACCAGGCTTTCTTCGAAGCGGAACTGCAATCCCGGGAACTCCTGGGATATCCGCCTTTTACCAGGCTGGCCCTCCTGACTATCCAGGGGAAGATCGCCGAACAGGTGGAGCGCGCCGCCGCGGCCACGGTCCGGGGACTACAGGCCATCGTCAACTCCAAAAACTTGGGCGCCTATCTCAGGATTTTAGGCCCGGCCCCGGCGCCCCGGTCCCGCCTGAAAGAATACTACCGTTGGCATATTCTGCTGAAAAGCTACGGCCGGCGACCGTTGGCTGAAGTGGTGCACCAGATCCGGGGCGAATTCGGCAAAAAATGGCGGTCTGGGATTGCTTTATTGGTGGATATGGATCCGGTGGGGATGCAGTGAGGCAGTGATCAGTTGATAGTGGTTAGTTGCTCGGTTTCCGGTTAAAAGACCCCGAGAAATCTCAAGGTGGTATGACGCCGCTCGTGATTATAAGGGCCGGGAACCCGGCCCCTGGAAAACACGAAAAATTCTTCAAGCAGTAGTTTGTTCTTAGCCCTATTCGGAATCCGCCTCTTTCTTGGAGCCGCCACCGATCACTTCGGGTCCGGTGTCCTCTGAGGCGGCTTCGGCGACAATTTCCTCGCCTCTGGGGGCTACGGCAATAACAATGATCTCTTCAGGATCGGTGAGAATTTCCAGCCCTTCTGCCTTGGGGATATCGTGGACGCGAATACTGTCACCGATTTCGGTTAGGCTGGAAATGTCAATCACGAACCGTTCCGGGAGGTACTGGGGCACGCACTCGACTTCAAGGTCATTTAAACGACTGAGGATCGTGGCGCTGGCTTCTTTGACCGCCGGGGCTGTCCCCGTCAATTCGATGCTGACTTTAGTGCGCATCTTGGCAGTGAGGGAGATGACCTGAAGGTCCAGATGGGTCAAACGTTTCTTAATTGGGTCGCGTTGTTTCTCCCGCACCAGGGCCGGGTATTCCTTCCCATCCAGGTTGATCGTCACCGTGCTGGAGGAAGTCAGGGTGGCCAATTGCGGCAATACTTCAACGGCATTCAGCGTGATAGGTGTAGTCTCGATGAGGTGACCGTAAATAACGGCCGGGAGTTTCCCCTGGCGGCGCAAGGCGCCCACCTTTTTGCCGGTTACATCACGCTTGGTAGCCTTTAGAACAACTTTTTCCATAAACAATGAACTCCTTGAGCGCCTCTCTACCCAGGGCCTTTAGAATGCTAAATCCCGCGGGAATACCTTCGCTCGGTTTTTGATTGGGGCTGCCTGGCCAGGCGGTTTGACCTTCTCAAAAATCGTCGACCGTCAGCAAGCATTTTAGTATATCTTAAAAATTGAACTTTGACTATAGAAAATAATATTTGTTTTTTTCAAAAAAGCAACCCGGCAATGCCAAATATAGGAGTGTTATGCTTAGTAACTACATTTAGTATGTATATTTAATTTAAATATTATTAATGATGCTTAGCTTAGCTCTGCGGCATAGGCCTCAAATGCCTGCTGGCCGAACAGCACAAAGCGAACCAGTTCGATTTCCGGGTGTTCTTGCAGATATGCTTTCACCGCGCCCAGGGCGGTCCGGGCGGCGTCAGCCAGTGGGTAGCCGTAAATGCCAGTGGAAATAGAGGGAAAAGCTCAGGCTTTTGATGCCCCGGGCAGAGGCCAGTTTCAGGCTTTCCCGGTAACAGGAGGCCAGGAGTTCGGGCTCGCCCGCCAGGCCGTTTTTATAGATGGGCCCCACGGTGTGAATGACGTATTTGGCTTTGAGCTTGCCGCCGGTGGTGATCACGGCCTGACCGGTGGGGCAATATCCTATCTGACGGGCTTCTTTCTGAATCTCAGGCCCCCCCGCCCGGTTGATAGCGCCGTCCACCCCGCCCCCCACCCGCAACTGCTCGTTGGCGGCGTTGACAATGGCCTCGGTGTCCTGTTGGGTGATGTCGCCTTCCACGATTTCCAGGATAGCACGGTTGATTTTTAGTTGCATGGTGGGCCTCCGATTGGCAGAGTTTCGGGTTTAAGAGTTTTGAGTTTCGAGAAAATTATACCTTTCAGGACATTAAGTCAGATCCGGTTATACCTTGCAATCAATCCCATAAAAATCAATTCAGAGGCTCTTCCGGTTATGGTAATTGACGAATAATGTTTAACAGCTTATATTTTACCAAACATAATTTTGAGTTAACTACGAAAAGTTTATCGGAGGGAAAAAACCTTGTCATATCTCATCGCAATGGCCGGGAAAGGCGGCACCGGCAAGACCACTGTAGCCGGTTTGGCCGTCCGGTATCTTATGGAACACGGCAAGAAGCCGGTCCTGGCAGTGGACGCCGACGCCAACAGCAATTTCAACGAGGTCCTGGGGGTCACTGTTGGGGCCACCGTGGGTCAGGCCCGGGAAGAGGTGAAAAAGGGCGGCGGCATGGTGGACATGACCAAAGATCAGTTGGTGGAATTCCGCATCAACCAATGTCTGGTGGAAGCCACGGGCTACGATCTGATCTGTATGGGCCAGCCCGAGGGCTCCGGCTGTTACTGCGCCGCCAACCACCTGATTACTCATTACATGGATGTCCTGTCCAAGAACTACCCCTACATCGTCATGGACAACGAGGCCGGCCTGGAACACCTGAGCCGGTTGACCACCAAAGATGTGGATCTGTTGCTCATTGTCAGCGATCCGTCCTTCCGGGGAGTCCAGGCCGCCAGGCGGGTGTATGAAGTGGCCAAAAGTTTGAAGATCGTGATGGGTGAAGCAGCTTTAATTATCAACCGTCTGACCAACGGCATCCCGCCCCGAAGCCAGGAAGAGATTGATAATTGGGGACTGCCCCTGGCCGGCACCATTCCTGAAGATCCTCTGATTGCGGAATACGACGGCCTTGGGAAACCCACGGTCAATTTGCCGGCGGACTCCATTGCGGTCAAGGCGGTGAATGAAATTTTTAGCAGGTTGGTGAAGTAAGGCGGGAATAGTTTTAGAGGGGCCAAGCGGAGCTTGGCAATCAAAAAACCGTGCCCAAGTACAACTTGGGCACGAGGGCGATAAGCCAGGGAACAAAGGCACCAATAAGTTTTTGTTTTCGAAACTAACCACCAGTCAACCTTAGATAATCCCGCAATGCGTCCCGGGTGCTGGCAAAGGCGATTTCTTCCCAGGGGATGTCGTCGGGACGAAAGACCCGGGCCTCCAGGGTCTCATCACCGCCGCCGGGTTGACCCGAGATCACGTCGGCTACGTAGGCCACGATCACCGTAGTGCGGCCGGGATAGGAGTAGACGTTGAGCAGTCGGTTGATCCGCACGTTTAAAAAGACCTCTTCCCGGACTTCCCGGACCACGGCCTCCTCCACCCTCTCCCCCACATCCACAAAGCCCCCGGGGGCCACCCAGAGGCCGTACCCGGGGTCGATGGCCCGGCGGGCCAGAACCAGACCATCCTCCCAGGGAATAATGGCGATTCCCGCCAGTTTGGGATCCAGATAAAAGACAAAGCCGCAGTCCTGACAGACAAGGCGCAGCGGCTCTTTGGGCTGGAGTGATTTTTTGCTGCAGCCGGCCGCCGCATTGGGGGCAGAATTTATACAGTTCGGTTCGATATGGCATAGGCAGTGAAGTTCCGGCATCATTGGATCAGAAACGGGAGCCGGCATGAAGGTTAAGGATAAACACGGCGAATCGGTGAAGATAGCCGATGATGCGGCGTTTCCGGTCCAAAGGAACCCAGTAACTGGAGGGGCGGCGGGTGCACAAATCCCATGAAATACAAGAATACCACCCACAACAACCAGCCATACCAGACCAAACATACCAGGATACCAGGCCAAAAATAATCAGGAAGAGATATAAATATCTTGGCAATCGGTTGCGACCTCTCCCCGAACAAGGCATAGGAAACATGACCGCCGTCCAACTGCCCCACCGGAATGAGATTGATGTTGGTCACCAACAGGCCGATCCAGCCGGCGAAAGCCATGGGATGCATAATGATGTTGTAATTATCCGGGAGGGAGCCTAACGTCAGCCAGCACATGATCTTAAAGAGGATGGATTCCCCCAGAACAATCCCCGCCAATTCCCCGGCATTACCAGAAACCACTTGAATATCGGATAGCTGCAAACCAATAACCAGCAACGGCAAAGTTACCAGAACCCCGGACAATGGCCCGGCTGCCCCGACGTCCAGAAGGGCCGGTTTGTTTAAAATTGGGGAACGGATGCGAATAAAGGCCCCCAGGGTCCCGATGAGAAAAGGTATCGGTGGGGCCGGCAAAAAATACGGCAGGGAGACGTCTAATTGATGGTAGCGCGCCATCAGGTAGTGGCCCATTTCATGACATAACAAAATAATGAGCAGGGTCAGAGAAAAGGGCAGCCCTTTATACAGCTGCCAGGGTGTCTCCCAGGGGATTACCCCCTGTTGCATGGCGCCGGCCGCCACCGTGGTCAAGCCGGTGGCCAAAAACAGGAGCCAGTGAATCCTGGGGATAGAACGGACAAACTCTTTGGGCGAGGTCATCTTAGGGCCGGGGCTGGCCGAAGTAGTCCAGGGCGGTGGCGAAATAGTGGTCGGTTCTGTTGGCTCATCCATAAGTAATTTATCTAGTTACCTTTTTATCCACCTTGTCCGGGTGAATTATCGTCTTAGAAATATTCTGAATAATTGCCATGTTATAACAGTTCCTGATTCTTAGTGAGGTGTGCCGCCGAGCTCCCCTCCTGATCTGAATCATTTTTCCTGTCCAGCGCTCGCTTTACCGATACGGATTGCCTCCTCCAGGTCATGCAGTTCTTCCTGACCGAGGTCCCGCCAGGCTCCCGGGCCAAGCCGGCCCAGACGCAGCGGGCCATAGGCAATGCGTTTCAACTTCAGCACCTGGTGACCAACCTGTTCGCACATCCGTTTGACCTGATGGTATCTGCCCTCCCGGATGGTCATTTCCAGGACGCTACGATCAGGCGATATTTTCAAAACCCTTACCTGTTCCGGAATTGCCAAACGGCCATCAAGATCAATGCCGGCCAGCAAGCGTTTCCGGGCCGCCGGGAGAAACTGACCGGCCACCGTTACCCGGTAGGTTTTCGCCACCTTGTAGCGGGGGTGCATCAAGCGGTGGGCCAATTCACCATCATTGGTGAGCAGGAGCAGGCCGGTGGCGTCATAATCCAACCGGCCGACGGGAAACAATCGTTCTTCCTGATCTGCCAGCAGATCCGTTACTTTGCGCCGTCCCTGGGGGTCGGCCATGGTGGTGACATATCCGGCCGGTTTATTCAGCATCACCGTCCGCAGACGGGCTGGCAGCAGCACCGGGCGGCCATCCACCGTAACCTGGACTTTCTGGGGATCGATGCGCATCCCCATTGTATCAACCACCTGGCCGTCAACCTTCACCCTCCCCTCCTGAATCAGCTTCTCTCCCTGGCGCCGGGAAGAAATACCGGCCCGGGCCAGAAATTTATGAAGCCGTTCCAAGGCAGGCCCGCTTTGGGCCATATCTTCTTGGGAGCCCGGTGGGAGGCACCGGTGAAGCACCTTTTTTAGGGACTTTGGGGACAGCCATGTATCAACCGTTTAATCAGGGACTCCTCTTTGAAACCCTCGTGAAAAAGCCGGTTTTCCAAGCATAGTCCTAAATCTTCATGGCCTCACGAACTTCGGCCATGGTGGCTTGCGCTTCCCGCCGGGCCCGGGCATTGCCGTCGGCAATAATGGCCCGGACTTCATCGGGATGATCAACATAATAGCGCTGCCGTTCCTGTATCGGCGCCAGGGACTGGACCAGCGCTTCGGCCAACATTTTCTTACATTCGACGCAGCCCAGTTTGGCAGCCCGGCAGTCCACTTTCGTCTGGGCCAAAATATCCTCTGGGATATAAAGCGAATGATAGGGAAAAGCCAGACAGCGGTCAGGTTCACCCGGATCCTTGCGCCGGGGGCGCTGGGTATCGGTCACCATGCTGCTTACCTGCTGACGGATCACCTCCGGTGGATCACTCAGATAGATGCAGTTCTGATAGCTCTTACTCATTTTACGGCCGTCGGTTCCCGCCAGTTTGGGGATTTCGGTCAGCAGGGCGTCGGGCTCGGGGAAAATTTTCCCGTATAAAAAGTTAAACCGTCGGGCGATTTCTCTGGTGAGTTCCACATGAGGCAACTGGTCGATGCCCACCGGTACCCCGTGGGCTTTATACATCAGGATGTCCGCCGCCTGCAACACCGGGTAGCCCAAGAAACCAAAGGTGCGCAGATCCTTATGGGAAAGTTCCTGCAACTGTTCTTTATAAGTGGGATTGCGCTCCAGCCAGGCAATGGGGGTGATCATGCTGAACAAGACAAAAAGTTCAGCATGTTCGGGCAGGGCTGATTGCACAAAAAAAGTTGATCTTTGGGGGTCCAGACCGACGCTGAGCCAGTCGATGAGCATGAACCAGATGCTTTCCCGGATCCCCTCGGTCTGCTCATAATCCGTGGTCAGGGCATGCCAGTCGGCCACAAAATAAAAACACTCATATTCTTCCTGCAATTTAATCCAATTATCTAAGAGCACCGTGCAGGTTGCCCAGGTGCAGCTTGCCGGTGGGGCGCATACCGCTTAAGATTCGTTTTTTCTCCATAAAACCGATGTTCCTTGGATGTTATTAATATAACAGCTTAAATTATCTATTCTTTTTCTCCCAGGAGGTTTTCTCCCAAGGGGTGGGAGCCCCACCGTTCCATATCGGCCGGGAAGACCATCTCCGCAGCTTTTTCCGCCATAAAAGCTACCGTTCCCAGGCAGGTTTTGAGGCGGTCTCGGGTGAACCACTCCCCATGCCAGGGTTTGGTAATGTCCCGGCACAGGGTGGTGCCGTACTGCTCCTGAAAGACATTGGAAAGCCGGTTAAAGATACGGTAGATACCCGGATTGCCGTACAGTTGCGCCTTTTTTTCCTCGGGGGTGCCGCTTGGGGGCTGCCGGCGGCCATATACCAGCCCCAGGGCAGCGATGGCCCCGTTCAAAGAGCCGCACGTGCCGCCGAAAAGGCCGCCTCCGGAACCAAAACCAGTGACCAGGCACATAGCCTCCGGTGGCAGGTCGGTGTCCAGTTCGGTCATGATTGCCGAAAAGACGCTTTCAGCGCAGTTCAGTCCGCTTTTAAAATTATCCACAGCCCGCTGCTTAACTCGGGCAATGATTTCTTCTCGTTCCACACTTTACTCCATATTCATACAATCAGGATTCAGGAAACTCAAAGTCTCCGTTAAAATGGCCTCCAAGGGTCGGTTGGTTTCCAGGATAAGCACTGGAACCTCGTGGAGATCGGTGATGGGTTCAAATATATCCTGCTGGGCCATCAGTATTTCCTGCCGGCCGTTGGAAATGGCCTGTTTGTCTGCGGCCCGTCTGGCTAAGCGGCGGAGCGTTTCCTCCGCCGGGCAGGAACACAAGATAAAGAAAACCTCAGCCTGGTAAAATGCGGCCAATTCTCTGGCCTGGCGGCGATCAACGGCCCGCATAAACGAACCTTCCAGGATAACGCTGCGGCCGGCCTGGAGGTGCTCCTGGGCTTGCCGGAACATCTCCTGATAGGTGCGACCGGAACTATCCGGGGCATAAATACCTTGACCATACGGCACTTCAACTCGCTGGGTGGTTGGGATGCCAAACAGGGATTTGCGCACGACATCGCTGTGAACCACCAGCCAGCCCTGACTCTGACCTAAAGCCTGGGCCAGCGTAGTCTTACCGGAGGCAATCAGGCCAAAGATGATAATGAGGCGCGGCCGTGGCACCACTATGAACCCACTTGGCTGTAACGCCAGGCCAGATCAAAATAGTTCCGGGCCAGTTGTAGGGCCTTTTGCTTGTCCTCAGGTTCCAACTCTGTTTCCCCGGCGGCAAAGGCGTGAATTTTACCCCGCACCACGGCACGATAACATTTATAAAAATTTACCAGCCTGTGGATATCGGGATCGTCTGACTGAGCCGCAAATCTAGTCACGAAATAATCGCTTAACTCGCTATAAGAATGAAAATCCAAGTCCATGGCCAAGAAGTCAATATCCGCGGCCACATCGCCATAGCGAAAGCGGGGGTTGAACTCAATACAATCGAAGATATAGACGCCATCGGTCAAACAAATATTACTCATGTGCAAATCGCCGTGGCAATCCCTGATCTTTCCGGCTTTTACCCGGGCCGCGAAGAGTCCGGCTTGACGCTGCATGAAACTGTTGACATACTTTACCATATCGTGAAACGCCGCCGCTGACAAGGCAGAGCCCACGAAGGGCTGAATCTGGGAAAAATTCTCTTCATGATTATACCGGATAACGGCCAAGTCGCCAAATTTGTTTACCCGGGCCCCGGTAGCTGCCTGCCGGTAAAAAGGGACCAGGCGGGCCACAATGGCATCCATCATTGCTGTGGTTAATTCCCGTCGGCTGGCCACCTCGTCCATCATCAGATTCTGGGGCAGACGGACCATCTGCAGGGCGTATTCAATGGCCTTTCCC
The DNA here is from genome assembly GCA_963777875.1 of uncultured delta proteobacterium. Classification (GTDB taxonomy): domain Bacteria; phylum Desulfobacterota; class Desulfobaccia; order Desulfobaccales; family Desulfobaccaceae; genus Desulfobacca. The sequence continues at coordinate 57,416 of CAVZSK010000045.1, read as the reverse complement.
TGGCCACCCAGGTGCAATTTCCCTTGCCGGACGACCAGGGGCAGAACGGCAAGATAAATTTCCGGGGCTAAACGTCGGTTGAGCACCAATTCCTGTTCTAAAAAATGATGCCTTTTTTTCAGAGTGGAAAAATCCAGGAACCCGAAGTTGACCGGTTTTTTAATTTTATAGGCATGGCTCTCGGTGAGAAAAATATAGGATATATGGGTTTGGAGACATTCTACCTGACCGGCTGCATCCGGATAAACCGCAGGATTCAGCAAAGCTGCAATTAAATCCATAACGATAGGGAATATAGCAAGAATCTGCAGTTTTTCAAAGTTTTTTCCGGCTTAAGTAAACGTATCTTAGTTGCACAGACAAGGTAATATCATTATATTAAGCAGTACAGTGTGCGATGAACAGATGTGCAGCCTTCCAGGAGCAGATTTGTCGATTACAACTATTCGTTGTCATGACAAAACTTAGGGGTGGATTTTTTTTACTGGACACGGTTGCCAGACGAAATTGCCACATAAGGAGCAAAAATGCCTGAAAACTTTAAGCGGAATTTGTCAGACTCAGAAAACGGCGAATCTCCGGAAATTAATATTCCCGAGGAATTACCACTCCTGGCAGTCCGGGATATCGTGGTGTTTCCCAACATGATTCTCCCCTTGTTTGTGGGGCGGGAATCCTCAATTTTAGCTATCGAAGCGGCCCTGGCCCAGGATCGGTTGATTTTTTTAGTAACCCAGCGTGATCCCGAAATTGACGATCCGCAACCGACGGATATTTATGACATCGGTACGGTCTGTCTCATCATGCGCATGCTCAAGCTTCCCGATGGACGTCTGAAAATACTGGTCCAGGGATTGTCCAAGGCTAAGATTCTAAATTTTCAGCAAGAGAAGCCGTTCCTGAAAATTATTCATGAAGTTATCAGTGAACCGCCTTTGGAAGATCTCTCCATCGAGGGTGAAGCCCTGATGCGGAATGCCCGGGAAATGACCGAAAAAATTCTTTCCCTGAAGGGTATCCTTTCCCCGGAAATGAGTTCAATCTTAGAGTCCATTGAGGAACCCGGGCGGTTGGCCAATCTCATTGCCTCTAATCTCCATCTCAAGATCGAAGAAGCTCAGGAGATCCTCGAGCAGCAGGAGCCAATTCACCGTCTTATCCGGATTAATGACTACCTGCGCCGGGAACTGGAAGTTTCCACCATGCAGGCCAAGATCCAATCTGAAGCCAAAGAGGAGATTGATCGAAGCCAGAGGGAATATTTTTTAAGAGAACAATTGCGGGCCATAAAAAAGGAATTGGGCGACTATGACGAGCGCCCCGATGAAATTGAAGAATATCAGCAGAAAATAGCCAAGGCCCGCATGCCGAAAGCGGTGGAAGAAGAGGCGGTCATGCAGCTGACTCGTCTGGAGCAGATGCATCCGGACGCCGCCGAAGCCACCATGGTGCGGACCTATCTGGACTGGCTGGTGGAAGTGCCCTGGTCAAAAAACACTCGGGATAAGTTGGAATTAAAAGAGGCCAAAGCCGTTTTAGACGCCGACCATTATGACCTGGAAAAAGTCAAAGACCGGATTTTGGAATATCTGAGTGTCCGCAAGCTCAACAAAAAAATGAAAGGCCCCATCCTCTGTTTTGTGGGACCGCCGGGTGTGGGCAAGACCTCTTTGGGTAAATCCATTGCCCGGGCCATGGGCCGGAAGTTTACGCGCATATCTCTGGGCGGGATCCGGGATGAAGCCGAAATTCGCGGCCACCGGCGCACCTATATCGGGGCTCTGCCCGGTCGCATTATTCAAGGATTGAAAAACGCCGGGGTCAATAACCCGGTTTTCATGATGGACGAAATCGATAAAATCGGCCAGGATTTTCGAGGCGATCCGGCCGCGGCCTTGCTGGAAGTCCTGGATCCGGAGCAGAACTCAGCCTTCAGTGACCATTACCTGAATGTCCCTTTTGACCTCTCCAAGGTAATGTTCATTCTCACTGCCAATCTGGTGGATCCCATCCCCTCGGCATTACTGGACCGGATGGAGATCATCCGGCTGGCCGGTTACACCGAAGAAGAAAAACTGGAAATTGCCCAAAAATATCTGCTGCCCCGACAGTTGCAGGAAAATGGTCTCAAGCCCACCGAATTGACCATCGTCCCGAATACCTTGCGGGAACTTATCAGCCATTACACTCTGGAGGCGGGATTGCGCAACCTGGAACGGGAGATCGGGAGTCTCTGCCGCAAAGTTGCCCGCCGAATTGCCGAAGAGGAAAAAGGCCCGTTTACTATCACCCGGGCCAATTTACACCGATATTTAGGACCTCCCCGCTTTCTTCCCGAAGCAGAACAGGAAAAGGACGAGACTGGAGTGGCCACTGGCCTGGCCTGGACGGAATTCGGGGGGGAGTTGTTGTACGTGGAGGCCAGTTTAATGAAAGGTAAAGGTCAGCTTACCTTGACCGGCCATCTGGGAGAGGTTATGAAGGAATCGGCCCAGGCGGCTTTAAGCTACAGCCGGACCAGATCGCCTATCTTCAATCTTCCGGACGATTTTTACGAAAAACTGGATATTCATCTGCACGTCCCGGCCGGCGCCATTCCCAAGGACGGCCCCTCCGCCGGGGTTACCATGGCCACTGCCCTGATTTCGGCCTTAACGCAAATCCCGGTGCGCAAAGATGTGGCCATGACGGGGGAGATCACCTTACGGGGCAAAGTTCTGCCCATCGGCGGGCTCAAGGAGAAAGCCCTGGCGGCTTTACGGGCCCGGATGAAGAAAGTGATAATTCCCGAGGCCAACAAAAAAGATCTGATTGAAATCCCGAAACATATAAAACGACGTCTGAAGTTCATCCCGGTGCAGAATATGGACGAGGTTCTGCAGGTGGCCTTAGTTCGCCCCCCGACTGGGGAAGATACCAAGAAGTCTTCTTCCCGGACACGGACCAAACCCACCAGGCCTTTGGCGTCTTTGCCCTCGTAGTTAGAGGTTTGGTTTGGAGTAGCTATCGTACGGGTTGGGTCTTAGACCCACCCCTACAAAAAGACCAATATTTTTAGCAAATACAAACTACTTGGCTTTTATCAATCTTGGATTATCAACTCTGGTTAAAATGGGCAGCCCTGGCTGTTCTCATGGGCTGCTACAGTTTTTTCGCGTCGGCGGAGACCTCGCTCTTTTCTTTGAGTCCGCTGGCGCGTCTGAAGCTTAAAAATAAATACCCTCAGGCCGGAGAGCGCATTGACCGCCTTCTGGCCCGCCCCCAGCGATTGCTCACCTCCATTATTATCGGCAACGAAGTGGCCGTAATTATCGCCACCGTGTTAGCCACGTCCATCTCCCTGAGCATCTGGGGAGATCAAGGGAAATGGGTGGCCATGGTGGTCATGGCCCCGGCCCTGCTGCTGTTCGGTGAAATCATCCCCAAATCCCTGGCTCTCCGTTACCCGGAGCGTTGGGCCCGCCTGATTGCGCCGCCCCTGGCAACGGTCTTGCCCCTGTTTACTCCTTTTCGGGTGGTGCTGTTAAGCTTGAGCCAGACCCTGATGTCTCTGATGGGATTTAAACCCAGACCCAAGACGCCTCTCCTCCAGGAGGACGATTTTATCCGCATGGTGGAGGACAGCCATAAAGGCGGTCTGATCGCTCCCATAGAAAAGGAGCTGATAGTCAACCTGATGAGTTTGGGAGAAACGACGGTGGGACAAGTTATGGTTCCCCGGCCGGATATCTTTTTTCTGCCCCTGAACATGAAGGTGGCTGACCTGATAAAAGCCATCAAACAAGCCAGGTTCTCCCGGGTGCCGATATATGGTGAGGATGTAGAAGATATCCTGGGAATCCTGCATGCCAAAGATTTGTTGAACCTCTCTTCCGAATATCCCTGCGAGCCATCCTGTTTAAAAGAACTGCTGCGGCCACCCTATTACGTGCCGGAAAATAAACGGGCTTTTGATCTGTTGGGGGAATTACAGGCACGTAAGATCAGATTAGCGTTGGTGGTGGACGAGTACGGCAGTCTAACCGGCCTGGTGTCAGTGGAAGACCTTCTGGCGGAGCTTTTCGGAGAATTTGAAGAAGAATTCGAGGAGGCCGACAAACTCCTGGAACAGTTGGCTCCCGGGGTCTATTTAGTTAAAAGCTGGATACCCCTGGGCGAACTCAATGAAACGTTGGGCCTGTCTTTGCCGGCGGCTGAATTTGACACCCTGGGCGGCTTTGTGTTCAACCTGTTTGGTGAACTGCCCCACGAAGGTGACAGCATCACCCACAATGGTCTCCAGTTTGAAGTGGTGCATATGAAAGGCACCCGGATTTTGGAATTACTTCTCACCAGGGAAAAATCATGATTGTCCTGGCATACCTCGGAATATTTCTGGTGCTGCTGTTTTTGGAAGGGTTCTTTACGAGTTCTGAAATAGCCCTGGTTTCTGCCAACCACCGGCAATTGCAACACCTGGCCGAGAACGGCAGCCGGGGCGCCATGTTGGCTCAAAAGCTGTTGCGTTTCCCGGAAAAACTATTCGCTACCACTCTTTTGGGCTCTAATCTGGCGGAAACAGTGAACACCGTTCTCGTCTCGGCTCTTTTGATAGATATGTACGGCCCCACCGGGGAGGTGGCCACGATGCTTATCCTGCCCCCGGTGATTCTGCTGTTTGCTGAAATCCTCCCCAAGTCCATCGCCCGTCTCAGGCCCACCCGGATGGCGCAAAAAGTGAGTTTTTTCGTCTGGCCGGCTTCCCGGATTCTTTCACCCGTTACCTGGATCTTCGCCTCCCTCAGTCGACTGGTGTTGTGGCTGACCGGGTCCCGGGGCACCAGCCTGGTGCCTTTTGTGACTCGGGAGGAACTCCAGATGGTAGTTAAAGCAGGTGGTACCGACGTTGATCTGGAAACCGAGGAGAGGACGATCATCCACCGGATACTGCACTTCAGCCAGACCATGGTCCGGGAGGCCATGATTCCCCTCATCGAAGTGGTGGCTGTACCGGAAACGTACCTCGTTTCCCAGGCCCTGGATGAATTTCGCCGGGGCCGCTTCTCCCGACTGCCGGTTTACCGGCGGCGCATAGACAATATCATCGGTGTGTTGCACAGTTTTGACCTGCTGGGTGTACACGATACATCAAAAAGCATTGAGAAGTTTATCCATCCGGCCCGCTTCGTCCCGGAAACCAAACGGGCCGATCAACTTCTGGTGGAAATGCAGCAGCTGGGTATCCATTTAATCGTCGTCGTGGATGAATACGGCGGTGCGGTGGGTATTGTCACCCTGGAAGATCTGTTGGAAGAAGTTGTGGGCGAGATTGCCGATGAGTTTGATCAAGACATCAACCAGTTTAAACAACTACGGGAAGGAGTCCATCTGGTGAACGCCCGGATGGAGATGGAAGCCGTCAACGAGAATCTGGGCCTGAATTTGCCCCTGGGGCATTACCATACCCTGGGCGGTTTTTTGATTAAACAGGCGGGAGATATCCCCCGCCCCGGCGAACGCATCCGGTATCATAATCTCCTGTTTATCATCCGTAAGGTGGACTTAAGAGCCATTAAAGAGGTGGAGGTACATGTCGAACCCGCCAGCACCGGCAGTTGAGCGGCTCCTGTATTTTGACTGTTTTTCGGGCCTGAGCGGTGATATGACCCTGGGGGCCTTCCTGGATCTGGGACTGGAACCTGATGCCCTCTGGGGCGCCCTGGAGCAGTTAGGATTAAAGGGCTATACCGTCCACTGTCAAAAAGTTGCCAAACACCATCTTTTCGGGACCAAGGTCAATTTTCAGGTTGCGTCGCCCCAACCCCACCGCACGTATCGGGACATAGTGGAGCTGATTGAGCGGGCGAATTTGCCTCCTGAGGTCAAGGAACTGAGCAGCCGGATGTTCCATCTCCTGGCGGCAGCAGAATCCCAGGTGCACCAACAACCCCTGGATCAGGTCCATTTTCACGAAATTGGGGCGGTGGATTCCATCCTGGATCTGGTGGGGGCCGCGTACGGCTGCCACTCCCTGGGCATCACCAAGGTCTATGCCTCCCCTTTGCCCCTGGGACGCGGCCTGATTTCCTGTGCCCACGGTTTGCTGCCCAATCCGGCTCCGGCCACAGCCCTGCTGTTAGAAGGGGTGCCGGTGTACGGGGTTGACGTCAAGGCCGAGTTGGTCACCCCGACGGGGGCCGCGATCTTAAGGGGAATGTCTGCCTGTTTTGACTCCCTGCCCCCGGTCACGGTGGAAAAAGTGGGCTATGGGGCCGGAGATCTGGACCTCCCCACCCAGCCCAATCTGCTCCGCCTGGTTTTAGGCCGCCCTACCCGGCCCGTGGGCCGTCGGGAGCGCGTTCTGGTCCTGGAAACCCACCTGGATGATATGCTGCCGGAATGGTATGAGCACCTGATGGACGCCCTGTTCCAGGCCGGCGCTTTGGACGTGGCCTATTTTCCGTTGCAGATGAAAAAAAACCGGCCGGGCCTGGGGCTGACCATTGTTGCCCCCCTGGAATGCCGGGAGACGGTCCTGGAAACCTTGTTTGCCGAGTCCACCACCCTGGGAGTGCGGCTGCTGGAGATGGAACGGGTGGCGGTGAACCGTTGGCAGGAAACCATCGAGACGCCGTATGGCCCTCTCGCAGGTCAAGGTGGCTGAAATCGGCGGCCGCCGGCGGCTGCTGCCGGAATACGAGGCCTGCCGGGCCCTGGCGCTGAAACATAACCTGCCGCTGCTGGAAGTGTATCGGCTGATTCCCTCTGATAATGTCTGAGCAGATTCCCACGACGAGACTTCCAGCCTTCCATTCGTTTCGACGCACCCCTCATTGCCGCCCGTTTCCGCCGCCGGGAAAAGCGCTTTCTGGCCGAAGTGGACCTGCCGGACGGCAGCCGCACCTGGGTGCACGTGCCCAACTCCGGGGCTTTGACGGGTTGTCTGACCCCCGGCATGGAAATTCTGTTGACCGACGATGCCCGGCCGGGCCGCAAGACGGCCTATACCTGGCGGTTTTGCCGGGTGGACGGCGGCTGGATCTCCATCGACACCCTGGCCCCCAACCGCTTGATTGCCGCGGCTCTGAACGGACCGGGACTGCCGGGCCTGCCGCCGCCCTTTCAGTTTCGCCCCGAGGTCACCCTGCCCCACGGGGGGCGCCTGGATTTTGTGGTGGAAAAAGACGGGCGGCTGATTTTTATCGAGGTCAAGAGTGTCACCTGGGTGGAGGACGGGGTGGCCCTGTTCCCGGACGGCGTCACCAGCCGGGGCCGCCGTCACCTCCAGGAGTTGGCCGCCCTGGTCAAACAGGGCCACTCGGCCTGGAATATCTTCGTGGTGCAGCGGCAGGATGCCCAGGTGATGGCCCCGGCGGCGCAGATAGATCCGGCCTATGCCGAGGAACTGGCCCGGGCGGCCGACGCCGGCGTCAAGATTGTGGTATTGACGACGGAGATAGAACCGCCGCAGATTACCTTGGTCGGGTCTTTGCCGGTGAGGTTGTGAAAAGAAGGCGTCGGCAGGTAAGTCGAAGGAGCTACTCATCTGCACAGGCGGGAGCTTGGGAACGCAGGCTTGAGGCTGCCTCTGGCAAGGCTGGAAGCCTGGGCCACCAGATGGGAATTGGAGGGAACCGGGTCTAAAAAAGGCTTGCATCTGAGGGCGGGCACGGAGGCCCACCCCACCAGGGGAGGAATTTATGAAAAGAGCTTGCGCCCCGGCCGGATATTGGTTAGAAATTACCAGCTAATCTGAGGAGCACTACTATGGGTATCTATGCAAAGTCTTTGAGTTGCACCCGCTATTTTGTCCGGGGGGAGACGCCGCCGGACTTTTTAACCTGGGTGGACGAGCGGTTGCAATCCTTTCTGTTTCGCGAGATTGATGACACCACCGATGAGAAAGCCTGGGGTTGGGTGGTGTTGGACAACCTGCTGCAGACATCTTTCGACGGCGGCCAGGCCCATAAAGGAGAATATCTGGCCTTTTCGCTGCGGATCGACACCAGGAAGGTGCCCGCCGCCGTATTTCGCAAACACTATCTCATGGCCGAGATCAAAGTCCGGCAGGAGCAAAAATTCCGGCGGCTCAGCCGTCAACAAAAACTGGAGTTGAAGAAAACGGTCATGGCTGACCTGCTCCGGCGGCAGATGCCCCAACCGGCGTTATTCGACATTGTCTGGCATCCGGGCCAGCAGCGTTTATGGCTCTTCGCCACCAGCCCCAAAGTCCGGGAGACCTTTGAAACCCTGTTCCGGGAGACCTTTGAACTGGATATCTATCTCCTGTTTCCCTACACCCTGGCTCAGGATGTTCTGGACGCCGCGGCCCAGGACCGGCTGGAAACGGTGGAGCCGGCGGTTTTTCACAGAGTGGCCAGTGAAAAGTGAAAAGTGGAAAGTTTACAAGCGGGACAGAGCAGGGAGGAAAGGTGATACATGCGAGATTTAGTTGAACTTTTATATGCTTACCGGTTTTTAGGACGGGAATTTCTGGCCTGGCTGTGGTTCAAAAGCGAAGCCGAGTTGGACGGACTCATAAAGATTAAAGATCAGGAAGCCGTGATTCTGGCCGTGGGGGACAAAATGGTGCTGGAGACCGGCGACGGGGAATACCGGGAGACCCTGGTGCTGCAGGGCAGTCATTCGGAACACCGGGAGGCCCGCCTGGGTCTGATGCAGGGAAAACTGCCGGAGGAAATGCACCTGAAGCTGATCCGGGGCCAGGATGAATGGCAACTCACCCTGAAGGCTGCCACCCTGGAAATCAAAGGTTTGAAGAGCAAGAGCGCCTCGGGCCCCCAGGAAGACGAAGATGATCAGGAAGCCTTTTTCTTCGACCAGATGTATCAGGTGGAAGCAATGTCCGAGATCATTGACGGCCTGTTCCGGGAATTCCTGCAGGTGCGGCTGTCCCCGGCCTGGGACCATGAGGAGATGCCAAGGTTGCAGGACTGGCTGGAAGCTTGAAGGGGGCGCCGCAAGGTGGGCGGCGGGCGGCTGGGGAGTGGAAAGTGAAAAGTGGAAAAAAGGATACAACTATCCCTTGTTAGGAATATAGGAAGGTAGGGGCTAAAAGTGCCGGAATTGCCCGAAGTTGAGGTTATCTGCCGGGGGCTGGCCGGCAAACTGGTGGGTGAAACCATTGTTGCGGTCAGCCGGGGCGACCAGCGTCTGCGGCGGCAGGCAGAGCCCGGCGAACTTGAGTCCTTGACAGGCCGCACCGTCACCCGTCTGACCCGCCGGGGGAAATATCTCCTGGCGCGCCTGGATCAGGGGCAGACGCTGCTGGTGCACCTGGGCATGACCGGCCGCCTGTTCTTCCAGACGAATACCTGCCCTCCCCTGCCCCACGTGCACCTGGTCTTCCACCTGCTCAGCGGCCACAAGCTGGTGTATCAGGACGTCCGCCGCTTCGGCCAGGTTCTGGTCTACCCGCCGGGGGTAACCCCGCCGGCCCTGGAGCAGGTTGGTTTAGAGCCCTGGTCCCGGCGGCTGACGCCTGAGTGGCTGGCCGGGAAGACGGCAAAATTAAAACGGCCCATCAAAAATTTCCTCCTGGACGGCCGCATCATCGCCGGTATCGGCAACATCTATGCTTCGGAGGCCTTATTTGAAACCCGGCTCCACCCGCAGACGCCGGTGGGACAATTAAATCTTCAGGTCTGGGAAACGCTTCTCAAAGCCATCCGCCGCATCCTGCGCCGGGCCATCCGGGCCGGGGGCACCACCATCTCTAATTTCGCCGACTGCGAGGGGCAGTCGGGCCTATTTGCCGTCCAGCTCAAGGTCTATGGCCGGGCCGGCGAGCCCTGCCCGGTCTGCCAGACCCCCATCGAACGCCTGGTCATGGCCGGGCGCAGCACGTTTTATTGCCCCAGGTGCCAGCCTCAGGAATTCAGTGGTTAGTGATTCTTTGTCGGTTGTCGAAACTCTTGTGCAACCTATGAATATGGCTAATGCAAATTCTGATTCTGGCCTCAGTTGCGAGTCGGTCCCTAATAAAATTGCCTACGAGGCAAGACCCGGGTTCATGCACTAGAGCGGGGACATACCAAAGAGGCCGGAAAAAGCAAAAACACCTTGGACAGACTGCTCAAGATAGTGGAGAAAACGGCTAATACTTATGGATGCTTGCCTGACCACATAACTTACCACGAAGCGACGAAATTTCGATACCAGGAAAGACACTTCTCGCATTGGCGTGCAACATCCCGCGCTGAAAGAAAAACTATCAAAATTTTCCTTGGGGCCTACCAGGATAAATCCCTTGTTAATCTTGCTAGCCGCTGGCCCGAGTCCTGCACTGTGGAAGAGACATCTATGGCGTAATCGTCTCCCTTGACCCGCTGAGAGGGCTGATACAATCAGCCACTGGAACGAGGTTGCGGGAGGATTTGTTCATCCAACTTGGTTCCTGGACTGAGGAACGCTTTCACCACGCAACCAGAGTCTCGCTTCGGATAGCGGCTGGAGAATTGTCGGTGGGTATGCGCATTAGTTACAGATTTATTCCCGATTGTTTGCGCCACTGGGAACCACACGGCGCCCTGGTAAATGTGGTCAGAAGCACTATCGCACCAGAAGGTCTCGACCAGGGAATGATAATACCCAACGATCACGGTAAATGGACTAGAATCCAAAGGTGTAGCCGGAAGGATAGTGCGTAATCCCTTAGGCGATATTGCTCCAAGTACGTCCTCACATGGCCGGAGAATCTTCACAGCTTTGTTTCCGAGTCAGTTTCGGTTCATAGCCGCAATATCCGTAATGTTTCCAGGAAAATATTCTCCCTCAGATGCTTCCGTAAATTTTCATGCCCTCATCTTTCCGAAATGATCATTTGTTGCCTTGATAGCACTGATTTATTATGCTATTACAACTTCCTTACCAGAAATAAACGGAGTTTGATATAAGAATTCACCGTTTTATACTGATATTATTCAATTTCGATTGGCTTTGGTTGGAGAGTGTCAACAGTAGGAGGAACGAGCAGACGATTTTTGTTGATAACTGCAAGCGGTAGCTGACTGCCCGAAGGAATGTCCCGGGTGCGGCGTTGATACAGGGGGAGACGGATGCCCCGGGTTCTGCCAGCGGGCGGCTGGGGAGAAGGGCAGCCGCCCGCCGGCAGGTTGAGGTTAACCTACATTTTCCAGGAGGGGGATGAAGAGTTTGCCGTTTTGCCGCTGCACCAGGAGCAGCAGTTGATCTTGAGCTTTGGAGCCGTTGATTTTGGCCATCAGATCCGCCACCGAGCTGATAGGCTGTTGGTTTATTTCTAAAATGACGTCGCCCTGATGCACCCCGGCCTCAGCCGCCCGGCTGCCGGGCTGGACACCGGCGACGACGACGCCCTGGTCAGATTTAAGGCCGAGCTGACCGGCGATTTGCGGATTAAGGTCTTGCAGATGCAGGCCCCACTTTTCCCGGGCTGGCTGAGCTAACGGCTCGTTGGCAGCTTTATCGGCTCTTTGGGAAGGGAGCTGTCCCACTTTGACGGGAAGCTGCAGTTTCCCACCGTTCCGGATCACGTCGACGGTCGCCTGCTGATCAACGGGGGCGCCGGCTACCAGGGCGGGCAGAGCGTGGCTGTCGGCAACCTCCTGGCCGTTAAAGGCAACGATGACATCCCCGCGTTTGAGGCCGGCCTTGGCCGCGGGACCGTCGGCGGCGACATCGGCAATAAGCGCGCCTTTCTTATCCTGCAAATTCAGTGACTTGGCGAGTTCAGGCGTGATTGACTGAATATTGACGCCAATATAGCCCCGGGTCACCTCGCCCTTGGTCTCCAACTGGGGAATCAAAGGCTTGATGGTGTTGACGGGAATGGCAAAGCCGATGCCTTGACCGTGGGGAATGATGGCGGTATTGATACCCACGACCTCACCTTGCATATTGAGGAGGGGGCCGCCGGAGTTGCCGGGGTTAATGGAGGCGTCGGTCTGGATAAAGTTATCATAGGGTCCGGCGCCGATGACCCGGCCTTTGGCGCTGACTATGCCGGAGGTGACGGTGTGGTCCAGACCGAAGGGATTGCCGATGGCGACTACCCAGTCACCGACCTTGAGATTATCGGAATCTCCCAGGGTCGAAGCCGGGAAGGACTCTTTGGCGTCGATTTTCAAAACCGCCAGATCGGTTTGGGGATCACGACCGACGATGCGACCTTTGTATTCCTTGTGATCGGCTAACGTCACGGTCACTTCCGTAGCCCCTTCAACCACGTGGTTGTTGGTAATGACAAAACCGTCTTTACTAATGATCACCCCTGATCCCATCCCCTGCTGAGTCCTGGGGGTCTGGGGATTCTGCAGCCGTGGGTCTCCCTGGAAAAACCGCTCGAGCAGGTCACCCCAGGGTCCCTCCGGCATATCCGGTCGGGCAAAGGCGGTTTTTTCGATCTTTTTGACGACTTTGATATTGACTACTGATGGTCTCAGATTTTCGGCGATGGCCGCAAATGAGCCCGGGGTGGACGGGCTAGAGGTGACGGCCACGGGTGGCGGCGCCGGCAAGGTTTCGGCCACCGAGGGTTTTATCCATTGCAGGCCTGACGGGACAGCCAGACCCATGACAAAGCAGCAGGCCGCGATGATGGACAAGGTTTTTACCTTGATCTGCCGATTCTGCCAGGATTGCAGTAATTTTGTGAGCATCTGTGTTACTCCTTTGTAAGCACGTTGATAGTAAAGACATTGTTAAAAGTTTTCATGTTTAAAAATCACAACCAAGCAGGGAGCCAGGGACCTTTGGCAACCGGTTTATGGATCTCGGCCGATGCTGAGCAGGGCGACCGGATGGTTAGTTATTTAAGTAATCAGGCAAGATTAAAGGGAGATTAAGCCAAAATTAAAAGGTCTTAATTTAAAGAGATTTTTGGGAAAAGGCTTCATGAGAGTTTTTGGGTGGCGAAGCTGGAGAATATTTTCTTTGACGGTGGCTCCAGCGTCGGGGCGCCGTTTAGGAGGGGTAACGCTGCCTGGTTCTGTCAGAGGGCGGCCGGGAGAAAGCGGCCACCCTCATGGCAGGTTGAGGTTAATCTAATATTTTCAAGGAGAAGGATGAAGAATTTGCCGTTTTGCCGCTGTCTAAGGAACAGCAGGTGACCTTTATCTTTGGAGCCGTTTAGCCCGGCCAGAAGATCCGCAATTGAGCTGATGAGCTGACTTCACCGCCACAATAATGTCACCCTGGTGCAGTCCGGTGGCTTCGGCCCGACTGCCGGGCTGCACACCAACGACAACCAGACCCTGGTCAAACTTGAGACGAAGTTGGGCGGCGATTTGCGGGTTGAGGTCGCACAGGTGCAGGCCCCACTTTTCCCGGGCCGGTTGCACTGCGGCAACAGTATAGACATTATCCGCTCTTTGAGAAGGAAGCTGCCCCATCTTGACGGGAAGCTGCAGTTTTCTACCATTGCGGATCACACTCACCGTGGCCTGCTGGTTCTGCCTGGAATTTTTCAAATTATTAAACATTGTGTTCCCCTTTAGATCTCAGTGGTGAGATAGGCATTAGCCGGATCAATTTCTTGTTTGTCCCATCATCCCATCCCTCTCGGAAGAGGGATAGGGAAGGCAGGACTTAAGGCAACCGGTATAGGATTCTCGGCCGATGCTGAGCAGGGCAGCCGAGTCAGTGATTATTAACTTAATCAGGCAAGATTAAAGGGACATTAATCCAAGATTAAAAGGTTTTAATGTTTGGAAGAAAGATGGGATGGAAAGAGCTTAAGGCACGGTTTACAGGTGCCGAAGCTGAGGTTTGGGAACGAGATTCATTATTATTGCTGGGCAGTGTTTATCCTGCTTGGGGCCGGATATTTTTGCTTAACCCGGATGGGTGGTTGACGGGCAATGGGCCGGCAGGACAAGTGTGAAGGTGCTGCCCTGGCCGGGGGTGCTTGCCACTTCGATGCTGCCGCCGTGCGCCGCGGCAATGGATTGGGTAAGGCACAAACCAAGGCCGGCGCCGCCGCCTTGCGATTTGGCTTCGGCAGACCGGTAAAAGCGGGTGAAAATCTGTTCCTGCTCAGCCTGGGAGAGGCCGATTCCCGTATCAGTGACCTGGACCCGAACCTGGTCGGCGTCACAATGGAGGGACAGGGTAATAGTGCCGCCTGGAGGGGTGTATTTGATGGCATTGTCCACCAGGTTGAGCAGCAGCCTTTGCAAATGCTCTCTGTCTGCCTGGATGAAGACCGGCGCCATGGATTCAAAGTGCACCTTGATGGACTTCTCCTCTGCCAGACGCCGCATTCGGGCCACGACCTCGGTCACCAGTTGCGGCAGTTCCACCGGTTGCAGGTCAAGGCGCAGGACCCCGGCATCAGCTCGGGCCAGCAGCAGCAGGCCTCCCACCAGACGACTGATGCGGTCAATTTCCTCAAGGCTGCTGTGGAGGACCTGTTGATACTCTTGAGGGGTCCGGGTTGATCGCAGGGCAACTTCAATCTCGCCTTTGAGGATGGTGAGGGGAGTTTGCAGTTCATGTGAGGCGTCGGCACTGAACTGGCGGACCTGGCGGAAAGAGTCGTCCAGCCGGACGAGCATGGCATTGAGGGTCACGGCTAAGCGGTCCAGTTCATCGCCGGTGCCGGTCTCCGGGAGTCTCTCCTGGAGATGCTCGCCACTGATGCGGCGAACGGCCTGGGTCATGCTGTCCACAGGTCTCAGAGCTCGCCGGGCCAACAACCAGCCGCCCCCGCCGGCCAGCAGCAGGCCCAGGGGAAAGACTGCGGCCATGATCAGGTCAAACCGACGCAGCGTCTTATACATATTTTCCAGAGAAATCCCCACCTGCACCACATTGATCACCCGTCCGGCCTCAAGGACGGGCGCAATCAAGACCCGGACCGGATAGGCGCCGGGCCCCTTGATGGTTTCAAAGGTGGCCAGGCCTCGCAAGGCATTTTCCATGGTTTTGGGGCTGATGGACAAGGGCGGGGGGGCAACCGGACGGCTCTCCTGCTGCCGCCCCCGGGGATCAAGCATCTCAAAATATCGGTTGGGTGGGGCAAAACCGAAAAAGCGCTGGAAAAGTTCATCCACATCAGGTTTAGGGAAGGTCCGCCCCTCACTGTGGACTTGGGCGGCAATTACCTGGGCGACGCCTTGCAAAGCAAAATCAACATCGTAAGACAGGCTATAGGTTAACAGACCATAGGCTGCGATACCCAACAGGAGCAGGGTTACTCCGAAGATGCCACTATACCACAAGGTCAGCCTGGCACCGATGGATCTCAGGCGCATGATTAGTCCCCTTGCATCACGTAACCCACCCCTCGGACCGTGTGGATCAACTTGGGTTCACGATCGGTGTCGATCTTTTTGCGCAAAAAGTTTACGTAGACATCAATGATGTTCGTGGCGGTATCAAAATCATAGTCCCAAACGTGTTCGGCAATCATGGTCCGGGTGAGCACCCGCCCGGGATTTCTCATAAAATAATCCAGCAGGGCAAACTCTTTGGTGCTGAGTTCTATTTTCTCGGCTCCCCGACGGACCAGGCGCCGGGCCGGATCGAGAGTGAGATCAGCCACCCGGAGCAAGGTCGGCTCGGTTTCCAACCGGCGGCGCAGCAAGGCCCGGGCCCGGGCCAGGAGTTCCTGGAAGGAAAAAGGCTTGGTGAGATAATCATCGGCCCCGGTATCCAGACCCAAAACTTTGTCTTCGATCATGGCCCTGACGGTGAGGAGCAGGACGGGGGCTTTCACCCTGGCTTGCCGGAGTTCCTGGAGGACCTGGAGACCATCCATTTTGGGAAGATTGAGGTCCAGGATGATCAGGTCATGGACTCCATCCAAGGCGAGCAGCATGCCCTCCCGCCCGTCAGCGGCCCAATCCACGGCATAGCCTTCTTCTTCAAAACCTTGCTTGATGAAACTGGCAACCTTTTTCTCGTCTTCTACTATGAGAATACGCATGAGTTGAGATCCCTTTGCCGTTAAGACGAAATGGCCCCGGAAGAATTTACCATAGGGAACATATAACTTATTTTACCAATTTTTTTGTGTTTGGGACAAATTATTCAAAAGTGTCGGCCAAGACGCAATGGGACTAGCGCCCCCTGCTTTCGTTGGTTTCACCTACCTGAGCAGAGGAATTACGTTCTAATAAGTACACGTAAAAGTATCCTTAATTAAGAAAATAACCTCTTGAGGAATCGTTTTTTCATGTTTAAGATAGTAGGCAGTTGCAAAGAACAAGAATTCTCTAACCGACCGGAGACATGAATATTTTTAATATCCAAAGGAATTTTCCCCTAAGGAAGCCGACGATATGCTGAGGCAACAGGTGCTGGCCCTTATTCTAGCCTGCTTCCTCCTGGGGTTCAGCCCGGCCCCGGGGTGGGGCAGTCCGGATGAGCTGAAGGAGGCCTGGAATTTAAACGAGGAAGTTGGTCGGCTCTATCGAGCCGGGCGCTATACCCAGGCCTTGCCCCTGGCTCAGAAGGCCCTGCAGATCCGCTATAAAGACCTGGGGCCGGAGCATCCGGAAACCGCCATCAGCCTTACCACTCTGGGGCTGCTGTATCAGGAAATGGGATCTTCAGACGAAGCCCTGCCCCTTTTGGAACGGGCTTTGAAGATCAGGGAAAAGGCACTTGGCCGGGAGAACCCTGACACTGCCACAAGCGTGAACAATCTGGCGGAACTGTACCGGCTCATGGGAACTCCCGATAAAGCTTTGCCCCTTTTTGAGAGGGCCTTGCGGATCAGGGAGAGGGTCCAGGGGCCGGAGCACCCTGATACCGCCTCCAGTCTCAATACCCTGGCCGCGTTTTATCAGGACAAGGGAGACTATGAGAAGGCCTTGCCCCTCTATGAACGAGCCTTGAAAATCCGGGAAAAGGCCCTGACCTCCAACCATCCTGACACTGCGGCCAGCCTTAACAACCTGGCGGAACTGTACCGCCTCAGGGGAGCCTTTGAGAAGGCCCTCCCCCTGCATGAAAAGGCCTTGCGGCTCCATGAAAAAGTTCTGGGACCGTTCCATCCCGCCACTGCCCTGAGCCTCACCAACCGGCAACCCTCTATCATGATATGGGATTTTATACTAAGGCCCAACCCCTCTATGAACGAGCCCTGCAGATCCGGCAAAAAACGTTGGGATTAGAACATCTGAGCACGGCCCAAAGCCTCAACAATCTTGGGGTGTTGTATCAAAGCCTCAAAGATTACGATAAGGCCCTGCCCCTGTATGAACGAGCCTTGCAGATCCGGGAAAAGGCCCTCAACCCGGAGCATCCCGACTTAGCAGCCAGTCTCAGCAACCTGGCGTCGCTGTATAAGGATATGGGGACCCCGGATAAAGCCCTGCCTTTGTCTGAACGGGCTTTGCAGATCAGAGAAAAGGTCCTGGGGCCGGAGCACCCTGATACGGTTACCAGTCTCAACAACCTGGCCGCGCTGCATCAGGACATGGGGGCCCCTGGGAAAGCCGCGCCCCTGTATGAACGGGTGGTGAAGATCAAAGAAAAGACGCCGGGGCCGGACCATCCTGACACCGCCATCAGCCTCAACAACCTGGCCCTGGTGTATCAGGGTCTGGGAGAGTATGACAAAGCCCTGCCCCTGTATAACCGGGCTTTGAAGATCAGGGAAAAGGCCCTGGGAGCAGATCATCTTGAAACCCTGGCCAGTCTCAATAGCCTGGCGGCGCTGTATGCCGACACAGGAGCCTACCAGAAGGCCCTGCCCCTGTATGAACGAGTTTTGAAGATCAGGGAAAAAACCCCGGGGCCCGACCATCCTGACACCGCCATCAGCCTCAACAACCTGGCCCTGGTCTATCAGGGTCTGGGAGAGTATGACAAAGCCCTGCCCCTGTATGAACGGTCCTTAAAAATCAAAGAAACGGCCCCGGACCCAGAACATCCCGGCACCGCCCGAACCCTCATCAACCTGGCATCCCTGTATCAGGCCACGGAAGCCTATGATAAAGCCCAACCCCTCTATGAACGGGCTATAAAAATCAGGGAAAAAGCGGCGGGGCCCGATCACCCTGATACCGCCGGCAGCCTGGACAATCTGGCGGGTCTGTATGTGGCCAGGGGGATGTATGACCAAGCCCTGCCCCTGTATGAACGAACCTTGAAGATACGAGAAAAGTCCAAAGGCGCCACCCATCTGGACACCGGCGCCAGTCTCCAGAAGCTGGCGTCCCTCTATCAGGCCATGGGTAACGATGATAAAGCCCTCCCCCTCTATGAACGGGCCGCCAGGATCTTTGAGAAGACTTTGGGACTAGAGCATCCTGACACTGTCAATGTTCTTCTCAAGTTAGGATCAGGTCATCTGGCCCAAAATAATGCGGAGAAGGCGGAAGAGTTTTTTAAACTGGTTAAGTCCAAAGAAGCCCTGGTAGAATTGGCCCTGATCAGGGGCCGCCCGGAGGAGGCCTGGCAGTTGCTGGACGGCATGACCCCTCCCTTAATTTCCACTCCCACCTCCCAGATGCGCTTTCATACCCAGAAAGGCCTGGCGCTGGCCGGGATGGGCCTGCTGCCGGAGGCAACCGTGGCTTTCTGGCAGGCGGTGCAGGGGGTTGAAAAAAAATCTCGCCGGGCCCCCGGGTATCGGACAGATCTCTTCCAGACGGAAAAAAATCTCCGGCCGTATCAAGGACTGGTGGAAGTCCTGGCCCGACTCTCCATGACCGGCGCTGGCCTGCCCCCAGAATTACAGGAATTCGGTCCTACCCCCCAGGCGGCGGCCTTCGCTCTGGCCGAGACCGCCAAGGCCCAGGTCATGCTGGAGGCCCTGGCCCAGGCTCCCCGGAATACCAGCCGCACCGAACTGCCCCCAGACCTGCGCCAACGTGAAGGAGCCTTGAACCTTCGCCTGGCGGCCAATGAAGCCCAATGGGAGAAAGCCGTCGTGGGGGGCAAAGACGGACTGCGGGAGGCAATTGACCACCGGAAAAAGCTCATCGCCGAGCTTGAAACTCTGACCGAAGAACTGCGGCAAACCCAGCCACTCTATGCGGCCCTGTACTATCCCAAACCGGTGCCGGTCAAAGAGGTGCCCCTGGCCGATAACGAGGTGCTCATAGAATATGCCCTGGGTGAAGAGGCCGGCTACATTTTTGTGGTGCGCCAAGATGGGGTGCAATACCTGCATCCTCTGCCCTTGGGCCGGAAAGCCCTGGAAGCCCGAGTCCGGGAGTTAATGGAGCCTTTGCTTAATTCCCAGGCCGGCGGTTTTTCTCTCCCAAAAGGCCAGGAATTGTATGATCTGCTTCTGGCTAAACCTTTGGCCACGGTTGCCCCGGGAGAACAAGTCATCATTGTCCCGGACGGCATCCTGGGACTGCTGCCCTTCGAGACCCTGGTAATCGCCGCCGGCCATGACCCTGAAACCAGCATTTTTGTGGGAGATCAGCGGACACTGCGGTACTATCCCTCGGCTGCCGTTCTGGCCCAACAACGGGGGCGGGCCGAACAGCCAACGACGCGCCCCTTGCTGGCCCTGGGGAATCCCAAGTATTCTGCCGAAGACGAGCGCTCCCAGCCCAACAAGAAGAAAAAGGCAGAGAAGACAGAGACGCCGGCAGTGCCGGACAAGACCGAAGCAACACCCGGTTATCAAGGCCTGGCCACACATCTGGCCTGGGGTCCCACCACCCGGGAAGCGGCCGAAAAAAAAGGACCGCTCTACCCTCCCCTGCCGGATAGCGAGTCAGAGGTTAAAGAAATTGCCCAGGTCTTCGAAATTAATCCCGAACCACCGGATGTGCTTCTGGGCCGGCTGGCCAATGAGACCCAACTGCGCCAGGCCCCATGGCCGGAATACCGTTACCTGCACTTCGCCACCCATACCGACTTAACCGACAAAGTCCAGGGCCGGCTGGAGCCCTTCATCCTGCTGGGACAGGCTGATAACACTCCCCCGGATGATGGCGTGCTGACGCTCAGCGAAGTCTTGGACCTGAACCTTGGGGCCCAGATGGTGGTCCTCGCCCACGGTCATACCGGTCGGGGCCAGGCCATGGCGGGCGAGGGCGTCATCAACCTGGCCCGGGCCTTAAAAACTATTAGTTTCTGCGATTAAACTTCCAGCCGGCACCTAACAGACCCAGAGAACCCGGAACCCAGGACAGAAGACGCTGGGAGGGAAGGGACGTCGCCGCCACGGGGGACATTGTCGAGAAGATATCGTTGATAATCAAGCCGCCGCCGAAATCATCTCCCGCTAAGACCAGGTATGGCAGCCCTTCCTTTTGCGTATAGAGTTCGAGCCCGTTCAAGTTCAGGGTGGTTCCAGAATCCGCTTGCAGGTAATCTACATACAAAACCTCCGAGGAAGCCCGGTTGCCCGTGATCTATGGCATCGGTCAGGAAACCATAGGTGCCATCGCCGGACAGGATGAGTGCTCCCAAATCAAAGTTGTTGCTGAAACCGGACAGCACCACTCCTTTGTCAAGACCGCCAATCTCGATGGCCTGCTGCTGGGCGCCCTGTCCGGTGAGGCTCAGGTTCGAAGCCGTTGCCCCAGTTCCATCTCTGTTCATCCGTTTGGGCAAAAGAGAAGTTCTTCTGTAATGCCATTTCAGAACTGGAGCCACACCTGAGTGTAGCTAACTGGCTCATGGTCAGATTGCCGGCCTGGACCGGGGCATTGAGATACAGGGTGGCGCCGTTGTTCACTGACACGTTGCCGCTGCCACTGACCCCCCCCATTATGAGGTAAAGGATTTTGTTGTCGGCGATGAGACTGCCATCGTTGGTGAGGGGGGCACTGATAGTGCCGCCGCCCCGGATGGTATGGCCGGCGTCATTGATGAAACCGGTGCCGGCCAGGCGGTTGCCGGCTTTGCCGCCCAGCACCAGGCTCCCGGTGCCGGTCAGGGTCGCGGAACCGCCTGCCATTGGCGTATATACTGCTATCAGCAGTGGTGTTATTGAGCTTAATGGTGCCGTTATTGGTGATCGTGGAAACCAAGTAGTCATCCGGAGACACATACAAACCGGAGCCATTGTTGATGGTCACCTGGGTGCCGGCTAACAGCGTATTTCCCCGGGAAGGTACTATACGGATAATAATATGGGTAACTGGTAACGTTCACCTTGCCCGCTCCCAGATTGGTGTTGGTCAAGGTCGCCCCGGTAAGGACCACCGTGCCGGTCCCTGGATTAATCTGGCCTTCGCTGACGGCAGATTTCAAATTCAGGATGCCGAGACTGCCGTTGGCGCTCATGGTGCCAATACTGTTGTAGACCACCCCGGAAACCGCCAGGGTGGCGTTGTCAGCCTTCATCAGTCCGGTATTGGTGACCGCTCCGGAGACTGCCAGGGTGCCGTTGTTGGCAATGAGGCTGCCTTGATTGTCCAGCGTGGCCGAAATAGATCCGCCACCTTGGATAGTATGGCTCACGTCGTTAATAAACATGTCAGTCCCAGAGGACATGCCAAGAGTGTTGCCCGGCCCCCCCAGGGTCAGGCTGCCCGAACCCGTCAGGGTGACCGCGGCGTTCATAGCGTACAGGCCGCTGCCCCCGCCAATGGAGTTAAGAGTTATGGTCCCGTTATTCGTGAGGGTGGAGAGGCCAAAATCATCTTGTTTTACGTGCAGGTTGGAATGATCGGTGATGGTCAGGGCGGTCCCCGTCAATACCGTATTCCCACTGAAAGAGTTATAATAACCCTGATAGACATTGACTTTGCCGGAACCGAAAATAGTGTTGGACAAGGTGGCGCCGAGTATCTTTACCAGACCGACTCCGGGATTGATTTTACCGCCCACCACTGTGGTGCGCAGCTCCAATATGCTGCTGGCAGTGCTGGCCGAGAGGGTAGCCGCCGTTCCCACGTTGGTGATGGGGCCGTTGATCACCATGGTGCCATTGTCGGCGATGATTTTGCCTTTGTTGGTCATTGCTCCATGAATGGCTCCCACCCCCTTGATCGTGTGAGCGGTATCATTGAGAAAGGGGCCCGGATAGATAGCTGTTGGGGCCTTTCAACACGACGCTGCCTGCCCCCGACAGGGTCGCCTGGCCGTCGTCGGCCTGCAAATAGGTAGCATAGTCAGCAGAGGTGGAATTCAAGGTGATGGTGCCGCCGTTCATCAGTTTGGCAACGCCGCTGCTGTCCATAGGCCATATGCAGGGTAGAACCATCGTTAATGGTTAAAGCCGTGCCGGTCAAAGTGTTGGTCCCCTTTAACGTGGCAGAGTTGAAGGCGGGTATCACGACCTTGCCGCTGCTGAATGTGGTAGTGGTCAGGACGGTATTGGAGAACAGGTTCACCGTGCCCGTCCCCGGATTGATCTTCCCGCCGTTGATACTGGAATGTAACTCCAGATTGGCACTGCTGCCCACTGCAGACAGAGAGGCGGCAATGCCAACGTTGGCCAGCGGCCCGTACAACACCAGGGTGGCGTTTTCGGCCCGAATGCTCCCAGTATTGCTGATGGCCCCGCTCATGGTCAAAAGCTCGTTATCAGCGATAACCGTGCCTTTATTGGTAAGCGCCGCGGAAATGGCGCCGCCTCCCCGGATGGTGTGTTGGACTTCATTAATAAACTTGTCAGTCGAATTGGACATTTCCAGAGAGGCGCTCGGTCCCCCCAGCACCAGACTGCCGGTACCGGTCAGGGTGACGCTGGCGTCTTGGGCCACCATGCGCGTAGTAATAGCCCGTGCCTTCCAACGTAATGGTGCCGGTATTGGTGATGGTGGATCTTCCCGCCGTCTTTGTTGATATAGAGCGCCGCGCCCTTCAGGAGAGTGACTTGCGTCCCGGCCAGAGTGGTATTCCCCTTCAAAGTAGCACTATAGACGTCCACCTTGCCGGCCCCAAAATTCGTGCCGAGCAGGGTCCCGTTATTGACTTCCACCAGGCCATCGCCGGGGTTGATCTGACCGCCGTTGATGGTGGAAGCCAGATTCAGCACCGCTTCGCTGCCGGTTACGTTCATCACCGATCCGGTCTGATTGGTGACGCCCCCGGTAATCACCATGGTAGCGTTATCAGCTTTTAGTTCCCCGGCGTTCGTGATCAGTCCCCCGATTGAACAGGATGCCGTTGTCGGCAATGATCTTCCCCAGATTGTTAACGGCTGCGTTAATAGCTCCCCCACCCCTGATAGTGTGCGTGCTGGTATTGTAAAAAGAACCAGGGGTGTAATATGGATTTAAGGAGTTTTGGGGGTTCCCTCCCAACACCAAATTGCCGGTGCCCGGCGAGAATCACAACCGCGTCATAGGCATTCAGAGAAGTATTATCACCCATGGAGTTGAGCTGGATAGTGCCGTTGTTGGTTACTCGTCGGATTGGTGGTGCCTTCTTTCACCACGTAAAGGCTGGCGCCGTTATTGAAGGACAGTTTATCCCCGGTATCCGACGATGAGGCCGCTCAAATTTATCCCCATATCCAGGTTAACATTCACCGCGCTGACCGCACCGTTTATCTTGGCCCGATCAGTAAAAGCATTGGGCACGTGGTTGGAGGTCCAATAGGCGGGCTGGCTCCAGTTTCCCTCGTTTGGGCCGATGTACGTGAAGAGTGTTGCCCCTTGAGCCTTGAGAGGAGCGATGATGACCAGGACAACCAACATAACAGTCAAGATTCCTGCTTTCAACCTTTGCATCTCAATTTTCTCCTGTTCCAAAGATTTTCTTGATAACTGTTGTTCGTCAGCCCCCGTGAATTCTCGGTAGCCGGTTCCTTCCAGGTATGGTTTACCTCCTTTCCTTGAAAATTCTGAAATGATTGTCCAAAAAATGAACCAATCAACTCCCCCTCGCTTATTGCCCTTGGCGGGGAGTTAAGAGGAAGTTTATCGAGGATGATGTAATAATCATTCAATTTGTTATCTAATAGCACTATTTTTTACACTAAATTTACTTAATCCTGATCGTATGACCAAGGTTCAATAGTTAAACTTTATTATATCTACTATATTTTTATATTATTTTTATATATAAATCTATTGCATGTTACTTCAATAGGTTATATATTATATATAATATATGTAATACTTATTCAATATATTTTTTGTTTTTACGATAAGCCTATATTTAGACAACTCTATAGTTATGTTGCAAAAAATATACCTAATTGGTTTTCTTAGGAAATTTCTTATCTAGATGTTCAGAAATCTGAAACAACAGTGGAATGATAAATTGGTTGAAATATTCGATTAATTTTTGAGGAATGGGTGATTTGTTTATACTTCTATGTGGTATTAGAAGGACAACATCACCACGTTCAATTTCCCGTATCAGGTGTTCACATTGTAAACATAGCCCTCGTCCACCTAGTATTTAAACATATATTTGGAAAGAAGCCCTTAGAAATTATCAGGCTGTTGCTTAAATCCCCAGGTATGTCCGCTGGACTTCTTCGTTTTTCAGGAGGGAACGGGCTTCGCCCTTGATTTTGACCTTGCCTTCGGCCAGGACGTAGCCGTAGTCGCTCACGGCCAGGGCCATCTGGACGTTCTGCTCCACCAGGAGCATGGTGAGACCGTTTTTTTTCAGGGTCAGGAGGGATTCAAAGAGGTTCAGGGCTAACAAAGGTGAGAGTCCCAGGGAAAGTTCGTCCAGAATAAGGATTTCTGGTTCGGCCATGAGGCCCCGGGCCACGGCCACCATCTGCTGCTCACCGCCGCTGAGAGTGCCGGCCTTCTGGAGTCGCCGCTCCTGCAAACGGGGAAAAAGTTCGAAGACGCGCTCTATATTGTGTTTGAGGTTCCCATGGGCCCGTTTGGAGAAGGCCCCCATTTCCAGGTTCTCATGGACGGTCATGTCGGTGAACAGCTGACGCCCCTCGGGCACCAGGACCAGACCCAGGTTGGCCCGGGCATGAGGCGCCAGGCGGGTGACATCGTGGCCGGCAAAGGTGACCGATCCCTGGGTGGGACGCAGCAGGCCCATGATGGTGCGCAGCAGGGTGGTCTTGCCCACGCCGTTGGAGCCCACCAGGGTGGTGAGTTTGCCCTGCTCCAGAGTAAAATCTACACCCCAGAGAATTTGGACTTCGCCGTAACCGGAGGCGAGGTTGGAAACTTCAAGGACAGCCATGCGTTAACTCCGCAGATTATCTTTCTGTAGGGGCGGGCTAACCCCCGTCCCCACGATTCATTACTTCTGATCCGACGAATCCTGGGACAACAGGCGCTGGGCAATTTTGGGGTCGCCCAGATAGGCTTCGATAACCAGGGGATCGTGCACTACTTCGTCGGGCGTCCCAGCCGCGATGAGCTCGCCGTAATCCAGGACGATGACCTCATCGGAAAGCGACATCAGGGCCTGCATCACGTGTTCGATCATGAGAATAGTGATACCACGCTCCCGGATCAGGCGCACCGTGTCAATCATGCCAGTAATTTCCGAGGGATTCAGACCGGCCAGGACTTCATCCAGGAGCAGCAGGTACGGCCGGGCCGCCAGAGCCCGGGCCATCTCCAGCCGTTTCTTTTGGGCCACGTTGAGGCTGCCGGCCAGTTGGTCGGCCCGATCCCTCAGACCCACTGTTTGCAGGACCTCGTTGGCGGTTTCGGCGGCAGGGCCTTTGTGTTGTTTCTCCCGGCCGAAGCAGGCCCCCACCATGACATTTTCCCGGACGGTCAATTCCTGGAGGGGGCGCACCACCTGATAGGTGCGGGCCAATCCCCGCCGGGCCACCTCATAAGAAGGTTTTCCCGTGATATCTTCACCCCGAAAAATGACCTGACCCACATCCGGAGTATAAACCCCATTGATAACGTTGAACAAGGTGGTTTTGCCGGCCCCGTTGGGGCCGATGAGCCCCAGAATGCGCCCCTGTTCCAGGTTAAACGTGACCGTGGTCAAGGCCTGGAGGCCACCGAAACGTTTGCTGACGCCTTTAACTTCCAGTATCATTCCAATACCTTCCGCAGTTTGGAAAAGCGTTCCCGCAGCCAGCCCACCGCCCCGGCCGGCACAAATAAGATGATGAGCAGGAGAAAGACGCCGGCCACGGCCAGGTGCAAGTTCTTAAAGATGGGGCTGGTCAGGAGAAAACCCCGCAAACCCTCGTAGGTCACCGCCCCCAGGATGGGTCCCAACACCGTGCCCATGCCGCCCAACATAACCATGACCAGCATCTCGATGGACATGTGCAGGTGAAAGGCATCACCCGGCTCCACATTGCCGTTTTTGAAAAAGTACAACGTCCCGATAACGCCGGGGAAAAAAGCCGAGAACATATAGGCCATGGTCTTGGCCTGGGGGGCCTTGACGCCCATGACCATGGCCGCGTCTTCATCTTCCCGGATGGCCAGCAGCCCCAAACCGAAACGGGAGTTTTTGATAAAATAGCTAATTACTACAGTAACCAGGACGGTAACCCAAAGATAAATAAAGGTGATCCACAAAGCCGGACCGGGACCGCCGTAGGCCTGATATACTGAGTAATTGACCGACAGGCCGGTTGCCCCCCCGAAGGGCTCAAAATTACTCACAAAAGCCCGGGCAGCTTCGTTGACGCCGATGGTCGCCAGGGCGAAATAGGCACCCCGCAGCCGCAGCACTGCCAGGCCGATGAGCCCGGCCAGCAGGGCCGACATCAGGCCGCCGAGAATGGCCGATACCAGCAAGGGCAGATTTTGTTGACTCAAGCAATAAAAGCCGGTATAGCCCCCCAACCCGAAAAAGACGATATGACCGAAGCTGACGTAGCCGGTATAGCCTAGTAAAATGTTGAGGCTGGAGGCCAAACCCACGAACATCAACAGGGTGAAGGCGTGCTCCCGGGTGCTGTCCTGGCGGACAATCATCACATAGAGGCCCCAGACCAGGATAATAAGCACCGGAATCCAAAAACCGGGTTGCCGCCAGGCTTTCATGATTTAGCTCCTAATAAACCACTGGGTTTGACCAGCAGCACCAGGATGAAAAGCCCGAATTCCAGAACCGGCACCCAGCTCACCGGCATAAAGGTGGGAATCAGCCCCTCCAGACCTCCCAAAAGCAGACCACCCAGCAAGGCCCCCAGGGGGTTGCCCAGCCCTCCCAGGACGCAGATGACGAAAGACTTCAACTCATAAGGGCCGCCACTGAGGATGGTGAAGGGGAAAAAGGTGGCGATGAGGCCTCCGGCCACACAGGCCAGGCTCGTGCCAATGCCGAAGCTCAGGGCCAGCACCTGGGCCGATGGGATGCCCATCAGTTCGGCCGCGGTCCGGTTGTTGGCCACGGCCCGGATAGCCTTGCCCGGCCGGGTAAAATAAAGGAACAAATAGAGCAGCACCGTAAACAGCACTGCGGCCAGGGCCGCCAGGAGCCTGGTAGCGGGCAGGATAATCGGACCCAGATGCAGGGACCCCAGGGAAAAGTCAATGTTGTGCGGCGAGGTGCTAAAGACTGCCGTGCCGATGCCGATGATGATCATATTGACGGCAAACGTGGCCAGCAGACTGGAGAGATGGGGGGCCGAAATTACCCGGTGCACCGCGACGACATAAATCAGGAGGCCCAGCAGGAGCCCAAAGCCGGCCACCACGATGAGGGCCAGGTAAGGGTTAATCCCCAGGTTGGTAAACAGGAGGTAGGTGCTGAACATACCCAGGGCCATGACCGGACCATGACTGAGGTTGATGACGCTCATCACCCCCCAGATCAAAGTCAGGCCCACTGCCGCAACGCCGTACACAAACCCGATAAGGACACCGTCGATAAGGGAAGCAAGAAATTGCATAGTTTTTCGTTTCGAGTTTCGGGTTATCAGTTAGGAACGATCAGCTTTCAGCCCGAGCCGACATTTTGTTGTGATGCCCTGCTTTCCCATTTTCTAGAAGCTGAAAACTGATCGCTGACCAATTATCTATTTTTTCTTCGGCATCAGCATGGCGGCTTTGGTTTTGGCATCTTCGGGCCAGACCACTTCTTTGACCAGAGCGCCTTTGGGATCTTTCTGCCATTGGATGTAAACCATATCGTGACCGACCTGGAGGCCATGGGCCGCCGGGGTGTTGTCAAACTTCACAGGGCCGTAAAAAGTCATGATGTCCATGGCATCCAAAGCTGCCTTGACCTTATCCGTGGTAATGCCGCCGGATTGGGCAATGGCCTTTTCCAACAATAACCCGGCCACATAACCGCCGGCGCTATGGTAGGAGGGGTCTTCGTTGAATTTTGCTTTATAGGCCTTGACAAATTCTTCCACCGAAGGTCCGAACCATTCAATATTCTTAGCTTTGGCGGCTTCAGGGGAAAACTTTGCGGCCGGTTCCCATTGGCTGGCGCCAATGACCCCAACCGCAGCTTCGCCCAGTTCGGCAAACTTTGGTTCCGGCGGGGCCACTAACAGGGCCACCATT
Organism: uncultured delta proteobacterium; assembly: GCA_963777875.1. Lineage (GTDB taxonomy): Bacteria > Desulfobacterota > Desulfobaccia > Desulfobaccales > Desulfobaccaceae > Desulfobacca. The sequence continues at coordinate 29,142 of CAVZSK010000045.1, read as the reverse complement.
TTCGGCTTGACGCCTTTTTCAAAGATCTGTTTGGCCAAGGTGCTGGTGTCGGCAAAATGACCGCCGCCCATAATGGCATCCACATCAGGCGGGAACTTGTTGATGAAGGGAGCAAAATCCGTGGTGCCGCTGTCATACCCCTCAAAGAGGACGACGTTGTACCCTTTGCTTTCGGCATATTTTTTCAGGTCATTGACCACGTCCGTGGAGAATTTATCTTTCTCATGGACGATGGCGATTTTTTTGGCATTGGGATCCAGTTTGGCCAGCTGGTCAATGGCGCCGGTGAGGTAACGGCTGGCCGGAGTATAGGTCTGATAGACCAGGGTGAAGCCTTTTTTGTAAGTGGAATCGGAAGCGGCGCCGGCGGTGAGCATAATTTTATTATTCTGCTGGGCGATGACCGCGGCCGCGTCGGTTAAGCCGCTGCTGTAAGGGCTGACCAGGAAATCCGCCTTGTCGTCGTTGATCAGCTTGGTATAGAGCTCCTGCACCCGGCCTTTGTTGCTTTCGTCATCGTAGAATTTGGAGGCGAATTTAACCACCGTACCGTCTGCCAGTTTAACGCCGCCGGCCGCGTTCACCCTCTCCATCCAGAGGTTCAAACCATTGATCTGCCGCATACCCTCCACATTCAGCTTGCCGGTCTGAGACGCAGTGAAGCCGATAACCACGTTTTTGGCAGCCGGCGCCTGGGCCTGAACCATTCCAGTCACGATCAGGCAGCAAGCGGCAAGAATCATTACTATGAAAGTTCCCCTGAATTTCATGCTCATTCTCCTTTGGCATTCGGGTCGGAACCCTGAAGTTGTCAACGAGCCGAGGCCCGTGGCCTCGCAACCAATAATCTAAAGAGTGTTAGTATTTTCAGATAATTTTGCTAAATTTGCAAGGCAAAAGTGGCAGACTGGGTTTGGCGTGGCAAGCGGCGAGTTCAAAAAAATGAAAACTTCTCATAATGACAAGCAAAAATGGCAGCCCAAGGGGAAGGTGCTTTCGAATTCCTTTTTCCCCTTGGGGCGGAAGGTCGGGCGAAGAGATAACTATAATATACTTTTAACAAAAAACTGGGAATTAATAACTTTCAGCCCCTGGCTCCGATGGCGGCCAGTTTAGGAGGCGCGCCCACTTCTTCCAGGTTGGATTCTTTTAAAAGCTGTCTGGCGATATACTGCAGCCCCATGGCCGCAGGACTATCCAGGCTCCGCACCGGGAAAGGCAGCATCTGATTGACCGCCTTTTCCACTTCCGGATCATATACCAGGGAACCAAAAATTTTCAGGTGCAAATCCAGGAAATCAGCACAAACCTTTTGAATAATCTGGCCCGCTTTCCTATCCAACTCGGTCTTTACCATATTAACCACCAGAAAGATCTCAAAGTGGTTCATCATATGTTTCAGGCGGTCGTATTTCTCAGGGGCTTTTCCTTTGAGATGTGTCAAAATATCACCGATGGAACTTATTTTGGCATGACGGTTACCGGCCTGATGCAGGAGATGCAGAACCTCTTCATCACGAGCAAATTCCCGGCTGACAAAACGAAACATGGCGCTCTTGATAAACCCATAGACATTTTGCAATGAGGTGGACTGATTAGTGGAAACGGCGATTTTCCCGGCTGAATAATTGAAAAAATCCAAGACGTTGAATGAAGTGCCGGCGCCAAGATCCAAGAGCACCAGGTCGGCCGGGAGATCTTCCAATTGATTCAATAACCGTATCTTTTGGGCAAATTTAGGGTTGGCGGCCCCCATGATATCATCGGCGCCGCAGATGAGCCCTATGCCCTCAATCTGCGTTTCAATGACGATGTCTTCCAGGCGCTCGACCCGCTTGAGAATAAAGTCCTCCAAGGTTAAAGCGGGATACCTCACCCCCATAAGGGTGTGGAGATTGGCGCCTCCCAGATCGGCATCGATGAGGATTATTTTTTTCCCCATCTTAGCCATGGTGATACCGAGCCCCAGGGTGACAATACTTTTGCCGATCCCCCCCTTGCCGCCTCCGATACTCCACAATTTTTTCATATGTTCCCCAGGTCCCTCAGGTGCTTTCAAGTCGTGAGTAAGGTAATTTTTCTCCAGCTCTCCGGTTAGATGTCTCTCCCCTCAGGATTCCCAAAACCAACTTTAGGTACCCTGACCGGCAGAGGAAATCTGCCACATGCTCATGACACTCTTCCAGGCTACCACCAGACTCCCTAAAAACATCACTATCAAGCCGGAAAACCCAAGAAATTCCGATTGCGGGAATTGTAGAGCGAGACCACAAATAATGGCAATGAAACCAACCCAATACAACCAGTTGCCCTTGCCGGCATTATCTGGTCCGCAATCTGAATCTGGTTCGTGATTTAAGGCGACGGCGGTATCCTGAACAAAGATGGCCGGCTCCGCCGGTTCGGCTATTTTGGGCGGGCCGGCTGATTCTTGGATCTCATCCCAATAATCCCATAAAAATTTCATGTCCTTGGCGCCAATGGACATATCGGCCTCCAAAATATGCCGCACCGGCAGGGGGAGTGGTTGCAACAGTTCCAGCCCCAGGGTTATCCCCCCATCACCTTCATGATTTCGAGTCCATAAGATTTTTCCGGGTACTTTAATCATGGCGCAGTCATTTTGGGTCATTACCGTTAAAAGACCCTCTCGCCCCTTAAGGCTCTCATATTTCGAACCATTGTCCGGGTGGAGAATCTCCAGAATCACCCCGGCAGTGGTGAGGTTCTTCACTGCTACCGAAAGGTGGCCGGCTTCCTCTCCAACTTCATTATACAGTTGCAAAGACAATGACTTGCAAGGATCCTGGCAATTTTCCGGATCAGTCTGAGAAGTTTGTCCCGTCCTCATCGTCACCACCATTTTTTATTTTTTTTCTCCCGTACCAGTTGGCGCAGATGGTCAATTTCTTCTTGCCGTTGAGCCTCAATTTTTGCTTTTAAAGAGTTTCCCTCCCGGACAAACCGGTTGTTAAATTTCTGCAATGCTTCCAATCTTCCCAGCTCATAGATCATAGCTTCATATTGTTTACGATTAACCGGAATATCACCTTGCGGATACATCGAGGGCTGAATAAATAACCTCGATGGTTTTTCGGTGGGCGCGCCGGGTAAAGAACTCATGTGCGGCCTGACTTCCTGACCGTGCTCCGGAGTGGGGCAGAATTTTCTCGGCAGACAGGATTTGTTTTCCAGGCTATAATGATCCGGTCCGGGAGGGGAAGCATACGGAGTTTTGAACGTGTCCTTTAGGGAGTTTTCCCTCTCTTTATTGAGGTCGGCCACAGTCCTGGAGAGTTCCTTGAGCAGATCAGCCAAATTGTTTCTGGATCTGGGAGGGATCCGGGATTTCATCACTATCCTTATCCTTCAGAAGGTCTTTGAGCCATTGCAGTCTGTTCGGCTCGTGACGCGCTTCTCCCAAAGGAGCATGCCATAATAGACCCAGGAGCAGACGCTGATCCTGCAGGCCGGCAGTTCGGGCTTCTTGCAGCAGGGTTCGATAATAGTCCTCGGCTTTGGTCGCCGGCGTCAGCAAGGTCTGCATGAGGCGGGCATGTGAGGCAATGTGGGCCAAAATTTCTTCCCAGGCGGGGATATTCGGCTCCGTTTGCTGGTTCCTTAAGTCTACTGCCGGAAAATGCCCTTTTAAGAAATCCAATAAACGGGGCGTCGCCGGACAGGGTGGATTTTCCCAAGGTGGGACCAGCCAACGAATCTGTTCCCCGGAGCCGGGTCCCGGGGATGGTGGCAGTGCAACCTTGCCACCCTCGCCAAAAACCTGGACATCCAGGGTCTCAAAGGCAGTCTGATTCGGTAATGTCAAAGCCTGGGGCCAGGTAAAAAAGTGCTGCTCCTTTTCCTCTCCGGCTTGCATTACGCACTGGGCGCCCCAATCTCTCCCGAAAACCAGGGCTTTTTCAGCTTTTCTACCCTGAACTTCCATGACCAGCAGGTTAGAGGCCGAACCCGTGTAAACTATAAGACTGGTATGAATGCCTTTTACAGCTAGTTCCGTTAATCCCTGGTTCCAGACTTCCCTGACTTGGCGAAAATCCAAATCCAGCGCGATATCGAGATGAGGCATAACCAGTTTAACAATCCAGCCTAATTCCAGGTATGAGGAGACATAATTCCCCAAAACCTCGAAATAATCGAACGTATTTCTTAAGCCCAGAATGCTGTCCATCTCTTCCGGCCGGACGCCGACAAGCACGTCATCCATGTGTATTTTCGGGGAATCGCTCATTGGTGCAGCTCCGGCTCCTCATGGCACACGATCTTCTCGGGATAAGCCTCTGGAGAATATCCCTCCTCACGCTGAAGATAGCAGGTATGTTTTTATTCGGCATATTCCAGGTTATCTTTAATTCTGCTTACTGAGATTCTGGGTTCTCGAATCACGCTCAAAAAGGTCAATGGATCTCATGTCGGCGCGGACCGATGCCCCCCCGGTTTGGGGGGCGCGCCCACCCAACCGCTTCTCGTCAGCGGCACCGGCCTGCCTTCTTCAGTCGGTGCTTCCGGCTGTTTGGACCGACAGGATAAAATTATCCCATCGGTCCAAACAATTTTGACTAAAAGTGATAGGCGGCGCCAAGTTGGAAGCTAAGAATGAGATACTGGGGGTGTAAAGTAAAGCTTTCTGATGTGGCGGATATCGGATCAATATACTTGTAGGTAAAAGAAGGATGGGCCCAGCGGAATTTAAAGGATAAGTCCAGGGAGACGTTTTTTAGGACCATCCACCTCACACCCGGTTCAATGGCCAAGGCGGGCACTACGGCAGTCTCTGCACCCGGGTTAAGAGTATAAGGGACAAACACTCCCCCGTTCCAGGCTTTGCTTCCCAAGGTAACATCCTGGGTAGTGAACATGAGGGCCGGACCCACGGCAAAATAGGGCTGCAAACGGCCGAAAGGGACCTCGTCGTCTTTGAAAAAACCATAGCGGCCGGCAAACATAAAAGCCAGGGTGAACGTATTGCCGTTACTCTCAAAGGCATTGCGCGTATTGACTGAGAGTCCCTGCAAATAAAGGAGTTTCCCTCTCGGTACCTGAAATTCTGGCGGTGATAACTGAAATCCAGGTAAAACCCCAGATATTTCATCCACTCCGGATAGGAGGCCCCCAGAAAACCCTGCTGGGTAAACCAGGTGCCGACTTTTACCCCGCCGATAACCGATGGCCTGAACGTCCCCCGGGTATGATGCTCCTCATACGTCCCCAGACTAGGGTGGTGAGTGGTCATGACGAGATAATCCCGAAACACGGTGGCCGCCTTAACATAACCGGCATACCCTTCCACGTACATCTCAGCCTTGGTTCCGGATGGCAGCAGAACCGACCAGGCCAGGCAAGCAATCAAACCAAGTATCGTTTTCCGTCCCATACCCCCACCCTCAATTAATCTTATTTTAAGGACAGCAGATGTAATACTTTCAACCCCAACCACCTCTTCCCCAAAGTGAGGCTTTTTCCCCTACCCGGAAAGCTTCCCCCTCGCCGGGAAAAGGGCAACGGCAAGAAAACGCTGCTGGCGCCGGCAATAACCTCAGGGCCACCACCCACAGAGATAATACCCTAGCCAGGGTGTTTCCAGGAAAAGAAATGTCTTCTTTCCCGGTTCACCAACCCGGAAGAATCAGCCGTCTTTAATGTCTACGCGTGGAATTTAATAGGCAGTTACAGTCATAAGCCGCAATTTTTTATTTTTTAACCTTAGCACAAACCTAATTAGGAAATCAATTTTTTTTGACCTTTATACATCCGCGACTACCAGATTGATGATCAGGATTTCTGGGAGAGTAACAATTCAGCCTTCTGAAAATTTAAGGTGAACAATATGTCTACCCCCCCTCCCATCCTCCCCGTTGACGGGGAGGGCTAGGTGGGGTTGTTTTTTATCTTTTACTCAGATAGCTGAAGTGTTACCTAAAAGCTATTTTTCTATCAGCATTTTTAATATTTTTTATATAATCATTCGCAACTCATTTCAACCCGTCGTCACTAAGTCTGCTGCCAGATAGCCCTACCCAGGACTACGGCGCCGCAGGGGAGAATCACGCCATGGCACCTGAGGACAAAAGTAAGTCACAACTCCTGGCAGAGTTAGAGAAAACGCAACAGCGCCTCTCCGAATTGGCGTCCATGGAACAAAAATGCCAGATCGTCGAGATGGAGTTACGGCACCAGAATAAATTTTTTCATCATGTGCTGGAATCCCTCACCCATCCTTTTTATGTTCTGGATGCCAATGACTACACCATTGTCATGGCGAATTCCGCAGCGCGTTTAGGCAACTTATCTACTAAACCCACCTGTTACGGCTTAACTCACCGAAGAGCAGACACCGTGCGATGGTACAGAGCATATCTGCCCTCTCCAGGAGGTGAAGCGGACCAAGCAACCGGTCATCGTCGAGCATATTCATTACGACAAAGATGGGAACCCCAGAGATATGGAAGTGCACGCCTATCCCATTTTTGACGAGCAGGGCAACGTCGCCCAGATGATCGAATATTCCCTGGACATTACCGAGCGCAAGAAGCTGGAACAAGAAATCCAGGACTACGCCGATAAAATTAAGCGTTTTGCCTACTCCGTTTCACATGACCTGAAAAACCCGCTCATTTCCATTAACGGACTGACAAACCTGCTGGGGAAGCAGTACCGGGACCGCCTCGATGATAAAGGGAAACTCTTCTGCGATCAGATCACCAAAGAATCTCAACATGCCTTGATTTTGATTGAGGAAATCAATACCTATATTAAAACCAAAGAAATTCCCCTCACCTTTGAACCCCTGGACGTCAAGGAGATCCTGGTTCAGGTCCGGGAGGAATTTCAAACGCCCCTTACCAACCGGCGACTCCAATGGTCAGAACCTGAATCCATTCCTGAGGTCAAAGCCGACAGGATGTCTTTGGTGCGGGTATTCCGGAATTTTATCGATAATGCCCTGAAATACGGCGGTCCTGAACTCGGGCAGATAACCATCGGCTATCAGGGCCCAGAGAACTTTCATATTTTTTCGGTCAGAGACGATGGGGTCGGCGTCGCCGCGGCCCAGGTGGAAAAGATCTTTGGGGCCTTTCAGCGGGGCGCCTCATCCCAGGGGCAGGAAGGGACGGGTTTAGGACTGGCCATTGTCCAGGAAATCGCCAACCGGCATGGCGGCAAGGCCTGGGCCGAACCCAACCCGGACAAAGGGGTGACCTTTTATATTTCCCTGGCTAAAAATATTTAGCCTATGATGTGGGCGGCTAAGCCAGATTCCCCTGGGAAAAAGTAATTTTTCTCCTTCGGGTCCTCAAAGAGCAATCACATGAATGCACCAGTCCTCGCGCTGATTTAGTCAGGGTAGGGTGACTTTTCAAGCTCGAAATTCTTATCGGTCCGCACATACCTCTCAACTCAAAAGTGTGCAAAGAGGTTTTGCCATCCTGAACCCCATCTCCCCCCCGGAATCACTATTTTTCCAGTTACACTGCCACCGGCCATCTCACTGGCACTCAGCCGCTGTACTTATTCAGACCCAGGGCCAATAGGTCAGCCGCCACCCGCTGTTCAAAAGATTCCCCGATTAATTCCTCCAGATGGGAACGGCCGCCGGCCAAAATCTCCAGCCACTGCCCGCCTCGGTAGTCTTCATACAGATTATAGGTGGCAACATAGGACTGCCGCAACTTTGAGTAACCGGCAATAAAGCCGCATTTCCCGGCCGTCCAGCAAAGTCAAAGACTCTGATGCTGAAATAATCCTGAACTGGACTCATAATCTTTAAATGGCACTGCGAATGACGGAGAACTTTCCTGGCCATGTTATTCCTGGTCGTGCCGGCGCCACCGGTGATCGGCGTGAGTGTGCAGACAGACCCCGGGATGATAACACCGGTCAGAGAATTCCAGATTCACCAGGTGGGCCTTCGGTTTTATTCTTTTGGGCGGTTGTGTGGCGCAGGGCGATTTCCTGTTGATAATCAAGCCAGACCTGGTCGTAGCAAGCCTTACAAGTGTCCTTGAGCCATTGACCGAACCGCAACCGGACGGCGAAGTGACCCAAGAATATAACTCATTGTTTTTACTAAGGATATAAATTTTTAGTTTTGTTAAGGTCTCAAATTAGTTTTCTAAGCCGAACCTGCCGGCCTTCGTCCATCCCCCAAAAGAGCTGAGGAAGTGCCTGATCTCGGCCAGGTTCTTTATAACTCAACCGTCGGTGACCATAGGATCGGGTCAGGCTGATCACCTGCAGGCGCCCTCTGGCACCACTCAAGCAGCGCCATCCCGGTATCTGCCAGGGGTTCTTCAATCTGCTGCACCACCTGCCAGCCTTTTGCCTGCCATTCTGACAACGGTGGGGGATAATAACCCCCAAAAGTGAAGTTCTTGGGATCACGAGTGTCGTAAGCCGTCACGTCCACTTCAATAGGTCCTTTTTTAACCCGGTAGCCTGATTTAAAGTTATTCTTGGTAGTTAAGGTAGTCCCTTTGGCAAAAAAGGTGATGACGTTGCCGTCTTTTCTTACCATGGAATAGGTCTGACAACAGTCACCAACCCCGGCGCCGTCTGGGCCGGTCAGTCCGCTGCAGCCGCACGTTCCCCCCAGCAGGGCTAAGCCGTCCACTCGAAAACCGGCATGCACTTTCTCAATGGCCACTTCAGTCATCATGCCTACTCCTCTTTGATGTCAGTTTTTTAGAGAGGCACCTAAGCTTGTTCACTGTTGTTGCCTGGCCGTTTTTCTTTCCGGCTGATTGAACACTTTAATCATGGCATTGGCATCATACGGATGTTTTCTCAGATGTCTTTTCCAGGCATCTTGATTGGATTCTCCTCGCCGCACCTGGACGACGGCCATTTTCATGTCTATAGCTGCCGCAAATTCAGCCATTTCCCTATCGTCAAGACATTGGTTCCTCCTTGCTGCAATTTTCGAAGATCCAGCCTGGTGATCGAGCGGTATCAGACGAAGCTCTTAGATGTCATAACAGTCAACCTGATCCTGGAAAAAATCATGTCCCCCAAAGTTGGTTAAGAGTTTTTCCACCAGGGAGATTGACTGGGAGTTTTGTTGGTGGGCATCATCCAAATTTGGCCGCCAAATCCGTGGACTGCTGGTGAGCCACCTTCTCTTGCAGGACTCTTAAACCGGCTTCTCCGGCTCTTAAGTTTTCGTGGATCTCCTGCAAATTCGACACCAACCGCTGCACGATGCGATAATTGGCCGGGTGCAGGAAAAGTTCCCCCTGATGGTTGGTGACAGGCTCTTCTAAAAACACGGCCAGACGGCGCCAAAGTTTCAGAGGCGAGCAGGGCACGCTGATATAATCGTCAAAATCCGCTTCAAAAACCTCAATGGGGAGAAATTCGGCATCACTGATAATGACAAGTGCCGTTTCCGGAGAAAGTTCCTTGACCATCGGCAAAACCGCCAGCCGGTCAGCGTCTTCTTCAGAAAGCTTTATCACCACCAGGTCAAACTCATGGTTGCTCATGAGTTCCAAAGCCTGTTCGGAGCCATCGGTGACCCAGGTGGGATGGCCTCTCTCTTCCAGACGCCTGGCCATCATTCGCAACAGAAAGGAACCGTCATTGATCAGGAGGATTTCATCCGGCAGCATAATCCTTCTCCTTACATGCAATCTATCCAGTGAACTGCGTCGAGGCCTAGAAAGGTGTCTGAGATCAAAAACGAATCTGCCAGTTCCTTCGGCCATCCTCCCCGATGGGAAGGGAAATATCCGATCATGCACCTTTGAAAAATATTTTTTTATAAGACTTTAAGAATAATCTGCCGCTCCTCCATGAGACAGCTACTCATATTGAATTGCAACTTATTTTACTTAACCAGAAAGATATAACTATAGGCTTGGAAGACTATTCAGGGATGGTTAAATATGACTATAACGGCAGGTAAATATTTAAAAAATATTTAAAGGATTATAACTAAATATAATTCCTTAAATCACTCGTAAGTAATTTTATTCGCAAAAAAAATCAAGATATCGACGCGAGCCGCTTAAGCTGACTGGCAAGCCGGAATGACCGTTGGAATTGCATTTCAGGGATTCGGTTGCACAAGCTCCCGGTCGATGGCATACCGGACCAGATCGGCCAACCGTTCCAGCTTGAGCTTGCGCATAATATTATCCCGGTGCCGGCGGACGGTAAAAACGCTGATAAACAACAGATCGGCAGCCTCCTGGGAGGTCTTGCCTTCGGCCAGAAGTTTGACGATCTGACGTTCCCGGTTGGTCAGGGGATCGGGTTTAGGTTTCTTCTCGGCCAGTTCGGCCAGTTTGGCCACCAGTAAGGGCGAGAAGTACTTTTCCCCCCGCCTGATGGCCTGGATAGCCTGTATAAGTCCATAATCCGCGTCTTCTTTCAGCATAAAGCCATCCGCCCCGGCCTCGATGGCCTGTTGCAGAAAATCTTTTTTCCGGTGCATGGTGAGAAGCAGAACTTTGATTTTGGGGTAGGTGCCCTTCAGTTCCCGGGCGGCTTCCAAACCCCGGAGCAGCGGCATGGAAATATCCAGGATAACCAGAGCGGGAGAAGTGTTTTTCAGAAGTTCCAGCAGGGCCAGACCGTCGCCGGCCTCCCCGATAACCTTGAAGTCCGGGTTCTCCTCGATGATTCTTTTGACACCTTGCCGAAACAGCATGTGATCATCAGCTAGAACAATGGTGTATGGACTCATACTTTCTCTTCCGTGCAGGGGATGCTGAAAGTTATCCTGGCGCCCTGGTTCTCCCGGCTCCAGAGGTCAAAAATGCCGCCTACCAGGCTGACGCGCTGGGCCATGGCCGCCAGACCCATGCCCTTCTGGTCGCCGTCCAGCAGGTCATCCATGGAAAAACCGCAGCCATCATCAGCAATAACAAAAACCGCCTGCTGGTCTTTTTTGGTCACCTTAACCGTGACATGTTCAGGATACGCGTGTTTGCCGATGTTTGTCAAGGCTTCTTGCACGATCCGATAGATCATGGTCTGGATGGGGAGCGGGAAAAGATCGTCGATGTCGGCCAGATCGACGTTCCAGTCGATGCCTGCATAAAGTTCCTGGAAATCCTCCACCATGGTGCGCAGGGCCGTGGTCAGGCCCAAATCTTCCAGGTCGCCGGGGCTCAGATCCCGATACAGGCGGCGCACCTCCTCCACGGTATCCGTCAAGTATCCCACCATGTCACGCATTTTTTCTTTCAAGTCCGCCTGTTCCGGCAGCAGGCGCCGTTCGACGCTGCTCATATGCAGCTTCAGGGTCAGGAGGGCATGGCCCAGCTCGTCGTGCAGTTCCGCGGCCAGGCGTTTGCGCTCGTCTTCCTGGGCGGTGAGCAGTTGGGTGGTCAGAAGCCGCAATTTTTCTTCTGACTTTCTCAGATTTTCCTCCGCCCGTTTCATGGCGCTGATATCCCGGCAGATGGTGGAAAAGAACTTGACTTTGCCATCGGCCCCCCGGGGGGCCAGGATTACCTGGGACACGGGAATTTCCATGCCGTCCCGGCAAAGGATGGCGGTTTCACCCTGCCAGACGCCCTCACGAGCATAGATCGCCTGACCTTCAGATAAAATGCGGTCTAGGGCCCAGGGAGGCTGGGTGTCCAGAAAAAGTCATGTCAGTGATATCGTCCATAGCGGTGAGCCCCAACATCTCTCTGGCGGCCCGGTTAAGGTAAAAAAGCTGTCCCTCCCGGTCAGCCGACCCCACAAAATCCGGGGTGGCTTCCAGGATTTCAATGAGCCGGTCCCGGGCCTCTTCAGCCTTCAGGCGGTCGGTAATGTCAATGCCGATGGCCCCCACCATCTCCACCTGACCGGTCTCGCCCCGGATGGGAAAACGATGGGTCAGGAAGGTTCGCTTCTTGCCGCCCACGAACAGTTCCACCTCCGACTCCAGGGGCCGGTTTTGCGAAAGAACCTCCCGGTCAAATTCTTTCAACCGGTGGGCTACCTCCGGCGGCCAGAAGTCGTCCACGGTCTTTCCCAGGCTTTCTCCCGGCTGTCTCCCCAAAATTTTCTCCCAGGATTCGTTGACGAAGAGAAAACGCCCTTCCCGGTCCCGCATAATTGCCGAGCCCGGCAGGTGCTTCATAAAGGCGGCAAACCGGGCCTCACTTTCCCGGAGCCTGGCTTCGGCCCGCTCCCGGTCGGCTATTTCCTGGAGCAGCTTATCCACCGTGTGCCGGAGTTGCTCGGTGCGTGACGTCACCCGCCGCTCCAGTTCGTCACGGGCGTGGCGCAGGGCCTCCTCGGCCCGGCGCTGTCGGGTGATGTCGATGCCGGTGCCGATGATATAGGTCACAGCGCCGTCGGCATCCGTCAAGGTCGTGTTGGTCCAGCTTATCAGGCGTTTCTCCCCGGTGCGGCTGAGCCAGTGGTTTTCATGGAAATTAGGAACATCTCCGAAGCTTAAGTGCCGAAAGACCTCTTGTACTGCCGCCTTTTCTTCCGGCAGCAAGAAGATATCGAAAAAGAACTTCCCCTGAACTTCCGCAAAAGTATAACCGCTCTTGGTTTCACAGGCCTGGTTAAAGAGTAAGATGCGGCCCTCCCGGTCCAGCACGATCACCAACGCCCCCAGGGTATTCAACAGGGCCGCGCTGAAGTCCCGCTCCTGCCTCAGGGCCGCCTCGGATTGCTGGCGCTCCGTGATGTCCCGGACGCTGCTGAGGAGGAGTACCCGCCCGTCAATTTGGATCTGCTTGACATACACCTCCACCGGCATCACTGAGCCGTCTTGGCGCCGGTGAGCCGATTCGAAACTCGCTTCGCCCTTCTCCTGGATCATCCGGGTCCGGGCGGGAATCAAATCGGCCTGCTCCGGGGTGTCCAGGTCGGCCAGATGGGTGTTGAGCAGTTCTTCCCGGCTGTAGCCCCGGGTCGTGTAAGCCGCTTCATTGACGTATTGAAAATTCCCTTCTGGGTCTACGACAAAGATGGAGTCGCTGCTCAGGTCCAAAAGCTGGGCCTTCATGGCCACTTCCGCCTCCAGACGCCGGCGCTCGGTAATATCGTGGACGATGGAATACAGCAGCTTTTTAGCACCGATGACCACAGGGCCGCTGAACACCTCCACGTCCCGAACCTCGCCACTGGCCAGGCAATGTCGAAAATAAAACTGCCGCCGCTCCTCTGACTTGGCCTGCGCCAGTACGGCAAATGTCTGGTCCTTGGTTAAATTGTTGAACTCATATATTTTTTTTGCCGTCAAATCCTCGTGAGAAAAGCCGTAATACCTGCAGGCCGCCGGGTTGGCATCGACAATATCTCCGGTCTCGGGATCAATGAGGAGCATAACGGCATGGTTGTTCTGAAACAGGCTGCGGTAGCGTTCCTCGCTCTGCTTGAGGGCCTCCTCGGCCTGCCGCCGTAGGGTTATGTTCCAGGCATAGATTCTTATGGCCTCGGGTTCAGGCACAAAGGAAATGGTTTCGGCAAATACCCCGCCGTTTATCGCCACCTCCCGGTAGAACTGCACCTCCCCGGATTCATGGAAAGATTGCCTAAGATCCTTCCAGTCAGAGGGTAAAAAACGCCAGGGTTCGTCCGGCACGCCCAGGATTTCCAGGGCCTGCAAGCCGGCCGGATTGCAGTACGTGACGTTGCCGCTGCCGTCTATTTCCAGGACAGGGTTGGGATTTAACTGCGGGAAGGAAGCCAGGCGCGCCATCTCCCGTTCTGCTATTTTGCGGGTGGTGATGTCCTCCTGCACGGAAATGTAGAGGTGTTTGCTCATTGATTTTCAAGGTGCTGATACAAGCCGAAGAGATGAAAGAGGTGCCGTCTTTCTTCTTGTTATGAAATTCCCCGTGCCAAACCCCGTTTTTTTTGACCTGGTGCACGATCATCTCTGACCACCCTGGAATTTTCTTCCGGCGGGTAGGCGTTGAGGATAGCTGCTGTGCTGGCCCAGAAGTTCCCCTGGCTCATAACCGAACATGTGCGTCAAAGGCCGGATTGGTATACACGATATTTCCCTGGCCATCGGTCACGACGACCCCTTCAGCCATGTTCGCCAGCACCCGGGCCTGGGTCTGTAAGGCTCTTTCAGCCTGTTTACGCCCGGTAATGTCTTCGGCCAGGCCCACGAAGCCTCGAATCTTTCCCGCCTGGTCATATAAGGGCGCCGCCGAGAGGCTGACGTCAATGAGAGCGCCGTCCCGGCGCTGTTGCTTGATTTCCATCCCGTGAAGCGTCTCCCCCTGCAGGGCCCGCTGCAATATCGCCAGAGATTCCTCCGGTGCCTCCGTGGGGATGGAAGGGGCAGGAAGCGGCCTTCTACTTCCGCCCGGGTCCAGCCGAAGATGCGCTCAGAGGCCGGATTGACCTTCACCACCCTGCCCTGGGCGTCAAACACCCCAATGGCCAGAGGCGCGGCCTGAAACAAGGCCTCCAGTTTCTCGTTGGCCTCCCGCAATTGCTGCATTGGCCTGCAGCAGCTCCGCGGTCCGCGCCGTTACCAGCTCCTCCAGTTCCTCCTTATGGCGGCGCAACTCTTCCTGGGTTTGTTTCAGCTCGGTGATGTCCGTGAGGGAAACGCGGTACTGCTCCCGGTCCTGGACATCCCGAACGCAGAGGATATTGAGGAGCATGATCCGACCGTCGCCATTACCATCTTTAAGACGAAACTCCCCCCGCGCCTCCCGGTGGTCGGGCAGATTATGCAGCAACTGGAGAAAGCCAAGTCGGTCTGACTCTCCCAGAAAATGGGAAAGAAAACGGTTTAGTAAGCGTCCTCTTTCCAGCCCCAGGAGGCTGGCTGCGGTAAGGTTGGCTGCCGTAATCTGACCCCGTTCATTCAGCGTCAGGTAACCCAACGGCGCAAAGTCGTAGAGGTCGGCATATTTTTCCTTTGATTCTGCCAGTCGGGCCTGGGTCTGACGCAGTTCCTCGTTCTGCATCTCCAGTTCCATCTGGTGCACCTGGAGCTCATGGACAAGTCGGATGCATTCCTCCGGTGACAGCGCCTCGGGGTCAATGGTTTGCACCTGCAGCCGTTGCTCGGCCCGCCAACGCAGTTCGGTAAAGTCCGGTGGTGGATTTTTTGGGTCTTTCATGAGTGTACCTGATCTGTTAGGGCTGCAAAGATAAGCGCCGTGTACTTGTCATCTGACATAGTTTCCTTTTTCTCATTTCGCCGTTATTATCATCCTGACTCTTTGACATCCTGCCTCTTTGTCATCCACTCCTATTGTCATCCTACTTTTACTGGTGTCCTGCCTTCTTTGTGTAGAGTAGAGCGCTGATGAGAAACGAACCATGACTGTGAGCGCTCGTTGCACGCAACTAATGTCATCCTGCCATGAGAGCTCCTGCTCTCGTGCCCAAGCTCCCGCTTCGCCACCTCTGGTTCCTACCCCGCCCCGTCACATCCTCAATTGCCAGAAGAATCAAATTTGGCCGATCACCTCCGGCCGGAAGGCGCCGGGCGTTCAGGAGCATGATCTTGGGGCCGATCCCGGGAAAGTCGTGCTCCACCTTGAAGTCTGTGAACTCGGTATTCTGGGAAACAATCTCCTCCAGGATTTTTCGCAGTTCCGGAATATTCCATTGGCCCCCACCCAGCTCATAAATGGGCCGTTTTTCGGTTGCCTCTCTGGTTACCTTGAAATTACTATAAAAGGCCTGATTCGCCGAGACCACCTGCAAGTCGCCATCCAGAACCAGCAGTGGCTCTCGCACCGCGTCGACAATGCTCTCGGCAAACAATTTCGCTAACGTCAGCAGACGTATTTCCGAGAGGTCTACGAAGGTCAGCACCACCCCGTCAATAATATTTTCCCGGGTGCGGTAGGGCAACAGGCGGACGCTGAACACCTGGCCCCCCTCGCTTTGCAGGTTCATTTCCTTGACCTGCAAGGTATGGAGCACCTCTTCGGCGTCTTCCCATAACCGGTCGTAGCCGCTCTTCATGGTGATGTCCCTGATGGATCGGCCAATATCGCTGGCAATCAGATTGAACAGACCGGTGGCGGCCGGAGTGAACCGCTTGATGCGGAGTTCCTGGTCCAGGAAGACGGTGCCGATATTGGTGCTGGCCAGCAGGTTGTTGATGTCGTTATTGACTTCGATGAGTTCCTCGAGCTTGTTCTGGAGCTCGGAATTCACGGTAATCAGCTCTTCGTTGGTGGACTGGAGTTCCTCTTTGGCAGTTTCCAGTTCCTCATTGGTGCTTTGCAGTTCCTCGTTGGTGGATTGGAGTTCCTCATTGGTAGACTTGAGTTCTTCGTTGGAGGCCTCCAGTTCTTCCACCGTGGTTTGCAGGTATTCCTTGGTGGCCTGGAGTTCTTGTTCGAGAACGGCGAACCTGGTCTCCTCTTCCGGCCGAACTGCAGCTTTTCCCCGTTTTTTAGCTTGTGAAGGCTTTGGTTGCTCCTCAAAGACGACGAGGAAGAGATTGGCCGGGATTCCAGGCTGGGTCAGGGGACGCACGGTCATACTCACCTGAATGATCTCGTTGCCCCTGGTCAGGTGCACGTCCTGGGCGACGATGGTCTTTTTCTCGGTCATGGCCTGATGCATGGCGGTTATCAGCTTGGGGCGCAATTCCTCCCGGGTCATGCTGAACAGATTGAAACTCGGCTCCCCTTTGGGCGGGACCAGGAATTTGCCGGTTTGACCCTGGAAATAGAGAATGTCGTATTTACCGTTGACCAGGACGCTGGGCGGGGTGTATTCGCTCAACACGATTTTCTCTATGAGGGCGCGGACGTCCACCGGCCGGGGTTCGGCTTTCCCCAGGGGCCTGAGGTTCGCCATCGGCAGGTTCAGGGTCGGGTATTCCGTCAGACGGTGGACCACCGAACCCTTGCGCTGAAAAATCTTCCATTTGGTGTCTATCGGGGCGAACAGGTCGGCGAACCCTCCGATAGTTTCCGAGGAACCCAAAAACAGATAGCCGTTGGGATGCAGGGTGAAGTGAAACAGGGGCAGGAGTTGTCTCTGCAGATCATTATCAAAATAGATCAGGACGTTGCGGCAACTGATGAGCTCCAGGCCTGAGAAGGGTGGGTCGCTGATGAGGTTCTGCACCGTGTAGACCACCATCTCCCGGATTTCCTGCTTAATTTTGAACTTACCGTCATTTTTGATGAAGAATCGTTGCAGGCGGTCGGAGGAGACGTCGGCGCCGATGCTCTCAGGGTATACCCCGGCCCGGGCCTTGTCTATGGCTTCCTGGTCAACGTCAGTGGCAAAGATCTGCACCTGATAGCGTTTTTCCATCCTTTCCATGGCTTCCGCCAGCAAAATCGCTATGGACAGGGCTTCCTCACCGGTGCCGCAGCCGGGCACCCAGATCCGTATGGGGGCATTATCCGGCTTGCGGGCCAGGATATCGGGAATCACTTTGGTTTCCAGGGCCTTGAAGGCCTCCGGGTCCCGAAAGAAGCTGGTAACGCAGATGACCAGGTCCTTGAACAAGGTCTGAACTTCCGCCGGGTTCTGTTGGAGATACCGGAAATAATCGGCAATGCCTTCAATCTTGTGCACGGCCATGCGCCGGCCAAGGCGCCGCCGGATGGTGGTCTGCTTGTAATGGCTGAAATCGTGCTTGGTACTGGCCCGCACCAGCATCAAAATCTTGCCAAGAAAGTTCTGATAATTGCTGTCAGGCGTTAACTCTCTTTCCCGGCTCTCCAGGTAAGGGTGCTTCACATATCTGATAAGTTCCTCGGGCATCTCTTCCACCGGCAGGACGTAATCCACCAGGCCGGTATCGATGGCGCTCCGGGGCATAAAAGGATACTTGGCCTGTTCTTCCTCCTGGGCCATGGTCATGCCGCCGGCCCCCTTAACGGCCTCCAGTCCCAGGGTGCCGTCGCTGCCGGTGCCGGACAAGACAATACAAATGGCCTTTTCCTCCAGATCCTGGGCCAGGGAGCGGAAGAAGTAATCGATGGGCAGGCGGGAGTAGCGGGTCTCGGCCGGCTCCACCAGGTGGAAGACGCCCTGGTAAATAGCCACCTCCCGATTCGGAGGGTTAAAATACACACAGTTAAGCTCAGGCTTCATCCCGTCCTGGATTTCCAGCACCGGCATGCGGGTGTCTTTCTTGAGAATCTGCCCCATAATGCTTTTGTGATCGGGGCTCAAATGCTGGATGATGACGAAGGCCATATTTCCGGTGGCCGGCATGTGGGTGAAAAACGTCTCCAGGGCCTCCAAACCGCCGGCCGAGGCCCCGATGCCAACCACCGGAAAGGTTTTCCTGCCCTCCCGTACCGGCTCCTCCTTTATTTCCACAGACGCCTGTTCCTGGGGGGGCTCCGCCTGGACCTTTTCCAGGGTCTCTGTCTGGTGCGCCTTTCCCGCCAGAGTCTCTTGCTGCTTGGGCTTTCTCGGGGATGTTTTTCTCTCTGCCATGGCCTGCAACCCTTTATGAGTTTTAAAAAAAATAATTTATACTATATTAATTTTGGTAAAAAATTACCAGAATTATCCAAGTCATCAGGGAACCTGCCATTTTTATCATCCGACGAATTTTCCGCCCCTACTTTTCCCATCCCACTTTAATTCTCGTCTTCAGGAATAATTTCTGAGTATTTTCGTTATCCCGCCTGTATCCCGGGAAGTTTCTGTCTCTATTGGCGTTCTTGAGCAATTTTCATTGATCTATCTCATCCTGACGAGCCTCCCCCCTGCGTCATCCAGAGCGCTCCCACCTGGCCATCGCTATTCTGGTGCCCAACCCACCCTTCGCTCCGCTCGGGTAAACAGCCTGAAACAACTTACCGATCTTTTGTGACATTTGTCTCATCTGTTCTGTCCCTCCCCTACCCTCTTTGTTATAAGCTGATACCAGATAATATCTTTTGACCGTAAATCAAAGACCTAAACCGAAATCTGACCCCTGGCCCATGATCACTGGTCACTTACCCAAAAAAGGAGCCCCGACATGCACCCCATCATCTCCCAGTCACCACACCACCAGGACTGCCTGACTAAGCTCAATCGGGTCCTGGACCTGGCCCTCATAACTGCTGAAAGCGCCAGCGCCGAAGGCAACCACAAGGTGGTAATCCAGGCCGCCCGGGAAGTCACCCGAATTGTCACCCTGATCAACAAAATGACCACTGCCTCCGATCCAAAGCCGAAACCCAAACCCAAAACTACCCCTATTTCCCCGGCCAGCCCTGTAGGGCGGGAAAGCGAAGCGCCTCCCGCCTTCAAAGACCAGGGGACCGCCTCCCTGCCGGCTCCAGACCGGCCCCGACCTGCAAGCCGAGCGCCATCGTCACTGGGAATGCCAACCAATCGCCTGAGATCCCTGTCTCTGACCTCGAGGCCCTATTTCCGCCGCCAGGAAGTGGCTGCCTGGATGAGCTGAGCCAAGACCTGTTTAAGAATATTTCCCGGAATTGGTCCGAATTCCTCGCGCTCGGAGCGGCTGATGCGGCGTGCAGAAATCGGTCAACGGTAATAGCAAATCGACTTTAGACCACTCCGCAAACTTAAACTGACACCTATCTTATTCAGGCGCCTTAAAGTGATTTTCAAAAGATTTTTCTCACGTTGTCATCCTGAGCGTAGCGAAGCAGTAGATTCTTCGGTCGCTTGGCTCCCCAGCATGACAATTGATAAATTTCAGAAGCTTACATCTCGATTCTTTTTGCCCTGATCCGTCTGGCGCTCAGGCTGAGGTGGACGCGCACGGATTTTCTGGCTCATTCGACTAAAATCCGCTATATTAAGAGGGAATAGAACCTAACGTTAAATTCCCTCGCGAGGACGTCCCATGCACCACGAATCTGATGCCTTAACCATCCGCCAACGCCACCGGGGCCTCATCGGCGTCAAGAGCAAGATGCCCATCCGGGATCTGTCGGTGATGAGCCGGATTTATACTCCCGGAGTCGGCGCCATCTGCCGGGAGATCGACAAAAATTCCATTTCCTCCTTCCGATATACCTGCCGGGGGAATTCCATTGCCCTCATCTCCGACGGCAGCGCCGTTTTTGAATTCGGCAATATCGGGGCCGCGGCCGTGCTTCCCAAGCTGGAAGCCAAGAGCGTCATTTTCAAGACCTTTGCCAATGTGGACGCCGTCCCCATTGCCCTGAAAACCCAGGACCCCTATGAAATCATCGAAACGGTCCGGGTGCTGGCCCCCTCCTTCGGCGGCATCTGCCTGGAAGGCATCGCCGCACCCAAGTGTTTCACGGTGGAAAACCGGGTGCGCCATGCCGTCCGCGTCTCGGTGCTGCACCATGAATTCCATGCCTCGGGCATCATCGTCCTGGCCTCGCTGTTCAACGCCCTCAAGGTAGTGGGAAAAAAATTTGCGGATGTGCGCATCGTCATTAACGGCGTCGGCGCCGCGGGCATGGGCGTGGCCAAGGGCCTGATTGTGGCCGGCAACAAGAACATCATTTTGTGCGACCGGCACGGCGCCCTCCGGGTCTACCGCACCGTGGGCATGGATTGGGCCAAGAGCGAAATCGCCCGCCTGGTGGGCCCCCAGGACGTCAAGGGCAGCCTGGCCGAGGTGATTAAGGGCGCGGACGTCTTCATCGGCCTCTCCGGACCCGGTCTGGTCACCCCGGAAATGATCGCCTCCATGGCCCGGGACCCCATCGTCTTTGCCCTGGCCCTGCCGGAACCGGAAATCAGTGAAGCCGAAGCCAAGGCCGCCGGCGCCGCCGTGGTGGCCACGGGTTTGGCAGACAGTGCCAACCAGATCCGCTCCTCCCTGGTAACCCCGGGTTTTTTCCGGGGCTGTCTGGATGTGGGCGCTAACCAGGTCAACATCGACATGTATCTGGCCGCGGCCCGGGCCCTGGCGAATATCATTCCAGAAGACAAAGTTTCCCCCACCCAGATTATTCCCCGGCAGATGGACTGGCAGATCTCCCCGGTCCTGGCCCGGGCGGTGGCCGGCGCGGCCCAGCAGACCGGCGTGGCCGGCATCGGTCCCGAAGAGATGTCCCCGGATAAAGTTTACGAGCGCACTGAACGCTATATCTACGAAGGGGAACTGGCCTGGCTGCCTTCCGAAGGCCAGGATTACGGCAAGCTCAGCATCAACGAGGAATCCCTGGAACTGCACCGCCGCTATCAGGGCTGCATCGGCATCTACGCCAAGGTGCCCATCAAAGATGAGGTCATCTATAAAAAATTGTACTCTCCCCGGGTTGTGGCTGATGTTTGTGAAAAAATCAGGCAGGACCCCCTGGCCGCCTATGACTACACCTGCAAAAACAACCTGGTGGCCATCGTCACCGACGGCAGCGCCGTCCTGGGTCTGGGGAATATCGGCCCCCGGGCCGCCCTGCCGGTCATGGAAGGCAAGGCCATCCTGTTCAAGACCTTTGGCGGCGTGGAGGCCTTTCCCATCTGTATCAGCACCCAGGAATCGGACCTGGTGGTCCGTCTGGTGGAAAACATCGCCCCGGCTTTCGGCGGCATCAACCTGGAAGACATCTCCTCGCCCCGGTGTTTTGAGATCGAGCAAAAACTGCGGGAAAGCCTTGATATTCCAGTATTTCACGACGACCAGCACGGCACCGCCGTGGTGGTTCTGGCCGGACTCCGCAACGCCCTGAAACTCTCGGATCGAGACCTGTCCGAAGTCAAAATTATCTTCAACGGGGCCGGCGCTTCCGCCATTGCCACCACCAAACTGCTGATCCAGGCCGGAGCTAAAAATATCATCGTCTGCGACACCACCGGGGTGGTCTATAAAGGACGTTCCAAGGGCATGAACCGTATCAAGGTAGAACTGGCCGACATCACCAACCCGGACCGGATCAAGGGGACCCTGGCCGACGCTCTGCAAGGGGCAGACATCTTCATCGGCCTTTCCGGGCCCAATGTCTTGCATCAGGCGATGATCAAATCCATGGCCCCCGACCCCATTGTCTTCGCCCTGGCCAACCCCGACCCCGAAATCCATCCCGACGAGGCCCGGGAGGCCGGCGCTCTGGTGGTGGCCACCGGACGGTCCGACTTTCCCAACCAGGTAAACAACTGTCTGGCCTTTCCCGGCATCTTTCGAGGCGCCCTGGACATCCGGGCCCGGGCCATCAACGACGACATGAATCTGGCCGCGGCCTTTGCCATCGCCGACCTGGTGGGCAAAGACCTTAGACCCGGCTATATCCTGCCCGGCGCCATGGATTTCCGGGTCCCTCCGGCCGTAGCCGAGGCCGTGGCCCGGGCTGGTATGGCCTCAGGCGTGGCCCGAATCACCATCGAACCCGAACGGGTGGCCCGGCACACCCGGGAATATATCTATGATGAGAGGCTGTCGATTTTGTGAGGCGCAAAGTTAAAAAGGGTGACTCTAATCCAGGAGAGGATTGCGTTTGATCAAGCTGGGGAAACGGCTGAAGTCCCGGTCAGCGGTCCATAATTCGGTTATCCCGTGAGCTTGACAGAGTGCTGCAACACGGGCATCGTGAATGCGCGGTCCAACAATTTTTCCGTCAGATATAAGGGAACGGACCAAAGACCAGTGACCTTCAGTTTCTGATAATACAACCAGGCTGGGCGATTCAAGCCAGGCCTCAATCTGATCCAAAGCCAGTTCTAAGGGAGTTGGAGGCTGATAAATTCTGGGATGCGTTATGATGGCCAGGAATTCAAACAGACAGGGCCAGGGTATGGCCCAGAATGAGCGGCCCTGGGCAAGTTCCGTAAGCCGCTGATAAGCCGTAATGTGCCAGGGTGAGTCCTCCCGATGTGCATACACGAGAATATTGGTGTCGACCGCAATCATCCACCACGTCCCTCATAGGCCAGATCTCGTACCTGTTCCCAGGAGGCGCCGGCCAGGTGCGGTTGCAAACCCTGGCCCCGAAAGGTAACTTTTCGGAGTTTAAAAGTCTCCTTTTTCTGTCGCTCGGCCACAATCCACCGAAGTCCTTCAGATACCAATGCTTTTAAGGTGGTTCGTTCCAAGGCCGCCAGCTTTTTGGCTTCATTGAGAAGATTATCAGGTATCTCGATGGTTGTCTTCATATGGCTAACCATATCAATTAAACCATATAGCTGTCAAGTTTCATCTTCCGAGTGCAAGGTTTTAAACATATTATAATTACAAAGTCATCAAATTATTATCATGGACAGGGAAACGGCATCATAACGCCATACCCTAAAGCCCAAGGAGGTTGCCCATGCCTTTCGTCTGGGGAGAGAAATATCGTCTCGGGATTAATGAAATAGACCGCCAGCACCAGACCTTTCTGCTGTTATTGAACAAGGCCTATGATTTCTACACCCATGCCGCCGGCAGTCTCCCCCCTGAAGAAGTCCGACAACGCGTCCTCAAAGACCTGGCCGGCATCCGGGACTTTGCCAAGGGACATTTCGCCACCGAAGAATCCTTCATGGCCAGACATGATTACCCCAAAATAGCGGAGCACCGGCGGGAACATGAGAAATTGCTGGATATAGCCTCGTTTTTCGAAGAGAAGACTGCCCGGACCGGAACTTTCTCCCCCTTAGAGTGGATACAAGTCATCCTGCAATGGTATGACCACCACGTGCAGCACATTGACCGGGAGTTGGGAGAGTTTTTGAAAGGGGCCGAGAAGAGGTAAGTTTTCCTGCATTCCGGCGGGTTTAAAG
Organism: uncultured delta proteobacterium; assembly: GCA_963777875.1. Lineage (GTDB taxonomy): Bacteria > Desulfobacterota > Desulfobaccia > Desulfobaccales > Desulfobaccaceae > Desulfobacca. The sequence continues at coordinate 5,568 of CAVZSK010000045.1, read as the reverse complement.
GTAATTGACTATTCGGGGCGATTCTCACACCGCCAGCTTGTAAAACCGCCCCGGCGTCATGGCGCCGGCCAGGTTGTCCAGCCTGCCTTTGAGGGCCTTGATTTCATCAAAGCCCTGGGTTCTCAAAAAGGCGTAGGCCATGGCCGCCCTAAATCCGGTGAGGCACATGGTTATGATGAACTTATCCCGAGGTATTTCGTCCAACCGGTCGGGCAGTTCATGAATAGGGATGTGCAAGGCAAAGGGAAAGGCAAGATGATCATGCTCCTCTTTCGTTCGTACGTCCAGAAACAGGAAGTGAGGATGGTCCAAAAACTTGGCAGCCTCCTCCACGGTGATGCCATACTCACCTGACACCAGAAATTCGATATCCATTTCCCGCAAAACGTCAGCAAAGATCGTAGGTTCATTGGCAATCAGACCAGCTTCCATAACGTCCCCTTTTACTATAATCTTTGAATATTAATCCTCTTATAACTACAATATAAACACTCTCTATCACAATCAAGTAAGGAGAATCGACAATGCCTTATATCGCTCCCCAGCACCGGCAGGAACTGGATGCCCTGATTGATGAACTGGCCGGACGACTTATCCAGGAGGCCGACAAAATGAACTATGACGCGGCCTTCGCCGGATTGCTGAACTACACCTGCACTTGTCTGGCCCTGAAGATTGTGCAGCGGCGTTTCGGCCGGCTGCGCTACTGGCTCGTCGCCCTCATTACCGGGACCTTTAAAAATATCGCTGATGAATTTTACCGCCGTCTTGGAGTTCCTTACGAAGACCAGCAAATCATCTTAAATGGAGATGTCGATCTTTACGCGCAATTTTCAGAGGAAATCGGTCACTAATTTGATAGTTGGTCTAACCTGGGCATCATGGTTGCCGCTGATTTCCGGGGATGGACAATAGGCGACAGGGGAAAAAACTACGTTACCCTTTACAATGGTTATAAATGGTATTAGTTTGAATCATATGATTTTGACTAAGAATATCAGTTTGCAATATTTGAAAGTAAACAGGTCTTCTCACCAATTTAACCTTAACAAAATACTTAACTTTTTTTAGAAAGGATATGAACTATGGGAACAAGAGGAACTGAGATTGTCGGCATGGATGTCAAGGAACTGCTGGACCTCCTCAGTAAGGCCTTTGCTGATGAATGGTTCGCCTATTATCAATACTGGCTGGGCGCCAAGGTGGTGCGCGGGCCCATGAAAGACGCCGTGGCCGCGGAACTCTTGCAGCACGCCACCGAAGAACTGATGCACGCCGACATGGTGGCCAACCGTATCATTCAGTTGGGCGGCAAACCCATTACTGAGCCCAAGAAATGGTATGAATGGTCCGGCTGTGGCTATCTTCCCCCGGATGATGCTTACGTCAAAAAGATTCTGGAACAAAATATCCACGGCGAACAGTGCGCCATTTCCTACTATGACCAGCTCATGAAAAAGACCCGGGACGCCGACATCGTCACCTTTAATATGGTCACCACCATCCTGGAGCAGGAAGTGGAGCACGAAGAAGACCTGCAGTCCCTGCTGGAAGACATAGAGTTGATGGTCTTGAAAGGAAAATAGACCGGTACAGGCGGGAGGCGCTTCGCTTTGTCTCCCCCACACTCTCACTATCACTAAAGGCAACGGGCGGGTTAAAACCCGCCCGTTTTACGTTGATAGATACTACCAGGAATAACGGTTAAGCCTTGACCTCTTCCTTGATGGACACGACGATTTTATACAGGATCGTCAGAACGAAGAAGCCGGAGGCCCAAATGCCCAAGGTGATCATGGCTTCCAGACCGGTGGGCCAGTATTCGGTGATGTGCTCCAGGGGGTTGGGGATAAAACCCGCGGAGATCAACCCCAGGCCTTTATCAATGTAGGTGGTGATGATGATCAGGCCGCAGGTCCAGGCCAGGGTATTTTCATTTTCCCGCACCTTGGGTACCACCATGGCCAGAGCCGCCACAATCATGCCCACCATGGAGAACCACATGAAGGGGACGAGCTGGCTTTTGCCTTCCAGTCCAAAAAACAGATATTTAAAATGCAGCATGTGATCCGGTATCTGGCTGTAGAAAACGGTGAAAATTTCGCAGAAGAACAAGAAAATATTCACCAGGATGGCGTAGGTGACAATCTTAGCCAGGGTCTGAATCTGCTCCTTGCCGGGATCAAATTTGGTGTTATTGCGCACCAGCAGGCAAAGCAGGATGAGCAGGGCCGGCCCGGCGGCAAAGGCCGAGGCCAAAAAGCGCGGCGCCAACACGGCAGTCAACCAGAAACCCCGACCGGGGAGACCGGCATATAAAAACGCCGTAACCGTGTGGATGGAAACAGCCCAGGGAATGGAGACGTAGATCAGATATTTCACCCAGGGTTTATATTTAACGTCGTTGCGCTCCGCTTCCAGGACATTCCAGCCGATGATGATATTCAACAGCAGGTAGCCGTTGAGCACCACCATATCCCAGAAGAGCACGGAACCTGGAGTTGGGTATTTGATAATGTTAAAAAGCCGGTCGGGCCGCCCCAGGTCCGCCACGATGAACAGCAGGCACATGGAGACCGCGGCTACGGCCAGAAATTCGCCCAGGATGGTAATGCGACCAAAGGCCTTGTAATCATGCAGGTAATAAGGCAACACCACCATGACCCCGGAGGCGGCCACACCGACCAGATAGGTGAACTGGGCAATGTAAAACCCCCAGGAGACGTCCCGGCCCATGCCGGTGATGCCTAAACCGGTGGTAAGCTGTTGGTAGTAGCCCAAAGCTCCCAGGGCAATCAGAAAGCCCAGACCGGCCAGCACCCCATAATATTTTTTAGTTCCAACGAAGGCTTGTTCGAACATAGACACCTCACACGATGTAATAGACTTGGGGTAATGTGCCCAGATGTGCTTTGCGGCGGATGGTGAAATAGGTCCGCAAATGCTCCCGCACCTTGGACTTGGGATCACCCAGATCGCCGAAAGTCAAAGCGCCGCCTGAGGCTTCGACGCAGGCCGGTAACTGGCCTTTGGCCACCCGCTCATCGCAGAAGGTGCACTTTTCCACGACGCCGATTTCCCGGGTGGGATAGTTCAAGTTGACTTCTTTCACAAAGGGGCGCGGGTCCTTCCAGTTAAAGCTGCGGGCCCCGAAGGGACAGGCGGCCATGCAATAGCGGCAACCGATGCAGCGGTGCATGTCCATCATGACCATGCCGTCGGGACGGCGGAAGGTGGCCTGAGTGGGACAAACCCGCACGCAGGGAGGGTTGTCGCAGTGGTTGCAAAGCACCAGGAACTTCAGGTGGTGCAGTTTTTCCTGGATGTTGGCATGCTCATCCCCCGGGAAGGCATTGTGGAAGTTTTCCGTCCAGAGCCATTTAATGCGAAAGCGATTCTGGTCTTCCGGCGGGAAGGCCACGGCACCCTCTTTGGGGTTGGCGATATCAGGAACATTATGGCTGAGGTGGCAGGCACTGATGCATTTCTGGGCGGTTTTTTCGTCCAGTTTCCGCATATCCACCACCATGGCCCATCTTTTGGCTTTAAAGGCATTGGGCTCCGGGACATAGGATTGGGCCTCCAATTGGCCAGGAGCTATCAGTTCAAAGGCGGCTTTGCCTCCCAACCCGAGGAGTGTGGAGAGACCAGCCAAGCGCAAGAATTCTCTTCTATTAATACTCATCACTTCGCCTCCGTCTTCGCCACTTGCTTTTTCTCTTTATCCCAATGACAGCCCCAACAGTTGGGTGCGACGGCCACATAGTTATGGCACTGGTCACAGAACTGGGTTTTGTTGGAGTGACATTCCATGCAGTTGTTGGACAAGCTGGCTAAATATTTCTTCCCTTTGCTGTTGACATAGTCGCGATTGGCATTGCGGACCGCTTCATCCCGCCAGTCGATCAACAGACGCATGTGGTTGGCGCGCATGAACTCCTTGCTCTCCACACAGGTGCGGTCTTTTTCGGGAAGCGCCATAATGGCCTGGGTGTTGAGTTGGGGATCGGGGGCCGGCACCACTTTGCCGATAGTCCTCCAGATCGGCGCAGTCACCAGGATCAGGAAGATGACGAGGCCTATGAGAGCAGCTTTAAAATTATAAAGCTTTTTAGGAACTTTGGGCTTGTCTGCAAACCACCCGAATTCATTCTTAAAGTTGCCGTTGTGGTCCATTTATTCCGCTTCCTCCTCTTCGGCGGCCTCTCCGAACCCAACCAGGTCCCGGTCCCGCAGGTCGGTGGTGCGCTCAATTTCATCATCGAACACCAGGGCATTGCCCACCAGTTCGGTGATGCCGGTAACCTCCATTTCTGGGCACCCAGTACTGCATCAAAGTGGGAAGGGTGGCCCGATCCAGGGCGCAGATACAGCCCAGATGGTTGACCCCGTATTTTTCGCCCACATATTTCACGGCATTGGCCCGGGGCAACCCGCCCAGCATCCGAATATCCATATTTTCATTGGCGTTGATGCCGGAGCTGCTGCCGCAACAGAAGGTCTTTTCCCGGATGGTGTTGGGCGGCATTTCAAAGAAATTGCCCTCGGGCAAGACCTGATTAATAATGTAGCGGGGTTCTTCGAAGATGCCCATGCCCCGCGCCGTGTTGCAGGAATCATGAAAAGTCATTTTGATATGGGCATTTCTCTGGGGATCGACCTTTAATTTCCCGTGTTTAAAGAGATCTGCGGTGAACTCCGAGATATGCACCATCTTGTGCACGGTGGCGTTTTCGAATTTGGTGCCGGTAATGGGAGAGACGGGTTCTTCGAGAAAATCAACGGGGCCCCACCAGGTGGGCATGTACTGGTTACAGACCCGCCACATGTGGCCGCATTCACCGCCGAGGATCCATTTTACTTTCAGGCGCTTGGCTTCCTCGTAGATTTTGGCGTTCAGGCGTTTGCCCATCTCATGGGAGACAAACCAGCCGAAATTGCCGCCTTCCGCGGCATAGGTGCTCATGGTGTAGTCCAGGTCCAGGTACTTGAGCAACAGCAAATAGCCCATGAAATTAAAGGACCCGGGATCGGCGAAATAATCGCCGGAAGGCACCACAAAGAGAATTTCCGCGCCTTTGCGGTTAATGGACACCGGGGTGGCGATACCGGTGACGCGCTCATTCTCTTCGGCCATGAAATCGACCATGTCCTTGAAGGCCTGGGGAGTGGCGCCGATATGGCTGCCCTTGTCGTAACACTGAGCCACCGAAGCCAAGGCCCAGTCAATGTTGATGCCCACTGAAGCCAGCAGTTCCCGGCCTAAAATGGTCATTTCGGCCATGTCGATGCCGTAGGGGCAAAAAACGGAACAGCGCCGGCAAATGGTGCACTGATGCAGGTAATAGAACCAATCCTTGATGACATCTTCGGTAAGATCCCGGGCGCCAGCCAACTCGCCAAGGAGCTTGCCCGCGGTTTTAAAATAGCGGCGATACACCGACCGCATCAGTTCAGCCCGAAGGACCGGCATATTTTTGGGATCGCCGGTCCCCAGGAAGAAATGGCATTTATCGGCGCAGGCGCCGCAGCGGACACAGATATCAAAGAAGACTTTCAGAGACCGGA
>CAVZSK010000044.1:0-31864 GCA_963777875.1 uncultured delta proteobacterium | reverse complement strand
AGGTGGGCGTCAAGATTCTCCTCATGTTTCCCATTGCGGCCATTTCCTATGAGATCATAACGGTTAAAGGCGGCCGCGCATGCGGAAAACCCCGTATGTAAACTGGTGTTATGGCCGGGGCTCATGACCCAGCGACTCACGGCCCGGGAACTGTCCGACGAACAATTGGAGGTGGCTCTGGAAGCCCTGCGGTCTGTCGTCAGCCAGGAGAACGAGCTTTCCCAGCCAGTTCCTTAGCGTTATCAACTCCCTTTCAAATATTCAGGCATGGGCCTGGAGCCCACCCGTAACGTTAATACAATGATTGCTGAAAGGCGGGAGGCGCTTCGCTTCCCTAGCCTGACGGAAACTTATTTTTTGTTTGCCACCGGCAGGACACTACCACACTATGCTCAAAGAACGTTTACAAAGCCTGGAAAATAAATATCTCTCAGCTGGAAGCCAGACTCAGCGAACCGGACATATTCAAGAACCAGGCAGCAGTATCACCTCCTGACCAAAGAACGTGCGGATTTAAACCTTTTAGTCACTACCTTTCGCCGATTTCAACAGGTGGAGAAAGAATTAGAGACCAATACAGACGAAAGAATGAAACTGATGAAGAGATCAAGGAACTGGCCCGGGACTTAAATCCAGGACCTGAAGGAAAAACTCACCGCACTGGAAGAAGAACTCAGATTGCTCCTTTTGCCCAAGGACCCCAAAGACGAGAAAAATATTTTGTGGAAATCCGGGCCACACCGCGGCGATGAAGAGCCCTGTTCGTGCGGCACCTGTTGCATGCCGGCCGTGTCGCCGAACGGCAAAATTTGAAAGTGGAGATCCTCCGCTATAATCCCACCGGCATCGGCGGCATAAAGGAGGTCATTGCCTTAATCGCCGCGGAAAACGCGTACAGCCGATTAAAATATGAAAGTGGGGTCCACCGGGTACAACGGGTGCCGGCGACGGAATCCCAGGGTCGGATTCATACCTCAGCAGTAACGGTGGCGATTCTCCCGGAAGCCGAAGATGTGGACGTCCAGATCAGCCCGGAAGAGATCCGGGTGGATGTGTTCCGGTCTTCCGGACCGGGGCAAAGCGTGAACACCACGGACTCGGCGGTGCGCCTGACGCATCTGCCCACGGGCCTGGTGGTCACCTGTCAGGATGAAAAATCCCAGCATAAAAACAAGGCCAAAGCCATGAAAGTCCTGCAGGCCAGACTCCTGGACATGAAGGAACAGGAACAGCACCAGAAAATGGCCCAGGATCGAAAAAGCCAGGTGGGCAGCGGCGACCGGCAGCGAACGTATCCGCACCTATAACTTCCCTCAGGGCCGGATTACCGATCACCGCATTGGCATAACGTTATACCGTCTGGAAGCCTTTTTGGATGGGGACCTGGATGAGATGCTGGACGCCCTGGTATCCTATTACCGTTCCGAAGCCCTGAAAATTCAGGCGGCATGAGTTCGGTCTCTCCCACTACCTGGACCATCCTCACCGTGCTCCAATGGGCCCACACGTATTTACATGCCAAGGGGATCAGCGAACCCAGGCCCTCGGCGGAAGTTTTGCTGGCCCACTGTTTGAACTGCAATCGCCTGAATCTCTACCTGCGACATGATCAACCTTTAGCCGACGGTGAACTGAGCTGTTATAAAAGCTTGTTAAAACGCCGTCTGGCCCAGGAACCCACCCAGTATATCACCGGCCACCAGGAGTTCTGGTCCCTGGACTTCCTGGTCAGTCCGGCGGTGCTCATTCCCCGCCCCGAGACCGAGTTGTTAGTGGAAGCCGTCCTGAAGCACCTGACCCGGATCGAATCAGGGGGGAAGGCGTGGCGGATTTTGATGTAGGCACCGGCAGCGGCGTTCTGGCGGTGGTGTTGGCCAAAGAACTGCCCCAGGCCCATATCCTGGCCGTGGACCGGTCCTGGGAGGCCTTGAGTGTCGCCCGGGAAAATGCCCGGCGCCATGGGGTGCAGCAGCAGATAACTTTGGTGCTGGGGGATCTCGTGGAGGCTTTGACCAACCAGGCGTGCTTTGACGTTATCGTCTCCAATCCGCCCTATGTGCCCACGGCGGCCTGGGAGCAGTTGCCCCGGGATATTAAGGACTATGAACCGCGCCTGGCCTTAGACGGCGGGCCGGACGGCCTGGACGTCATCCGGGCCCTGGTGGCGGAGGTGCATCGGGTTGCTGCAACCGGGCGGACTGCTGGCGATGGAAGTGGGGCAGGGTCAGGCCGAGGCAGTAAAACGGCTCCTGGAGGAAATGGGTCTTATGACCCGTTGAGATCAACCTGGACTATCAACGGATCGGGCGGGTGGTGCTGGCCAGGCGGTTGGGGGTATCCTGAGGTGAGAAAAGCAGTAGCTCTATCCGAAGAGTCTTCCAAGGGCAACACAAACTTGCTGGTGCACGATGTGGAATGGAAAATTCGAGGATGACAAGGTGGTGGTGTATCCGGCAGAGATTTTTACAGTACAGAAATTCGGTACGGTGGGACCGGGAGAGATCAGGATGATATCGAAGAGGCCAGAGCCAACCTGGCGAAATATCGAGAGGGTGGCGGCGCGGCCAGGTTCGAAAAGAGCTCAGGTGGCAACTTTTGATAAGAGGCTGATTAATTCACTAAAAGTGGGAATTCGCCTATCACAGGGTAATGTGGGCAAGGTGCCGGTAATTTCCTTTATGAATCTGGCCGAACTTGACCGCTGGTCTCTGGAACGTCACAGGGTTATTTGAGCAGTTTCAGGAGGGTGACAAAAAAGCGGCCTGACCTAGGATCAACGGGATGAACCACTTAAGCAGGTCGAACTGACGCGGTCAATCTTGGCTTCCAAGCGGCTTCGAGCTCTCGCATTTCACTGCGCAGGGCCGCCATATCCCCCTTGATCTCGGCCTTAAAAGCGGCGATCCTGATTTCGGCGAAATCCTCATTCACCGAGGCCTTGAAAGCGGCGATGTCCTCCTTAACTGAGGTCTTGAGTGCCGCGATGTCGCCTTTACCGGCCACCTTGGCCAGCCGGTTTCCTGGAGTTCCTGGACAATGGTGATCAGAGCCCGGGCCTGCCGGTCGGGCATGTCGGCGCCGGTGAGGGTTTCGTAGGCTTTGAGGGTGTCCACGGTAGCCATGCCTGTAATATAGCCACATGACCTCAAAAAGTCAATTTTTTAGAGCGGTTCAGGGTCTGGGAGGGATTTATTGCCGGCGGCCCTCGATGTGGGAGATGAGAAAGTGTTCCCAGGCGGGCGCATCTTCCGGCGGCGGCAGGTCTGGCAGGTGGTCCAGGGGAATTTCGGCCCGGGCGCTGGAGGCGTGGCCGCCGGCGGAGCCCAGTTTGCCGAAGGCTTTGGCGGCCAGCTTACCGGCGTTTTTACGGATGCCGTCGTTGCGAAAAATCACGATCAGGCGATCCTCAAAAACCCCGGCCACGAAGCTCCAGGTAATTTCAATCACCCGCAGGAAAAACTCGGCCAGAATCACCAGGATATCGGGGTTGGGCACCCGCCCCACAAAACAATAAACCCGGTCCTGCCGCCTTTGCCAACTGTTTAAGCCCTGTTGAAAATAGTGCAGCATCTCCAACGTGAGTTCGGCAACCTCAATACGGCGCACCAGGGCATGGCGGGTGTAGCCAAAGAGGTAATGAAAGGCCCGGATGTCGGCCTCGGTGGAAGGGCGCTCAAAATTATGGGTGTCGGTTTTGATGGCGTAAAACAAGGCGGTGGCTAATTTCAGGGAAGGCTTGATCTTGGCCAGGCGCAGATATTCCGTCAGAATGGTGGAATTAGAGCCATATTCCGGCCTGATATCCAGCAACCGGGCCTGACTTTGGGCACACCGGGGATGGTGATCAATAATGACATCGTAGGTAAAGCCGCCAAACCGCGGGTTATGGGAGGGTTGGGAGTCCACCAGGGCAAAGCGGTTGAAATCCTCCGGCCGGATCTGGTCAAAAGGAGTCAGGGGTATTTCCAGAAGTTTGACCATGGTTTGATTTTGCGGCCGGGTGATAGGCCGGATGGGGGAGATGGTACAGGAGGAAAGACGCCGCCACAAAAGTCGTTTTAAGGCCAGGGCGCTGGCAATGGAGTCGGGGTCGGCGTCAATAAGAATGAGCAGGCGATCTTCGTGATTGAATAGCTGCCGCAGTTTCCGTAGTCGATCTCTCATAACCCCTCGTGCCTGTTAAATCTAAACCAAAGTCGGCCGGTAAGCAAGAGAGTACAAGGATAAAATGCAGGTGTGGTTTGCGGTTCATGCTTTTCCAGGCAAATAAGATACTTTTCTGATATTGTTCTTATTATTAAGTTATTGCCAATCTGACTATTGAGTCACAAAACAGGTTGGTCAGGAGGATGTTATGAAACAGATAAATCTTTATGAAGCCAATGATTTTGCGGACAAAGGATTAAAAAGGCTATTGGTGCACGATTCCCCTTATTTTCGGATTCTCAACTTCAACTTCAAGGCAGGGCAGGAACTGCCGGTGCATGCCCATGAGGTTGAAGGGCAGCTCAGTCTGGTAGTCTTGGAAGGAGAAGGGGATTTTTTAGGGAAAGACGGAACCTCCTTCCCCGGGAAGCAGGGGGACGTAGTCATTTCCGAGATCAGTGAGCCCCACGGTTTCAGGGCCAGGACCCAGGTGCGGCTGCTGGTGACGATTGCGCCGCCGATCATAAGACAAATTACCTGATAATTATTTCTTGGCGGGGTCTGGTGGAAAGGGTTCGGCTTCAAGGTCCTTCCCATATTTCCGGGCATAGACCTGGGTGAATTCGGCGCCCAGGAAAATGATCTGGGAGGAATAAAAGACCCACAGGAGGATGACGACCAGGGAACCGGCGGCGCCATAGGCCGAGGCAATGCTTTGGCGGGTCAGGTAAAGACCCAGGAAAAAATTGCCGATGCTGAACAACAGGGCGCTGACCAAAGCTCCCCGGGCGGCGTAGCCCCAGGAGACTCTGGCATCGGGAAGCACTTTATAGAGGATGGTAAAGAGGGTGGTCATGAGCAGGAGGGAAAAACCATGATCGATGAGAACAATGAATAAGGCCGGCATAACCAAAAATTCGCTGACTGAGGTGTAGAAGGCGGCCAGAAGTGATTTAAGCACAATAGAAATAAAAATCAGGAGGCCGACACAGAGGACCACTAAAAAAGATTTGCCCCGGTCTTGCACCAGGGACCAAAAACCAGAAATAGATTTGTTGATCCCCCACATGTGGTTCAAAGCACTTTTTAACATCAAAAAAACGCTGGTGGAACCGAAGAGCATCAGGGAACCGGCCATAACGGTGGCAAAAAGGCCTGATCCAGGTCTATAGGTGTTCTGGATGACCTCCATCAGGTTGTAGGCGTTTTCTGGTCCCACAAACACAGTCAGGCGGGCAAGCAGATCGGCCTGGACAGCCTCCTGCCCCAGAAAAAAACCGACGACGACGGTGAGGATGATTAAAAGCGGGGCCAGGGAGAACAGGGTGTAAAATGCCAGGGCCGCCCCGAGGACAGTGGCACCGTCCTTGCTCCATTCCGCCAGGGTATCTCGGAGCAGCTGCCAGATCTGGATGAAAATGGTGAGAATGAGCTACCCCCTCGCCCTGATCTCAAGGCGGCCAAGCGGAGCTTGGCGGGATGGTGGGTTCCCAAGCAGGAGCTTGGGAACCAGGACAAACGGCGGGATGCGCTTGGGCTTCGCCGCCCTGCGGGTGCTTTCCCGCCCTACAGGAAAAGGCTTCGAGCCGTCACCAGAAGCATTCGCAGACAAAACTCTCCGAGAAAAATTCAGCTTTTCACGCGCCAGGTGGTGCCCTGGGGGCTATCCTCCAACAGGACGCCGGCCTCGACGAGTTGTTGGCGGATGGCGTCGGCTTTGGCGAAATCTTTGTGTTGCCTGGCCTGGCGGCGAGCCTCGATCAGTTGTTCGATACGGGCCGGGTCCAGGGCCAGGGATTCGGCTTTCTGGCGCAGAGCCTGCAGCATGGCGTGGGGGTCTTGTTGCAGGAGATTCAGGACACCTCCCAGGGTGGCCAGTTCCTGCCGGGCCCAGGCCAAAAAGTCCAGGTTGGCCTTACCATCAGGATGCTGCTCCAGGACACGATTCAGCAGGCGGACGGTGTCGAAAATATGGCCCAGGGCCTGGGCGGTGTTAAAGTCGTCATCCATGGCTTCGAGGAAACGCACCCTGAGGTTCACCAGACGGGCCTGTTCCTCAGGGCTCAGACCCGGGAGAGCAGCAGGTGTGGGGGGCGAAACCGGAGGCACAGGTTCGCCCACGGCCTGGTCCAGCCGGGCCAGGGTGCTGTAGAGCCGTTCCACGGCGGTTTCAGCATCCGATAAGGCCTGGTCGGAGAAATCCAGGGGACTGCGGTAGTGATTCTGAATCAGGAAAAAGCGGATAACTTCCGGGTGGAATTTGGCCAGCACCTCGCGAATGGTGAAAAAGTTACCCAAGGATTTGGACATTTTCTCCTGGTTGATGGTAACCATACCATTGTGCACCCAGTAGTGCGCCAGGGGCCGGTCATGCGCGGCCTCGGATTGGGCGATCTCATTTTCATGGTGGGGAAAGATGAGATCGGCGCCGCCCCCGTGAATGTCAAAGGTGTCACCCAGATAATGTTGGCTCATAGCCGAGCATTCGATGTGCCAACCGGGGCGTCCCGGCCCCCAGGGGCTTTCCCAGGCGGGCTCGCCCGGCTTGCTGGCCTTCCAGAGGGCGAAGTCGAAGGGGTTGTCTTTCTGGACATTAATGTCCACCCGGGCTCCCGCCAGCATGTCGTCCAGGCTGCGGCCGGAAAGTTTCCCGTAGCCGGGGAATTTGGCCACCGGGTAATACACATCGCCGTCCCGGTGATAGGCAAAACTTTTGGCCTCGAGGAGACGGATTATTTTGATGATATCATCGATGTGCTCGGTGGCCCGGGGTTCGATGTCCGCGGGGGCTATTCCCAAAGCAGTCATATCCCGCTGAAAAGAAGCGATGTAGGTTTCGGCCACAGTTTCCCAGGAAAGATTTTCCTGTTGAGCCCGGCGGATGATTTTGTCATCAATGTCGGTGAAATTTCGGACCCAGGTAACCTTTAACCCCTGAAAGCGCAGGTAACGCACCATGACGTCAAAAACCACCGCCGAGCGGGCATGACCGATGTGGCAGTCATCATAGACCGTGACCCCGCAGGCGTAAATCTGGACGACCCCGGGTTTGAGGGGGATAAACGTTTCTTTCCTTTTACTCAAGGTATTATAAACCTGCAATGACAACTCCCTAACACTGAAAAAATATAAAAAGGGGCGGATCAGCCGCCCCTCGTCTCGATGCGTACGTGATAAAGCTAAAAAAAGAATCCCGCTCTAGATCTCCCGACAAGCGCTGATTTACTTTTTCTTTTTACTGGCAGGTTTTTTACCTTTTTTAGCCCCGGGCTTTGACTCTGCTGCTTCAGAAGACTTGGCAGTGACCGGATGAGTTTCTGAAACCGGCGGGGCCGCATACCGACGGACATGGGGACGCCGAATATTGACCTTGGCGGCCTCAGACACCACAGCAGGCTCGGTTGCGGTCTTGGGTACACTGGCAGACTCAAGTACCGGGATAGACTCAGGCGCCGGCGTGGATGGGCCTGGTTGTCCCACTACGTAACAGCGTCGGTCTTTAGGCACATCACGAAGATCGGCTTGACAATATGGGCAATTCTGGGATTGCAACAAGACTTTCGCCTGACATTGCGGACAGACCAATACCAGCCCCATGAGAACTCTCCTTTTATTTAAAGGTTAATTAAGTCTGAATCTATACCAAAGAAATACTTATTTTTCAAGTCTTTTTGCGGAATAATTTCATCATGGGGCCAGGTCAGGTTGTCGTGATACGTTTCTCAATTTGAAATGGCTCATAATCACCTGGAATACAGTTTATCAAATTGAGAAAATTTCTTTTTTTTGGATCTAACGAGGCGCACCAGGAATAAAAAGTAATAGTAATTTCAATGGGATCAAGATGGGATTATCGCGGCGAACTTGGCAAGGCTTTTGCAGTATATAACGAGCAACTCCAGCGGCCGCGAATGGCCGTTGGCAAGATTCGAAAAAAATCAAAATGCTTTTAACGAGAGGTTGAAACACCTGCCATGCGATCTGCCGCCTCAACTCTGCTGTTGCGCCCCATGGGTCACCCCCAGGCCAGGAAGCAGAGTGTAGCTCTGAAAAAAATGCAATGGGTGGATTTAGTCCTAAAAATTCTAGTGCCGGCCATGTTGCTGGTATTTTTTGTGGTCTCATTCAGATACGGTTCCCTGGACGGCTACCTGCAGCTTTTAAGCAGCCAGAATTACGTGGCCTTTATTCCGGCCCTGGGCGCGATTTATACGCTGCTGCTGCTGCTCTTCCAGGTGGTGCGCACCGTTTTATGGGGCCTCTATAAACCCTATGCCTTGCCCCCGGGCGAGTTACCCAAAGTCACCGTCATTATTCCGGCTTATAATGAAGGGGCCATGGTGGAAAAATCCATCAACGCGGTGACCGCTTCGAATTACCCCATCGATAAATTGGAAATTATCTGCATCGATGACGGTTCCAAGGACGACACCTGGCATTACATCAGCCGAGCCCAGCGCCGGTTCCCCAAGCTGATTAAAGCGATCCAGTTTCCCCAGAACCGGGGCAAGAAAGCCGGCCTCTATGCCGGGTTCACCCAGGGCAAGGGTGACATTTTCATCACCATAGATTCTGACAGCGTCATCCAAAAAGACACCCTGCGTCAGGTGGTGGCGCCCATGATGCAAGACCCGCAGATCGGCGCCGTGGCCGGCAATGTTAAGGTCTACAACCGGCATCAGTGCCTGGTGGGTAAGATGTTGGCCGTGCGTTTCGTCTTGTCCTTTGATTTCCTGCGGGCCTCCCAGTCCTGGTATGGTATGGTCACCTGCACCCCCGGCGCCCTGTCCGCGTACCGCCGGGACGCGGTGCTGCCCCACGTGGATGCCTGGCTTAATCAGACCTTTCTGGGCTCCCCCTGCCACCATTCCGAGGACCGGGCCTTAACCAACTTTGTTCTGCGCAGCGGTTTCTACAGTGTCTATCAACGCACGGCCGTCGTGCATACCCTGGTGCCGGAAACCTACAAGGGCCTGTGCAAAATGTATCTGCGCTGGGAACGGGGCAACGTCCGGGAATCCTTTGTGCAGATGGGCTATCTGTTTACCAACTACCGGAAAAAACATCGGCTGCTGCCCATCGTGGACTTTTTCATGACCCAGATTGAGTTCCCCCTGACCTATCTGTTCCTGGGACTGCTCCTGGGCTCCATCGTGGTCTACCCTCTGGTCTTTGTCAAGTTTCTGGCGGCCCTGGGGGTCATATCGGCCATCTACATGATCTACTATGTGGTGCAGGAGAGGGACCTGGATTTCATCTACGGGGTCATCTATAGCTACTACGCCTTTTTCCTCCTCCAGTGGATTTACCCCTACGCCTTCCTGACGGTGCGCAATCGGCACTGGTTGACCAGATAACAAAAAAAACAGATCATATCGCGGTGGAGGGGGTCTTGCGGCCCCCTTCCTCTTTTACCACCGGGCCTACGGTTCCGGACACGGCGGTTCATGAAGATGATGCACCGAAACTTCCTTCGCAGCCAGCCGTCCAGGGTCAGACCGTCAACTCCTGGCGCACCCTTATGCCCCTTGACCCGGTAGCCGGGCCGTTTTCAGGTTCCCGCGTTCGCACCACCGCGGCCATTAACGGCACCGTCTCCGGGTGGGAGTGACCTCTCCTTGCCGTGATCCTTGACGCACCTCCCCCGCCCCCTCATAACTTTCGGCCACTACCTGGCTTGGCGGCGCCGAGTATCTCAACCCGACCGGCTGCATCTCCGCTGAGCATCGAAATTAAAGACTCCTCTCCCATACTTCTTCATCCGGCATGACCGGCTCGGATGCGGTTTCGGTTCGTCAGGCCGGCGCTTTGCCGGCGGCTGCCTGCAGATTCCACCTCACGCTGGACACCCTTGCCGTCCGGCTGACAGTTCCCCCTGTCGGGCCTGTAGAGGACTTGATCCATCCTTCCAAGTTACGAGATAGTTACAGTCTCCGTGCCGGGCGCGACCAAAGAAAAGCCAGGGGACGGCGGCCGGCGGGGCCGGGAAAAGGCGGCATCTCGGAGGGTTTCGATTTAATGATTTCTGAACAATCTGGGGTTCTGGTGGTATTTCAGTATGGGATTACCATATTTTCAGGCAAAAAGGTTTTGCCTGGACCGGAGGTTTTTTATACAGTTATGCAGCTAACACTGAAAATGCTTATGGTCAGGACAGGAGGATTTCTTTGTATATCTTATTAACCAATGATGATGGCATTCACGCCCCGGGTTTATGGGCACTATATCAGGCGTTGCGGCCGGAGCACGAGGTGGAGGTGGTGGCCCCGGAGAGCGAACAGAGTGCGGTGGGGCACGCCATCAGTCTGCTCAACCCCTTGCGGGTAAAAAGGGTCAATAAAAACGGCTCCTTTTTCGGCTGGGCGGTCTCGGGCACCCCGGCCGACTGCGTCAAGATCGCCATGGCCGAGGTGCTGCCCCGGAGGCCGGATATGGTGGTTTCCGGTATCAATCTCGGGTCGAATGTGGGCATTAATGTCCTGTACTCCGGCACGGTGTCCGCGGCCACCGAGGCGGCCATCATGGGGCTCAGGTCCATGGCCGTGTCGCTCAGCACCTATAAGGAGCCGGATTTTGGGGTGGCGGCCCGGTTTGCCGCCCGGCTGGTCCTGGAGCTGCCGGACCTGAATCTGCCGGGGGGGGTCTGTCTGAATGTCAACGTGCCGTCCCTGCCCGAGAATCAGATCAAAGGGGTGCTCCTGACCCGCCAGGAAAAAGGGGTGCTGGTGGAGCGTTACGAGCGGCGGGTGGACCCCCGGGAGAATATTTATTACTGGCTGGCGGGAATCAACACCCATCGGGATTTGGAGCCGGGCACCGACTTCTGGGCGGTGGAAAACGGGTATATCTCCATTACGCCCATCCATCATGATCTGACCCATTACGCCTGTCTGGAGATGTTGACGGGGAGGGATTGGCCGGATGAGGTGTGAAGGGTAAGCGAGGAGATCAGAAAGGATTAAAAATCAGAGCACGGCAGGAGAATACTTCCCCAACAAAAGAACCATGATTATCCTCGGGTGAAACCCACAAGGCGGGATGCGCTTCGCTTTGGCTTTCGCCGCCCTGCGGGTCCGCCCTACGGATTCCTAGCGGACGCGGCTTGAGTTATTAACCGAAAACTGGAAACTCGAAACTATCTTACCAGTTGGCGTCGAAAAGGTAGTGCCAGGGTTTCAGGATGGCCGGGGGTTCGGATTTCACGGGGTTAGCCAGATACGTCTCGCAGGTGGCGACGTACTCTTTGACCTTGGACATCTTGGGATAGTCCGGGTATTCCTCCTGGATGCTGGCGAAGCGGTCCAGGGCGGCTTGATAGCGCTTGCTTTTAAAATAGAATTCCCCCACGTAAAACTCGTGGTCGGCCAGGGACTTCAAACAATTGGTCATATAGTCATTGACCTTGGCCATTTTATCAAAATCCGGATAGCGTTGTTTCAGGCGCCGGAACTCCTGGAGGGCCTTGTAGGTATAGCTCGGGTCCCGGTCGATGGTGGTGCGCTGCCGGTAATAGCATAAACCCTGCTGATAGATCACATACGGAATCTGGGGATGGCTGGGGTGGAGTTTTTCGAAGTTCTTGTAATCCTGCAGAGCTTCGTCGTATTTTTTATTAAAATATTTGGCGTCGGCCACTTTAAGCTCTGCCTGGGTGGCTTCCTGGCTGTAAGGGTAACGGTCCCTGATCTTTTCGAAATTCTCCACCGCGTCCGCGTACTTGCCCGATTTCATCTTCTGGACCCCTTCCTGGGCCAGAACATCCGGGGGGCGGTCGGCCTTTTTCTGGCCGAACCCGAACCAGCCGCACCCCAACCCCGTACTCAGGAGCAGGGCAGTCAGGAAACAGATATAAACCCTCAACAACCACCGCATGGGTTAATGCTGTTCCTCCAGGTATTTTTCGGCGGAAAAGGCGGCTACGGCGCCGTCGCCCACGGCAGTGCTGATCTGGCGGAGGAATTTCACCCGGACGTCCCCGGCAGCATAAATACCGGGGATATTGGTGGCCATGGTGTCGTTGGTTCTGATGAAGCCGAATTCATCCTGGTCCAAGATACCTTTGCTCAGCCAACCGGTGATGGGTTGGATGCCCACGAAGACGAAGATGCCGGTCACCGCCAGGTCGGACTCCTGGCCGGTTTTGACGTTTTTCAGGCGAGCCCCGGAGACGTTCCTGTCACCTCTGATCTCCGTAACCGTGGTGTCCCAGATGACTTCGATCTTGTCGTTGGCGAAGACCTTTTCCTGGTAGAGCTTGGCGCCCCGAAACTGGTCCCGGCGGTGGATGACGTAGACTTTCTTGGCAAACCGGGTCAGGAAGACGGCGTCCTGGAGGGCGGTGTCGCCGCCGCCCACCACGGCGATGGTTTCATCCCGGTACAAGGCGCCGTCACAGGTGGCGCAGTAGCCCACGCCTTTGCCGGTGAATTCCGTTTCTCCGGGGAACCCGGCCCGCCGGGGTTGGGCGCCGCTGGCGATAATAATGGTGCGGCCGACGACTTCTTCTCCCCCTTCCAGAACCACGGTGTGATGCGGCTTGCCGGGTTTGAGCCCGGTGACCTCGGCGCTCCGAATTTCCGTGCCGAAGCGTTCAGCCTGATCGCGCATCCGCTGGGAAAGTTCGAAACCGGCAATACCCTCCGGGAAGCCGGGGTAATTGTCCACATGGTCGGTGGTCATGACCTGACCACCGGTGATGAGTTTTTCCAGGAGCAGGGTCTTAAACCGGCCCCGCCCGGCGTAAAGACCAGCGGTGAGTCCCGCCGGGCCGCCGCCGATGATAATAACGTCGTAATGGTTTGCAGCCATGAGTGTATGCTGGGATGCCTAAAGCATCTTCTTGATGGCGTTTTCGATCTGGGTTTTGGAGACGGCACCGGTTATCTGGTCCACCACGTCGCCGTTTTTGAACAGGATCAGGGTGGGGATGGCCCGGATACCGTATTTTACCGGGGTCTTGGAATTTTCGTCGACATTCATTTTGGCGACTTTAACCTTGCCGGCATAGTCCTTGGCCAGTTCTTCCACCACCGGGGCAATGGCCCGGCAGGGACCGCACCAGGCGGCCCAGAAATCCACCAGGGCCGGGGTGTCGGCCTTGAGAATTTCCTGCTCAAAGTCGCCATCGGTAACTTGCATGATATCTGCCATAAGGATCTCCTTGGTTCACAATTATCTTAATTTACGAAAGATGAGAGCACGGCAACCCCGTGCTTTTTGGAATAATGAGCCGAAACTACTAAAAATCATATTTATCTTGCCATGCGAGGGCGGGGTTGTCAACCTTATTAAGTGGAAAGTGCAAAGTGAAAAGTGGCCAGGGGTCATGGGGCAGGGATTAAGATTAAAAGGCGGGAAGGCGCAGCGCTTTCCCGCCTTGGGTATTTTGGGTGGTTTAGAGGCGGCTGTCCAGTCCCAGGGCCTGGCGTTTGGTCTCCACGTGTTTGATGAGTAAAGCCGCGGCCTGGTCGGGGTCGGGTTCCACGGCGAAACAGGCGCCCACCACGTTATTAAGGCCGCTCAGCAGCAGGTCGGTGACCATTTTGCTGCCCAGAACCGGGGGCGTCACTCCCAGGACGGTATAGATGCCGGAAGCCACGGCGTAGGTGGCTATGGCCGCAGCCTTTTCGGAGTACCATTCCGGGGCCGCCGCGGCCACGGGCAGTTTGTCCACGTCCACTCCCAGGGCGTTGGCCAGGGCGGCGACTAACTGCATGATGCGGCTGTTGTCCACGCACGACCCCATGTGGAGCACCGGGGGGATTTTCAGGGCTTCGCAGATGGCCCTGAGACCCGGGCCGGCCAGGGCCGCGGCGGCTGGATCTTTGAAGCCGGCCTTGGCGTTGGCCACCGCGGTGCAGCCGGTGTCCAGGACGATGATGTCATGTTCAATCAAAGTGCGGGTAATGGTGGTGTGACCTAAGTCCTGGCAGATCTTGGGGTTGTTGCAGCCCACCACGCCCACGGCGCCCCGGATCTGACCGGCCTTGATGGCGTCGATGAGGGGTGTTGGGGTGCCGCCCAGGGCGCTGAGGATGGCTTCCACGGAAAAGCCGCTCACCTGGTTGACCGGGGCCACCGGGATGAAGACCCGCTCGGGCTTACGGTTGGCGAAGTTTTCCAGGGCCAGCTTTACCACTTCCCGGCCCCGGTCCAGGGCGTTCTCCGGGGTGAATTCCAGGTGCAGGGCGTGGGGGAACTTGGCCTTGGGGGAGGTGGTGATGAGATGGGTGTGGTAACAGGTGGCAACCTGGCCCACTGAGGGCATGATGCATTGATAGTCCACGACCATGGCTTCCACGGCGCCGGTGAGGATGACCAGTTCCTGGAGCAGGTGGTTGCCGGCCATGGGGATGCCCTTACGCATCAGAACTTCGTTGCCCGTGCAGCACAGGCCCACCAGGTTAATGCCTTTGGCCCCCAGTGCCTGGGCTTGGGCGGTGAGTTGGGGGTCCTGGGCGGCCCGGTGGATCATTTCGGAGACCAGGGGGTTGTGGCCGTGCAGGACAATGTTGATTTCGTCCTTTTTTAGCACTCCCAGGTTGACCTGGGAGGCCATGGGCTGGGGGGTGCCAAAGAGGATGTCGGAAACTTCGGTGGCAATCATGGAGCCGCCCCAGCCATCGCTCAAAGAGGTCCTCAGGGCGTGGAGCAGGATGTTCACCGGGTCATTGTCCACCCCCATGTGGGTGCGGTGCATGGTTTCCACGACCTCCCGGTCGATACCCCGGGGGGCAATATTGAGCTTGTCCCAGAGTTCCAGACGGGCGGCGGGCAGACGTTTGGCAAAGGTCAGGTGTCCTTTCTGGATACCGAACTCGGCCATCATGGCCAGGGCCAGTTCTTTGGCCTTGGCCTGGGGGGGCAGATCGGCCGGAAGACCGTATTCCCCGGCGATGCGGTCCAGTTTGGCCAGATCGGTCAACTGGTAGCCCGGCGCCTTCCCCTCAGCCACGGCCAGCAGGGTTTCCACCAGGTCCCGGCCGTGGTCGGAGTGGGAGGCGGCCCCGGCGGCAATCATCCGGGCCAGGTTGCGGGCCACGATGATGTCGGCGTCGGCGCCGCAGACGCCCCGCTGGGGGCCCTCGCCAAAGGGGTCCAGTCGGCAGGGACCCATGACACAATTGCGGCAGCTCAGCCCCAAAGAACAAAAACCGCACTGGGGTTCCTGGGCCTGAGCCCGCTCCCAGACGGTTTCCACGCCTTCCCGGCGGGCTTTCTCGTACATAGCCAGGGTGTCGGATTGAATGGAGATCTTATTGGTGGGATCGGTATGGTTCGCCATTACATTATTCCTCCCGTGGGGATGATAAGCACGCCGGGATGAAAACCAATGTCTCATCCGGGCCTGATATGTCGTCGCAGGATCGATCCAGGCAATTCTTACTACAATAAATTAAAGCCTCTGACCGCGCCACTGTCAAATAGAAAATCGCCTTGGACCACGATAATTTAGGTTCTCTCAAGGTCTTGCTAAGTTCTTCACATACTATAACGTATGTTCATATGTCGGCGGCTTCCCTGATCATCTAATTACCGCCAATTAAATATGGCTCATGATGGAAATAACAGTTGACAAAAGCCGTTTTTCCCTTTATAAGTGGGAGGGAATGTGAAATAAATTATGAAGTCCCGGTCCAGGCAAAAAAGTCCTTTAATGGGCAGTAGTTAGCTTAAAAAAAACGAGCTAAAACATACACTGAGGAGGAAGTTTATTTATGGCGAAGTACAATCCGGTAGAACAGAAAGACTGGCAGATTGCTGAAATCGCCGAAGCGGAGATGATTTCTTTTGACGCGATGTGCGACAAGTTGGAAATCCCCAAAGACGAGCGCATCCCGCACGGTCATAAGATCGGCCGCGTCGATTACATGAAATGTCTGGAACGTCTGAAGAGCAAACCTGACGGCTACTACATTGACGTCACCGCTATTACCCCCACCCCCCTGGGTGAAGGCAAATCCACCACCTCCATGGGCCTCATCGAGGGCCTGGGCGCCCGGAAGATGAACGTGGGCGGCGCTCTCCGCCAGCCCTCCGGCGGCCCCACCATGAACATCAAAGGCACTGCGGCCGGCGGCGGTATCTCGCTGTTGATCCCCATGACCGAGTTCTCCCTGGGTCTCACCGGCGACATCAACAACATCATGAACGCCCACAACCTGGCCATGGTGGCCTTGACCTCCCGGATGCAGCATGAATTCAACTATACCGACGAGCAGCTGGCCAAACGGAACCTGAAGCGCCTGAACATCGACCCCCGGAACCTGGAAATGGGCTGGATCCTGGACTTCTGCGCCCAGGCCATGCGGAACATCATCATCGGTCTCGGCACCACCAAGGCCGACGGTTTCATGTGTCAGTCCAAGTTCGGCATCGCGGTGTCCTCGGAAGTCATGGCCATCCTGTCCATCTTCAACGGTCTGGCGGACTTCAAAAAACGGATGAACGAAATCGTCGTGGCCTACGACAAGAAGGGCAACCCCATCACCACCGGCGACCTGGAAGTGGGCAACGCCATGATGGCCTGGATGGTGCCCTCCATCAACCCCACCCTGATGCAGAGCGTGGAAAAGCAGCCCGTGTTCGTGCACGCCGGCCCCTTCGCCAACATCGCCGTGGGACAGTCCTCCATCGTCGCCGACCAGGTCGGTCTGAAGCTCTTTGACTATCACGTCACCGAGTCCGGTTTCGGCGCCGACATCGGCTTTGAGAAGTTCTGGAACGTCAAATGCCGTTTCAGCGGCCTGAAACCCAACGTCGCGGTGCTCACCGCCACGGTCCGGGGCCTGAAACACCACGGCGTCAACGCCGGCGCCCTGCCCTGCCCTCCGGGCAAACCCGTTCCCCAGGAATACTTCGAAGCCTCCGCCAAGACCATGGCCTGGCTGGAAGAGGGCGTCATGAACGCGGTGCACCATGTCCGCAATATCAAGAAAGCCGGCATCAACCCGGTGGTCTGCATCAACGCCTTCCATTTCGATTCCGACGAAGAGCACGACCTGATTCGCCGAGTCTGTGAAGCCGAAGGCGCCCGGGTGGCCGTATCCAAACATTGGCAGTTCGGCGGCGAAGGCGCCCTGGAGTTTGCCGATGCGGTTATGGACGCCTGCAAAGAGAAGAACGACTTCAAGTTCCTGTATCCCAACGAACTGCCCCTGCGCAAGCGCGTTGAGATGATCGCCAAGGAAGTGTACGGCGCCGACGGTGTTGACTTCACACCCGAAGCCAACGCCAAAGCCGTGCGGTTCGAAGCTGATCCCAAGTTCAACGAATACGCCACCATGATGGTGAAGACCCACCTGTCCCTCAGCCATGACCCCACGAAGAAGGGTTGCCCCAAAGGCTGGCGGTTGCCGGTGCGCGACTTCCTCATCTACGGCGGCGCCAAGTTCATCTGCCCGGTCTGCGGCGCCATCACCCTGATGCCCGGCACCGGTTCCGACCCGGCCTACCGCCGCGTCGACGTGGATGTCAAGACCGGTAAAGTCACCGGCTTGTTCTAAGCAACAAACCAAAAAACTCCAGGCCCTTCGGGGTCTGGACCATTCGATTAAAAAGGGCCACGAATGCGTGGCCCTTTTTTTCGTGTATTCCTGCTATGTCCCGCCTAAGCCGTACCTTTCTCCTGCCGGTGTTCGTCATACATGGCCAGGTGTTTTTTCAGGGTCTCCGGGATGGGCAGGTGATAGGGGCAGCGGCTGGCGCATTCGCCGCACTCTTCGCAGAGGCGCACCGATTCCATGGCCTTGGCGGCAAAGGCCGCAGCCTTGGCTGGGCCCATGCGGTGGGCGACGATGCCGTAGAGCATGGCCGGGGTCACCATGACGCCCTGGGGGCAGGGCTGGCAGTACTCACAGCGCCGGCAGAACAGGTCGCCCAATTCGGCCCGATAGCGATCCATGGTAGCCAGGTCCTCAGGGGTTACCTGCAGTTCCTGGGCATAGAGGTCGGCCACCTGGTCCACCCGGGCCACGGAATCGCAGCCGGCCAGGGGGATGATGTCGGGAAACTGACGCAGGTAGGCAAAAGCTACCTGGGCATCTTCCACCAAACCGCCGCAGAAAGGCTTCATGGCCAGGATCCCCATCTGTTGCTGACGGGCCAGGGGGTGCAAGACCCGGGCGGCCTCGGTTTCCACAAAGTTGAAGGGAAACTGGATGGTGCTGAAGAGGCCGGTCTGGACCAGGCGGACTGGCCATCTCCAGGCTGTGGGAGGTGACGCCCAGATGCCGGATCCGGCCGGCTTCCCGGGCCCGGGTCAGGGCTTCCATGGCGCCGTCGGGACCGGTGAGGGTCTGCCAATCCGACTCCTGGGAGACCTGGTGCAACTGGTACAAGATCCAGGTAATCGGTCCCCAGGCGGCGCAGACTTAACTCCAGATCTTCCTCCGGCCCCCTGGCGGTCCCGCTTGATGGTCTTGCTGGCCAGGATCACCTGCTGGACGCTTTCCGGCAAAGGCCCGCCCGATCTTTTCCTCGCTGTCCACGTAGAGATGGGCGGTGTCGTAAAAGGTGATGCCCCGGTCCAGGGCCCGGCGCAGCACCTGCTCCGCCTCTCGGAAAGACAACCGGATGATGGGGATGGCGCCAAACCCAACCTCCGAGACCTCCAGCCCCGTCTTTCCTAAGCTGCGATAGCGCATCGTTGTCTCCTTTCTTGCCTTGCACCGCAACTTTTCCTCACAATAAAAATTATATCAGATCGTCGGGGCCACAGATAGACTTCTGTATGAGAGACATTTCTCATAACCGAGAAATATTAATATTTTCAAATAATAGAATTTTATTGATTGCTCATTAATGTCTTTTGGGATAATTTTAGAATTGCAGTTACTTTTGAAAATTATCACCATCATAATAAGCGAGGAGAAGAACGATGAAGGTATTGATTGCCTACGACAGCAAGGCGGGACACACGGAGAAAATGGCACAGTTTATGGCCGAAGGGGCGCGGTTTGCCGGCGCCGACGTCGAGGTGAAGAAAATCACCGAGATCAAAGAAGCTGAGGCCTTAGCCGGTTATGATGCTTATATGTTCGGCTGCCCCACCTACCACCGGGATATGACCCAGACCATGAAGACCTTCCTGTTCCTGGCCCAGAAGGCCGACCTGGCCGGCAAGCCGGGTGGCGCTTTCGGTTCCTACACGCACAGCGGCGACGCACCGAAGATCATCGCCGATACCATGGAATTTGTTTACAAAATGAATATGGATGCCGGTTCTTTCAACCTGCTGGAGGACAAGCTGACTTCCAAAGAAGGGCTGCAGGCCTGTCAGGATTTCGGCAAACTCGTCTGCGACAAAGTGAAAAAGTAACGGCCCATTCGCTTTTCCGGGTGTCGAACGTTTGGAGGTTGTGGCGTCACGGCACCCGGAGGGCACAGATATCTGATGGGAGAGAAAAGGTCACCGGCAGCTTGCCGTTCGTCGATTTGGGGTTATAATAGCAGTATGGAATCATTCCGCCACAACCTCTCCCCGGTAGAAGTGAAATTTTTTTTAAAAACCTCAGCTGACCTGACCGAGAACCTTGCTATCCGGTATGTCCATAAAATCACACCCCCCTGCCCCCGCTGCGGCCGGTCAGAGCTCTGTTATGGTGCCGCCGTCAGTTATTTCTGCAGCAGTTTTGATAAAACCACTCACGAAATAACGGTTTGTTTGCACTGCGGTTTCAAGGATCTTGCCACCCTGAACACCTGCGAGAGGTTATAGCAGGAGGCGACGATGATATTTTCCCAGAAGCTTTGCTCCAGCAGGGGAAATACAGTTTAACGGTCAGGCTTTTTGTCCATCTGATCCAGGGGAGAGAGAAATTTCTGGTAATTTGAGGCTGTGTTGCCATCGGGGTCTAGTATGAGGAAATTCTCTTTCCCAGTTGGTGTAACGGGCGAAAAAAGTTGTGATTGATCTGTAGAATAAGTGCCATCCTGGTTTTTGTCTGAGACCTGAAAACTCTTATCCTCGCCGGTTGGGGAATTCTCGGACCAGGCCAGGTCGCTGGACCCCATGACTTAAACCCAAGACTATCACCAAAGTTATTAATCTTTTAAGTCGCATGATTACTTCTAATTTCCAGTATATCTTAAATTACATATCCAAATTATACCAGATTTCTTTTGTCAACAAACAATATTGTTTGCTTTTTTTACCTTTTCCGCGGCGAGCGATTATTTTTCGCCAGGGATCGGTTTTGTGATATTTATCACTTGCATCTTTTCCCTCTGGCGTGATAAAAGCATATTTTGAAAAAGATAAACAAGGGGGTTCAGGTTTTCGGCCTCCAGAAGTTTGCCTGACAAGGGTATTATAATCAACCGAGGAGAGGACATATGTTTGAAATAGTGGAACGTCAGGAATTGGCCCAGGGCACCATTATCAGCAATTGGATAAAGGCCCCGAAGATTGCGGCCAAGGCCCAACCGGGGCAGTTTGTCATCCTGCCGCGCCAACGAAAAGGGGGAGCGCATCCCCTTGACCATGGCGGACACCGACCCTGAAAAAGGTCTGATCAACATCATTTACATGGTGATCGGTAAGAGCACCGCCCTGTTTAAAACCTTGCAGACGGGGGATTCGTTTCTGGACGTTATTGGCCCCTTGGGTGCGGCCACCCATTTAGAGAAGGTTGGCAAGGTGGTCTGTGTGGGTGGCGGCACCGGCATTGCCGTTTTGCATCCAATTGCCCGGGGTTTGAAGAATCTGGGTAACCAGGTTTTCGGGATCATCGGCTCCCGGTCCAAAGATTTGCTGATCATGGAAGACCGCATGAAGGCCGCCTCCAATGAACTCATGATCTGCACGGATGACGGCACTTACGGCCACAAGGGGTTTGTCACCGACAAGCTGAAGGAAACCCTGGAAAAAAATAAAGACATCAGCCTGGCCGTCTGCATCGGCCCCGTGCCCATGATGCGGGCTTGCTGCAACGTCACCAAAGAATATAACGTCCATACCCTGGTGAGCCTCAACCCCATCATGGTGGACGGCACCGGCATGTGTGGTTGCTGCCGGGTCCGGGTGGGCGGCGAAATGAAGTTCGCCTGTGTGGATGGCCCTGAGTTCGACGGGCATCAGGTGGATTTTGATGAGCTCAATCTCCGGCTGCGCTCCTACCTGCCCGAAGAAAAAACTTCGTACGATCAGTTTAAGACAGGCCACACTCACAAGTGCTCCTGCGGCAGCTAATCTAGCCGGCAGCCGAGGCCACATAATTTGGAGGATAGAATCATGGCAGAAGAAACCAAAGCCCCTGAAGCACCCAAAAAAGAAAAGATCCCCCGGCAGGCGATGCCGGAACAGCCCCCCGAGGTGCGGCGCCATAATTTCCAAGAAGTGCCTCTGGGATATACCCCGGAATTGGCCATGAAAGAAGCCGAGCGCTGCATCCAGTGCAAGGACCCCCGCTGCAAGCAGGGTTGTCCAGTGGAAGTGGATATCCCGGGTTTTATTAAATTCATTAAGGAAGGCGATTTTGAAGGCGCCATCCGCAAACTCTGGGAAAAGAACGCCCTGCCCGCGGTCTGCGGCCGGGTCTGCCCCCAGGAAGTCCAGTGCGAAGGTTTGTGCATCATCGGCAAAAAGGACGCGCCGGTGGCCATCGGCTACCTGGAGAAATTCGCCGCGGACTATCAGCGCAATCAAGGCCGGGATGTCCTGCCGCCCAAGGCCGCGCCCACCGGCAAGAAGGTAGCGGTGGTGGGCTCCGGTCCGGCCGGCCTCACTGTGGCTGGGGATCTCATCCTTAAGGGCCACGACGTCCATATCTTTGAGGCCCTGCACGGCCCCGGCGGGGTGTTGCTCTACGGCATCCCCGAATTCCGGCTTCCCAAGGCCATCGTCGCCTCAGAATGCAATTATCTGGAGAAACTCGGCTGCACCATTGAAGTCAATGCCGTCATCGGCCGCTCCGAAACCGTGGATGAACTCCTGGAGCGCTTTGACGCAGTATTTTTAGGGGTTGGTGCCGGGTTGCCCATGTTCTTGAAGGTTCCTGGCGAACATTACATCGGCGTTTATTCTTCCAATGAGTACCTGACCCGTTCCAACCTCATGAAGGCGTATGACTTCCCCAATTACGACACCCCTCTGGTCCGGGGTAAAAAGGTGGCCACCTTCGGCGGCGGCAACGTGGCCATGGACTCCGCCCGCACCGCCCTGCGCCTGGGGGCTGAGAAGTCCTATATCATCTACCGCCGGGGTCGGGAAGAACTCCCCGCCCGGAAGGAAGAAATCCATCACGCCGAGCAAGAAGGGGTGGAATTCATGCTGCTGTCCGCCCCGGTGCGTTTCACGGGCACCGACGACGGCTTCCTCACCGGCGTGGAATGTCTGCGCATGGAACTGGGCGAACCCGATGCTTCCGGGCGCCGGCGCCCCGTGACCGTGCCCGGTTCGGAATTTATCGTGGACATCGACACTGCGGTCATCTCCATCGGCTCCAGTGCCAACCCGCTCCTGACCAAGAGCACCCCGGGTCTGGTGTTGAACAAATGGGGCAACATCGTGGCGGATCCCAAGACCGGTAAGACCATGAAACCCAAGGTCTGGGCCGGCGGCGACATCGTCACCGGCGCGGCCACCGTCATCCTGGCTGCCGGCGCCGGCCGTCAGGCCTCCAACTCCATCCATGATTTTCTGACCTTCGGTTGGTAATTCTTAGAACCTTACCGGGGACCGGGGACGGGAGCAGAAAAACTTCTTTCCCCGCCCCCGGTATCCCACTTCTGCTCGCAGTCCCCCCACTGATCAAATTCCCTGCCCCGAACCATTCCGGTAATTCACTGGCAATACTTTCTTTATCGCAAAATGGCATCAGAGAGATAAAGCATGAGGACCTAGAGATATTTTCCCGTAAAAATCCCTTTCAAAATACCGCAGGACTTTAAAGGCGCCGTCTTATTCCCCACTTTTTATGAGGGGGCACCGAGGGAAGAGTGTATTTTGGGGGTGGCTACTTCAGGCCATGACGGTTTCTCATTATTCACCTGATAATTCTTAAGAACAAGCCGAAAAGGAAGCCGGTTATACAGACACAATGAGAAGAGCATGGCGGCATGGCAAAATTGGCAGGATATCATGAGGTGTTGCAACAGTAGACTGAATCAGCAGAGTTTACCAAATTGCTCCGGGGGGAATGGCCCCATTAACATGGGCCGTTCCCCCCGGAGATACGATTATTAAAACTGCTGGAACTGTTGTTTGGGCGCTACTCGATTTCCTAGGCTTACCCTAAACGATAGATCTGCTGCAACATTTCCATGGCCAAATCAAAGGCGGCTTGCTTTTCCAGGAGGAGTTCCACGTGATCGCCCCCTTTGGGATAAAAAACCACTTTTGTCAGGTTACCTGGACGTTGCACAACGGCGATCTCGCCTTCGGGGGCATGAACTTTGAAAGTGCGGTGGGGAGTATCCATGCTATATCTCCTTTATATCAGAAAGATTCGATAAATTTATCAGGCGCAGCTCCGAATGATTTCAGATGGCTTTAATTTTTTAAACTATTACCCCGAAGATTTCAACTTTAATCGTTAATCGAGCCGTGATTTTCTGTCCCCCAAAATATGCTTTCATTAACGAGATATTACTGTCTGGCATCGAATTTAATCCCGCCGGCCGCCCATGATGCGCAGCAACATTAAGAACAGGTTGATGAAATCCAGGTACAGTTTTAGAGCCCCGATAACCGCCGCCTTACTTTCGCTGGCGGCATCGGCAAAGCCGGCCGCGGCCATATTTTTGAGGTTCTGGGTGTCATAGGCCGTCAGGCCCACAAAAACCAGGACCCCGATATAGGTCACCACCCAGTAGATGGCTTCGCTCTGCAGGAACAAGTTGACCACGCTGGCCAGAATAATTCCCACCAACCCCATAAAGAAGAAACTTCCCCAACTGGTGAGGTCACGTTTCGTGGTATAGCCGTAAATACTGGTGACGGCGAACGTGCCGGCGGTCACAAAAAACGTACTGGTGATGGATGCCTGCGTATAAGCCAGAAAAATCACCGATAAGGTGAGTCCCGTCAGGCCGGCATAGACGAAAAACAACAGGATGGCAGTCTTAGGATCAAACCGGTCAATGGCGGCGCTTAAGGCGATGACCAGACCTAGTTGGCCAAAAATAAGCGCAAAAAATACCAACTGATTGCCAAAAATAAAATTCGTCAGGCCAGGACTGGCCGCGGTGTAATAGGCGACGAGGGCGGTTAAGGCCAACCCCAGGCCCATCCAGTTATAGACCCGGCGAATAAACTCGCCTTGGACGGCAGCAATACGCTCCGGGGAAGAAATACTTCTCACATCCATTAGAGACTCCTTAAGATTTTGCATTGTCTTTCATTTAAGTATCGGCAATTTTCTGCCAGTTCCTAAAAAAACTTGAACCTAACCGTTCCGTTCAGGTATTGCTTTAGTATACATTCAATCTCACGAAAAAACATGGCCTAAAGGGCTTGAAAATTTTTTCCCTAGGGGAATCGAAATTTGATGGAGTACATATCTTCTCCCACTTCTGATATATTAAAACATAATTTCTTCAACGCAACCCCTGTGATGGCAACTGCTCCACGGTTTGCTTAAGGCAGCGGCCTGATGCGCCAAGGGCAATGTGGATGCTCAAGCAGGTGGCCAAGTCTAATTATAGGCGGGCGTTTTGACTTTCCGCCCATTTTTTAAAATATAATAAATTATTCCCTATTTTTATTGCTACGAAACCTCCCTATTTAATAATCTTGACAGAGTCGCGCCATTAGACTATTTTCAAGTAACCTGTTACATGAAGTAACTGTTACTTAAAAAATTTATTAATAACTCCATGAAGGGGGAAGATCATGAAGATCAAGAAAGTCGCCAAAGCCGCCAGCGGTCTGTGCAAGTGCAAAAAAGCCTGCTAAGGCTGCCTGAACTGAAAACCATCAGGGACGCTTGGGCGTCCCTTTTTTATTGGCAAAATTTTGAAGAAGGTTGATAATGTTTGAAGTTTAAGAAGAATCAGAATGAGCTATGCGTGACGTTATTTGCCAACAATTTTGCTCATATTATCAGCCTCACAAGGACGAAGCGGAGAAATGCCTGGCCTACGAGTTGCTCACGGCCTGGAACGGCTGGGAGCCTAAACTAAGATCGGCGCTGACAGACAAATTCTGGTTCACCCCTCACCCTGACCCTCTCCCCTCAAGGGGAGAGGGGAGAACCGAAACAACAGGCGCTGTCTCCCGCCAGAGTTCAGTCCCTCCGCCATTGGGGTTTGGAGAATTAAGGGAAACTATCTGTTCCCAATGCGCCTTTCGGAGTCATGGCTGTGATTTTGCGGCGCAGTTAGACGAGGCAGCTGCGCCTTGTGGCGGCTTACGGGCCCTGGCTGTGCTCCTGGAAGCAGGGGTGTTCTCCGGGGAGGATCTGGCCGAGGCCTGGGAGCGCTTCTTGATGACCGGTTACCTGCGGCTGGCGGAGCATGTGTCCCTGCGTTATCTGGAGACCCCGCATCTCTATGACCGGCAGGCTGATGAGTTGTATGAAGTCAATGAAACTGGATTTGAATGGCTGGCCCGTTGCGACGGCACCACGCCGGGGTTGGCGGCCCTGGCTGACCGGGAATTTTTAGATTTTTTACTGGCCGAATCTTTATTGGCCTGTGCGGCGTCACCCTCCCCAAGGCTTTTGACCTGGCGCCGGTCGCCCGTCCCCTCGCTCCGCTATTTGGAATTAATGCTTACCGAGCGCTGCAATCTGCGTTGTCGGCACTGCTATCTGGGAGAGGTCGGGGACCAGGAGCTGCCTTTAGCAGCCGTGCTGCAAACGCTCGAGGAATTCCAGGAGATGCAGGGACTTCGGGTTTTGTTGTCGGGGGGCGAGCCGCTGCTGTATAGTCACTGGCAGGAATTAAACGAACGTCTGCCTGAGTTTGAACTACGCTTAGTCCTTTTAAGTAACGGCCTGCTGTTGACGGACAAGGTTATTAAGGAGCTTAACGTCCAGGAAGTGCAGCTGAGTCTGGACGGCCTGGAGACCGGCCATGAGTTGATCCGGGGTCAAGGCACCTGGGCCAAGACGGTGGGGCGGCTGGAAGCGCTGCCAGGCAGCAGGATTGGAGGTCTCGGTGGCCACCATGATCCACCGGGGTAATCTAACCGAATTAGCAAAGATGAGTAACTGGCTCCAGGAACTGGGGATACGCGAGTGGAATCTTGACATCCCTTGTATCGGCGGCCGCTTGGCTCAGAACCGGGATTTGTGCCCAGACCCTGAAGAGGGGGCGAAGTATTTGGAGCTGGGTTTTGGCGGTTCGGATCACGGGGCCACCGGCGATTTTGCCTGCGGCCGGCATTTAGCCGCGGTCTTGCCCAACGGTAGCGTTGCTAAGTGTGGTCTGTATGGCGACAGGCCCCTGGGCAGTCTGGAGGAAGGTCTAGAAAATTGTTGGTTGCGGTTGCCACACCTACAGCTGCGTGAACTGGATTGCGCTCCCTGCGCCCATGTGCATGACTGCCGGGGTGGCTGCCGATTTCGGGCCGGAAGCGGGCTGGGCCCCGATCCGGTAATGTGCGCCCGTTACGGCGTTGATCTTAAAACGTTCAGGAGATAAATAATGTTAAAAACATTCGATTGTTTGATGAGGGCCAAAGCCGAAGGCGGGGAAACGGTGTTGGGCACCGAGGAATTGGAAACTCATGCCTGCTATCTGATCTACGGCATTGTGGAACCCGGGCAGAAACGGACCATAAACCCCGGAGCCGGTCATGAAGAAATTTTTTGCCTGGTGGCCGGCGTGGCCACCCTGGTGGGGCCGGAGGGACCACAAAACTTGAAAATCGGGGAAGCATTTTATCTCAATGGGGATGTGACCTACACTTTGGAAAATAATCAGAAAATGCCAGCAGTCTATCTAGCCGCTGGAGGTCATAGCGAAGGCGGGCATCACCATTGAGGTCCGGTTCTCAGCGATCGGTTTAATGCCGGGGAGAAAAGCACGGTGGACATTTCCAGGATAGATTTTAGTAAGTTCGATCGCCCGGAGATACTCCAGGTACTGTTTCACCCACGCCCGGAGTTCAGCGGGCTTTTGGGGGGGGGCGGCAGTGCCGGGGTGGACGTCATGATTCCGGTGGAGGCAGGTATAGCCATCGGCGGCCGCTGGCACCTGCAGGATAAAGCGTATCCCAACATCCTATTTTTCCACGGCAACGGGGAAATTGTGGCGGATTATGACGAAATGGGGCCGATTTACAACCGGCTGGGGATAAATTTCCTGCCGGTGGATTATCGGGGCTACGGCCGTTCCGGCGGCCAGCCAACCATCACCGGGATGATGCGAGATTGCCACGCAATTTTACAGTTTGTCGACGCCTGGCTGCCGGAGCACGGCTACACCGGTCCGCTCCTGCTCATGGGAAGATCACTGGGCAGCGCCTCGGTGCTGGAGTTGGCAGCCGCCTATCCGGAAATGGTGGCCGGTTTGATCATCGACAGCGGCTTCGCTTTGGCCGGACCGCTGTTGCAACTCCTGGGTGTCAATCCAGGGTCCCTGGGGTTTACCGAAGAATCGGGATTCAATCATATCGCTAAGATCGAGACCTGGCACAAACCTTTGCTCATAATTCATGCCGAGTTTGATCACATCATTCCCTTTAGCGATGCCCAGGCTCTTTATGAGGCTTGCCCGGCCCAGGACAAAACCCTGCTGATGATACCAGGAGCCAATCATAACGACCTGTTTATCCGGGGCTTGGAACAGTATTTGGAGACCCTTGAAAGGTTTGTAAGCCGGGTCACGTCCCAGGTCAGCGGTTAAGTTACCAGTTTTCGGGGTTAACGAGTTATTGTGGGTTTTTACTTGCCGGTTTTCAGCGGGTATTTTTTCTGCCGCTATGGCGGTGGGATTTCCTGTACATGCCTCTCGTTATAACGATTCCCTTGGCTCGGCGTCATTGTCCGTTTTTTCTGATCCCTGATCCTTGGCCACTGTCTTTAATGAATCCGGGGTTGCGGGCCAAATATATCGGCAAGACGGCGGAAACGGCCCCGCTGGGAAACGGGGGTGCGCAGGCTCTGGGCCACATAGAGGTCGGAAGCGGCGGGGTCAAAGACGACACTGTTGATATCGCAGGGATTAGCAATAATCGGGTCGCCAAGTATCTGCTGCGCCCGGGCGATATCCAGGGTCTCGGTGCTGAGCAGTTCTTGCAGACGTTGGTTCCGTATCAGACTATAATCCTGGGAAAAGCAATAAGCATCCAGTGGCGATAACGGTGGGCGCCGGAAGGCCGTGCCCTTCCAGGCTTGCATGGCTGGAGACTGGTAATGGTTGGTGGCGGTCAAGAATGCCCGTCAATCGGCATCCGGACCTCCCGGTGATGGGCGGAAACCTCCAGCAGCAGAGCCTCATGAGGCGAGGCCAAGATCAAATTGGCGCCGATGGTTCCGGGCCAACTGGTAATGCGGGCGGCAACTTCCACCAGAGAAGTATGATGCTGTAAAGCCAGCCGGTTGCGCAGGGCCGACGGCATCCCTGCCAGAGAAAAGTCCGAGGTCGAGGCGGTCAGTTGCCCCAGGGCCACCTGGGAAAAGTTCATTCCGGTACATATACCTATATAGCCGGGCCAGGCAACGGACACCAAAGGCTGCCCGGTCTGGGGAAACAGAACAAAGACTGTATTGAAACGGCACATGACCTGGGCGAACAGGGGATAGTCCAAATTGCGCCCGAGGAGGTAAGTGGTGGGGTGGCTATTGTGCAAGGGAGCCGCAAAAGTAGAACAGTGGGGGATATTGTTCAGCAGGTC
This sequence comes from uncultured delta proteobacterium, assembly GCA_963777875.1. GTDB lineage: Bacteria > Desulfobacterota > Desulfobaccia > Desulfobaccales > Desulfobaccaceae > Desulfobacca. The sequence goes on along the minus strand of CAVZSK010000044.1, from coordinate 2,934 downwards.
GTCTAGCACATTGATAAAGAGGATGAAGCTGACATGCACCCCGGCCCCTTTAGCTACGGCCTGGATCTCCTCCCAAAGCGGGGTGGGGATATACGGCCGCATCCGCCAGGCGTACAGACAAGCGATTAGATAGAGAGGGAGAGCGCCGATGCCCAGAGAAAGCCGGGCCAGGTAACGCAGGAATTCCCGACGGAGTTGCTTGATATCCTCGGCCAGCATTCGGCCGTGGGCTTGCCCCAGGTCAGAGGGGGAACCGCTCAGTCGGATGACCTGGAGGCCAGGCTCCTTAATTAATAAAGAATTCGGTAAATATTTAACCATTGTTCCGATATGTTTATCTGCCGGATGAAGAGGTAATGAAGAGGAGATCACTGATAAGGGATCACATTTTCATGGTGTAAGAATCTGTGGGGCGCTAAATTGCAAGATGGTCGGGACGACTGGATTTGAACCAGCGACCCCAGCGTCCCGAACGCTGTGCTCTACCAGGCTGAGCCACGTCCCGACGTATGTTATGTATCCCAAAGTTAGTCTTTGGGCAAGTAAAAATTGGTGCCAGGCTGAAAAGTACCTGATACTTGAATTCCGTCTGGAGCTATGATACATCCATGCTGGCAAACGGGTAAACATTTTTGTTCTGATTTAGGTATCTACAAAACTCTAGTAAGAAATATGGGGCAATCTTTGCTATTTGTCAACTCTCAATGCTTATTTTTAATAGTCCGAAAGCTACCTATGATTTTTCTCAATAAATTTCGAAAAGTTATATGGATTATTTTAGTAATGGGCTGGTTTTCGGCAGGCTGCCAACCGACTGGAGATAACCTGCCCGCATCCGGGCCGGACTCGGGATCGGCTTATGGCGATATTTTCGTCGATGGTTCTATCGGCGACGCCAGTACCTTGATTCCTCCCCTGGCCTCGGACTCCGCCTCCCATGAAATTGCCTCCTTAGTTTACAATGGCCTGGTGAAATATAACGGGGACCTCCAGTTGGTGGGAGACCTGGCCGAGAGTTGGGAAATTTCTCCGGATGGTTTGACCATCACCTTTAAACTCCGCAGGGGAGTGCACTGGCATGATGGCGCCCCCTTCACGGCTCAGGACGTATTGTTCACCTATCAGGTAATGGTGGATCCGAAAACCCCTACAGCTTATTCCGGCGATTATAAGCAGGTGCAAAAGGCCGAGGTTTTAGATGACTATACCTTCCGGGTTACGTATCCAAAGCCTTTTGCCCCAGCTCTGGGCAGTTGGGGGCTGGCCATGCTTCCCAAGCACCTGTTGGCCGGTCAGGATATCACTCGTTCCCCCCTGGCCCGGCATCCCATCGGCACCGGCCCCTTCATTTTCAAGTCCTGGAAGACCCAGGACCGCATCATGCTGACCTATAATCCCAATTATTTTGAAGGCCGGCCCTATCTCAATGGCTATATTGCCATGGTGAAGCCGGACCAGGCCACCATCTTTCTGGAGTTGAAGGCGGGCAATATCGACCGCATGGGGTTGACGCCCCTGCAATACATGCGACAGACGGAATATCCCAAATTTCAAAAAATGTTCAATAAATTCCGTTATACGGCCTTTGCGTATACCTACCTGGGCTACAATCTGGTCGACCCCAAGTTCAAAGATGTGCGGGTTCGCCAGGCTCTGACCTCGGCCATTGATAAAAATGAGATCATCGACGGCATTCTCCTCGGGTTGGGCACTCCGGCCACCGGACCCTATAAACCCGGCACCTGGTTTTACAATCCCCAGGTCCCAACCTTTCCTTTTGATCCGGAAAAAGCCCTGGCACTCCTGGCCGCGGCAGGCTGGCGGCTTAATGCCCAGGGATTACAGGAAAAAGAGGGGCAGCCCTTTGAATTTACCATCCTCACCAACCAAGGCAACGAAGTCCGGGTGCGGACTGCTGAAATTATCCAGCGTCGCCTCCGGGAGGTGGGGGTGCTGGTGAAAATCCGGACGGTGGAATGGGCGGCGTTTTTGAAGGATTTTATCGAGAAGGGCCGCTTTGAGGCGGTGCTTCTGGGGTGGACAACCGGCCAGGACCCGGATGTCTTCGACATCTGGCATTCCTCCAAAAACAATCCCGGGGAGCTAAATTTTATCCATTATAACAACCCGGAAGTGGACCGGTTATTGGAGGAGGGGCGCCACACTTTTGACCAGGCCAAAAGAAAGGCCGCCTATTTTCGCTTTCAGGAAATCCTGGCCCAGGACCAGCCCTATACCTTCCTGTTTGTGCCCGATTCCTTGCCGGCCGTCAGCAGTCGCATCCACGGGATCAAACCGGCTCCCGCAGGCATAAGTTATAATTTTATCAAGTGGCACGTCCCGCCGGGTGAGCAGAAATATAGATTTGCCCTGGAGTAATATCAGGAACAGCTGTCATCCGGTTGGTCTTGCCTCACGGCTCGGACAAGATTTCAAGATTGTCAGAACCACCAGGAGCGCAGGGTATCCCAGAGCTGCTGAAAAAACTCCACGGCTTCAGGGTCCCGGCGGTTTGGGCTCCACAAGGCCTCGGCCAGGCCCATTTGGGCCAGGCCGATTTTGGCCAGTATGATCTGACCGACGGCCACATAGCCGCTGGCAAACTGGCCGACCCCCATGAGAAGGGCACCGGCAAACTGGGCCAGGACCGTGAGACCGAAAATGAACTGGCCGAAGCCGAAGAGCAGGCCCACGCCAAATTGGGCCACCGTGATGACCCCGAAGGCGAACTGGCCGATGGCGATGATGCCTTTGGCCACCCGGCGTTTTCCTCTCGCATCTTTGCCGAAGGCCACATGAATTAAAGGGTAGCCATAGAAGGTTTGGGCTGAGCGCCACTCGAAACCAGGACCCTGCCACTGCCTGTCGGCGGGCACGGGGAGCCCCGCAGTGGGGGCAAAAAAAGGCCTCGGTGCTGATTTCCTGCTGACATTC
>CAVZSK010000043.1:0-72584 GCA_963777875.1 uncultured delta proteobacterium | reverse complement strand
ATCATATCCGGGCAACTCTTTGGCCATCCGCAGGCGGTCCCGAAGATCGGCCTCGGGATATCTGGTGTCCTGAACGGATCTGACCGGCATTCCCAGGTATTGGCTGAGGCCGCGATACAGGGGGCCGGTGGCGATGGCCAGAGGACGCAGGCCCCATTTAGTCTTCAAAGGCAGGCACGGGGCGGTACTGGCCGGCACGCTGGAGGCCCACGGCATTCAGGGGGGGCAAGCCTCGGGAGAGGCGGCCTGGTTGAGGGGATGGCGAGAGAGTCGGCGGTAGGCCCAGAGGAGATATTCATTCAGGGCCCGGCAGGTGCGGCCGACACGCTCGTCCTGTTCCTTTCCCTGGATGGGCAAGACCTGCATCAGAGATCGGCCTTCGTGGATGGGATTGGAATCGGTGATGTCCGGAGAGACTTCACCCCGGACAATGACCAGACCCTGGATGCCTTTCGTGGGGACAAATTCCACGTCCACCCCAGCGGTGGAATATTTTTTGATGTCCTGTTGCAGGGCCAGGCAGGTTTTGGCCTCGACTTCGGGGTCTTCCACCTCCAGGATCAGGTGCTGCTGGTGTTCCCGGACGGAGAAGATGCGACCCAGCAGGGCCACATCCTTGGGGGACAGGGAGATATTTTCTCCCACTGCCTCGAGATAGCCCCGGCCGGGGAAATCGGCCAGATCATACCCGAACATGAGGAAGTGGGCGATTTCACTGGGCATGGCTACTCCCTGGAGGTAGGAATGGTAAAGTCCATTCATCCCCAAGGCCGCGAGACGATCCAGGTTGGGGGTGCACGCTGCTTGCAGAGGGGTCTGGCCACCAAAAACCGCGTGGCCGTGGTCTCCCAAGCCGTCCAGGATGACTAAGATGCAGCGCCGGGCCGGGGTATCAGATGTAGAAGCCATGAGCACTCATATTATATCAGGCAGGATTTTTTGCAACTAAGAGGAGCACGAGTAATGCACCATGCATGGTATCGGGAGAGCAAACCATCTGCTCCAGAATAAAAACCTAGCTTCATCGAATCCTACCGGGTAAGCGGAGCTGGTTAGTCTCCTTGGGAGATCTCAATCAGGGCCTGGAGAAAATGAGCCGACCATTGAAAAATGTTGTGTTCTTGGACCCAGGAACGCATGGCGGCCATCCGAGCCGATTTTTCCTCGGGCGGGTCCTCCAGGGCCTGGAAGATGACGTCGGCAGTCTCTTCAGGATTATAGGGATTGATGCGATAAGCCCCGGTCAATTCCTGCGAAGCCCCGGTGAATGGGCTCAAGAGCAGGGCGCCCTCGCCATCCACGCGGCTGGCCACGTATTCCTTGGCGACAAGGTTCATGCCATCATGGAGGGCACTGATCACCATGACGTCCGCCAGGCGGTAGAAGGCCACTACTTCCTCTTGAGAATAGTGACCCTTTAAGACGATTACCGGCTTCCAACGCCCCTGGCCGTATTTGGCATTAATCTCCTCTTCCCAGGAATCGATCAGGGCATTGAGCTGTTTATAGCTTTCGATCTGGAGACGCGATCGAGGGCCGAGTTGAATAAAAGTGAACTGCTGCTGATATTGCGGGTATTTGCGGAAGAAGATGTCGATGGCTTCGAAACGCTCCGGAATCCCCTTGGTATAGTCCAGGCGGTCGACCCCCAATCCCACTTTGAGACCGCTCAGGCTGAGGCTATGTTTTAGTTCCTGCACACGCCTTTCGGTTTGAGGCGACTGGGCCCAAGCATCAAAGCGGCCAAAATCGATGCTGATGGGGAAAGGCCGCACCCGGGTCTCTCTTCCCTGGTGGAAGATGGAAAACTTTTCCAGATCTACCATTGCCTCCAGGGTTCGGTCCACGGTGTCGCAGAAATTGTTGCAGTGGTATTGCAGGTGAAACCCCAAAACATCATTCCCCAAGAGGCCATCCAGGATTTCCGGCCCCCAGGGGCAGATGCGGAAGATCTCATAGTTGGGCCAGGGAATATGCCAGAATTGGGACACCACCAGGTTAGGCTCTGCCGCTTTGAGCATCTGGGGCAACAGGGCGAAATGGTAGTCCTGGATGAAGACGATGGTGCGCTGGGGATCGATTACTTCGGAAAGGATCACCTCGGCAAACTTGCGGTTGACCGACTTATACGTCTCCCACTGTGCAGGGTCAAAGCGCGGGCGGCTGTAAGCCACGTGGCACAGGGGCCACAGGGCGGAATTGGCAAAGCCGTAGTAATACTCTCTTTCTTCCTGGCGGGTCAGCCACACCCGGCGCAATGTGTACTTGGGGTCCTGGGGAGGGACCAGAAGAGCATCCCCGTCGGCTCACGGTCTCCCGGTCGGCTTCGCCGCTGCCCGCGGCCACCCAGGTACCGCCGCAGGACTGCATCAGGGAGTCCAGGGCAATGGCCACGCCGCTGGCGGGTATAATGGTTTTCACCTCACCGCCCCGGTAGATATGCATGTAAGGCTCCCGGTTGGACACCAGGATAATCTGGAAGTCCACCAATCTCTCTTCAATCAATTTTCTTAAGTTGTCTTGGTTCCACAACATCGTAACCTCTCTGACCCAAAATCTTCGCCATTAAGAGTCCTCCGGGGGCACTGCGAGAAGGGCCAGAAAATGCCTGACTGCTCCGGTATCAGGGAGGTAATGGGTTGCCGCAGTTCGCTTCCGGTGGCCTCCCACTTGGATGGTCAGCCCCCGGTCCCGTAAAACGAGGAAGGCGCTTGTATCGGTGATATCATCTCCTAAATATATCGGGAAAAAACCAGAAAATTCCCATAATAACAAAATTAATTGTATGGCCGCACCTTTACTGACTCCCTGAGGCAGTATTTCCAGGACTTTTTTCCCCGCCAGGAGCTGCCAGCGTCCCTCCTGCCGCAGCTGTTCCTGCAGTATTCCTAATATTCCAATGAATTCATAAGTATGCTCTGGGGCAACCTGTCGATAGTGGAGAGCCAACCCCTGGGGCTTGTCCTCAATCCACCACCCCTGAAAAGGCTGAAGCCTCGACGCCAGCCGGTTTCGCCATCGGGAAAGTTCTTGCATCGTCTACGGCGGCAACCGGCAGAGGGTGGAGGCGACCGCCAATAAAGGCCTCGCCGCCGTGGGACCCCAGAAAGTCCAGGCCCGGGACGGGCAGCAGTTCCTGTAAATCTCTCAGGGGGCGACCCGAAACCACCATCACCTTCAGGTCCTGCCTGAGCCGCCAGCCGGCTCAGCAACTCCAGCATCTCCGGTGTGGGCCGGGCCAGCTCCGGGCGGGGCGCGATCTCCACCAGGGTGCCGTCATAGTCCAGGAAGAGGAGCAGCGGCCGCCCCCGACGCCGGGTTTGTATTTCAGAGGTGAGGGGTGCGTAGAAGTCAGTCATATCTTCCCGGTGTCTTGTCTTCCTGTGCACTATTCAGACAAAGGGCAGAAACTTTTTCCGCCTCAGTCATATTTCTAATTCTACCGTAATTACCACCGTTGAGGAAACCAGTTCATAGGAAACGGCACATTCATAGTTTTTTTGAAAACCGAGGGCTATATAAAATAGTATTTTTCAATTTGACAAATAGATAATATACATAGTATATTTGATAGTATCAATCTTTTAGGATGCTTTCAATGCTATTCTTTTTCGGCTTTACCTGACGCAGCCAAGACCAATCTACCCGGGTTCGGTAGGGACAGGGCCAGGCCGAAAAATGCCACCTTTCGCATCACTCATCACCTTAAGTCTATAATTTCCCCTTTTCAGTCCGGCTCAGTTCAGCGTTCCAAGAGATGAACGCTCTCGCCACAGTATGCCAGGCTGACCAATTGCCTTTGATCGGTCTGGCTACCTTGTCGCGGCCTTCCCTGTCTCTCCCCCGGTTTGCTTTCAAATTAAAGTTTTTCTGATGGTTTCGCATGCTTTTACTCGGGAAGGAGGCTTGGCGATGGCAGGTTCATTTGAACCAAAAATTATCGTTTTCTGCTGCCAGTGGTGTTCTTACGCCGCCGCTGACCTGGCGGGATCCATGCGCCTGCAGTATCCGCCCAATATCCGCATTATCAAGGTGCCCTGCACCGGCCGGGTGGATGTGCTGCACATCTTGCACGCCTTTGAATGCGGCGCCGATGGGGTTTTTGTCTCCGGCTGCCTGCCGGGTGATTGCCATTATGTAGACAGGAAATTACTGGGCGGTGAACCGGGTAAAGCGGGTGAAAAAAATCCTGCAGGGCATTGGCCTGGAACCCGAACGGGTGGAGATGTATTTCAATTCTGCCGGCATGGGGCCGCAGTTTGCCCAATGCTGCCGGGATTTCACCGAACGCATCCGGCAGTTGCCACCCCTGGTCCATAAACCGCGGCCGGAAATGCTGGCTGCACCCGAGTCATCCCAACCAGGAAATGAGGTTGCCGTATGATGGAGCCGGCTGCCGACACATTGCACCAGATCGTTTCCCTGTTCCACCTCACCCAACCCATGACCATTCCCCGGGGAGAGGACGACTGGACCATCGTGGAAACTATGAATCTGTCCGAGGCCGCAGCTTTGTCCCTGGCCCTGAGCTTTTTCCTCCGCCAGACGGGCAATCGGGCTGAACGGCTTCACCCACCAAAAATCCAAAACCTTATTTCAGTCACGCTCAGCAAAGGAGAGTTGTGATGGCAGAACGCTTTGAACCGAAAATCCTGTGTTTTTGTTGTCAGTGGTGTTCCTACGCCGCCGCGGACCTGGCCGGCTCCATGCGGATGCAATACCCCACCAATGTCCATATCCTCAAGGTGCCCTGCACCGGCCGGGTGGATATTACCCACATCCTGCAGGCCTTTGAGGTGGGCGCCGACGGAGTCTTTCTGTCCGGCTGTCTGCTGGGTGACTGTCACTATGTGGAGGGCAATTACTTTGCCACCACCCGGGCGAAACGCGCCAAACAGATCCTGAAGGGCATCGGCATCGATCCGGCCAGGGTGGAGATGTTTTATAATTCCTCGGGCATGGGGCCGCAGTTCGCCCAATGCTGCACCGATTTCACCGAGCGGATCAGGCAGTTGGGGCCGCTGCGGAAAAAGAAGGTAGTTTCCAAAGGCTCCCGGCAAACCACTCAGGCACGGGTGTGAATCGCCATCAGCAACTTTGTTGAGATAACTAATGGAGGAAAACAATAAAATGTCAGAAAAAATTTTGGAGCTGAAACCTCGTCAGGGGAAAATCTTTCCGTGATCAGGTTATGGAACTGCTGCCGGACGGCGGTAACTTGAATGCCTGTTTGACCTGCGGCACCTGCGCGGCCGGCTGTCCGGCCACCGGTCTGGCGGGCCTTGATCCCCGGAAATTCCTGCGCATGGCCTTCTTGGGATGGATGAAGAAGTCACCACCACCCCCTGGGTCTGGATGTGCACTATGTGCAAACGCTGCGTCCATGCCTGTCCCATGAACATCAACATTCCCGCCCTGGTTTATCATGCCCGGGCCAGCCTGGCCCCGAGAAGATCGGCCCAGAGGCATCCTGCGTTCCTGTGACATGGCCCTGCGCAACTTACCAGCGGCAGCGCCACGGGCACCAGCGAAGAGGACTTCCAGTTCGTGGTGGAGGACGTCCTGGCCGAGGTGCAGGGAGAGCCAGCCAGGGTTTGAAGACCTGCAGGCGCCCGTCGACAAGATGGGGGCCACGTTTTTCCTGAACCAGAATTCCCGGGAACCGATCAACGGAACCGGATGAAATGATTCCTTTGTGGAAGATTCTCCATCTGGTGGGCGCCGATTGGACTTACAGCAGCACCGGCTGGGGCGGAGAAAACTACTGCATGTTCCTGGCCGACGACGCCTCCTGGGAGAAGGTCACCCGCCAGACTGCCGAGCAGGCCGACAAGCTGGGCTGCCAGTACTACATCAGCACCGAATGCGGCCACGTGACCTATTCCTTGTGGGAAGGTCTGCAGAAATTCAAGATTCCCCATAAGTTCGAGCTGGTCCCCATCGTGCTCTTGTATGCCCAATGGATCCGGGAGGGCAAGCTCAAGGTCAACTCGGAGTGGAACAAGAATCTCAAAGTCCAGTTCACCCTGCAGGATCCCTGCAATCTTGTCCGCAAGTCCTACGGCGACTTCTGGGCTGAGGAACTGCGCTTTGTCTCCAAGGCGCGTGGTGGGCGAAGAAAATTTTATTGATATGACCCCGAACAAATCCAACAACTACTGTTGCGGCGGCGGCGGCGGGGCGCTCCAGGCGCCGTATAAGGAAGAACGTCTGGCCTATGGTAAGTTTAAAAACGATCAGATCGTCGCTACCGGGGCGCCGTATGTCATCACCCCCTGCCACAATTGTCACGCCCAGATTCACGAACTGGGCGAACACTACGGCGCCGGCTATCGCACCGTGCACTTATGGACGCTCATCTGCCTCTCTTTGGGCATCCTGGGAGAAAACGAACGGGTTTACCTGGGGCCGGATTTAGCCGAAGTGGGGCTGTAAAAACAGGTAAGAGGATAAAAAAAGAGGGTGCTGCCAGGGATAAGGGAGTATGCTGCCTATTTTCTTAGTCTCGAATTGAAGGTTACAGGGTTCTCAGCTTGCCAACTCATTTGGAAAGGTAGTATGATAGAGCAAAAGTTCATAAAAAGGAGAACTCCATGGCCAAGTTTCTTTTCGTTTTGACACGGGGGCCGGAAGACCCCATCCGGGCGGTGCGCTGTTTTCAGTTTGCCAAAATTGCGGCGGATAAGGGCCACGAGGTGACGGTGTTTTTGGTGGACGACGCGGTGTATTTCACCAACATGTCCCTTATGGAGCGGGTCAAGGCCCCGACGGGGGATGAAATGAGCACCTACTGGAAATTTCTCATGGAGAAAAAGGCGAAGATGCTGGTGTGCAAGCCCTGCGCCGAGACCAGGATGATCGGGGCGGATGAACTGCCCCCGGGTTGTGAGATCGGCACCGGGTTGACTTTGATTGATATCGCCGTGGAGGCGAAGGTGTTTACTTTCTAAGGTGGGAGGTTGCCGACCTAAGTTGCCCGAAGAACGAAAGGGGCTAACCTGAAACTTGGGAACGAGCTTCAACGCCCCCTCACCCTACCCTCTCCCCCAGGGAGAGGGGATTAAAGGAAGGATATCAACAGGATATTAAGTCATGGAAAATGGCTAGCCCCCAAGAGGGATTGGGGATTAGTTTCGTAATATCAATAAGTTAAAATTTATTGAAATGGGATACCCAACGAGCGAGGGAAAAAGGAAGAGATTATCTAGGTTCATGGACTTGGGAGTAATGCTTAGCCAAAGAGGGAATCCTAGGTTTGGCAATGGTTGGCCGTTCATTCTTTGGCTTTGGTTGGGAATAAGTAATTCGGGTGCTTTTCGAACAGGAGGTTGAGAAAGGCGGTTTTATATGAGGTCAGGGTCTTATCAGGCCTCATAACCACGGCGAGATAATCTGCGGGAAAATACTCGTCCAGGGGGATGAAGACCAGATCGCGGTGGCTCCAGTCTGAGGCATCACCGGCCAGGGTGGCGAAGGCAAGACCCAATCCCAACTCGACGTAGCGATAACTCAATTCCACGTTGGCCGATTCCATGGCGACACGGTAGGTAAGCCCCAGTTTGGCAAAATGTTCTTCCAGAGTGCGGCGGCCGGAAAACTTCAGGTTGGCTGGCGGGACAATGAGGGGATATCGGGCGATCTCCTGCCAAACTTACCCGGGCGGCGCCGGCTAAGGGGTGATCCGGCGGCACCATCAGGACGGTTTGCACCCGCTGCCAGCGCCGGACCTGAAGATCGCCGGGCACGATGGACTCCCGGGCAAAGCCGAAGTCCACGGCGCCGTTTTGCACCAATTGGAGGACACTCTCCTGGGGCCGGTCGAGAATGGTGAGCTGCACCTGGGGAAATTGCCGGCGGTAATCCTGGAGGAGGTTGGGCAGCAGGTGAAACAGGGTGGTGAACGGGGCGGCAACCTGGAGGCGGCCCCGGGGCAGGTTTTTGATTTCGGCTAATTCTTCCTGTAACTCGTTCATAGCTTACTGAAGACGAGCTCGGCAAAGGCCAACACTTTTTCTCCTGCCGGGGTAAGCTGCAACCGGCGCTTACCGATCCTTTCCAAGAGCTGACAAGAAAATTCTTCCTCCAACGATTTTATCTGCTGACTCAACGCCGATTGGGTGCGCAAGGTGGCTTCGGCGGCCTTGGTGAAGCTGCCCAAGTTCGACGACGTGATAGAATCCCAGCAGTTGTTGCCATTCCATGATATGGTTTCCGGTTTCAGTTTTCAGGTGCACAAGAATAGCTATTCTTGATAGATACTTCGAAAGCTGATTTGCCTGGCAAACCGAACTGTATATCTGACAAACCGACGAGCTCAAGGAAAACACTCCTTATATTAAATAAATTAATTATAATTATAAATATAATTAATTTTACTAATATTATATAGATCCTTATACTAACAGTAAAGACAAAATTTTACTGAGATGGGAGGATGCCATGAAAGATTCCCTGCAGGCCGGTTTGAGGTTTGAATTCGTTTTCAGGTGCCGGAGAATAAGACGGTGCCATATCTGTTCCCGGAGTCGCCGGAATTTCAGGTCATGCCCCAGGTGCTGGCCACCGGCTTTATGGTGGGGTTATTTGAATGGGCCTGTATCCAGGCCATCAATCCTCATCTGGATTGGCCCCGGGAACAGACAGTGGGCATTGATATCAGGGTGAACCACGTCGCCGCCACCCCTCCCGGGTTGACGGTGACGGTCAAGGGCTCGCTGGACCGGGTGGAAGGCCGGAAATTGAGCTTTTCCCTGGTGGCGGATGACGGCCTGGACACAATTTCCGAAGGCACGCATGAAAGATTTGTCATTGAGGCCGGGAAATTTAATGCCAAGATGGCGGCCAAGATGAGTCGCCTGGAACGCTGACTTTTCCCACGATAATTTCTCTTGGATTACAGGGAGAAATATCCTTCGGATTGCCCAGCGATTGATCTGGTCAGCCAAGGGATCTTGGAAGATTATTTAAAGACGTTTTTTCATCGTTAATATTTTCGATTCGCTTTACGAAGGTTTTAGGTTTCTTTTTCCCAACCGCCGCCCAGGGCCTTATAGAGGGCGATGAGATTGGTGGCCAGCTTGCTGGTACTCTGGGCCAGGGCGTCTTCATTGATGAACAAGGAGCGTTGGGATATGAGGACGTTCAAAAAATCGGATTTGCCGGCCAGATAGAGCTGCATGGACAGGTCCACCGCCCGGCGGTTGTTGTCCACGGCCTGGGCCAGAAACTTCCGGTGCTCCTGTTCTTTGGCGTAGGCCACCAGGGCGGTCTCGACATCCTTCAAGGCGGTGAGGACGGTTTTCTGGTAATTCAGGAGGGCTTCTTGCTGGCGGGCGTCCTGGAGTTCGATATTCCAGCGGATGCGGCCGCCGGCAAAGACCGGCCAGGTGACGCTGGGGCTGAAGGACCAGAATTTACTGTTGGAAGTGCCCAATAAGGATATGTCACTGGCGGAGAAGCCGGCATTGCCGGTGAGGAAAAATCTGGGGAACAGGTCGGCGGTGGCGACGCCGATGCGGGCGGTGGCAGCATGCAACTGAGCTTCGGCCCGGCGGATATCCGGGCGGCGGCGGACCAGATCGGAGGGCAGCCCCACGGGGATTTCCGGGGGAGTGGTGGGAATGGCCAGGGGCCGGGCCAAGGTTTTTTCCAGGAGGCCGGGGTTTTGGCCCAGCAAAACGTCCAGGCTGTAGATAGCAGCCCGGGCCGAGGACTCCAGGACCGGGATCTGGGCGGCGGTGCTATTTACCTGGGCGTCAGCGTTGGCCACATCCAGACGGCTGATAAAGCCGGCTTCGAAACGCTTGTGGGTGATCCGGGCGGTTTTCTTCTGGGCCTCCAGATTCTGCCGGGCAATGGCCAGCTGTTGTTGCAAACCCCGGAGGTTGAGGTAATTGTTGCCGACGTCGCCCAACAGGGTCACCAGGACATCCCGGCGGTCTTCGACGGCGGCCTGAAGGTCGGCGGTGGCAGCTTCAAGGTTGCGCCGGGTGCCCGCCAAAAATATCCAATTCCCAGGAAGCGTCCAGACCTACCTGAAATAAATCCCGAATCGCCGCGGCGGAGGTAAAGGAAGGGGTTCCCCCGGAGCCGACGGTGGCACTGGAACCGCTGCTTCTTTGGTGAAAGGCTTGGGCATCGATGGTGGGCCAGAGTCCGGCGCCGGCCACCCCCCGGGCGGCCCGGGCCTGGCGGATCCGGGCCTCGGCCTGGAGCAGATCAAGGTTGGCCCCAATGGCCGTTTCCACCAGGGAACTCAGGGTGGGATCCTTAAAGGAACGCCACCAGGCCGCCAAGGTGGCCGGATTGGTGTTGGTTTTGCTGGCCAGGTCCCGGGTGACCACCTCCTGGCCGTTCCAGGTTGACGGGACGTCGGTCCGGGGCGGCAGATAATCAGGGCCGACGGCGCAGCCGAGTAGTGAAGTGAGGAGTAAGGCCGGTAATAGGTGGCCAAGCGAAGCTTGGCGGAATATCCGGTTCCCAAGTACAACTTGGGAACCAGAGGGAAATATGGTCTTTGTCAAAAAAAATAGGTTATTCATCTGCTTTATTCATCCAACCAGGCCTGCAACTTGAAGTTTTTCAGAAGGCGGGAGAGGCTTTGCTTTCCCGCCCTATGGAGATAGAGACAATGAAATTCTGGTGGGCGGCGCCAACCCTACTTTTTTAATATTACTCATACCTTAAAGCATTGATGGGGTCCAGACGGGAGGCTTTCCAGGCCGGGTAGTAGCCGAAGATAATGCCCACCGTCACGGAAACGGCGAAGGCCACCAGAATGGCACCCAGGGAAAGCTCTGTGGGCCACTGGAAGAGGACCCTGATCAGGGTGGAAATCCCCCGGCCCAAGAGAATGCCAACGATGCCGCCGCAAAAGCAGAGTAAGACGGCTTCGGTCAGGAATTGTTGGAGGATGTCCCGGCTCCAGGCCCCCACGGCCAGCCTCAGGCCAATTTCCCGGGTTCTCTCGGTGACTGACACCAGCATGATGTTCATGATGCCGACGCCACCAACGGCCAGGGAGATCAAAGCCACGGCCAGAAGCAGCTTGGTCATTAAGGTGGCAGTGGAGGAGAGGGCCGAGGTCATCTCGGTCATATTCCGAATTTGAAAGTCCTCGGGTTCACCAGGCTTGATGCGGTGGCGTTCGCGCAGGAGCTGGGTGATTTGTTGGATAGCCAGGGGGATCTCCTGGGCAGATTGGGCTGCCACCATGATTTGGTCGACATTAGCAAACCTGACGGGCAGAGGATTGTTGGCCGCCTGGGAAGCCGACGGCACGGGATACAGGTTGACTTTGGTGTTGGGATAGAGCTGGTTGAGGGTATTGACCTGCTGGGAAGAATCGGAAGTGGTCTGTTGGGCGCTTTGATTGACGTTGGACACCGAAGCACGGGTGACCCGGTACCTGATGGTAGTCCAGGGCGCCAGCAGGATATCGTCCTGATCGATGCCCATCATGTTGGCGCCTTTGGAGCTGAGGATGCCGATAACTTTGAAGGAAATGTTATTCACCCGGATCTCCTTTTTCAGGGGGTCTTCTCCCTGAAAAAGTTCACGCACCAACCGCTGGCCCAGCAAACAGACCTTGCTGGCATTACGCACATCCTGCTCCGTAAAGGCCTCACCCGCGGCCAGGGGCCACTGGCGGACGTCCAGAAAGGCCGGGGTAGTTCCGTAAATGTAGATGGGGACCCAGTTGCGGTTCCCGTAGACAACCTGGATGCGAGCCCGGACTACGGGCGCGGCCGCCCTGACGGCCGGGCAGTCCTTTAAGATGGCCTCCACATCCTGGGGAGTGAGGGTCACGGCGGTGCCGACGCCAAAACTGACGCCACCGCTGGCAGCGGTGCCGGGCAGGACGAGCAGGTTGTCGGCGCCCATGCTGGAGATGGTCCGGTTGATGGCCGAGGCGGACCCGCGACCGATCTCCATCATGGCAATAACCGCAGCGACGCCGATGATAATGCCCAGGGCAGTGAGGGCAGCCCGCATGATGTTGCGGCGCAGGCCGTGCAGAGAGGTGCGGAGCATCCAACGCAGTCGGGGCAGGGCCCAATGAAAACGCATGGCTGGTTCGGGCCGCGGCAGGTCGGCAGGCTCAGGTGCCACCGGAGTCAGCGATTTTTCTTCGGTTTGCATTAATCCGTCATTGACGCGGACGATCCGTTTGGCGCAGCGGGCCACGGCTTCGTCGTGGGTGACCAGGATGATGGTCACGCCTTCGTCATTGAGCTGGCTGAATAGTTCCAGCATTTCGGCACTGGTTTTGGAGTCCAGATTGCCGGTGGGTTCATCGGCAAGGAGGACGGACGGATTATTGACCAAAGCCCGGGCAATGGCCACCCGCTGTTGCTGCCCTCCGGAAAGCTGGGAAGGTTCGTGGTCCAGACGGTCCCCCAGCCCGACGCGACGGAGCAGTTCTTCAGCCCGGTGCAGGGCCTCGGTGTCTGACAGGTTAACACCGTTATAGGACAGGGGCATGATGACATTTTCCAGGGCGCTGGTGCGGGGCAGCAGATTAAAGGTCTGGAAAACAAAACCGAGATTCTGGTTGCGCAGTTGGGCCCGTTCGTCAGAAGAAAGGACGGTGACGTCCTGCCCCTCCAACCAGAAGTGACCGGAAGTAGGCCGGTCCAGGCACCCGAGGATGTTCATGAGGGTGGTTTTACCCGAACCCGACGACCCCATGAGGGCCACAAATTCCCCCTGGGAGACCTCGAGGGAGACACCTTTGAGCACCGGCACCTGGATCTGACCCAGCAGGTAAGTTTTGTAAATATCTCGCAGTGCTATAAGTTTCATGAAAAATCTAAAAAAAGGCTTATAACGTTATAGGCCAGAGGCGATAGGCTATCGGAAAACAGTAGCTTTTCACCCGTTATAGATACCTTATGATACCTCTATGGGCGCGGCGAGGGTCGTTTGTCCCGGAAAAGTTTAGGAGTAAAAGGACTGGAAGTGCCGGCGGGCGCACCCTCCTGCTGTTCCTCGGCCACTATTACCTGGAGTCCTTCCTTGACCTCAGGACCCTGGATTTCCGTCAAGCTGCCATCGCTTAAACCAACCTGGACCTGAACAGGCCTGACATAAGAACCGTCGGGTATCCACAAGGTTCCGAGTTTTTGACCTTTGGCCGCGGCAATACCACCAGTTTTAGAGCCGGCGCCATCTTCGCCGGCATACTGGTCACGAAAAGCGGAGGCTATCTGGTCCGGCTGGGGGAACCAGCGCAGGGCGGCGTTGGGAACGAGAAGAACCCCTTGGCGCGTGGCCAGCAGGAACTTGACATTGGCCGTCAGGTAGGGCATCAGCTTGCCGTCGGAATTGTCGGTGATGACCTCCACCGTGTAGGTTACCACGTTCTGGGTCATGGTGGCATTGAGTCTGACTTTGCCCACCGTGCCGGCAAAGGTGTCTTGGGGAAAGGCGTCCACGGTAAAGGCGACCGGCTGCCCAACCCGGATATTGCCGATATCCGCTTCATTGACGGCGACCCAGATTTGCAGGCGCTTGAGATCCTTGGCAATAAGAAAGAGGCTGGGGGCACTGAGGCTGGCCACGACGGTTTGGCCGATGTTCACCCGGCGGTCAATGATGACACCTTTGACCGGGGATCTGATGGTGCAATAATCCAGATTTTGATTGGCCTTTTTTAATACGGCTTCGGACTGGGCCACCGCCTCTTTGGTCTGACGCAGGGCTGCCTGGCCCACTTTCAGATTGGCCCTGGCAACGTCATAATTAGAGCGAGCCGCATCAAAGTCACTTTGCGACAGGGCCTCGGACGGGCCCAATTTTTCGGCCCGGAGCCAGTCACTTTCCGCCTGGATGAGTTTGGCCCTGAGTTGGCCCAGGTCAGCCTCGGCCCGTTGGACGTTGGCCCGGGACTGGGCCAATTGAGCCTTGGCCTGGGAGACCTCGGCGGCATAGAGGGCGTCGTCGATTTTGGCCAGAACTATTCCCGCTCCCACGACCGAGCCGTAATCCACGGTCTTGCCGTCTTTGTCCTTCCCGAAAGCCACGATCTTGCCTGCCACCTGCGACCCCACATCTACCAGTTCTTCGGGTTCCACCGTGCCGGTGGCGCTGACCGTGACCTCCAGGTCGCCCTTAGTCACGGAGGCAAGTCGAAAGGCAGCGGGAGAGTAATTTTTCCTACTCCAGAGCCAGAATGAGGCCAGGACGATGATTGCGGCGATGATGATCAGGGCGATTTTTTTTCCGGAAAGAGTCCTAAAGGAAAAGGTGGATTTCATCATAAAAATTCAAAACCTTTATATGCTCTGCTGCAGCCAAATGGGGGGCCTAATTCCATCACCCGGTTGGGGCCGCCTTGGAATATGTAAAAATTGCCAAACACCCCCCTGGCCCTCCCCGTCAACGGGGGAGAAAGGGGGGTAGAGATATTGAACCAGTTAAGTTCACAGAATACTGACCTGTTACCTCTTAACAAAAGATAATGCTTTATAACGTAAATAACACGAGGAAATTATGTATCCGGCGTTTAGGAGCAACTATTTTTTAGTCACTGGCGTTTTCCCGTTTAGTATCTTGTGGCGCTTAATTTTTTATATTATCATTTACTTCAATATGATAAAAGTTATCGGTGCAATTCAAGTGAACATTTGGCCGATTTTGAGTGCTGCCACTATTATGCCCTATTTTCCATAAGATGCTTTGGAAAAAAATGGGGTATCAAGAAAATCAGCCCGCATTGATCTTTCGAATATAGCCTTGATTGTGGTAACTATCGCGATCGATCTGGAGAAAAAGAATGGGTTTTATGGAAGAGGCGGCCACTTTGGCGGTGAAGAGTGCTTCGCACCGCCTGCGGACCGGTCGCCCGTATGTAACCCTGACCTATGCCCAAAGCCTTGATGGAGCCATAGCGGCCCGACCCGGTCATCCTCTGGCCCTGAGCTGTCGGGAATCCCAGACCATGACCCATGTTTTACGGGCAGCCCACGATGCCATCCTGGTTGGGATCGGGACGGTGCTGGCAGACGATCCCAGTCTGACGGTGAGATTGGTTTCCGGAAAGAACCCGCAACCGGTGGTTTTGGATGGCCGTCTGCGTTTTCCACTCTTTTCAAAGTTATTACGGCAACAACCCATTTCCCCTTGGATCATCACCGGCACCAAAGCTGAAGCAGAGCGCCAGGCGGCCCTGGAAAGCCTGGGAGCCAGGGTATATCGTCTGCCCTCCGGCGACAACGGGGGCATTGAGCTAAAGGAACTGTTGCAGATGTTAGGGGAAATGGGCATCAACAGCCTTATGGTGGAAGGTGGGGCTCAGATTATTACCAGTTTTTTGGGATTTCAGGCAGTGGATCAGGTAATCGTCACCATTGCACCGGTTTTGGTGGGAGGGGTTCGCGTCCTTGACTTTCTCCATCAGCCTCGGCCGAAAGTTTTTCCGCGCCTTATTAACGTGGATTACCAGAGGATCGGCGAAGATTTGATCGTGCGTGGAGAACCGGACTGGACGGCTTAAAAACAGTTTTCGGTTTTCGGTTAGTGGTAATACTGTTCACTTAACTATCTTTATAACTAATTGGAGGTCGAGTTTGGAAATTGGTTTTAATCCAGAACGTCGTACCGGGAAGCTGCTCATCTTGCGTTTGACCCCTCGGGGGTTACGACGGTTTCGGCTGGATACCACTCGCTCCTCCAGAATATCTTCAACTACCCTATCGTGAAACATCGCTATCTCCTCTGGGGGGAATAGCAGGGAAAATAGGGAGTTTGCGACGTATCACACGTACTGCGTGGACAAAAGAGAGTCGATCAGGGTCTTCATCAGCTTTGAGGGCAGCTTCATGCATCAGACCGCGAATAGCAAAATGGGCCATCATGAGGCCGTAGAATTCCTGTTGAACCAACTCCGGTGTTTTGCTGCGCAAGACAATGCGAGCGCCCCTCAAGTGGGTCTTCAATTCATCCAAGGAGGTCTCAATCTCCCACCGTTCATGATACAGGGCAGCCAGTTCTGGGGCCGGAGCCAGTTCGTGATCGAGGATGGTGGTAAGCAAGCGATAGAG
Organism: uncultured delta proteobacterium; assembly: GCA_963777875.1. Taxonomy (GTDB): domain Bacteria; phylum Desulfobacterota; class Desulfobaccia; order Desulfobaccales; family Desulfobaccaceae; genus Desulfobacca. The sequence goes on along the minus strand of CAVZSK010000043.1, from coordinate 56,541 downwards.
GGGCTCAGCTCCCGCCACGCCGTCCAGCTGATACTCGATAACCCGCACTGCCACGCCGTTTCTTTGGCGCTGGCGATCATACTGGGAAGGATAGATATGGCTCAAGTAGGAGCCGTCAGCCAGGCGTTTTTCGCAAGCCAGTTGCAAGTTCTTTTTGACTCTCCAAAGCAGGTCGGCCCCTGTAGCCCGGGCTTGCTGCCAAAACTCAAAGCCAAAGAAATAACGATCCGCCAGACACAGCATGCCCGGCTTCAGCCAGGGAAGTGTTCCCTTGGCCAATGCCAACTCTCCCGTCCGTCGGCCAGCGACTTGGGTGCCAAACAACACGTGAGTGCCATTTTCCACCAAGGAGACGAAGCGAATCTGGGGGTAGGCACTCTGGCCCCGGCTGGCCCCTGGCCGCCCAAAGGCTTCTTCATTGGCACGCTCATCGGCCACATCCAGGGTGCTACCATCCAAGCTGACCAAAAGCCAAGCTCGATACCAGGCCCCCTTGGTGGCTTCTACGGCAATAGGACGAACAACCTGATCATGCAATTTTTTAATGGGCTCGGCTCCCAATCTCGTTCGGGCCTGGGATATCCCGGATTTCCCTGTCACCTTGATCCGGTCGGTAGGATTCAACAACCACTGAACTCCTTCCAACAAACATCGGAGAACCTCCCGGTAGGAGGATTGCATATACAACGCCAGGGCAATAACATAGTAAACCACCACATGCGCCGGAAGATCCCTCTGGCGTCGGCTATTTCGCCCGGTGGCTTCCAACACCGTTTTCACGGTGGATATAGGAAATGTCTTGGCCACAACCCCAAGGCTGATGTAATCTGTGATCCGGCTCCCTTTAGGGAGTTCTGCAAGTGTTCGTGCCATCTGCGGGCCTCCTTTAAAAAGATACCGCAGTATAGCATAAAAAATATATTAAGTGAACAGTATTACGGTTAGTGGTTAATAAATACTGGATTATTAAATAATTAGATATTGCATTGGTTGCAATACAAACTGAACCTGGTATAAATGATGCGACAAACTCTCTATTTTCTGGGTCCGGCCCAGGTTGAGGTGCAAGAAGAGCCAGTCCCCGAGCCCGGTCCAGGACAGGTCTTGGTGAAAACTATGGTTTCCGCCATCAGTCCGGGAACCGAAATGCTGATCTATCGTAATCAGTTTCCCGCCGAAATGTCTATTGATGCCACTATCCCGTCACTGGCAGGCGCCTTTCACTATCCCTTAAAATATGGCTACGCCAGTGTTGGCCAGGTAGTGGCGTCCGGCTCTCAGGTTCCGGGCGAGTGGTCAGACCGGTTGGTTTTTGCCTTCCACCCCCATGAGAGCCACTTTCTCGCCAACCCGGAGGAGTTGCTGCCGATTCCCGAGGGAGTTACACCCGAGGTGGCCACTCTGTTGCCCAACATGGAAACGGCAGTTAATTTTATGCTGGACGGAGCGCCGCTTTTGGGAGAACAGGTGGTGGTGTTCGGACAAGGGATAGTCGGGTTACTGTTGACAGACTTGCTGGCGAAAATGCCTCTGGCCGGTTTGGTGACGCTTGATTTGTTTCCGAACCGTCGTCTGGCTTCATTAAGCCTTGGGGCTCAGGCTAGTTTGGACCCCTTAGCGTTGCAGAATCCGGCGAAACTGATGTCCTTGTTATCTGATAGCAGGTTTTATGCCGGTGCGGATTTGACTTATGAGGTTTCCGGCCAGCCCTCGGCCCTGGATCAGGCTATTGCGGTCACCGGCTACCATGGTCGGGTGGTAATAGGTTCCTGGTACGGCCGAAAAAAGGCAGAACTGAATCTGGGCGGGGTCTTTCACCGCAGCCGCATTCGCCTGTTGAGCAGCCAGGTGAGCAGTATCAACCCGGAGTTGACCGGCCGCTGGTCTAAACCGAGACTTCTGGGGCTGGCCTGGCGGATGTTGCAGGAGATAGAACCGGCGCCATTACTAACGCATTCATTTAAGCTTTCCGAAGCCCCGGCAGCTTACGAACTGCTGGATAAGCATCCCGAGGAAGCCATTCAGGTGCTGTTGACGTATTAACACAGTTTCGGTTAACGGTTTTCAGTTTTCGGTAAAAAGAATCAGTATCAATGAATATGCGTAGATTGATATATTAAAATGCAAAAATTTCAAAACGGAACTTGAAAGACGGAGATGTCTATGTATACCCTGGCGGTGAAGCGGAGTCTGATAGCGCAGCATTATTTAGTGGGAGGCGACTGGGGGTTGGAAAACGAGCGCCACTCGCATCATTACCAGATCGAGGTCCAACTGCAAGGCAAAGAGTTGGACCAGCATGGTTATCTGGTGGACATTGTCGAGGTTGAAGCCCGGCTGGAGGAACTCCTGGGGTATTATCGGGATCAGACCTTAAATGATTTGCCGGAGTTCAAAGGACTGAATCCCAGCATCGAACATTTTGCCCGCCTGTTCTGCGGGCAACTGCGGGAGAAGTTGCAAGCCCCCAATCTGACGGCGCTGCAGGTGACCATCTGGGAAAACGAGATTGCCTGGACCGGGTACCGCGAGGATTTTTGATGCGTCTGGGGTTGGTCATTTACGGCAACCTGGACATTATTACCGGCGGCTTTATTTTCGACAAACTGGTGGTCGATTATTTGCGGCGGCAAGGGGACGAAATTGAGGTCATGGCCTTGCCCTGGCATCCTTATGGTTTGGGGCTCTTGCATAATGCCTGGGCGGGTTTGGAACGTCGCCTGCGTCTGGGGCGTTTCGATGCGGTCATCCAAGATGAATTAGCCCACCCGTCCTTGTTTTGGCTGAATCAACGGCTAAAACCCCACATCCGTTATCCCATCATCAGTCTGGTGCATCTGCTGCGTTCTAGCGAGGAGCGGCCGGCCTGGCAAAATAAGCTGTATCGGCAGGTGGAACGCCGGTATTTACAATCGGTGGATGGGTTTATTTTCATCAGCCGGCACACCCAACGGTTGGTGGAATCTTTGGTGGGCGCAGGCAAACCGTATACGATTGCCTATTCGGCCGGAGACCGGCTGGGGGGCTTGACTCCGGAGCAGATAGCGGCACGGGTAATGGCTCCGGGTCCCCGGAAGATTTTGTATCTCGGGGCCGTGATCCCGAGAAAAGGCCTGGATGTGCTTCTGCAGGCGCTGGCCCCGCTCAAAAACGAAGACTGGCAGTTAAACATTGTCGGCAGTTTGACCAGCGACCCGGCGTATGCCCGGAAAATTTATAAACTCATAAGTAACTTGGGAATGAGTCACAAGATACGACTGCCCGGTGTGCTGCTGGGAACAGATTTGATTAGCTATCTTCAGGAGAGCCATATCCTGGCGGTGCCCTCGTACATGGAAGGGCTGGCGTTGGTCTATCTGGAAGGCATGTATTACGGGCTGGTTCCTTTGGCCTCCACCGGCGGTGCGGCGGGAGAGGTGATTAGCTCGGGGCAGGACGGATATTTGATATCCCCAAAAGACGTGGGGGCATTGACGGCCAGCCTGAGGGAACTTCTTCGGGATGGCCGAAAACTTTTAAACATGAGCCTGGCTGCCAGGGAGCGGATTGCCCGCCACCCTACCTGGGAACAGACCGGCGCCACTATTCGGGAGTTTTTGCAAGCGTTTCCGGGGCGAACATCATTTTGACCTCAACAACCTGAATGGCTTTAGTAGATTAAAGGAGGCCAAGCTGGACCTTGGGAACGAGGTTGAGCCTGTCACTCTCTCATAAATTTTGAAAAGATTTCCGAAGACGGGATGCGCTTGCTTCCGCCTACATTCATGTGTCACCAACAAATACTTTTCAGGGTAGGAGCTTGGGAAATAGGTTGAGATGGAAGTGCCTGATCTAGCAGCAGACAGCTTTATCCGGTATTTAAGCGCCAAAAAAAGCGTGGATGACCGCAGTCTCAACCTCGGGGTTTATCAGAAGCTGACAGCGGCCTTGGCGGCTGGGAATCAGGCGGCGTCACTCAATATTGTGGAAATTGGCTGCGGTATCGGGACTCTCATCGAAAGGCTGTGGGATTGGGGCCTGGTCTCCAAGGCAGCCTACACCGCCATTGACCAGGAGCCGGCACTTATTGCCGAGGCCAGGGTGCGGTTAAAGGAGTTTGCCCGGTGCCGTCACCTGGCATTCTCAGAAGTGGGGGAAGCCATCCGGGTGGCGGGAGGCGGGCGAGACTGGCTGATTACTCTCAGAGCCATTAATTTTTTGGATTTCTGCCAAGGCCAGGCCGGCAAACCCGGCTGGGACCTGCTTCTGGCCCATGCCTTTTTGGACCTGGTGGACCTCGACACGGGTTTACCCCGTCTTTTTTCCCTGTTAAGGCCGGGGGGATGGTATTATTTCACCCTTAACTTCGACGGTGAAACGATTCTGTACCCTCCCTTGGACCCCGAGTTTGAAGACCAGGTGGTGAAGCTTTACCATCAGAGCATGGATGAGCGGCAAAAAGGGGGCGGCGGCCATAGTCAGACCGGGCGCCGTTTGCTGGGCGCTTTGTACCAACACGGCCGTGAAGTTATGGCGGCGGGCAGTTCCGATTGGGTGGTATGGCCAACACCAGAGAGCTCATATCCGGCCGATGAAAAATATTTTTTACATTATGTGCTGGAAACCATAAACCGGGCGGTGGCTTCCCACCCGGATCTGGACAAGGAAAAATTTCAGTTCTGGTTGACCCGGCGTCGGGCCCAGATAGAGGCCGGAGAACTCATTTTTCTGGCTCACCAATTGGATCTATGCGGACGGCTTTAATACAGTTTCCAGTTTTAGTTCTCGGTTTTCGGTTAAAAGTTCACCCCTCACCCTGACCCTCTCCCCTCAAGGGGCGAGGGAATGAAAGAAAAATCTTTTTGCAAAGGGTATAAGTTTATTCGGTTGCGTCGTTCTCTCAGAATAACGTCACTTCCAGAAATACATTCTTACTATCAATTTAGAGTTTTTCAGAAAGGCATACGTGCATGGCACTAGCAGATTCAGATAGAAGGTATTTGGAAAAGTGGCAGACCAAACTCACCCGTCCTAGACCATTGCGGTTTGTCCGGAATCATCGCCCCGAAAGTGACTTATTTGCTGCGTTCCTGGAATCATTGAAGGAGCTTGTGCCGCAGGTGCCGGTGATGACCGAAGATGTCCCGGAGACAGAACTTCCCGGACTGGTCCTGGGGGAAGGTTGGCGCTTTCATGCGGTTCCGGAAGGCCAAAAGCTGGAATTGCTGGGAGAGATTTTTCTGGCCTTGGACGGTCAGGGGCCGGCGCTGTCTCCGGCAGTGCAAAGCCGCTGGGAAAAACTACCCGTGGCCCCGGAGTTGACCATTTTCATTGCGCCCCAATGCCCTTTTTGCCCCCAGATGGTGCGCCAGTTGATGCCTTTAACGGTGACGCCGCCCAAGGCTGCCATTACGTTGATTGATGCCAGTCTCTTTACCGAACTCTCCCGGGAACATGAGATTAAAGCGGTGCCCACCGTAATAGTCAACGGGGTCTATCGCCTCACCGGGGCCTTTCAATTAAGCGATCTGCTGGACCTGGCCGAGAAGACCGACCCGGCGCAACTGCCGGCTTCGGTCATGGAGAGAATGCTCACAGAAGGCCAGGCGGGTGTCCTGGGGTCCTTCATGCTGGAAAAAGGGTTGATCTTCCCTAATTTCCTGCCCTTGTTAATCCACCCGGAAATCAATATTCGCCTGGGTGCCATGGTGGTCATGGAAACGGTGGGGGAAGAAAAGCCCTTATTGACCGCTGGGACCCTGCCCTGGCTGTGGCAGGAGTACGGCACAAGTGAAATGCCGGTGCAAGGCGACATTATCTATCTTATCGGGGAATGGGGCGATGGAACCTGGATCCGGCCCCTGGAAACAGCCTTGGCGGGTGCGTTAGATCCGGAGTTGCGGGAAACATTGGAGGAGGCCTTGGAAAAAATCCAAACCAAAGAAGGCTGGGGGTAATTGTGCAGGCCATTGCCAAAAAGTGCTCATTGATTAAAAACACAATAAAGTATGAAAAGGGCAGACAAGAATTAGAGTGCAAAATTTCGATCATATGATTAAAAACTTGACAACAAATCCGGCTTTCATTATAGGGTTGGAAAGAAGTGAATATATTCACAATAACTAATGAGGCTATGTGTCGTTTTTATCCATATGATATAATTTAGTTTAAAAAATAAGGAGCGCTCATGGAAGCAGCCATATCCAAAGAATTAGCGCCAAATTTTGAATTTAGCGATGAAATTCGAAAAGAGCGCCAGATTGCGGTGACCGATTGCTATCAATGTGCGAAATGTTCAGCGGGTTGTCCTCTCACCTTTGCCATGGACTTTTTACCCCATGAGATTATCCGCCTGTCGGGTTTGGGGCAGGAAGAAATGGTTTTGGGCAGCAAAACGATCTGGGTCTGTTCCGCTTGCGAGACCTGTACCACCCGCTGCCCCAACGATATTGACATTGCCGGGGTGATGGATTTTCTTAAAGAGCGGTCGGTCAGGTCTGGCCGGTCGGTGTCTCAGAAAAGCGTTTTGGCCTTCCATAAAGCCTTTCTTGAGGATGTCCGGCTTTCAGGCGGGCGTCTCAACGAATCCTTGTTGTTGGGTTTATATATGCTGAGGAGCGGTGAAGGTCTGAGAAAATTCAAAACCGGGGGCCTCAAAGAAGACGTCAAACTGGGTCTCCAGATGTTTAAGAAAGGCCGGCTCAGTGTCAAGCCTCCCCAAAAAGTGCAGGTCCTTGACGAAATCAAAAACCTCTTTGAAAAAGCGAAGTCATAGGATGAGCTCATGAAAGTATCCTATTATCCTGGATGCTCCTTGGAGCACAGTGCCAAAGATTACGAAGAGTCCATTGAAGCCGTGGCCGCTTTGCTGGACGTACAGCTTGAGGAAGTCCCGGACTGGAACTGTTGCGGCGCCACGGCGGCGCATAGTATCAATGAACAACTTGCTCTAGCCCTGCCGGCTCGCAATCTGGTAAATGCTGAAGTAAAAGGGCAGGATGTGGTCGTTCCCTGTGCCTTATGCTTTAACCGCCTGAAGGTGGCGGAACACGCCTTGCTGGGACCGGATGCAGCCACCCTGGGACTGGATTATCAGGGCAAAATCAAGGTGTGGGATCTTTTGGATTATTTGACCCAGGAGCCGGTGATGGCCCAGATTAAGGAAAAGCTGAAAAAGCCCCTGGGAGGACTGAAGACGGTCTGTTATTATGGCTGCGTGGTGGCTCGGCCACCCAAAATCACCAATCGCCGGGATTACGAAAATCCCACCAATATGGACAGGCTGCTCAAAGATTTAGGTGCCAACCCGTACCCCTGGTCCTATAAAACCGACTGCTGCGGGGCCGGCTTTACCATTTCCCGGCCGGATATCATTGATACTTTGGTTCAAAAACTCTATGACCGAGCCCTGGAGGCCGGGGCGGAATGCTTTGTGGTCTCTTGCCAGATGTGTCAGGCCAACCTGGATATTCCCCAGGAACGCATCGGCAAAAAAGCTGGGAAAAAATATTATTTGCCGGTGCTGTATTTTACCGAACTAATTGGTCTGGCCCTGGGTCATCCGGACGTTAAAACCTGGTTCAGCCGACATTTTGTTGATCCTGTGCCGCTCTTGCAAAGGAAAGGCTTATTGTAGAAAGACTTTCTTCCTTTTACCTTAAATAGAGAACAATTTTATTCATATAGGATTTGATATGGCGACAGCAGAAAAACAAACCATCGGCGCGGTGATGGTGGTTGGCGGCGGCATCGCCGGGATGCAGGCGGCTCTGGACACCGCCAATGCCGGTTTCAAGGTTTATCTGGTGGAAAAGGATATTTCCCTGGGCGGCATCATGGCCAAATTGGACAAAACCTTCCCCACCAACGACTGCTCTACCTGTATGATCTCTCCAAAACTCATAGAAGTGGCCATGCATCCGGATATCGAGATCATCACCCAGGCCGAGGTCCAGAAGGTTGAAGGAGAGGTGGGTAATTTCACCGTCATCCTGAACCAGCAGCCGCGCTATATTGACATGGAGAAATGCAACGCCTGTGGGGACTGCGCCAAGGTTTGTCCAGTGGAAGTGCCCTCGGCTTTTGATGAAGGCATGGGGGTGCGTCAGGCTGCGTATCGAAATTTCCCCCAGACTATTCCGGCCCAGTTCGCCATTAAGAAGTTGGACCGGGCCCCTTGTGTTACCACCTGTCCGGCCAACATCCGCGTACAGGGTTATGTACAGCTGATCAAGGTGGGGAAATATGAAGAAGCGGTAAAATTGATCATGGAAGACCTGCCCCTACCCGGGGTAATAGGTCGGGTCTGCCCCCATCCGTGCGAAAGCGCCTGCCGCCGGCAGGAAATGGACGAAGCCATCGCCATCTGCAACTTGAAACGCTTTGCGGCGGATCAGGTGGATCTTGCTGCGCTGCCTATTCCCAAGGTAGCCAAGAAAAGGAAAAAGGTCGCCATAATCGGTTCCGGCCCGGCTGGTCTGTCCTGTGCTTACCATTTAGCCCGGCGGGGCTATCCGTGCACTATCTTCGAAGCCCTTCCGGTGGCCGGAGGGATGATTCGCGTCGGCATTCCCGACTACCGCCTCCCAAAAACTGTCTTGGACAAAGAAATTGACTATATCAAACGCTGGGGTGTGGAGATCAAGACCAACACGGCCCTGGGCAAAGACATCACGTTGGACGGGCTGGCCAAAGACGGGTACAAGGCCGTGTTTTTAGGCTTGGGTTGCCATGTGGGCAGCGACATGGGAATTCCCGGCGAAGAGGCGAAAGGTGTCGTGCAGGGTGTAGATCTGCTTAGAGATATCGCCCTGGGCCAGAAGCCCAAGATCGGTAAGAAGATGGTGGTCATCGGCGGCGGCAACGTGGCTTTTGACGTGGCCCGCACCGCCAAACGTCTGGGTTCGGACGTAAGCATTCTTTATCGCCGCACCTTGGCCGAAATGCCGGCGAATGTTGAAGAAATCGAAGAAGCCGAATGCGAGGGTATCCCTATTCAGTACCTGGTGGCCCCCCAGGAAGTAGTAGTCAAGGACGGCGTCGTAGTCGCTTTAAGGTGCATCCGGATGGAGTTGGGGGAACCCGACACCTCTGGCAGGCGGCGACCGGTCCCCAAACCCGGTTCGGAATTTAAAGTGGATTGCGATATGATCATCCCTGCCATCGGCCAGAGGGCGAACCTCAAATGCATCGAGGGCAGCGGCATCAACACCACTCGCTGGGGCACCATTGAAGCGGATCCGATTACCTATATGACCTCCCGGCAGGGCGTCTTTGCGGCCGGCGATGTCCATGTGGGCCCCTGGATCGCCATTGGTGCCGTGGCCGGGGGGAAAGAAGCGGCCCAATCCATCGACCGCTTCCTCCAGGGCAAGGATATGGCGGCCGGTCGGGGGATGAGCGAAGAAGCCAAGGCCATGCAGAACTGGGTGGACCTCCCGTTGGATGAAGATAAGAAAGTCCGGGAACGAATGCCCCAATTAGAGGCCGAGTTATGCTGTGCCTGTTTTGATGAAGTGAAGAAAGGTTACACCGAAGAACAGGCCAAACGGGAGGCCGAACGCTGTCTTAACTGCGCCGTATGTTCCGAATGTATGCAATGTGTGCAGGCTTGCAAGGCCGGCGCTATTGCCCATGACCAGAAAGAAAAGACCCTGGAACTGCAGGTCGGCTCGGTGATTCTGGCCCCAGGGTACCGGCCGTTTGATGCCAGGAAAAAAGTTGAATTCGGCTACGGGCGGTATCCCAACGTGGTTACGGCTTTAGAATTTGAACGTATCCTGTCTGCCACCGGCCCGTTTCACGGGCATGTGCAGCGACCATTCGATGGGAAAGACCCAAAAAAAATTGCCTGGATCCAATGTGTGGGGTCCCGGGATAAATCCATCGGACGGGATTACTGTTCCTCGGTCTGTTGTATGTATGCCACCAAACAGGCCATTATTGCCCGGGAACACGATGCCAGTGTGGAACCGACCATTTTCTTTATAGATATGCGGGCCCATGGCAAGGGTTTTGACCGCTATTACGAGCGGGCCCAGGAAATCGGGGTGCGTTATGTCCGTTCCATGGTCTCCCGGGTCGCTGAAAAGCCCCAAACCAAAAATCTGGAAATCTCTTACGTGGATGCCGGCGGCAAGATTCAGTTGGAAGAATTTGATCTGGTAGTGCTGTCAGTGGGCCTGGATGCCCACCCGGATGCCGTGGCCATGGGAAAGCGCCTGGGGATCGAGACAAACGCCTGGAATTACGCGGTGAGCCGGCCCTATGACGAAGTGGCTTCGTCCCGGCCAGGCATCTTTACCTGCGGGGTGTATCAGGCTCCCAAGGACATTCCGGAGACCGTGGCCCAGGCCCTGTCCTCCGCGGCGGCCGCCTCGGCCATCCTGGCCGACGCCCGGGGCAGCATGCTATCTCAGAAGTCATACCCGCCGGAGAGGGATATCTCGCAGGAAGAACCCCGGGTGGGCGTCTTCGTGTGTCATTGCGGTATCAATATCGCCGGCGTCGTGGATATACCTGGGGTTACCGAGTACGTTAAGACCTTACCGCATGTGGCTTATGCTGATCATTACACCTTCACCTGCGCCACCGATTCACTGGAAAAGATGAAAGAGATCATCGAGGCGCAGAAACTCAACCGGGTGGTGGTGGCTTCTTGCAGCCCCCGGACCCACGAACCGCTTTTCCAGGACAACCTGCGGCAGGTCGGCCTCAACAAGTATCTCTTTGAAATGGCCAATATCCGGGACCAGGATTCCTGGGTGCACCAGGGTGAACCTGAAAAAGCCACTGAACTGGCCAAGGACCTGATCAAGATGGCCATCGGCCGGTCTGTGCAACTGGAGGCTTTCCAGGAGACCCAGTTTAAAGTGGTGCAGCGCGGTTTGGTGGTGGGAGGCGGTTTGGCCGGCCTGACTGCAGCCCTGACGCTGGCCGAAGCGGGTTATGAAACCACCCTGGTGGAAAAAGAGGCGGAACTGGGAGGATTGGCCCGCCGACCTCACTTCACCCGAGACGGTCAACTGGTCACTCTTTTTATGGAAGATCTTATTCAAAAAGTAAGTACCAACCCCAGAATTCAAGTCCTGACTGATGCCCAGGTAGTGGACTTCAGCGGCCATTTGGGTAAGTTCATCAGTATCGTAAAGACTGGCGACGGCAAGCGCCTGGAAGTGCCCCACGGCGCAGCCATCCTGGCCCCGGGGGCGGTGGAATACCAACCAGAGGAATACCTCTATGGGCAATCCGACCGGGTGATGACCCATCTGGAATTGGAGGAAATATTTGCTACTGGAGAGCAACTTCCCAAGGGCAGCAACGTGGTCATGATCCAGTGCGTAGGATCCCGGGAACCGGAGCATCCTTACTGCTCCCGGGTCTGCTGCACAAATTCCGTCAATGACGCGATCCGGATTAAAGAGAAAGATCCGTCAGCCAAGGTTACCATTCTCTACCGGGATATCCGGACCTTCGGGTTCAACGAACTCTACTATCAAAAGGCCAGGGACCTGGGAGTGCGTTTCATCCGCTTTGAACTGGAGAGCAAGCCTGAGGTGGCAGCGGTTGGGGGCAGGCTCCAGGTCAAGGTCTTTGATCGGAATATTCGGGCTACGGTGGCTTTACCGGCCGATTACCTGGTGTTGGCGGCGGCGTTCAGACCCAGCTCCGGATTAGCCGAAGCGGCCCAAGTCTATAAGCTGCCGCCTGACATGGACGGGTTCTTCCTGGAAGCTCATGTCAAACTGCGGCCTTTGGATTTCTCCAGCAACGGCTTTTTCCTGGCTGGCATGGCCCATTCTCCCAAGTTCACCGAGGAGGTCATTGCCCAGGGGAGAGGCGCAGCAGCCCGGGCTTTGGGTGTCCTGGCCAAAGAAACCCTGGAGATCAGTGGGGCCGTGGCCTATGTTAATACTGACGACTGTGCCCGCTGCCTTAACTGCCTGCGAGCCTGCCCCTATGGGGTGCCAAAATTCGATCATACACTAGGCCGCGTAACCATCGACCCGGCCTCTTGTCACGGCTGCGGTAATTGTTGCGCGACCTGCCCGGCCTTGGCCATCGAGGTTAAACACAGCAAGAACCAGCAGTTCGAATCGCTGTTGAAAGCCATCTAACTATAATATCCTGTTTCCGGTTATTTTTTTGGGTTCGTTGGCTTTCAAACCGATTGCTGTTTAATCAGTAAACAAGCAAGGGCGGCTCCCGTAAAGGCATAAGTCGCCTTTGTGTATTTTTGCTATTTCTTACCTTTTTTAATCTTACCTTCCGCATAGTAATCGCTGCTTCTGAGGCTAATTTTAATCATTACCGAAAAAATGACGTTTCATTATTAAATCTTCCACACCTGCCGGGGGTTTTTGGTCAGCCACTCCACCCCGTCGGGGGTAAGGCGGCCGGTGTCTTCAAAGCCTACCATACCGATGTCCGGCAGGAAGAATTTCGGTTCAAAGGCAATGACCATGTCCGCAGCCAGGGGATAGGGAAATCTGGTCCCGATAATAGGGAACTCATCGAGTTCCAGGCCGACGCCGTGGCCTAAATAGGCTACCTGGTCCTTGCCCAGGCCCATAAACTGGTCCCGCCGGCCGGCGGCGGTGACCTCAGCCAACAGGCGTTGATAGAGGTCTTCCGGCATGACGCCGGGCCGGGCTTCGGTCTCGTAGATTTCGAACAATTTCTCCACCAGGTTGAGGGCCTGCCAGGCGTCCGGGGGCAGATCGCCGATCACATACATACGGGTTTCGTCGGCGATGTAGCCGTTGACGCAGGCGGCTAGATCCACGCTGATGGGTTCGCCCGGGGCCAGGGGCTTAATACCGGCACCCTGGGGAAATCCGTGGCTGAAGCCGGTGCCGCCGGTGGGGGTATCCACGTAGGCGGCCTGATTGCCGGAAGCCCCGGACAGCACATGGCCGAAAAACATCTCCAGATTCCAGGTGCGGGTGCGCACCAGCCCCTGGTGGCCGGCCAATCGGAGGCGGTATTCCAGTTCGGCCGCCAGTTCAAGCTCGGTCAGGCCGGGTTTGATGACCTGGGCGGCACCCGCCAGGGCCTCGTCCAGGATATGGGCGGCCCGACGGATTTGGGCAATCTCATAGGGGCTTTTGAGCATCCGTTGAAGGCGGATAAGGTGCGACAGGTCCAGGATAGGACGCCGGGGAAACAACTTTTCCTGGAGCCGGCGGTAAAGAGTTGCCGGCATGACGTCCAACTCCAGGCCGATGGCGCCGTAATGGCCCAGACCAAGCTGGCTCAAGATGGTGGGGATGTCTTTGATGTCCTTATAGAAGGCCACCGGAAAGGGAAGCTCGAGTTCCTGCAACCGATGCTGGGGCCGCCGGACCAGCAGCAGCGGTTCGCCCGCCGGTCCCAGGGCCAGGAAGCCGTCCACGATGGTGCCGCTGTAATAATAAAGGTCCGCGGTCTGGCGGATCAGCGCCAGTTCTATTCCGGCTGCGGCCAGGAGTTCTTGCAATTGAAATTGACGGCTCAGGATTTCTGTTGCGGGCACCGGTTGCATAAGTTCCTCCTTAAAAGCAGGGAAGAGGGATTAGGGAAAAGGAAGAGATTGACAAGCAACTAGAATTGTTCCTCCTGATAGACAATGACTATGAGTTCTGAGGCGCCCTGGGCTCCCAGGACCAGGACTTTTTCGATGTCGGCGGTGCGGCTGGGACCCGTGACCCAGGTCACCAGGCCCGAGGTCTCCAGTGCGGTTAGGGCCAGGGCCTGGGCCATGGTCAAAGCGGCCTGGTCTGCGGGGATCACCACGATATGCCGGCAAGGGCACAGGGACATCCGTAAGGCCTGGGGAGAGCGGCCGCTGAGCAACACCGAACCGGTTTCCGGCACTGCTCCCAGGCCGATAGTGACTGCGGTATCGATGGTTTCCGGCGTTCCTTGAATAGGATCAGAGATAAAATAGATTTCCTGGGCGGGATCATCCGGGAAATGGGAGATAGCGGCCCGTAGCCAGGGGTGATCCTCCAGGACTAATGTGGCGCCGGCCTTTTGGCTGATGGCCTGGGCCAGTTGTTCGGGACCTTGAGCCATGGCCAACAGAGCGCTGGCTTCGGTTAAACGTTGGTGCAGGAGTTCCAGTGGAGTCAACAAAAATCCCCCCACCCCCCTTTAGCAAAGGGGGGAGTCAAAGCGCCAATTCTTTATACCCCCCGGCGAGCCATTCAGGGCTTATTTTCTGGTTGTCCCAACTTCAGGCGGCAGCGATTCGAAGAAGCTCCGGGGGGCCGGCTGGGGCAGGGCCCGGTGTTCGCCCCACCAGCGGGAGGTGAGCTTCGGGGACAGATATTGCCAGAGAAAGCGCCAGATCGGGGTCAAGGAGCGATAGAGCCCAGGGTGCTGCAGCACCAGGCTGCTCCCCCGTATGCAGGTCTGCAGAATGGGATGCAGGCGGCTTTGGGTGCGCAGGCGGCTGATTTTTTCCGCCAGTTCAATGCCGGCCGGACAGATCTGAGAGCAGGCGCCGCATTGGGTGCACAGGTCGGTGAGGTCCACTCGGCTTCCCAGGTAAGGTCCCAGTAAAATACCGATGGCCCCAGGATAAACCCGACCATAGAGATGTCCGCCGCCCAATTGAAAAATCGGGCAGACGTTTAGACAGGCGCCGCAGCGCAGGCAGAACAGGGCCTCCCGGAAAATAGGGTCGGCAGCCAGGCGCCGAGCGGCCGTTGTCCAGGATGATCAGGTAGAAGCTCTGGTTTCCCCGAGGCTGCGGTTTGACGGCGCGGATGAAGTTGACATAGGCGGTCAAACGCTGGCCAGTGGCGCTGGCGGGCAGCAGCCGCAGAAAGACTTCCAGGTCGGCCAGGGTGGGAATAATTTTCTCCATCCCCATCAGGGCGACGTGCACCGGGGGAGCAGTGGCCGACAGACGTAGATTGCCCTCATTCTCCAGCATGACTAAATGGCCACTGGCCGCAGCGGCAAAGTTCACCCCGGTAATTCCCATCTGAGCTTCCCAGAAGCGAGACCGCAAAAACCCGGCGCCCTGCCGGGACAAAGCCACCGGGTCGCTCTGACGGGGCAGGTGCAAACGGCGGGAGAAAAGGTCGGCGATATCTTCCCGGTTCAGGTGCATGGCCGGGGCGGTGATGTGGGCCGGGGTGTCTCCAGCCAGTTGGACGATAAATTCTCCCAGGTCAGTCTCGGTGACCTGAAAGCCGTCGGCCTCCAAAGCGGCATTGAGGCCGATTTCCTCACTGGTCATGGATTTGGCTTTGACCAGCACCCGGACCTGGTGGCGCCGGGCCAGGTCCTGGATCAGGGCGACGGCGGCCGGCCCATCCGCGGCCCGGAGCACCTGCCCGCCCCACCCTTCTACTTGGGTCTGGAGTTGGTCCAGGTACTCGTCCAAGTGGGAGACAACCCGGGATTTGATGGCCCTGGCCTGGCGGCGCCAAGCCTCCCACTCGGGATATTCCTCCAGCAGCCGGGCCCGGGCTGCCAGGGCGCGCTGGGCCGCCTGCCTGATCGCAGGTATCTCAAGGGAGGGATGAGGACGGAGGGATGAGGACGGAGTAAAAGATGATAAAAACAATTTTATTACCAAGACTTTAAGGGGCACGGTGCGCCGTGCCCCGACGACAAGAGATTTTTATCGAGAACCGTTAATATGCGATAATGGCAGCCCTTATTTTGCTTCCGGGGGGGTCTCAGTCCAGGAAGACTGGTAGAGTTTTTCCGGATCTTGCAGGGCCAGCCGGAGAAATTCATTCACCTGTTCCTGGATCCAGGCATGTTCGCCGAATTGTTTGACCACTGGGACTAAAATGTTTTTCAGTTCCTGAGGCACCTCCTGAGTTTGGTTTAAATTATGCATCAGGAAAGCGATCAGATTCCCAGTGGTGATCAATTCCTGGTCGACGCCATGTTTTCCTAAGACACTCTGGATATCGGCGGGTATCTGGCGGGATACCACGCCCTTGAGAAAATTGCCGGGAGAATAACCGCTGAACAGGGCATCGAAAAAATACCGGGCATACACGTATTTTTTACCCGAACTCCAGACAGCCTCCAGTAATCCTTTGTTGGCGATATCCTGGCCGTAGGCATCCAGGGCCAGACGGTACTTTTCGTTCAAACTCCCCAGCATTAAATTGTACACCATATAAATATTGATGAAAAACATGCCTAAGACACTGAATCTGGTGATGACCCGGGAAATTGAGGTGGTCCAGTTCCAGCCAAAATACAAAAACAGGAGCAGCAAAATAATGGTACGCAACCAGCTAAAGCCGGAACTGGCAAGTTTAAATTTACGGTGTTGCAGCCAAAAGAGGCCGAGGAGGATGATAAAAAGCACCACCTGAACATAGGGCGTCAAGAGGTAACTATCGATGAAATCAAGCATTTTGTCACTCCTTTATGATGGCAGACTGGTAGTAACATATTAGGAAGGCAGTTCATAGACCTTGATTTTGGCCCGCCGCCGCTCCTCGGCCAGCCACTGGGAAAAGACCATCTGGCGTTTCAGGTCCAGGAGAGCTTGCTGCATCTGGTCTTTTGCCTGGGCGAATTGTTCAGGGTCAGGTTGTCGCCGCTCCTTAAAGGCCAGAAGAAAATTCTCGCCATTGAAGGTGATGAGTTCGTCCGGATAGGGCTGGGAAGTCGTTAAGGTAAAAGCCGCCGTGGTCAGACTTCTGGCCTGGGGATGACCCGGGAATCCCTGGGGCCGGGTGAAGAAGCCGCTATCCTGGACAGTCAATCCCATCTGGGCCGCCAGCTTGGTTAGAGGTTCGCCTTTTTGCAGGCGGACCAGCATTTTCCTGGCTTCCTGGAGCGCGGCTTCTTTGGCTTTGTCAAGACGCGCGGCCTCGGCCACCCGGTCCTTTATTTGGGCCAGGGGCGGCACCATACTTTCCCGGCGGTTAACCACCTGGAGGATGACTATCCCGTCATTGAGAATTATAGGTTTACTGACTTCCTGAGGTTTCAATTTTAAGGCTGCCTGAGATATGGCCGGTTGTACCCCCAACATGGGGATAGATTCTTGGGCAGATAACAGGGGTGTTTCCTGCACCGCTAACTGGCGTTGCTTCACAGTGGCCTCGAAGGAAGAATTAAGCATCTCGGCCCGCAGTTCGGCCGCCTGCTGCTGGGCCAGTTGCATGGCTTCGTTTTCTCGCCAGGCTTTCTCTACCTGAGACTGGACGCTGGCGAAAGTGGGGGCTTTGTTTTCCACAATGTCGGTGACATGCAGGATATGAAATCTGTCGGGCGTGGCGGCCAGTCCAAATTCGCCTTTTTTCAGCTTGAAGGCGGCATTTTCCCATTCCGGAGTTTTTTGGCCCCGTTTCACCACCCCCGAATCCTCTGTCTTGATCTGCAGTCCTGGAATTTGAGCATATTTTTTCACCAGTTGGTCAAATTTGACCCCGGCTTTGGCGCTGCGGAGGATGGTTTCAGCCTGTTGACGGAGCTGTTGCCGGTCGGCGGCTGTAGCCTGCTTGGGGATTTCAAGGAGGATCTCATTGACGCGTATTGTCTGGGGTTGGGAAAACTCATCCAGATGATCGTAAAAAAACGCCTCCATTTTTTGAAGATCAGGTTTGATTTTGGCCCCAAGGTCGCGAAATTTCAGAAAGGTGTAGCGAACTTGAAATTTTTCCGGCTCTCGAAAAAACTCCTGGTGTGAGTCATAGAAAGCTTCAACTTCAGCCTGGGAAACCTGTTGTTGCTTCAGAAAGGTAGAGGGACCCACGGTCAGGTAGGCAACCCGGACAGCCTCTTGCTCCAATCTGTAGGTTTCCTGCAAATCGGCATCAGAGACCTTGGCAAAAGCGGTGATAAATCCAACCACTTTTTGCATTAATAACCGCTGCCGTTCCATGGCTTCAAAGTCTGAAGCCGGGAGGCGCTGGCGGGCCAATAATTGCTGATATCTTTTCTCATTAAAACCCCGTTCATCAGCAAAAGCAGGGATTTTTTGGATATAATTCCTTAATTCGGCATCGGTGACCACCAGCCCGAGACGTTTGCTGGCTTGTTGAATAAGAACCTCATCGATCAGTTGATTCAAGGTTTGGGCCTTGAGATTAAGGGCCTTGACAGCTTCTTCGTTGAAGTCACTTCCCAGGCGCTCCTGATAGGTGCGCATGAGGTTTTGGTACGCCCGGAGATACTCTGGCAGGACGATCTTAACGCCATCCACCTCGGCCACCTTCTGAAACTGGGCGGATCGAAAGGTGCCAATCCCCCAGAGGACAAAGACCACCACGATGGCGCCGATAATCAGGGTGACAAACCAGGACTTGGCGTTTTTCCGCATAAAATTAAGCACTGTTATCTTCCTTTTTGGGGCTCATCAACGATTTCCCTGAAGTTTGCGGGCCTGAACGGCTTCGGGACTCTTGGGGTAGTCGGCAATGAGTTTTTCTAAGACCAGGTTAGAGACCTTGGATTTTCCCTGGGCTTTGAAGGCCTGGGCCTGCTTGAGCAGGGCCGGCGGTGCCCAAGGACTCTTGGGGTGGCCGTCCACCACCTTACTAAATTCGACTATGGCCTCATCATATTTTTTTTCCTGGAGCAGGCTGTCTGCCAGGTAATAGCGGGCTTCAACGGCTTTATCGCCCTTAGGGTGCTCCTTGAGGAATTGCTGAAACTTGTCTCTGGCCGGGCCATAGGTTTTCTGTTTATACAGGGTCATCCCTTCCTGGAAGAGGTCTCCTCCGGTTTTGGCTGCTGCCTGGGGAGGAGAAACTTCGCGTATGAGGGGAGCAGGGGGTGGTTCGACTTTGGCGGTTGGAGAAGGACGGCCGCCTTCAAGCCGGGCTAATCGCTCTTGGGCCGCAGCCAGGTCCCGTTCCAGAGCGGTCAATTTTTCACGCATCTGGATCTCTTGGGGGTTGCCGGACCGCGACCATTGATTCAACTGATTTTCCTGCTCAGCCAGTTTCCCTTCCACGACCTGGAGCCGGGCCCGCAAGGCCTCGAACTGGCTGGCCAAGTCGGCCAGCCTGGTATCCGAAACAGTCGACCCACTCGGAGCATAAACCGTTTGGGGAGCCGGTTTGGTTCCAGGACCCGGTTCAAGAGGAGTCGGCGGCGGCGTCGGTTCCAACTGGGTTTGGGGAGGAAGAGGCTTCTTGGCAAAGGGCAAATTACCGCAACCAACCAGCGCCGTTAGCATGCAAAGAAGTAGACCCACGATGAGCCGCCCCCTCACTCTGACCCTCTCCCCTGGAGGAGCCAGGAGAATATCAAGGAAGGACCTTTTGATGGATACAAGGCTGGCGGCACTTACAATATAATTAACTAAATGATTTTTTTTCATTATCTCACAGAAGATCAAGATCAATCGTTCACACCGCCAATTACCAGGTGCCCCCGCCGGTTTTTGGCAAAAGCGGATTCATTCATGTCGGGCTCTAAAGGCTGCTCCTTCCCATAACTGACCGTGGCCAGGCGATTACCGGCGATCCCCAGGTCCTGGAGGTAATTTTTGACGCTGTCGGCCCGTTTCTGCCCCAGACCGAGATTATAATCGCTGCTGCCCCTTTGATCGCAGTGGCCTTCGATGGTTATCTGCACTTCCGGGTGTTTTTTCAGGAATCCGGCTTTTTTCTGTAAGAGATTGCGGGACTCCCCGGTCAGGGTGGCCTGATCATATTCAAAGAAAACGTCCTCACTTTCAAAGGCAATACCTTCGGGGCCGAAGGCCTGAGCCCGGGCGGAGACGCCTCTGCGACTGCGGCCTAACCGTTCTCCCGAGGCTCCTCCACCCAACGATTCTTCCTGGATCTGGCCGGCTTCATCAGTCGCCGCGTCAGGTCCCGAGGTGGCAACAACTTTCTTCTTGGAACATCCGGTAAGCATCAGGGCGGTGGCCAAAAGGCAGAGCAGTAAGAACACGACACCATAGTTACGTCTCATACAGGTATTCTCCTCCGACTGTTTAAGTGATGAGGACTGAGGACTGAGTAAAAAATTACTATATTCAAAAATTACCCCCGGGGGAGTGTTGATAATACGTTTACCCCACGCTCCATCTGTTGCGAAGCTGAGCAGCGCGGGAAATTGGCTGCCCTCGCAGGAGGTTGAGAACCAGACGATTCGGCCTGCAGGAGCGAGACGCCTGTGCCGCCAGTTTTATTTGGGGGCCCAGGCAGGTTGGGTCTGGGCCCCAGCCATGTTGGTCACCCGGGTGGCGGCGCCGGTTTTGACGTTGACGACGTAAATGGCGGCCTTGCCCCCCCGGGTGGAGCTACAGGCGATGAAGGCGCCGTCGGGTGACCAGGTGGGACTTTCATTGCTGCCCTCCTGGGTGATTTGCCGGGCGCTGCCTCCCTGGGGCGAGATGACAAAGATCTGGAAGCCGCCACCGGTGCGGCCGGCATAGGCGATCAGGTCTCCTTTGGGTGACCAGGACGGGGAAACATTATACGAACCACTGTAGGTCAGGCGTCGGGGTTGGCCACCTCCCTGGGGCATGACATAAATTTGGGGATTACCGCCCCGATTGGAGACAAAGGCAAGCTGCTGGCCGTCCGGTGAGAAGGTCGGGGAGATATCAATGCCCGGGCTTTGGGTCAGGCGTTGTTTAATATTTCCCTGACGGTCCAGAAGATAAATCTCCTGATCGTTGTCTTTATTGAGGGTGGCAGCCAATAAGCCCCCAGGACCAGCGGCGGGGGTAACATTCAGGGTGCCGTGGGAGGTCAATTTCCGCACACTGCCCGAGCCGGGGTTAACCGCGTATAACGCCGGGAAGCCGCCCCGGTAGGAACAAAAGAAAATTTCCTGGCCGTCCGGCGACCAACTTGGGGTTAAGGTCAGGGTGCCCAGGCGGGTCAGTGGCTTGGCAGCACCGCCCAGGTCCATGAGGTAGAGCTCCTTGCTGTCGGTGCTGCCGCTGATGAACGCGATACGACCCTGGGGGATGCCTCGTTCTCCGGTCAGGTACGTAACCACTTCGTTGACGAATTGCGTCATCATGCGGCGGCCGTCATTGGGTCCGCCCCGGTAGCGCTTGCCCAACAGCATCTGTCCGGAACCCGGATCGATTAATTTCAGATCCAGGGTTAATTGCTGGCCCTGTTGCTGCCAGCCGCCGGTAATTACCAGATTGCTGCCCAGGGCAGCTAAACTACTAAGCCTGGCGGTGGAGGGAGAGGGCCCCAGGGGACTGGAATCGTAGGCGGCGGGATCCAACACCGTAAAATGGCCTGACATTTTCAAATCTTGATTCGCCTGCGCCGCCAGGGCAGTTCCCAACTCCGGCCCGCAGTCTCCGGGTCCCTGGAGGGTGGGGACGGCGATGACGTGTTTTTTGGTTATCGGCGCCTTGACATCGATGTATTCCCTGGATTGGGCCAAGGCCGCGCCCGCCAGGGAGGTCAGAATCAAGACAGTCAAGGCTCCGCTCAGCCACCACAGTTTAACTTCTGAATGCACCAACCAATTTCTTCTCATTATGAACTTGCCTTCCATTCGGGAGTAAAAGTAATGCCGATTTCAACCTTTTCCTGACCCGCCGGCAGAGGCGGCAGGGGACTGGAGCGGGTCACGGCAGTCATGGCAGATTGATCAAAGAGGCGGTCGCCAGATTCCTTTTCGAACCA
Source organism: uncultured delta proteobacterium (assembly GCA_963777875.1). Lineage (GTDB taxonomy): Bacteria > Desulfobacterota > Desulfobaccia > Desulfobaccales > Desulfobaccaceae > Desulfobacca. Next base: position 34,981 of record CAVZSK010000043.1, on the reverse strand, counting down.
GGAAGCAGAAATGGAACCATCGGACTGGATCCTGACGATAATAACGGCTTTCAAATGGTGCATAGTGCTGCGCTGCAGGCAATTAGGTTGCCAATGACGCCGAACCGTCTGTGAAACCTGGGCCCCATAAGCGGCAGTCTGGGCAGTGCCCATACCACCTCCGCCAGCACCACCGCCCCCCCCGCCGCTGTCTCGGGAGACTTTAGCACTCACCTTACCGGCGCTCAATCGGCTGGCGGCCTGCCCCACGGCCTCCTGGTAAGCCTGGTTCCTGGATTTTGCTGCCAACCCTTTCTCGAGACCTCGGACCGATTCTTGAATCTGCTGATTTCGGGAGGCTTCGGCAGCTTTTTGTTGCGCCGCGTTAATTTCCTTGGCGATTTGCTGCTCGCGAGCCTTGGCATCGGTCACCTTTGCGGGTGGTGCAGCAGCCTCCGGAGTAGGTTTCACGGCTTTTTCGGCCGGCGCCTTGGTTTCGGCGATGGTCTTTGCCGGTTTTTGGGGTGCCGCGGCCGGTTTTATGGCCGGGGCCGGAGTGGGCGGCTCCACGTGTTTAGGGGCTGCCGGCGCCGGTTTGGCTGCGACCTTGGGAGGAGGCGCGGCAACTTTGGGGGGAGTGTTGGGGTTGTACCGGCGCCGGTTTGGCCGGTGCCGGGGGCGGCGGAACCGCTGGTTTCACCTGGGCCACAGGAGTTTTCTCAACTGGTTGGGGTTTTCTGGCCTCAGCCTTTTTGGGCTCGGGGGCCGATCTGACCGGTGAACCCGGCTTTTCACGTACCTCTACCCCGGGTTTGGCAGCCGGCCCCGGGGGTGGTGCTTCTGATGGCACATGAGTCTTGGGTCCCGGGGCCGGAGCCGGCAGGGGCATATTCACCAGATCCACCGTATAGGTTGGCAGCAGCGGCTTGACCCTGGGCGTTTTGGAATTATACCACACCAGAGCGCCGAACACGGCCACGTGAAAAACCATGGATATAAGCAGCATCCGGCCTAGCCGATCGGCTGGCCCGGACTCCGGGAAATCACCATTCCTCATGCGGCTCGTTATCCTTCGGTAGCGGCAGCAGGAGGTTCGGTCACCATACCCAATTTCTCCACTCCCGCAGCCTTCAAGGCGCCCATGACTTGCACCACGACGCCGTATGGCACAGAACGATCGGCCTTCAACAAAACCAGAGGATTCCCTTGTACTTTTTGTTCTTCCAGGATGGCGCCGCCAAGTTTTTCCAGGGTAGTGCGCCGGTCATTGATATAGATGTCACTTTGCCCGCTGATGGAGATAATAATGGGCGGTTTGCTTTCATCCAGGGCCCCGCCTTTGGCCTGGGGGAGGTTGACATCCAACCCGGTGGTCATCATGGGGGCCGTCACCATAAAAATTACCAGCAACACCAACATCACATCCACCAGGGGAGTGACATTGATTTCCGACATGGGGCCATTGGAGGAACCGCCGCCCATGCCCATGCCTTATTTCTCCCCTGCCTGGGCCCGGCGCATCAGGTCGCGCTCAATAATATTCAGGAAATCATGGATAAAATTTCCCATTTCGGTTTCCAAGACCCTGACCTGGCTGAGAAAATAATTATAGGCCACAACCGCCGGGATGGCTGCAGCCAGACCCACGGCCGTGGCCACCAGGGCTTCGGAGATCCCCGGCGCCACCACCGCCAGACTGGCGCTGCCCTTCAGACCGATGCCCCGAAAGGAGGTCATAATCCCCCAAACCGTGCCAAAAAGTCCGATAAAGGGACCGGTGTTGCCGGTAGTAGCCAGAAACGTCAGGGCCCGGGAAAGCCTTTCGCTCTCTGAATTCATGGCCCGTCGCAAGGACCGGTGGACGTTTTCCAGACCGGCCCCGCGCACGGCAATGGTTCCCAGGGGATCCCGGTCGCCACTGTCGCCGCTGGTCTGGGTCTGCATCAGTTTCCCCAGCTCAATATAGCCGAGCCGGAAAATTGCCGCCACCGGTGAGGCCTCCAGGTGTCGGGTTTCATGATAGGCGGTGGAAAGGTTGGGTGAGCCCCAAAAGCTATCCAAAAATTCGGCGGTCTGTTTTTTGGCCCGGGAAAGCTGGACCAGTTTAGCGAAAATTATCCCCCAACAAGCGACCGAAAAAAGGAGTAAAATCAACATAACAGCCTTGACCACGGGACCAGCATTCAGGATCAGGGGGATGATATCCAGATCAGAAACAGCGGCACTAGGAGGAGCGGCGGCCCAGGCAACATCAACTAAGCTAAAATATTTAACTATTTCCATAGGTTCAATTAATATTATTGTACGACGCAGACAATTTTTTGTCAAGTCAGGATTAATATGGTTTTCGGTTTTCATCAGTTATTGCCAAAGGCTTTATCCCGCGCCCTTGAAGAGGGTCAGGTGAGGGGTGATCAGACAATACTTTTGAACATATGGTTATAAAATACCTTCCAGGCGCAGCCGGGAAACCACTGCGGTGGTGGCTTGGCTGCGATCCATGGTGTAAAAATGCAGCCCCACAACCCCGGCTTGAAGGAGCTCCCGGCACTGGGCCACGGCGAAGTCGATACCGAAGTTTAGTAAGGCCCGCTGATCCCCCTCGGGCAAGGCGGCCAGTCCCTGTTCCAGTTTGTCAGTAATGGTGGCGCCGCATAGTTTGGCCAGGTGGCGCATCATTTTGAGGCTGAAAATCGGCATGACGCCTGGAAGGATGGGGACCTGGATACCCTGGGCCAGGCAGCGGTCCACAAAATCAAAGAAGAACCGGTTATCATAGAAATAATTGGTGATGATAAACTCCGCCCCCAGATCAACCTTCTTTTTGAGGTATTCCAGGTCCTTTTCTTTGCTCTCAGCCTCGATGTGACCCTCGGGGTAACCGGCCACCCCCAGGCAGAAAGGGAATTCCGGTCTGATAAAAGCCAGCAGATCCGAAGCATGGGCGAAACTTTGGGGATGGGGCACAAAATCGGTTTGGCCATGGGGCGGGTCGCCTCGCACCACCAGCAGGTTCTCAACCCCCAAGCCCTGGTAATCCTCCAGGATGGATTCGATATAATCCGGCGGCAGACCATAACCGGCAAAATAGGCGATGAGCTGCATCTCCTTGTCGTTGATGAGCTTGTCCACCAACTGGCGGGAGCCTTCCCGGGTTGACCCCCCGGCCCCGAAGGTTATCCCCACAAAATCGGGTTCCAGGTAGTATAATTGATCGATGACGCGTTCCAGATTGGTTACCCCTTCCGGGGTGCGAGCGGGAAAAAATTCAAACGACACCGTAGGTTTTTTTATCTGCCAGATCTGGCTAAGTCTCATGGGCTGACGCTCCTGTACGAGTTATGATTCGTGCTTCCTAAAGAAGGCCACATCAGTCGATGACCTGAACATAGTGGAACTCTTGAAATTCCTTTTAGTCCTTACTATAATAGGTAATCTTTTATAGCAAAAACTCTTAGAAAACAATCAAAATAACCGCTTCGCCGGCTCCGGCGCACCTATCCCGGGGCACGTCAGACAAACCATATGGACATTCCGACCTTTGATGATTACTGCTTTGCCTGCGGCGCCCGCAACCCCAAAGGGATCGGCATGCAGGTGAATTATCTGGAAGAACTTCTGGCTGCCGAGTCCCTGCTGGCCTTACCCAGGGAATATCAAGGCTGGCAGGAGGTCATTCATGGGGGGATTTTGGCCACCCTGCTGGACGAGATCATGATGCATGCCATCTGGCATTTTGCCGGACCGGGGGTGACCCTGGGTCTGGAAGTGCAATTCCGTCAGCCCCTGGCGCCGGGAGAAATGATCCTGGTGCGGGGGAAGTTGACGGAAACCAAGGGCCGCCGTCTGAAGGCCCAGGGAGAGATCATCCGGCAGGCGGACAACCGGCTCATCGCCAACAGCCTGGGACGGTTTTTATTATTGCCGGAGGATAAGGGGTAGCTCTTGATCTTTTGAGCTGGTGGGAAGAAAAATATGCAGCTTGTGATTCTCATGGTGGGCAAGACCCGGGCGGCCTTTATTCAGGAGGGTATGGACTTCTACAGAAAACGCTTGCTCTTTTATCACCAGTTATCTCTGCTGATGGTGCGGGAAGAAAAACCCCATAGCGGCCTGACGCCGGAGCAGATTAAAGACAAGGAAGGGGTGCGACTGCTGGCCCAAATACCGAAACCGGCCCGGGTGATCGCCCTGGAGGCCGGCGGCAGGGAATTTACCTCGGAGGGGTTGGCCCACTGGCTGGCCGGGCTGGAGCAGGAGGCCCATTCCCCCGTTGTCTTTGTCATCGGCGGTCATCTGGGGTTGTCGCCAACTGTCTTGCAGGTCGTCGAGCACCGCCTCTCCCTGTCCCGCTTTACCTTCACCCACGAACTCAGCCGCTTAATCCTGCTGGAACAGCTCTACCGGGCCGCGACTATTAACGCCGGCCATCCCTATCATAATTAAAAATGAACACCATGAACCGGCCCAAGCCAACACTCAAACAATCTTCCTATACCTGGTGCTCCTCCCTAACCCAATCCGCTCCACTTTTTTAAGTTTTATTAACTTGGTAAGAGCTTGATAAACAGTCGGCCTGGCCACCTTGGTCTTCTCGACAATTTCAGCAGGAGTGGCCTCGAGAACCTCCTGTAATAGGCGTTTTTATTATCTTCGATCAATTTCTCATGGGAGACATAAGGAATAAATAGATAGCCCGATTTTAACAGGAGTAGGTTGGTAATAACTCTGGACAGTCTGCCATTGCCGTCCTGGAAAGGATGGATTTTCAATAATTCGACTACAAAGTTGCCGATCACTAAAAGGGGGTGTAAGTGCTCCGCCTCGAGAGCCTCCCGGGTCCACTCCACCAGTTCCTGCATTTCTTTGGGAGTTAGATAGGCTTTGGTAGTTTCAAACACCACCCCCATTGATTTGCCTTCCTCGTCAAACATCTCTACCGCGTTCTCGGTTTTCTTATATTGCCCTCGGTGGCCTTCGTCTTTGACTACGTATTGCAAGAGCTCTTTATGGAAGTGTTTTATCGTGTTCTCGCTGCAAGGAATTGACTTCCAGGATTCGAAAACATTTTTCAACAGCTCGTAATATCCGGAGACCTCTTGGTTATCCCGGCTCTCCCACTTCTTAACTTTCAGTCCCTGCATGAGCTTTTCCACTTCCTCGTCCGTCAATCTCGCTCCTTCGATGCGGGTCGAGGCTCCAGTGGAAGTTACCAGGACGGATCTCTTAAGACGGGTTAAGAAATAGGGGCTGGCTTGGAGGCTGCCGGTCCATTTCCCTTTTAATTCGTCTATCTTGGTTATTCTTGACCAGAGATCGTTGGGAATGTTATCGAGTCTTTGATAAAAACGATTGATTTTAGGCATAATTTTATCTCATATACGTATCTATATTGGATTATATGAGAATATATGAGATTAGGCAAGGGTGGTTTGGTCTACAATTCTTTTGGACACCGATTAGGGTAAAATAAGAAATTCCCGGAAGTGTCTCAATGGATCACAATTAAAACCCGGGTTTATTCCAGGGTTTTTCCGGTAGCTGTCATCGCGGTCGGTCTTTAACGCCGGCCTCTGTCAGATAAACGCAGCCACCAGGCCGTGCCTAGTCCCCAGACCGCATTGAAAAACACCACCAGGAGCGGGGTCAGCAGTCCCAGTTCCAATCCCAGGAACCCTTTGTTCGCCTTATAGGGAAACACCAGGAATAATTGCGCCAGGGTGGGCCCCAGACTGTAGATCAGCCCCTGGCCCCAAAGGTTTTTTGACCGCCAGGACAGCAGGAATAATAAGCCCCACAGACCGCCCCAGACCAGACGGGGGTAGAGGAAAGCCGGTGTCAGGCTGGGCGCCAGGTTAACCCCAAGAAACTGATTAATCCCCTGGGCGCCAAAAAACCACAAAACCAGACTATTCAGCAGGCCGCCCACACATCCGGCGGCAAAGGCGAGAGAAATTTTTTGGATAAGTTGCATAAATCTCTCCTGATTCCCGGAAGCAGCGAGAGAAGTAAAGGTAAGGGCAGGTTTAGTTTCGGGAGAACGTGCGGGGCTACTCAGGAGCGCCTTTTCACCCCGGCGCGGTTAGACAGATTCTACTGACGCCAATCCAGGCACTTCCTGTTTCAGGAGGCGTTCGATGCCATTTTTCAGAGTCATCTGGGACATGGGACAACCTTTACAGGCCCCGGTGAGCCGGACTTTGACGACACCGTTGTCGACTTCCACTAATTCCACATCGCCGCCGTCCCGTTGCAACATGGGACGGATTTTTGCTAAGGCCTTTTCCACTGCTTCTTTCAAAAGAGAATCCTCCTCTTATCTTAGTCAACCTATAAATTAGAAAACTAACCACGATGTCTTAAAATGTAAAGCCTTAAAAGACTCACGTGCGTGATTTTCCCTCATTTCCCGCCATCTCGTGCCAGGCGTCGATCATTCCAGCTCAAAGACTGCCTCTACTTGGGCGCGAATCTCCTGCTCGCCCACTTCGATGGGGGTGGGGACATTTTCGGACATGGCCGCGGCCCGCATAACTTTGGCTTCATCCCGGGGATAGGGCATCACTCTGGCCCCGGTGGAAACTTTTTGCAGCCGTTTAACTTTCAGGCCCTGGGACCGGGCCAGGGCCTCGGCCATTTGTTTGGCCTTGTGCAGAGCCTGCACGGTGGCTTCCTGGGTGAGGGCGTCGATCCCCGAATGCTGCCAGCTCGGTCCCTGGATTTCATTCACCCCCTGTTGTATTCCCAGGTCGATGAGATCTCCCAGCCGGCCAAGTTCCATAAGCTTGACCTGAAACCCATTGCTGGCGCGATAGCCGGTGATAGCCGGTTTTTTCCCTTTCTCACCGTAGGTGTAAAGCGGTATGATCTGGTAGCCCGTGCTCTTGACGGTATCGCCTGCGTGGAGAAATTTTTTCACGGCGTTCAGAAAGGCGTCGGCTTTTCTGGCGTTTTCGGCCGAAGCCATTTGGGCTTTGGGCGCCTCGGTAAGGACGGTGAAACTCACCAGGGCTACATCCGGGATCGCCTTAACCAGGCCCTCGCCGTTAATTTTAGCCAGGGGTGCATTGGTTTTGCTTTCGTCACTCGTGGCCATCAGATTGACCGGGGCCAGCGCCAACAGGAAGCCGGCCAGGAAAAGCATTATTTTGGGGGTTAAATACATCTGGTTTCCTTTCTTGAAGAACAGTTGACAGCATATTTCAGGCCCTCCCGGCCCTGGCGTGAGCCATCTGGGTAGCCAGATGCAGAGCAGCCTTGAGGCTGCCGGGATCGGCCTGGCCGGTGCCCGCCAGGTCATAGGCCGTACCGTGATCCACCGAGGTGCGGATGATGGGCAACCCCAGGGTGACGTTCACGGCATCGCCGAAATGTAACAGTTTCAGGGGGATAAGACCCTGATCATGGTACATGACCACCACGGCGTCAAATTCGCCCCGCTGGTGACGGACAAAAATTGTGTCCGCTGGCAACGGTCCCACCACGTCAATCTGCTGTTCCCGGACCGCAGCAATGGCGGGCTGGATAATCTGGGCCTCTTCATCACCGAACAGACCGCCCTCCCCCGCGTGAGGGTTGAGGGCCGCCACCCCCAGGCAGGGCCGGTGCAGACCAAAATCAGAGATCAGGCTGCGGTTGGTGAGGGTGAGCAGTCGGACCAGATCAGCCTGGTTTAAGCGCCCGGGCACCTCCCGGAGAGGGCAGTGGATGGTGGCCAGCACCACCCGGAAGGCGCCTCCCGCCAACATCATGGCGAATTCAGGAGCCTGACACCGCTCGGCCAGCAGCTCGGTGTGGCCGGGATAGTGATAGCCGCCCAAATGCATGGCGGCTTTGCTGATGGGAGCGGTCACCACGGCTGCGGCGTGCCCGCTGAGCGTCAGATCCACCGCCTGGAGGATATACTCCACCATGGCGGCGCCGCTGGCCGGCGTGGGCCGGCCATAATTGCAGGGAGCTTTGGTCCAGGCGGGACATCACCAAAATATCCACGGTCCCCGGGCGGAACCGGCCGCCCGTCAGGAGCAGCCGTCTCGTGCAGCGTTAGATCAGCCCGGCAGATTTCCCTGGCCTTGGCCAGGGCCGGGAGATCCCCCACCACCAGCGGCCGACAAAGGTCATAGATACCCTCGTCAGACAGGGCTTTGATAATGATTTCCGGTCCGATGCCGGTGATATCACCCATGGTTACGGCCAGCAGCGGCCGGTTGTCGTCAGCAGGATTCATGTAAAGTTTCCAGTTTCTGGTTTTTAGTTTTCAGTTTACGGTCAGGCAATACTAATTGGTTACCCTTTGATGTGGCCGTATTTCAAACCGAACTCGTTATCACTCAGGGCAGTTTCTCCTCTTTCACAAGTAAGGCTTTCAGGGCCGCAGGGTCAAAACCCACCACCAACCCATCAGCCCGGGCACAGACCGGCACCCGCCGATCCCTGGTTAAACGATACATGTGCAGCAGGTTTTCTAAATTGCCGGCCACGTTGAGTTCTTCAAAAGGCACACCCTGTTGGTGCAAAAACCGTTTAACCGCCTCACACTCCCATCAGGCCGGGACGGTGAAAAGTTTCAGGCTCATAGGACCCCCTTTAACAATACGATCGTTTTTAGACTGAGGCATACTGTATACTATATACCGGAAATTGTCCGCTAACTGCAACGAGGGTTAACGATAAACCATCGCTGTTGATAAAACTAAGACATCTTTGCCAGGACAGGAAGAGCCCATGGAAATTACCAAGGAAATATTTCAGGTGGCCGGACCCGGGCTGACCACTGCGGAAGATGCGGCCAGCTATCTGATTAAAATCGGCGCTGCAGGCGGCTCTTGATCGATGCCGGCAGCGGTGACGCCATCGATACAACTGATGGCCAACATCAGAAAGTGCGGCGTCGATCCCAAGGATATTGCTTACCTTTTCCTTACCCATTGCCATTACGACCATACCGGGGGAGCGGCAGCTCTGAAAAAGCTCCTGCCTCTCAAAATTGTGGCCCAGGCCCTGGAAGCCCCTTATCTGGAAAAGGGTGACCATGAAGTCACCGCGGCCTCCTGGTACGGAGCCAGGATTAAACCTGTCACCATCGATCTGCAATGGCAGGGTCCCAGTCAGACCTTTCAGATCGGCGACCGTCTCCTGGTGGGTTACCACACGCCCGGCCATTCGCCGGGCTCGGCGGTGTATGTCATGGAATCCGAGGGTCTCAAGGTTCTGTTCGGTCAGGATGTCCACGGCCCCCTGCATCCCAGCCTTCTCTCCAACCGGGAGGATTACCGCCGCTCCCTGCAGCTGCTGCTGGACTTGGAAGCAGATATTCTCTGCGAGGGCCACTACGGCGTCTACCGGGGTAAAAAGGAGGTGGCCGCCTTTATTCGGAAGTTTTTGTAATAGTTAGGCTTTGAGCCCGGTTACGACGCTTCGTCAGTCTACGATAAAATCCAGACTCTTTTCATCCTGGCCATAGCCGGTGCTAATCCGGGTTTTGAGGGTATATCGCCCCGGGGTGCTGTTGTCAGGCAGGGTAAAAGCCACCTCCTGGTCAAAAGTGCCGTTGGGAGTGCGCATATTTTTGGAGGAGGTCTTGCTCAGGGACCTGCCCTGATAAAAGAGTTCCCGATTGATGGTAACCGGAATCCCGATATCATCGGCCGTCAGGATGGTGTAGGTCAGAGCCATGGTCGCCGCACGGCCCCGCTGCACCCGCTGGGGGGTAACAGCCACCTTATCCAGCCGCACCACACAGCCGCTGGTGGGACAATAGTTATGTTTGGCCACGGCGGCCTCCCGATCCTGCCGCACTTCATCTTTATAGGTTCCCCACCTGGGCTCCACCGGGTTGCGAGTGGGAGAAGCAAAAAATTCCCAGCTGCCGGGCCCGGTTTGACCAAAAGTATCATTCCAGCCGCCAGTTACCAACACCGACCCTAAAGCCACCGTCAACACCACTAACCACCAGGTTTTGCCATTCATATCATTCTCCCTCAAGATACATTCTTGTCTGCCCGGAATTTCTGAAAATTTTTATCAAGTTTATCATATCAGCTGATTATCGCCATTCCCAAAAAGTGATCATGGTATGTCATCACCGGGAAACATGCATACCGCAACGACTCGCTTCCCACAGTAAGCCTCACTTTTCATCGCACTGATCACGGCTTTCCTGCACGGTCAACATCTTGTTTTTACCAAAACTTTCTGAGGTTGACGATTTCTGATTTAAGATACTGCAAATTCGGGCCGATAGGATTTTGAAGCATCAACTTCACTGCGCCCGTCAAGGATAAAAGATTGAGGATACGGTTTTGGAAATCCTGAAGAATCTGCCTTTGGCATTATTTGGTAATTTGAGCCCGGCGGAATTGACCAGGTATGAGAAACAGCTCCGCCTGGCAGATTGGGGCCTGGAGGCCCAGGAGAGGTTAAAAATTTCCAGAGTCTTCATTGCCGGGGCCGGCGGTCTGGTGACGTCGGCAGCCTTTAGTCTGGTGGCCGCCGGGGTGGGGCACCTGCGGGTGGTTGATGTGCGCCGGATCTCATTACAGGATCTGGGCGATCAAATGCTCTATCGGGAAAGAGATCTCAATAAACCCAAAGTGGCGGTGTTGCGGCAACGTTTGCAGGAGGCCAACCCTTTCTCAGCAATAGAGGGCCTGGAGAGAAAAATCACTGACCATAATGCCGTAAAAATTATCCAGGGGACAGATCTCCTGCTGGCCGATCTGAATGAAGGTCAGACGGCCTCGGTGCTCAATCGCGCTGCCATCAAAAGCCGGATCCCGTTAATATTGGCCTGGACCCAGGAAATGCGGGGTTTTGTTATCACCCTGAAACCCGGCCAGGGACTGTGTTTAGATTGTACGTCCTTAACAGAACGGGCCAGCCAATCCCAGGCCTTGATGGCGCCCATGAGCACCGTTCTGGGCGGCCTGATGGCCCTGGAAGCCTTGCGTATCCTCAGCGGCTCAGGTCCAATGTTGTTGGAGCGGCTCTTCGGGTATGACGCCGAACTGTGCCATTGCCTGGAGGAACCCATCAAGCGCAAGAAAGAGTGTCTGGTCTGCCAGAGGCTGTGATTTTTATCGCTCCCCACCCTACCTTCACCATTCCTGCAGATCAACCCGCCCGTAGCCTTCCTTCACCCTCATCAGGCTGCCATCGCTTCCTCAACCTGGCAGTCAAGTACGTTCGCAGGTGCATCTTGGAAATACAGGTGGTGACTATTAAGTTTATAGAATTGTGGGTAATGCCATTAGCATTGCGAAACGGGTGGCCAGGCATCCTTTTAACGTCACCATTTGTTATGGAGATTTTTGCCAGGTATTGTCATAGTTTAAACCTTCAGTCAACTGCTTTTTCAACTGATAACCGAATACTGAAAACTATATTTTCACTTGCCTTTTCACTTTTCCTCGTTGACTATCCCTAAGGATTGCAGTAATAATGGATTATTCTTTGCCTCCAGAAGACCATCGACTCTGGGTCCCCTGACATCTTAAATTTCCGAGTGACAGTCCATGAAAATTCTCTGGGCCGATTGGCGCCGGCGTCTGCCCTACCGCCGTTATCAGGACCGGGAGGACCGTTCCCGGCGGTTGCAGGCGCATTTTTACTGCCTGCTGACCCTTGTGAGCGGCGGCTTGTATCTGCTCTGGCTGTTTAACCAGGCCTATCACCTCCGCACCCTCCATACCTGGCTGTTTTTGGTCACCGAAGTGGCCGCCTACCTGCTCCTCTTTTCCCTGTCCCTGGACGTCTGGCGACTGCGCTTCCACCGCCCGGAAGGGCTGGCCCCCGTGGTTCCCTGGACGGTGGACGTTTTTGTCACCTGCTGCGGCGAACCCCTGGAGGTGATTCGCACCACTTTGACTGCGGTCAAACACTTGTCCTACACCCCCTATACCGTCTATGTGCTGGACGATGCCGGGGACGGACGAAGTGGCAGAGATGGCGAAGTCTCTGGGATTTAATTATTTTTCCCGGCCCCGCCAGGGACTGCCCCGTGCGGACGCCAAAAGCGGCAACCTTAATTTCGGCCTCAGTCGCAGCCAGGGGGAGATCATCCTGGTGCTGGACGCGGACCAGGTGCCCCAAAGTGACATCATTTCCCGGATGGTGGGCTTTTTCAGTCTGCCCCGGGTGGCCTACGTCCAGAGCCGCCAGGAATTTCTCCTGCCGGACGATGATCCCTTTTACAACCGGGATGAGGTCTTCTACGAGACCATTCAGCTCAGCAACGACCAGGCCAACGCCGTCATCTCCTGCGGCTCCGGGGTGCTGTACCGGCGGCAGGCCTTAATGGAGATCGGCGGTTTTGCCACCTGGAATCTGGTGGAGGATGTTACCACCTCCTACGAACTCGTCAGCCGGGGCTGGAAAGGCATTTATTTCCCTTACGCCCTGTCCCGGGGGCTGGCCCCGGACACTCTGGCGGGCGTGGTGCAACAGCGGTATCAGTGGTGTCTGGATACCATGCGGTTGTTTTTTTGGGACAACCCATTTTTCAAGCCGGGCCTCACCTTCTCCCAGAGGCTGCATTTCTCAATTATCATGATTGCTTATGCCATCAGCGGTCTGATCATGCCCATCTTTTACTTCCTGCCCCTGTATTGTTACCTGACCGGCAACAGCTTCCTCGTGGAGCAGGAACGGAACTACCTCACCTTTAGGGGAATATATCTGTTCTGTACCATCCTGGCCTTTCGCTACTTGTTTTTCCAAAAAGATTCCTTGAAACAGCTCAAAATGCTCTGCGGCCTGTTCCCCGTCTACGCCCTGGGCACCCTGGCGGCGCTGTGGTATCCGCCTGGGACGCAAGCCCCGTTATCGGGTCAACAATCGCCCGGCCTCTCGACAGGTCAAAACCTTGGTATATATCCTGCCTCAACTTGTCATCATCGCCTTGCATCTGTCCCTGCCCTTTCTATCATTATCCCAGGGGTGGGCCTCGCCCCGGCTCATTGCTGCCAACGCCCTCTTCTCGGCCTTTACCATCTGGGTCCTGGGAGAGATGATCTTCCTGGCCTTGAGCAAACCACGCTGGACTACCAGGCCGCATCCCCGGCTTATCTATGATTACGAGTCCTAAATGCGCAAACTGTGGTTGATCGGCATTGTGGGGTTTTTGGGCCTGCTTTTTTGGCAACTCTGGGCCAAGGAGCCGTACTTTTATTATTCGGCCCATGATTATTTCCAGCAGGCCCAGGAAGCTCTCCAGGGCGATGCTGCCAGGGCCCTGGCCCTGGCCCAAAAAGCCCACCAGAAAGACCCCCAAAACTGGGATTACGCCGATTTCCTGGCCTGGCGCTACCTGGACGCCAAGCGCCCCCAGGAGGCCCTGGACCTGTTCCGCCAAATCTGGGGCGCCCGACCGGCCGCCTCGGCCCTTCGGGGTCAGGTCCTGGCCCTGGAGCAATTGGGTAATGGGGCCGAAGCCCTGCAGGTGCTGGAGACTTATCTGATTACCCATCCCCAGGATGGGCCCCTCCTGCAGATGGCCGCCGAACTGGCTTCCCGGGACAGTGCCACCCAGGAGCAAGCCCTGGCCTATTATAAGCGTTTGTCTGCCCTCAACCCCCAGGACGGGGAGAGCCGCCAGCGACTCCTGGATCTCCTCACCGCCTCGGGCCGGTTTGCCGAAGCCATACCAGTGCAGGAACAGCTCGTGGCCGAAGCTCCGGACAATCCCCAGACCCTGCACCAACTGGCCCTGCTCCATGCCTGGCAGCGGGACCACCAGGCGGCCCTGCCCATTTACCAAAAACTCCTGGAACTGGAAGCCGGCAACCAGGCCCTGCGCCTGGAAGCGGCCAAAAACGCCGAGGCCGCCCACAACCAGGATCAGGCCCTGGCTCACTATCTGCGGCTCTACGCCCAGTCCGGGGGTCAGAAGGAGTATGCCCTGATTCTGGCCCGCCTCTGGTCCCAAAAGGGCAACCACGCCGAGGCCGCCGCGGTGCTGGCCCCCCTCATGGAACACCATCCCAGCCTGGAGGAGCGCCGCCGCTACGGGTTGGAACTCCTGCTGGCCCAGAATTTCGGCCAGTCCCTCAAGGCCTACCACCAGGCCTGGGAAGCCGGTGACTCCCACAAAGAAACCATCCTGAATCTGGCCCGGCTCCACTCCCAAAAACAGCAATTCCGCCAGGCCGCCAACTTCTGGGATGAGGCCCGACGCCGCCAACTTCTGGATCCGGAACTGCGCCGGGAGGCGGCCCTGACCTACTCCTACGCCCGGCGCTATCATGACGCGGTGGCCGTGTTGCAACCGGTGGACCGGCAGGACCCCAAAATACTGCTTTTCCTGGGTCAGATGCATTTTTATCAAAAACACTGGGGTCAGGCCGCCCACTATTACCAACAGTATCTGCAACACTTTCCCCAGGACGCGGTTGTCCGGCAGCAACTGGCCCAGGTCCTGTCGTTTGCGCCCGAGCGCCTGGAAGAAGCGGCGCAACAGTATGACGAGACCGCCAAAATAACCGGCGACCCTGGCCTGCAGCTCCAAAAAGCCGGGGTGCTCCTGCAGCTGGCCCAGGATGCCAGCGACGACCCGTCGCAACGGGACCAGGCCCCGGCCAGGTGGGCCGCGGCGGCCACCGCTCTCCAGCAGATCCCGGCTGACGGCTTAGGCCCGGAACTCCTCCGGCAACAAGGCCGCCTGTTCCTCTGGCTGGGGGAGCCGGAACCGGCCCTGGACCGCCTGGAAAAATATCTGGCCCAGGCCCCTCACGACCGGCAGGCCCAGATGGACAAGGCCCGCACTCTCATCTATCTGCAACGCGGCGCCGAGGCCGCGGAGATCCTGCGCCGCCTGCCCCCGGAAAAGCCTTCTGACGCTCCTGCTCAATTGCTCTCTGCCCCGAGATCTCAGACCTTTACCAGGTTTAACCTACCTGTGGACGGCTCGGTCGTTTCCAGTGAAGCAGAGGGCACTGGGTCCAACCCTGTCAGCCCCGATGACGACCCTGATTTTCCCCCCTCCCCTCCAGGCAACGCCTCTTTTGTCTCCTCCTCCCCTCGAGGAAATTATGCTTTTGCTCCCCACTCCTCTCGAAAGGAGAGGGTCAGGGTGAGGGGTGATGGCAGTCCCGTCAACACGCCTGGTCCAGCTCCCGACGTTCTCATCCTCTTCCTTGAAGCCGCCCTGGCCGACCGCAACTGGCCGGAGGCCCAGCGCCGGGCCTGGCAGCTTTATCTCACTCAACATCCCGACTACCTCCCCGGCGCCCCACACCTGGACCGCGGCCCGGCGGCGGCTCCGGGAGGCAGGCGCCAAGATAGAACTGTCGCCGGAAGCCCGGGTGGGCATTGCCCGGGCCTTGTGCCATTATCCCCAACTGGAGCAGGATCAGGACGTGGCCCGGACCGCAGTGGATTTGTGTCTGGCCAATCTGCACAGCCGGGGGATCTCCGGACCAACCGGGCGCCGCTCCTATCAGGCCTCGCTCCTGCTGCTGGCCTATCTCCTGCCCCGGCTCAGCCACTTTGACGACCTTCAGGACCTGGTGCATCGCCTGCCTGGCCTGAGAAACAAGTCCCCGGAGTACATCTCGGCCTTGAATTATTTCACCGGCCAACTGGGCCGACAGGGCGGCAAGCTGCAATACCTCCTGCAGCACCTGGAGGACCGTCAGGAACAGCATCGGGCTCGCAGTCCCGGCGATCTCATCTTCCTGGCCGCCCTGGCCTCGGAGTTGGGGGACAAACGCACCGCGGTGCGATATTTTGACCAGGCCCTGAGGCTGCGGCCCCTGGATCAACGCCTCACGACTGTGGCGCCTCCAGGCCCTGGTGGCGGCTAATGACGCCGGCCGGATCCTGAAAACTCTGGAGGACCAGCCTCAAACCCCGGAAAATGCCCTGGAGATGGCCCAGGTGTTTCTCCAGCGGCATCAGTATGAGGGCGCGGTGGCGGTTTTGAGCGGCGTTCCCCAGGGTCACACCCTCTGGCCCCAGGCCCAGCTGCTTCTTATCCAGGCCCACCGGGGGCAACAGGATTATCCTGCCGCCTTGGGGGCCATCCGGGAGCTGCAAAGCCGGGGGCAGTCCGGCCCCCCCGTGCTCATGGCCAGGGCCCAGGTGTTGGAGGCCATGAATGACCGGGCCGGGGCCCAGGGGGCCTATGAAGCCGTCATCGCCCAAACACCGGACGTGGTTACAGCCCAGGCGGCCCAGGCCCGCCTGGCCCGTTTCCGGGGCGACTGGGCCGGGTCCTATCGACATTTCGCCGCCGCTCTGAGAGAAACCCCCCAGGATATTGAACTGCTCAATGAACTGGAGCAGGTCCGGTCCCAGATGCGGCCGACCCTAACGGGCCCGCAACCTGCCGGCGGCCTGGCGGGGGGAACGGCGGCCGGAAGAGACTATGCGTCCCTGGCAGTTCGGCCGTTACGACCGGGAACCCGGAGTCTTGGGGGGCAGCCGGGGTTCGGCCAGATCCCTCCTGCCGGTGGACTTTCCGAACGCCTTGATTCCCGAAACCACCCTGCTCCAGGACCGCAACCGGATTAAAGCCGTGGAGGCGCGCCTGGCCGGGGGCTTCTGGCTCAGCCGGGTGCTGCCGGTGCACCTGGCCCTGGGCTACCGGGTGTATCAGCAGGACACCACCGGGCCCGGGCCGGGCAATCTGAACCTGGGGCTGAACCCGGTCTTCAGCCAGACCAGCAATAACCGCACCACCTGGCAGCGAGCTGAAACCACCCTGACCCTGGGTCCCCTGGTCCTGGGGGACAAAGTGAAGGTCACCGGCGAACTCAGCGGCCGGCGCTACTGGAAAGACCTGAAACAGCAGGTCACCCAATACGGCCAGGAGTTCATCCCCTTCCCGCCGGTCTTCCTCAATACTCTGGCCGGCGCCAACCTTGAAGACCAGGAAACCCGCAACCGCCTGCTGGGGGGCCTGGCCTTAGGATTGGCCCCGGGACCGAAGACGGAACTGACCCTGCGTTACTCCCGCCGGGACATCTTCGATCAGGACCCGGCCATTTATCCCCGGCTCTACCAGCAGGTCACCCGCCTGGACACCCTGCCCCTGGTAACCCTGGACCAGGCCGACCTGGCCGCCACGCACCAGTTTTTCCCGGGACTGAGCTATCAGGGCAACGTCGCCCAGGCCTTTTTCTCCGACCGGAACCAGAGGTTTTCCCTGTATCAGGGGCTGCGCTGGCAGGCGGTTAATCAGCCCCGAATGCACCTGGACGTCACCCCCAGTTACTACCTGGCCATGTACCGCCGGCAAAACGCCTCGTATTTCAGCCCCCACGCCTATCACGCTTTGGGGGTGAGCCTGGATTTTGACCGTCAGCTCTTTCAGATGCCCATATTAAAAAGACTGTCCAGCCTGTTCTTCCAGGCCCTGGGATTTGAAAACCAAACCGGCCTTGATCCCGGTGACGTCTTTGGCATACCCACCCTGGTCCTGCAAACCACCGGCCAGATGGTGGACAATGACGGTCGCTGGGGCCCGGCCCTGTCCACCCTGGCGGGTCTGGAAGCGGAGCCGATCCAAAATCTCTATGTGGGCTTGCATTATTTCTTTTTTAAGGAATGGGCCTCCAACTACTGGCTGCAAAGCCTGAATTTTGGTCTTCAGGTGGAGGTTTTAGAAAAAATTCGAGGTTTAAGGCAGGGAGAGGAGTGAAGCAGAGATTACTTTTGGCCACGGCGATAATCGCCTGTTTAGGTTTATCCGGCTGCGCCGAGGTCACCAAACCCACGCCCACCAGCCATGAGGTCGAGGCCGTGCAGCTCACCGCCCTCACCCGGCACCCCCACGCCACCTACACGAGAGAGAGGGCCATGCGGGTCTTTCTGCGGCTGCTGCCCACCCTGCCCCGAACCCACGGCCGCACCTATCCCTTTCTGGGATTCAACTGGTGGGTCACCGAGGCCGGCCACCCGGTGGTGGACAACGTTTGGTACCCCTCCCCGGCCCATGACCGGCCCCTGAAAGGAAACGCCGCCACCCTCTTTGACCCCCGGGATGACCGGCCCCCCAAGCCGGACACGGAACCGGCTTTGCAGCCGGGCGACCTTATCCTGGCGGTGAACGGCAGGCCCATCCCCACCTGGGTGAAGGACTGGGATTGGTTCTGCACCTCCCTCCGGGATATCTTTAAATATTCTCTCCCCGGCGAAGCCCTGGTGGACTTTGTCCTGACGGCCCGGTACGCCCGGCAGGAGGCCCAGGGCGCCTCTCGGAGCGGGCCCGTGACCCTGCTCATCGACCGGCAGGGGGTCAGAAAACAGGTCACCCTCTATCCCGTGCACCTGCCGGCGGAGTATGGACTGATGGTGGTGACCGGCCGGGCCGGTGGTGAAGCAACTGCCTTCGCCGCCCCGGGCCGGATCATGATCACCAGCAGACTCCTGAATCTCTGCCGCACCGATGATGAACTGGCCATGGTCCTGGGCCACGAACTGGCCCACCAGGTCCACGGCCACCTGGTCCGGCAAGAGGGCCGTAATCCGGTCACAAGTTTAGCCGCCGATCTCCTTGCCCTGCCGTTCAGGCTGATACCCTGGCTGGCCGCTAATCGCTCCCAGGACCTAAACGAGGACGTCCGCCGGGGGGTGAAAGGAGCGGTCATCAGCGTCTACAGCCGCCAGGACGAGCGGGAGGCCGACGCCTACGGCCTCTGGTACGCCTACCAGGCGGGCTATGACGTGGATCAGGGGGTGTATATCTGGGAGAGGATGGCAGCCGTAGCCGACCGGAACGTTTTCGAGAGCACCTATTTCCTGGATTCCCACCCGGCCGCGCCGGAGCGCCTGGCCCGCATGAAAAAGATAGCCCAGCTTTTTAAGGAAGGCAAGGCGGCCCAGGTGTTGGTTGAATGAGGTATGACCGTCTTTGGATTTTGATCAGGCAGGATTTTCAGGGTTTTTTTATTAGGGAGGCGCCGGTCAATCCCGGAGACTAAAGTTCTCGGAGCAATCGGGCGATAGGAATCATACTGGTCCATCTACCCCATTGCCGTTAACCTTGTCTCCGGGTTGTCAGATGCTGCGAGCCTGCTATATCTTAGCCACCTTCCTGGGATTATTGCTCATTTTAATCCGGGCCTTCCGGCATTTTGACCAGCTGGTGCAGATCGAGTACCACAGATACCGGCCCAGCTGGATTAAAGACGGCGAACCCAGCGGCTTCTTCTGGAAACCTCCCGAATCCACCCGGTTTGGCAGCACCCTGGCCATGCAGCGCCTGTCCCTGGTCTGGGTCTTTAGGACGCCCCCCTGGCTGCAAAACGATTCCGAAGCAGTTGACAATTTGAAAAAGCTACGTTTTTACTTCATAGCCTGGAACCTGGGTATCATCGCTCTGGTTCCTGACCCTCGTGTCTTTGGGCTAAGCAGAGGCTGGCGGTTAGGCAGCCTGAATTATTAGCCGGGTTGCAGCACCCACCTCCGGTTTACCATTTGTTCTGGTGGTATCTGGCCGGTTCGAAGCGGTTCTCCCGGAACTTCTTTTCCGCTGGATAGCCTATGGGGATGATGCACAAAGGCTGCACCTGTTCCGGTAGTCCCAGCAGTTTTTTGACCGCGGCCATACGGTCCTCATACGGATAAATCGCGGTCCAGACGGCCCCCAGGCCCACAGCATGCGCCCCCAGCAGGATGTTCTCGAGCGGCTGCGGAGCCGTCCAATTGCCAGTAGCCCTTGCCGGGGAACTTCTCCTTGGCCGTATTGCCGCAGATGACAATAGCCACCGTCGCCTTCTTGATCTGCAGGGCCTTGGTATTCAAATTGAAAATCTCATCCAGAATTTTCCGGTCATTGATGACGATAAACTCGGTGGAACGTTCGTTAAAGGCCGAAGGGGCGCACATGCCGGCCTCCACCAGCAGTTTGACCAGGTCCTCCGGAACCGGGTGGCTGGTATAGTCCCGGATGCTGCGCCGGGTCATAATGGCGGTAATAGTATCCAAGGTTCCCGAAGGGACTTTGAGATCTTCCACCGCTCCCGGAGTGTTTTCCACCGCGGGCTTTTCTTTGGCCCAGCCCGGCGTCGACATCAATCCGACCAGCGCCATAACGGTTATGAGGCCTAAACTGAAGCCTCCCATCGCCTGCCATAATTTTTTGATATTATTCATACATTTTCCTCCTTAGATGACATGTCCTCTGTTAACCTTATTTCCCTCTTTTGTCCCCTCCCCTTCCACTTTTCACTTTTCCCTTTTCACTTTTCCCTGTTTTTCAACTCCACGGCCTGGTTGATGGCTAAAACCTTTTCCACCACGCTCATCGGGTCCGTACCCAGGACCCGGATCATCGGTTCTTTGCCCCAATCCCCCCGGTCATAAATCAGGTCCGGCGGCGGCTCCCCCGGCTCCAGCACCGAAGCCACCCCCCAGGCCAGGGTGCCCCCTTCCCGGGCCTTGACCTCGGGCGGCTCTTGAGTGCGGTCAAAGCCGGCCACCTTGAGATGCAACAGAGGTCCCAACCTTGTCCACCTCCTCAAAATAGCGGATATTCATGGCCGCGCGCTGCTCGGGGAAAACCTCGCTAACGGTAAGAATAACCGCGGCAATGTGTTGGGAAACCCCGAAGGCCGGTTCCCGGGGGATGATCAGCCCCTGGGGGGTGCTGAGAAGACGGCCGGGAAAGGCGGCCACGTCCTGAGGCCCCCTGGGGAAGACGGTGGCGTAGCCCAGGTTGCTCTGCACCTCCGGAATGAGGTTTTCCACCCCGCCTTGTTGCAGGCGCCGGGCCGCGGCGGCCAGGCTTTGCAGCACCTGGTAGCGCTCCTGCTCCCGGGCAAAAGGTGCAAAAGGATTCACCGGCCCCCTCCCCTGCCCCAACGCCAGCCCCCAGCGGATGGCCTCGGCCACCAGTTCCCGGGCCTGATGCACGGCTTCCGGGAGAGAACACCCCTGGGCCAATTTTGTGGCCAGGGCCGCGGCCAGGGCACAGCCGGTGCCATGGGTGTGAACCCCGGTCAGCCGCGCCCCCGGCAAACGGTAGCAATTACGGCCGTCACAGAGCACGTCCACTGGCGCCCCGGTCAGGTGCCCGCCTTTTACCAACACGTACTGCGGCCCCAGGCGGACCAGATCCTGGGCGGCCGTCTCCATGTCGGCAACAGTATCGACCTCCCGGCCGGTCAGCCGGGCGGCCTCGGCCAGGTTCGGGGTCAGCAGCGTCGTCAGGGGCAGTAACTCCTCCTTGAGGGCCTCAACCCCAGCCTCCTCCAGGAGGGGCGAGCCGTCGCTGGCCGCCAGCACCGGATCAACCACCACTATCGGGACCGCAGCCTGGCGCAGTCCTGCCGCCACCACTCTGACAATCGCGGCAGTGGCCAGCATGCCCACTTTGACGGCATCGACCCTGATGTCCGACAAAATTGCTTCCAGTTGCGCGGCCACCATCTCTGGTGACAGCGGCTGCACTTTCTGGACCCCGGTGGTGTTCTGGGCCGTGAGGGCGGTGATGACCGTCAGTCCGTAGGCCCCAAGCAGAGTGGCCACCTTCAGGTCCTGTTGGATGCCGGCCCCGGCACTGGAATCCGAGCCGGCGATGCTTAAAACGGTATTCATTGCGTTAAGTGTCTGATTTTCAGATTAGGATACTTTTGCTTCTCACCCTCACCCCCCAGGGTAGAGCAGGGAAAAAATAGAACTTTTGCCAAAGGGGATGTATCCAATGATAGCATATCTGCCGTTTACTTTATCGAAAATTTGATACCGCCACCGGCCGTGGGCAGAGGTTGGACCCGTTGAGATAGTTGGACCAGACGCGACTAGATTAGAGGATATCATATCAGAATATTGGAGGAATCGACAGATGCCAGCTTGATCCCCTCCATCATCCCGGTTACCGAGGGAACCCTGCACCATGGGGCTCGGTGTGATAAAAGTTTGACGAAATGGTATTTTTATACCATTTTATTATTTAATATTTTTATTATATTCTCCTTTCCAATAAAATATTCTTATCTAACGATCCTGTTTTATTATTAATTTATTCCTACATTCTGCCAGTTGCAGACAAGTATTTGCTAACTTTCTAAAAGATAAAGATAGTTAGAGATAGCCAAGCTGGAAAATTTCCAAGAGGAACTCGGGAAGAGGGGAAAATAGTGCCGGCAATCAGGTCCCAGCTACCTTTTTTCTTGAGCGGGCATGGAGGCCCACCTCACGTATGCAAGTAAAAAAGGACCTTTTTAGGCCAATGTGGGGGGGAGAGGAAGAAGGTATGAAAAGAGTATGCTCCTGGTGTAACAAGGAGTATGGATGCCGGGGTGGGGGCCAGGTCCGGTACGGATCAGATCATAACCCATGGCATCTGCGAGGTCTGCGCCACCGACGTCCTGGCGGATATCGAGGCAGTGGAGCTTGACGTGCCGGAGCGGCACTCCGGAAGTGGGCTGAGGCGGCTGGATGCTCGGACCAAGCTGTCCGAGATTGGCAGCGGGCCGGCTGATCCCAACGTGTTTACCATCAATCAACCGGCAGAAATTGCCGAAAGCTACCCTTGTCGGGGGGAACGAACCTAACGTAATCCAGAGATCAGACAGCTTGGGTGGGCATGGACGCTCGCCCTTTTTTATTCTTTCTTCCTTACCCCCTTTCCCTGCCCTTGACTGCCCACCCAAAAAAGCTTCAAAGCCGAGAATCACCACCGCTATGGCTAAGCGGGATCTCTTTAGACCATCACCGTATGGAGAACCTCGCTGAGTTCAGCGATGCGGTAAGGTTTGGCAATTACCCCGCGAAACCCGAAGTCCTGGAAATTGGCCAGAACCGGGTCGTCGGCGTAGCCGCTGGAAACGATGGCTTTTGTCTGGGGATCCTGGGCCAGCAAATTTTGGAGTGTTTCCAGGCCTCCCATCCCCCCTGGAATAGTAAGGTCCAAAATCACCAGGTCAAAGGGTTGTTGGGCGCGGCGGGCTTCTGTATACAGCACCAGGGCCTCCTGGCCCTCCTGGGCGAAGACGGACTCATACCCCAGTTTGGCCAGCATTCTTCCCATGACGGCCCGCACCGTGGCGTCGTCTTCCAGCACCAGAATCCGACCATGTCCCACATGAATACCCTTTCCCTCTGACCTCTCAACCTTCTCCGAGTGTCCCAGGGCTGGCAGATACAGGTAAAAGGTGGCGCCCTGCCCCAGTTTAGATTCACTGGCAGTGAGGCCGCCGTGCTGTTTAACAATGGAATAGACCGTTGCCAACCCTAAACCGCTGCCTTTCTGCTTGGTGGAATAGTACGGGTCAAAAATTTTATCCAGTTGTTCCGGGGCAATTCCCACTCCCTGGTCCGTAATGGTCACCAGAACATAGTTTCCCGGGAATAAGCTTGGCGAAGCCGTTTTCCTGATGATGCGGTTTTCCGCCTTGAGATGTATTTGACCTCCCGAGGGCATGGCCTGGTCAGCATTAATGAGCAGATTGGTGAAAACCTGATGCATCTGCCCGCAGTCAACATCGACATGCCAGAGGTCATCCGGGAAGGAATAGATAGTTTTTGATTTGGAGCCGCTCAAGGCCAGTCTGGCGGCCTCTTGAACGATCAGTTTCAAGTCGTTGGGTTTTTTTACCGGGGCTCCGCCTTTGGCGAAGGTCAGGAGTTGTTTGGCCAGAAGCATAGCCTGGCGGCAGCCCTGTTCGGCATCTCCCAGCCGTTCCTGGATCTCGGCGGCGGTTGAGGCCAGGCCCACCAGGCTGATGTTGCCCAGGATGGCCATAAGGACATTGTTAAAATCGTGGGCAATGCCTCCGGCCATGATTCCCAGAGATTCCATTTTGTCAATTTTATTACGGGCCGCCTCCAATTTCTTCCTTTCGGTGATATCCATGGCGGTAAACAGTATTTCCTGGGGTTGATCCACATCGAAAAGTGGGGCGGAGCTGAGCATAACGTCAATGACCGTACCGTCCCGGTGTTGCCAACGGGTCTCAACGGTACCTTTACCCTGCTCGGCAATCTGGCGATACTTTTCCCGGCCCACCAACTCGTATTCTTCTTGGGAGGGATAGAGGAGGCGGGAGCTTTGGCCCAATAATGCCTCCCTGGAGTAACCTGTCATGAGGCAGACCTGATCATTGACCTCTTTGAACACCCGGTTAACCACCAGGCCGATGCCCACGGGCGCCGCCCGGAAAATACCGTCCAGCTTGGCCTGTCGGGTCCGCAGGGCCTCTTCCGCGAGCTTGCGTTCCGTAATATCGCGGACGTGTTCAATGACCATGGTTACCCGGCCGGTGGCCGAGAAGATGGGAAAAGCCCGGACTTCGGTGGTCCTGCCATCATCCGGGTTGATCTTCTCCTGCTCCACAGTCCGCCCGGTGGTGAAGACTATCTGAGCGGGGCAATCTGGACAGGGTGCATCCTGTGAGCCAAAGCTTTGATAACACGTCGGGGAGGCTGATTCTTCAGGGGCCTGGATAAAACCCCGACCTTGATCGTTGCTGTAAACGATCCGATAGTCCCGATCAATCACCACCAGGAGGTCAGGGATGGAATCCAACAGACTCTGTAGCAGGGCCCGGGAGGTGCGCAATTCCTCTTCCGCTTGCCTCTGTTCCGTAACATCGGCAAAGATGCCCACACACCCGAGCAACGAATCATTCTTACCTTTTATGGGGTTCAAAACCACATGCCAGAGGCGGGACATGCCCTGGGGCGGAAGAATCTCCCCCTCAAAAGTGGTTAACCTGCCAATACTGACCTGATCAAAGGCTTCGGTCACCCGGGACTGCTGATCCCGAGTCCAGTAGTCCTGAAACGGTTTCCCTAAAATCTCCCTCTCCTGGGCTCCCA
Organism: uncultured delta proteobacterium; assembly: GCA_963777875.1. Lineage (GTDB taxonomy): Bacteria > Desulfobacterota > Desulfobaccia > Desulfobaccales > Desulfobaccaceae > Desulfobacca. The sequence continues at coordinate 10,240 of CAVZSK010000043.1, read as the reverse complement.
GCATGACCAAGCCGTTGCGATTGATGGCCAGAAAGCGTCCTTCCCGATCGAAAAGGCAGACTCCATTGGGGGTCCCTTCCACTAAACTGCGGTAGCGTTCTTCGGACTCTGCCACATGCTGCGCTGAGTCCAATAATTTTTGTTGGGAGAGATAAAATCCGGTCAGGAGCATGATCATAAGTAAAGTGATGCTGATGGGTAATAATTTATGGAGAGCTATCTTTCTTTGCCACTCCCTGGCATCGATGTCCAGACCTAGTAGAGCCAGGACTGTACCGCTGGACGAATCTTTAATGACGTCGAAGGCCGTAATCCAGGTCCCCCAGCGGTCTGATTCCGGACCTTCCACAAAGGCCCTGGGCGCCTCGGCCATGGATTTTAGGGTGAGGCTGGCTTCCTGATAGATCTGGCCGGGGGGTGAATAATCGGGGGAATCCATCGGCTCGCTGTCCACCAGGAAGATGACGTCTCGATGGTGAAAACCAAAGAGGTAGATAAAGCGACAATCTTTACTGGCGTTGCGAATCGCCATCAACAGACGCTTTAGTTTTTCATAATTGGCTTCGCCCACATCAGCTTCGCTGCCGGTTAATTGCTTTATCGACTCCGGGGGGAGTGCGGCAGCCATGATTCGAGCTCGGGAGGCCAATTCCACCCGCATATCCGCCTCCAGATTCCGCCCGAACATGCCGGTTGAAACTCCTCCAATTACCAAAATGAAACAAGTGGCCAGGATAAAATAGCTGGAGTACATGAGAGGCTCGACTCCGGCCAGATTTTCCCTGGCAGGCTGGCACCAAACCTCATTTTGATAAAAGAACCACATTGAAATGGTCGTGAGGAAACTGAATACAACCTGGAAGACAGAAAGGGGAATCAGGTCGAGAACTGGCCGGCCGAGTTCATGGATTGCTTGGATGAGAGCGAATTGGTCAGTAGGAAGAGTCAGCGTTAGGGTCAGTCCGTATCCCATCAAGGCCACGGCGCCCAAACTCAGGAAAATGGACATGCTTCCCCCGGGCTAAAATCAGTAAGGCCCATCCTGCCAGGAGACTACATCCTAGACCTACAAAAATGACGACGGCGCCGAAAAAGTTGGACAACCCTAATAGACCAACCAACCAGGGGACGATTAGAATCAACATGAGAATACTAATGGCCAACCTTCGGCCCACTGACGGCAGGACAATCGACAACCCGCCCGCTCCCAGGAATGACAGGGCCACTAGTATGAGAATGGTTGTGATGAAATCCTGGAGAACTGGGTTTCCCCAAGCCGGGGTCAACATGGCGAGCCACTGACACCCCCACTGGGAAAGGCCAAAAAGTGCTAACCAGAAAAAGACCGGAGAGGAATGCCGAACCTGCGCCAAAGAAGTGCAGATTAAAAACAAAAATAAAAAACCTAAGCCGACCAGAAAAGCCTGGTAATCAGCTTGAGAGCTGAAAATTTCCAGCATTGTCACCATTCTCCGTAAGACTCGGTCTCCTAGTTATATCGGCAGTCTGAATTTTTCCTTAACTGGAGAAGGAATCTTCCGGTTTTGGGGAGTTAGCGACTCTCTTTCTCTCTTCGCCCTCTAATTCACCTAGCTCTCCTCCCGCTTCCCTTTTCCCTCCTCCCTGCCCTCCAGGCAGCAGCCGATGGCACCATTGAACTGGGGTTCGGGGGGGACAAGTACGTCATACCGGCCAGAGCGGCGTAGACTCTCCACCACGGCCCGGTTCCGGGCTACGCCCCCCACAAAAACCAAGGTGCGGCAGGGGAAGCGTTTGATCATTTGCAGGGCCCGCCGGGCCACGGAGTCGTTGACGCCGGCGGCGATTTGGGCCACCGGGGCGCCGTCCAAGAGGTGGCTGATGAGTTCGGTCTCCCCGAAGATGGCGCAGGTATTGGAGATGGGAACCGGATCCCGGCTGCAGGCGGTGAACTGGCGCCAGGGCATTTTCAGAAACCTGGCCATATTTTCCAAATACCGGCCGGTGCCGGCAGCGCACTTATCGTTGGTGAGAAAATCAAAGACCCGGCCCTCTTTAACATACAGTGCCTTGGTGTCCTGGCCGCCGATTTCCAGAAGGATGAAATGCTCCAGCCCAGTCTGGAAGCGGGCCCCCAGAAAATGCGCCCGGATCTCGGTGATGGTGGGAAGCATATCTTTAAACAGGTGCTTGCCGTAACCGGTGACCACCAGCCGTGCCGGCGGCCTCAATCCCAGCCGATGCCAGTCAAATTCCACCCTTTCCGGAGTCTTGTGGAAATAAGTCCCGGTAAAAGATAAGGGTGTCCAGCTTTTTATATCCGAAACGCTGAAAATCCGTCGTATAGGCAAGTTTGACGAAACGGCTGCCGAAGTCCAGCCCCATAACGAGGGGAGCGGTATCAAGATCAACGCCTAAGGACATCGACGAAGGCCTCCAGCCGCAGGCGGGTGCGGTGATCCAGGGGAGTGGGCCGGTCTCCCTCGATAGTGAGTATGGGCAAATTGAGGTGCTGGCGCAAGAGACGGTCCTGGATCTGGCGAAAACAGAAGCTCTGGGTATAGTGGATCAGACCGTCCAGACGGCGCTGGACCACGGCCTCGGCAATATCGGCGATCCGGGTAAAAATGTCGTAGGGGTAAGTATACCGTAGATATTGCTCGGTCAAATCCCGGCACTGGTAGGGCATGCTGAACTGGCGGGGAATTTCGTGGAAGACTACGTCAGCCCTCAACTCCTCCAGGTATTCGAAGAGATCGGCAAAGATGGGTGGAATGCCAATAAGACCCAGGCGCACTTCCCCCCGGCGGGCCGGGCGACGCCTGGCGGCAGCCAGAAGATCATGCAATTCCGAGGCAAAGGTTTCGGGTTGGCCATTGAAATCGGAACTGGCAATAAGAAACTGAAAGTTTTCCGAGCCGGAAACCTGCCCGGTCTCCCAGGTTAGGCGGTCCAGTTCGGCCAATTGGGCCCGCACCGGCCCCAAAGCCTGCCAGGTTTTGGTCACTGCCGGCCAATCGGTGCCGCAGGCTGCCATGAGGTGCTCGATCTGGGCCTGGAGCAGGTCTCGGCGTCGGGGAAAGGGAAATTGAAAGGGAATGATGGGCCGCCCTTCGGCCTCCAGCAGTTCCATCAGGGCATGGGTGTTGGAACAGTCACCCTGGGTGACCACCACCACCGCCTGGATGTCAGGGGAGAGTTGCAGGGTGGTGTAGATGCCTTTGATCCAGGCACAGACGGTGCGGGGCCACCCCTCGTCTTCGGCGGCGCTCACTCTCTGGTAGGCATCCGGAGAGGAGATGAAAATATTGTTGATATCCACCGGCGTCAGGCCTGCGGCCAGGATGACTTCCACCGGGATGGTGGTGGTGAAACCGATGAGGTTTCCGGTTTCCGGTTTCCGGTCTCCGACCTGACTTTTAGGGGCTAAAAGTTCTCCGTTGGCCATGTTCAAGGAACTAAGGAAAGTGAACAGCGGTTAAGTGACTATTTCCGGCGCTGTTTCTGGTGTCCGGCCTGAGCTGGTTCTGAAGGGAGGGAAGAATCAAGATTCTTCGCGGCGCTCAGAATGACAATAAAATTATTTTATCAGCAATTTAAGGTAATTGCATAAAATGGTTAAGGGAGAAGGCTGATAATGTATCGTTTCAGGCCTCCTCCCTCAAAACCATAAGCCGGCGGCAGACAATCCGCCTTTTTAAAAAGCTTTCAGGCTACTTGCACCATTCCAGGACCATGTTCAGGGCCTGCTGGCCTTGAGCCTTGAGCTGGCCATTTTCGTCAAAAACCATCAAATGAGGGATGCCGGTCAGGTTATATTGTTTCGCCAGAGGCGAATCAAAGTCGATACCCTGGGCGTTGGGCCGATCGATATTCAATTTAACCACTTGCGTCTTGGGGCGTTTGGCTGCCATAGTTGAAAGCATGGGGGCCAGCTTCATACAGGGGGCGCAAGCAGTGCTGTAAAAATCGATAATGGTGGTCTGGCCGGGTTTGACAAATTGCTTAACATCAATGGGCTGCCCACCTTTGCCACTATTGCCTTCCGTGACCCCGGCCTGGGCCGGAAGTGCGGCCAAGCCGCCGACCAGGAAAAAGATCATCAGAATGCCCACTACTTTTTGTTTAAAATTCATGGTTTCTCCTTAGAAAATGTTAACTTGAGGGCGCGTTTAGGCGTCCCACAATGTAATTATAACCAACTTTAATACCGCCGTCAGTGGATGTCAATGAGGCCGAGCCCCAAAAAGAGCTGTGCCGATCCGGACCAGGGTGGCGCCTTCGGCAATGGCAACCTGGAAATCACCGGACATGCCCATGGACAGTTCAGGTAAGTCAACGCCGGGCACCTTGAGGGACTGCAGGTGGTCCCGGGCACGTCGCAAGGCTTGAAAATAGGGCCTGACCTTTTCGGGGTCGGAGAACCAGGGGGGCATGGTCATGAGGCCCCGAACCCGCAGATGTGGTAAGGCGGCACAGGTTCGCAGCAGATTTTCCAGGTTTTCGGGTTTAACTCCGGATTTAGTTACTTCCTGGGCGAGATTGACTTCCAGAAGGATATCCTGAACCCGGTTAAGTTTGGCGGCGGCACTATTCAGAGCCTGGGCCAGGGAAAGGCGGTCCACGGAATGGATCAGATCAAAGAGTTTGACCGCGGCCATGGCCTTGTTGCTCTGCAGGTGGCCGATAAAATGCCAACTTACCGGCAGGTCAAGGGCAGCAATTTTTTCCCGGGCTTCCTGCAAGTAATTCTCCCCCAGTATGGTGAGTCCGGCAGCCACGGCCTGGCGGACACGGTCCACCGGCACGGTTTTGCTGGCGCCCACTAACCTGACAGTTTCCGGGGCGCGGCCAATGCGCCTGGCGGCAGCGGCGATGGCGGCCATGAGTTGGTGGTACTGGTCGATAATGGTTGATGACATTGGAACTTTCTGGTTTGTTTAGTAAAATACTAAAAACTCTTTTTTTAATTATGCAAACCTAATAAAATTTTTTAGCAACATATTTAGAGCAGATCCGGGTTGATGCCAAATAGTCGGCAGGTGTTGGTCCAGGTTTGGGCCGCAATGGTTTCCAGGGGCAGGTTCTGCAGCTCTGCCAGGGTCTGGGCCGTAAACCGGACGTATCCCGGCTCATTGCGTTTGCCCCGCCGGGGTTGGGGACTTAGATACGGGGCGTCCGTCTCAATAAGGAGACGCTCCAGGGGCAGTCGGCGGGCTGCATCATGCAAAGGTTTGGCATTGGGATAGGTGAGGACGCCGGAAAAAGAGATGTCCAGACCAAGCTCCAGAAAAGCCTTGGCCTCCTCATAGGTGCCGCTGAAACAGTGCATCACCCCGCCATGGATTTTTTGCCGGTATTCCCGCAGGATAGCCAAAGTAGTCTCGGTGGCGTCCCGGGTGTGGATGATCACTGGTTTTTGTTGGCTGACAGCCAGGTCCAGAAAACGGCGAAAAACCGTTTCCTGGACATCGGCCGGGGAGCGGTGGCGATAAAAATCCAGGCCGATCTCTCCCAGGGCCACGACTCCAGGGTCTCGGAGAAGGTCAGCGATGGCAGCCAAGATTTTTTCGTTGACCCCGGCAGCGCCATGGGGATGGACGCCCACGGTGGCAAAAATCCAGGGATATTTTCGGGCGGTGGCGATCACCTGACGGGAATTTTCCAGGCTGATGCCGACATTTATGATAAGGCCGACGCCCGCCTGCCTGGCCTGCTCGATAATTTGGCCCTGATCAGCAGCATATTCAGGCATATCTAAATGAGTATGGGCATCGGCCAGGTGGATAACAGACATACGCATGAGTCCTATAGACGAACGTTAGTTGCTGTGATAAGATAAATAAAATTTATTGACTTCGCAAGGATAGGCAGTGTTAAGCCGCTTTCTTTTCGTGCTGCTGCTTCTGGTCATCGGTACTGCGGCAGCGGGGCAGGAATTTAAGTATCTGGATTATACCTGGCAGACCATCGGTAAAGGTCTCAGTTTTACCCGCCTAGAAGTTTTAGAAAACAACGAAATTGTTGAATCTTTGGCAGTGGTGCGGATAGATCCAAACTTAAATTCATTCCGGTTATTCCACGGCGCCCCCCGGAAAATTTCTGAATGGCTGGAATGTTCCAATGCCACAATACTTTTTAATGGTAGTTATTTTACCAGCCAGGGTCAACCCTGTGGTTTAGTGCTGATTGACGAAAAGACCTATGGGCCTTTGAAAAATTCGGCCATGCGAGGTATGTTCGTCGCCGAACCCCGAGGTGTTTCCCCTGATCTGCCCCGGGCCACCATTTTGGATCTGACGGCTGCGCCAATAGACATTAAGAAGCTTCCCTGGACTCAGGGTCTGATGTCATTTCCGCTGCTCTTGGATTCCCGGGGACGCATTCGAGTAAAAAAAACCGATCTTCAAGCCCAGCGGACGGTCATTTGCACGGACCGCAAGGGCAATATTCTGGTCTGCCACAGCGCCGGGGATTATTTTACCCTGTATGAGCTGGCAAAATTTTTAAAAAGCAGTTCTCTGGACATCGATATGGCCCTTAATCTTGACGGCGGTTCGAAAGCCCAGATTTTAATCAATACTCCGGATTTTAATTTATCCTCCCCCTCGTATTTAGAACAAAGCGCCCGGGAACTCTTTGACCGCGAAGCCTCAATTTTACCAACGGTTATTGGGGTTTTTCCCCGACAAGAATAGCACTGGTGGCCAGTTATCTTATTTTAGGGGCAGGACGTTTCGGGCGTTTGGCGTGGCAACGCCTGGGAGAGAGGGAACCGGGGTCTGATTTTTGTTTGGTAGACCACGACCCGCAGAAGCTTGGTTTAATTCCGAAAAATCCGGCAATCCAAACGGTGCAGGCAACGGCAGCAGTTTTTCTGGTAGATTCTCTGGAAGCAGAGAGATGGCCGGATTGGATTATACCGGCCATTCCCAGGCACGTAGCCTTTGACTGGCTGTGGCGACAGCGTCCAGACGATGAAGCCTGGCGCCAGATACCGGTACCGTTGGCGGTGGGACAGGATTTGCCATACGTCCATCGGGGAGCTGAGGGCGAAGTATACCTCAGTCTCAGTATGGTGAAATGTCCGGATGATTGCCCGGAACCGGCAGAGAAGTGTTATTTAACGGGCGATCAAAGAGCTTGTAACCTGTACGAATATCTTGAAAATATAGCTTTACAGGATTATACTTCCCTGGTTATCCGCAGCCGGCAGTTGGCTCCCGGAGTGGGAGGCTATCGTCCGGCGGACTTATGGCAGCTTCGGCATCAGGTAATCAGTTTAGGCGGCAAGTTTTTGATAAGCACCGCCTGTCGTTGCCACGGGGTCAGTCATGGCCTGGAGAAACTGACCGGAACGGAGGCAGTGGTTGGTATTTGATCGAACCGGCATCATCGGGGAGTCACCCCGTATGCGTGATATTTTTGAGCTGCTGGATTTGGCTGCCCCCACCGATGCTACGGTACTGCTGCTGGGGGAAACCGGCACCGGCAAGGAGCTGATTGCCCGGGCCATTCACCGCAACAGCCCGCGTCGTGAGGGTCCTTTTGTGGTGGTCAACTGCGCGGCCATTCCTGAAACCCTTCTAGAAAGCGAGCTCTTCGGCCATGAACGAGGCGCCTTTACCGGGGCGGCCAACCGCAAGATCGGGCGTTTTGCTTTAGCCCACGGCGGTACGGTCTTTTTAGACGAAGTTGGGGAACTCCCAATCCCCATCCAGGCAAAAATTTTACGGGTTCTGCAGTTTAAAGAATTTGAGCCCCTGGGCAGCAACCGGACGCAAAAAGTTGACGTCCGGATCATCGCGGCAACCAACCGATCCCTGACCGAGGAAGTCAAAGAGGGAAGATTCCGGGAGGATCTCTTCTACCGGCTCAATGTGGTAACTCTAACTTTGCCCCCGCTGAGATTGCGTCTGGAAGACATACCCATCCTGGCCTACTTTTTTTTCGACCATTACGCCAGAAAAAATAAGCGCAGCATACAGGAGATCGACGCTGGCGCTTTGCACTTGCTCAAGGAATACAACTGGCCCGGCAATATCCGGGAACTGGAAAACGTCATGGAGCGGGCGGTAATCTTTTCTTACAGGAAAGACCTTGGCCGTGGAGAACCGATCCGAGCCATTGCAGACCAAACGAAGCCAAACTGACCAAACTCAGCGCTGCGACGATCATGAACCCTCCCTGATGGATTTGGAGAAAGAACTGATTTTCCGAACCCTGGAAAAAGTTGGCCATCCCTTCCGAGTGATAATCACTCGATTGAGTGACTCCGCGCTCAGGGCGTCGACGAGTGTCGCACGGTAGACCCAATGTCTCCGGCCGAAGTGGAACTTCAAGGCAGTCGCGCGCGCTGCCGATGAGAGGCAGACATGCCGCGTTTGGCGGCAGGCGATGAACAGAGCGTCCTGGCGGTCGTCCTCGTCGTCGTTGCCTTTGCAGGCCTCGTGGCGGCGGCAACGCCGGCACACCTCGGTTCTTCAGGACCGTAAGGCGAAAAAGGCCGCCGAGAGCCACCTGCTTGCCGCTGTCTGGACGGCGGAGGCGTATAGACAGGATGCACGGCTCATACGCCGGCATGGATACGGTTGACATGCTCAAGTTCGACCCACGCCTCCCACGGACCCTGGCCGTTGCTCCTGCACAGCGCCGCAGCCACCGCCGACGGACTCCGTCAACGGGAGAAGCTGGGAGCATCTCAGGCCCCTCCCGGGGAGACGCCACACTCATGGCGAACGCCTCCTGCTCCTGACAGTTCGTATGCCCGGCTCAGGGTGAAGGCCGACCGGGCCCTTACGAGGGTATCTCGGCGGGGGCTGCTCCTCTTCGAGAAGGATCACGTCAGAGGACGCGGTACTCGCGGCTCGAGGAGGATCAGATCTCCTGTTTCAACCCGTCGCCAAAGTGGCGACTGCGAAACGTGAGCTTCTTCGGCAGGAAGCTCGACGCCTTTGCGGTGGGTGTCTGGAAGCCCGCGGCGCGTAGTCGAGGACGTCGTATCACTGCGGGACGGGAGAGCCTGAAGCGGAGGCGCCCTTCCCCCTTGCGGAACGAAATGCGCTCACTGTGGTCCGGTGGGTCCTCGAGGTCCGCCTCGGGCACGTCGCGTACGCTACAAGAGGCTCGCGGCGTGGGTGGGATCGTCGTTCTCGGCGCGGGGTTTGGCGGGCTCGAGCTCGCGACCGTCCTCTCCGACGAGCTCGGCGAAGAAGCCGGTGTCACGCTGATCGATGCGAGCGACTCGTTCGTCTTCGGCAGGCGCCGCAGCTATGTCATGTTCGGGCGTACCGCGCCCGACGCCGTGCGGTTGCCCTACTCGAGCGTTGCCAAGCCGGGCGTGCAGTTCGTTCGCGAAACGGTCACGGCTATCGACCCGGAGGCGCGGCGCGTGACGACCGATGCCGCCGTTCACGAGGCCGATGCGCTCGTCGTCGCGCTCGGCGCCGACTACGACTTCAACGCGACACGCGGTCTCGTGGAGGCGGGCAACGAGTTCTACTCCCTCGCAGGAGCGGAGCGGCTACGAGACGTGCTGCCGACCTTCACGAGTGGGCGCGCCGTCATCGGCGTCTGCGGCACCCCGTTCAAGTGCCCGCCCGCGCCGAGCGGAGGCCGCATGTCCGGCTTCTGCACGACTACCTGCACAGGCACGGTGTGCGCGGCGCCTGCGAGATCTCGCTCGTCATGCCCTTCTCCGCCCCCGTCCCACCCTCGCCGGACACCTCGGCGGCACTGCTCCAAGCGTTCGCCGAGCGGGACATCGAGTTCGTCGCCGGGCCCTGTCGCGTCGCCTCGCTCGACGGGACGCGCGGGGTCGCGGTCATGGAGGACAGCACGGAGGTTCCGTACGACCTCTTCCTCGGCGTTCCGAGACCGTCGCCGGACGTCGTGCTCGCGAGCGGGATGGCCGAGAACGGCTACATCCCGGTTGATTCGCGCACGCTCGAGACCCGGTTCCCCGACGTCTATGCGGTCGGAGACGTCGCGACGGTCGGAGTGCCGAAAGCCGGCGTGTTCTCGGAAGGAGCGGCACGTGTCGCGGCCGCGTCGATCGTTGCTCGCCGCCGAAGTGACGAGGCGCCGGACGGCTACGACGGTCGGGGCTCCTGCTACGTCGAGCTCGGCGCCGGCGAGTCGGCCGCGTCGACATCGACTTCCTCTCCGGCCCGAAGCCGACCGGGACGTTTCAGGAGCCGTCGGCGAGCATCGTCGCGGAGAAGCAGCACTTTGGCGCGAGCCGCCGCGCTCGCTGGTTCGG